>NZ_JAHLPR010000031.1 GCF_018918005.1 Paenibacillus sp. MSJ-34 | reverse complement strand
ACTCGATTTTTGAACTGGGTTTAGTTTGGTGTTGTCTTTTTTCCTGACTCATTGACCTGTTCCTTAAAGTAAATTTCCAATTCTCATGAATCAGGGGCTTGACATCTTACCGCTGGACTTTTAATTAAACTTTTTTAACGAAATAATCCGCACTGCCCTCCTTTCCTTAAACGGCCATAAGTTTAACCGCTTAAACTTTTAGGATAAAAATGACAGCCTTTCGAATATAGAAAAAGGAATTCTCGCTCGCGGCTTTTGATCCGGAGAATGGCATGCCGCATCGTCGAAGTCACTTTTATCCTCTATACATCGCCAAATGCCCGCGGAAACGATCCAAGCAAAAAGAAGAACCGCGCCCGCAATCCGCAAGTTCTTCTTCCTCTCATCGGTATACCGATTCTATTGATGTCCCCATCGCGGAAATGCGTCTATCGTTGGTAGATCATTGCCGTAGAGCGTCTCTCTGGGTTGATTTATATCGATCATAACCTATTATTGGAAAAAATGAAAGCGTTTTTTTATATGATCATCGTTTTTATTTTGCAAATGCTAATATCAATCCAACTCCCTCTCCATTCTGGATGAAAGCAACCAATGCTGTTCTTCGACCCCTCCTCTGTCCCCCAAGCCGTCGTATAGCTTCATCAGGGTAAGATAAGTCTCATCCTCGTCGGGAAGCCGTTGTTGAATCAGCTTGTTCACCCGAATAGCCGCTTGCGTCATGCCGTGTTCCATATATAGCTTGCCTAAGCTTCTCGCATGGCTCAACCATAACAGCCGGAGCCGCTCCCGTTCGTGTTCGGCCCATAAATACTCGTACTCTCCCAAATAATGGCCTTCACACAGCTCAACAACGCGCTCGTGCTCTTCAATATGCTCGAGTTTCGGATCGCCCAATTGTTTCAGGCGGTTCTCCCATTCCTCCGCATCCACTCGCGCGTTCCCGATTGTCAGGCAGTATCCGGCCCCCAAATCCCCGCTGCTGATCGATACCGTATCCAATCCGATTTTTGCAAAGTTTGCCGAATATGATAAATCGTCGTATACAGCTGCTGCGACGCCCTCGATACCTCGAAATCCGGCCATAAAAGCTCGATCAGCGTGCTTCTGTCGATCGTTCGATCCCGGTGATGCAGCAAATAGGCGAACAGTTCCTGCGCTTTGCTTGTGCGCCATTTGATGGTTTGCGGCTCCTCGCCGGGAAGCTGATACCTTATCTTATTGAAGCAGAAAATAAACGGCGTTGACGCTTCCTTGCTGCGATTGTTATTTTTCCCCTTTAACTTTCCTTGCAAACGTTCTACCGTTCGCCGCAAACGCTCGGGTTCTACAGGCTTCATAATGTAATCCAAAGCGTATAGTTCAAAAGCTTGCACGGCGTAGTGGTCGTAACCGGTTACAAATACGATCTCCATATCGGGTATGATCGCCTGCAGCCGCTCTCCCAACTTCAGACCATCGAGCTCGGGCATATGGATATCGAGAAATACGACATCAGGGCGATGTTTATCCACCATCTCAAACGCCTTGAATGAATTCGAGCATAACTCAACAACTTCCACGCCATTCATGTCGCGTTCCAATAATAGCTTGAGCCGTTCAAGAGCAAGCTGCTCATCGTCAACGAGTATGGCTCTCATGAAAATCCTCATTCCTTTCGGTGCTTTAGAAACATGGTTAAGTTTACCTTTGTTTGTCGCATGTTGTCGACCGACTTTTGTCCCATATTAGGGGAAAACAGCCGCCATCGGCTTGAGGCGCTCGACAGCGGCTGTTTCTCAATTAATCGATCAGTTCAGTCGTTTTCAACATTCTTTGAATCAATGCTGCGGCTTCCGCACGCGTCATTCGATCCTGCGGTTTCAACAACTGTCCGCTCTTGCCTTCGGTAATGCCTTCGGAGATCAGCAAAGCGACCGCTTCCTTCGCCCAAGGCGCGATTTGATTCGCATCCCCGAACGTGGAAAGCACTGCGTTCACCTGTCCTTCGCTCATCGACGCTTCCGGACGGATCAGCTTGTAGCCGCGCGCAATCATCGCCATGCCTTGCTCTCTCGTAATATACCGCTCGCCATGGAACGCGCCGTCGTCATAGCCAAGCACGATGCCGAATTCATTGGCAATCGTTACCGCCGCATGGTACCATGCCGACGACGAAACGTCGTGGAATACGTTTTGCTTCACGTCCTGGCGCATTAACCCCAATCCTTTGACGATAAACACCGCAAACTCGGAACGGTTAATATCGCGGTCCGGCGTAAAGTTGTTGTTGCCTGTGCCTTCAATGACCAGACGCGCCGCGATGTCGTTCGCGCTTGCTTTCGCCCAGTGGTTCTTCACGTCGTTGAAATCTTTCGGATTCCAGATGACGGAATAAGTTCCGCTGCTGCGCAGATCGTTGATCTTCGCGAAGTAACGGTTGTTGATTTTCGTCACGACCGTCGGAACGTGGAACACGGTTCCGTCCGGGTTCACAATGACGCCCGTCGTAATGCGGTTCGGATCGACGCCTTCCGGCAAGGCGATATATTTCACGGCATAACCGTTCAATAGTCCCGCTCTGTTCGTTTGTCCGTCATGCGTAAAGGTTAAATCGAGATCGACCGGATGAACGAGCAGTTCATAGCCGGCTTTCTCCGCCTTCTCGCGGGCAAGCTTAGCCAGATCGTCCGCAGAACGTGTAATCTTGATGTTTGCGGCAATGTCGCCGAGCGGCGCTTTGCCGAATTGTTTGCTAATCGCATTCAAATCGAGTTGTCCGGCAGGAACCGGATAAATCGCCAGCAAGTTTTCGATATCCAGGCTGGAGCCGGTGTCGGCAAGTTTCTTCAGGTCTTCGGCCGTCAAGCCTCGAACTTCGACGTCGACGTCGCCCGGTACGCCGATGCCCAGCTTCTGTCCCTTACCGTTCGCGAGAATGCCGGACAGCTTGTCCCGATCGATCGTAACCGTCGTTTGCGTACGGTCTCCCGTTTGCGTGACGGTACCCGTTGCGAATGGAACTTTCGAACCGTCGACAGTCGATACAATGTCTCCCGGTTTTACGTTGTTCCCCGACGTGGACGGTGTCGTCGTACCGCTGTCGGTGCTGCCGGAACTGCTGCCGCCGCCGATGCTGCCGGACGCTCTGGTGACCGTTACCGTATAGTCTTTGAACGTGCCGTCTTGATCCGTAACTCGAACGACAATGGTATTCGTGCCGACATTCAGCGCCAGATAGTCGCTGAGTTCGCCGCTAGGAACTTCTTTCCATTCGCCGCCATTTACGCGAATCTGAATGGTAGCGTCCGGATCGAGCGCCGTTGGCGTGAATTGAATCCGATACACGCTGTTCGATACGCTCATCGTGTAGGAATCCCGGTTCGGATCGAAAGCCGGGTACAGGCTTCCTACGGATGGTACCAACGATGCCAGCTTGTTGTTGGCTGTTGCGGCGCCTTCGCGAACGATTTCAATGGTGTATTCGTTGATCGGTTTGCCGGTTTTGTCGTAGACGACTACCTTGATCTCGTTTTTCTTGCCTTCTACCAATGGAAGGTTATTCCATTCATCGGCAAAGTACTCCTTACCGTTAACGTATACTTTCACCTGAGTCTCGTTCGGATATTTCGCCGTTGGATTCAGGTTAATGCCATATACGTCGTTCGTTACCGTTCCATAGTAGTTTTTGTATTGGATCGGGTCGAACTCCGGAGTCAGATTGACCGGCTTCTCCTGACCGTCTTCGATCAGTCCAACAAGCGTCAGTCCATCCAGTTCCCCGCCTACTTTCACCAGATTCTTCTCAGCCTCGTCGAGAGCTGTCAAAGCCTGATTTACCTGATCTTGCGTTGCGTTCGGATCGCGCAGTACGCTTTCCGCTGCCTCAAGCGCGTTAGCAAGGTTTGTCCAGCTGGCTTGAGTGTATTCGGACTCGATAAATTCGCCGGCGGTGATCTTGCCGCTGATTTCTTTCGCTTTCTGTTTCAGAACGGTTTTGTCAACAACGTTCGTCGTATCTACGGTAATGTCTTTCGACTCTTTCGATACTTTGCCGTTTTTCTCCGCCGTTACTTCGATCGTGTACTTTCCATCGGACAAGTCTTCGGAAGGTATGAAGCTCCAGGTGCCGTCTTCGGCTACCTCAACCTCTACCGGGCCAATGACAGTGCCATCTTCTTTCTTAATGGTTACCTCAACCTTGGCTTCTTTGTCTGCCGTTCCTTTGATCTCTGGGTTGGCTTCATACACTATATCGCCGATTGGGTCGGTGATCTGCAAGCTAGGCTTCGAGGTATCTACGGTAATGTCTTTCGACTCTTTCGATTCTTTGCCGTCTTTCTCCGCCGTCACTTCGATTGTGTACTTTCCATCGGACAAGTCTTCGGAAGGTATGAAGCTCCAGGTGCCGTCTTCGGCTACCTCAACCTCTACCGGGCCAATGACAGTGCCATCTTCTTTCTTAATGGTTACCTCAACCTTGGCTTCTTTGTCTGCCGTTCCTTTGATCTCTGGGTTCTTGATATAGACGGTATCGCCGCTTGGTTCGGTAATCTCTAAAGATGGAAACGCGATAAGATTGTTGTCAACTTTCCTGTCAAAATCAAGAACAAAAGCGCCATTCGTCCCTTTTAAGTTGCCATCCGTCGGTTTTTCATACTTCAGCCTCAAAGTATCATCTGGACGAAGCTCTTTCGACAGTTTCAACTTCACCTTATTGCCTTCCACGACAATCTCGCTAATTTCAACAGGTTCTAGCGCATCGCCAACTGTAACCGCAAAACCTTCTGTTGTTACGCCATCCGCAATTTCTTGATCGAAAGTTAGAATGATCTCATTTCCTCCGTCATTCGCAACTTCTTCAAGAGTCACGGTTTGAGGCGTTGGCGCCTGCACCCCATAAGTGAAGAACTGTTCATCTGCCAAACCTTCCTGTACCGTCGCAACGTAGTGCGGAACACCGTT
This sequence comes from Paenibacillus sp. MSJ-34, assembly GCF_018918005.1. Taxonomy (GTDB): domain Bacteria; phylum Bacillota; class Bacilli; order Paenibacillales; family Paenibacillaceae; genus MSJ-34. The sequence goes on along the minus strand of NZ_JAHLPR010000031.1, from coordinate 79,610 downwards.
AAGATCTTTAACTTCTAGTTCGTAACCTATAGCAGTAGTAAAATCGGTATCGCTGTCACTCACAATCAACTTTTTCCCAGCCGGAATAGCACTTACCGGGATTGCGACTTGTACCAGACCGACTCCGCCAGTATTCTGTACCTTCCATACACGTTGCGCACGGTATTCATTCGTTATACCGATTTGCTTGTCAAAAACAAGAGGGTCTCCATTATCGCCCCATATTAGGTACTGTCCGTCAGCCAACTCTGAACCGTCAGGTTCATTAGTTTCCGTTAATTGACCTGAGCTGATGACAATCTGCGTGCCAGTGTTTATACTGCGGCTCTGCTTTTGATGGAGACCTTCGATCGTGTCAAGACCAATGCCAGCAATATTATTTTTGTATCCTGAGTTTTTAGTAGCATCCCATACTGTTACGTCGCTGGTAGCAACATAATCACTATTGCCATCATTCAGGGTAATGCCATATTTTACAGCTAAATATGTTTCGATTTTTGCTGCGTCTGAAGTGGTCATCCCATCAAATAAAATGATTTCTGCTACTTCGCCGTTTAAACCTCCCCAGTTAAGATCTTTGGTACCAGCAGTGGCTCCAACAACAGGTGTAATTTTTATTGGTCCAAAACTCTGATCATTTCTCGTTAATGTTACTGGCTTACCATCAATTTTACCTGTATGAGTAATTGTATCCTCAATCTCATACTGTACAAGTTGGTATCGCGCATTGCTTGCTCCTGGGATATAACGGTAATTACCCGTTTTTCCAGTCCCTACGGCGAAATTAGCGCCATAGCTGCCTAAAATGATAGCACCGTAATCCTGTATTTCAGTTGAACCAACGAGTGCTCCACCATTCGGCTTATAAACAGCGTATCCAGACTGGAAAGTAATCTGCTTATCTCCAACTAATTTAGCTGAGGTTCCATAATGATTAGCGCTAGTAGGATTGCTAAAAGTCACACTTGGGTTGAAGTTTACCCCGTTCGCATTATACTTGGGTGTTCTCGCTTCTTGTCCAACCGGCACATCAAGAGTAAACTCCACAGGATTTTCCGATTGGTCATTCCAAGCTTTTAATTTTCCAGAATCCTCTGTCGCACCGTCATCCGCCTTCAACCACAATACCGGTTGTTTGTCTATTACCCCACCTGGTGCTGACGGAAAAGCAGAGATCGTTCCGGTCGCAATCGCACCGCCAACCGCCGTTGCTCTTAAATCACTTGGATCAAAAACGTTGCCAGGAATGTAATAAACTATAACTTGTCCATTACTGTCTGTTGTCACCGCAGACCAGTCTGTGATCGGATTACCATCCGCATCTTTCCAAGTGCCATTTTGCGAACCTGTTATTGTGATTGGCACATCTGCGGCAGGATTTCCGTCAGCGTTTTTTGCGGTAATCACAATTGGATAAGCACCTTGGCTTGCAGTTCCAACTTCCAATTCCAGAGTTGAAGGGGCTTGTTGGTACCCGCTGGTGTCGTCCAGATCGCCAATCGGCGCAAAGTCGTTAACAAAATACCAGCTTAAAATTTCATGCGATTCATTGTAGCCTACGCCAGTGAAACCCGTATAAATGGCATTCGCATCATTAAAAATATCCTTCAGGTTGATATTTTCAGCATTGATTAAAGGTTCGTCTGGTTTGCTCGCTAAATCATTCAAGTACACCTTTACATTGCTGGATGCACCGTCGTAATCGATCCAGGCATAATATGTCTTACCGTTTGCCAGAACAATCTTAGGGTTGCCGGAATCATCTCTCATATCAGCAGCGTTGAGGTCTTTATACCATAACGGATTCGTATTTGTTATGTCTCCATCAATTGCAATTCCTATATAGTTGTACGACGGATCAAAATAAGGATCTCCATTTTTATAGGTATCAAATTTTAGGGAAAAACTTGGTGCTACCCCTTGTATTCCCATACCTCCACCAGTGTCACCCAAACCTTCTAGATCAGTCACAATCGCAAAGGTCATTCCATCGGCAGACTTCCCCGGATTACCGTTAAATACAAAGGAAAATCCGGTACTAAACGAAAATTCTTCATGCGGTTGAAAAGATTGTTTGTTAAATGCGCTTCCAGGAATATGCTTGTTTAATGGAGCTCCCGGGTTCACAATCAACCTTCCATCCGAAAATGCCGCTTGCCCATTTAACTGAAATAGTTCCTGCTGAGATTTTTCCGAAAAATCATTAATATCGAACTTGTACGTCAACCACTTGATAGGGTCCGTCTCAGCCGCTTCCGCTACCTGCGGCGCGAATACAGCAGGGAACCCGCCCGCTACGACAACGAACGCGAGCAAGACCATAAGCTGCTTCTTCCAATACAACTTACTGCTTCGTGTAAACACGCTCTCTCATCCTCCTGTTCTTTCGTACCTCCCGGCATTTGCAGAACCAGTTGGAGAGCAGATGGAACAGGTTTCCCTCAGAGAGATCCACCTGCCTGTTTCATACATTTGCAGGAGGATTCGATATGAAAACATAATGGGGTCTCTTCTGGCGTAAACGTTGTCATTCCGACCGTCTTTCGACAATGATGCCGCACTTCACCTTACACTGCGTCTCGTCTACATACTCATAATGAGAAGTCAAATCCCTCCTCTCCAAAATATAGTTCGGAACGACATCATCTGCCAAAATTCAACACTCCCCTACGATATAGTGTAGCAATCCAACCTATACAAAACCTATACAACCCTATGCGGAGAAAACGTTACTAAACTGCGCAAAAAACCTCTGTCGTTTCGGACAGAGGATATCAAACAACTATAATGAAAATGCCTCGTCAAACGCGCGTTCCATCCGATCGGCTACTTGGGAGACGGCGAACAGAATAAACGGGCCTTTCGTCTTTAAAACATGCTTCTCGATGAGAAAATACTCTTCCGGGCGATAATCTTTAAATTTGACCGTTTGCGCATCGATTCTTTGCAATATTTTCGCTTTGACGCTTTCGGCTTGATTCTCGTCTTTTATTTTGATTACTGCCAATTCGTCCGCTTTCACATTCGATGTCGCCGTATAAAGAACGAAGTCCTCCACGTCCCCCGCATCGATATGGTACAGCTTTTGCAGTTTCTTCGCATCCCCTTGTTTCATACCGTCCAAGCTCACCGCCTGCCCGATCCGTTCCCCTACATCGGCGGCCGACAGTTTATCCGCATCCCCGTCCCCCTTGCCGGAACACCCGGCCAAAAGGCCGATCGCCAAGGCAAACGCAACGAGAGCGGCTGCAAGCTTCCTATTATATTGTTTCATTCGATCAACTCCGATAAGTTCATAATAGATGGATCTTCAAAGAACGTATTGATATTGTAAAGCAGCAGCATGTCGCGGATTTCATGTTCTTGCACAAGAGCCGCCAAGTTTTCTTCGTAATACCGCAGGTCCACCACATAAATTTCGCCGAAATGTTCCGTTAAAAAAGGAATCAGGCTATTGGCATACGAATCTTTGACCACGAGCAGCTTTTTCCCATCCGAACGGTTCGTCTTTATCTTCACAAGCCCATGATTGCCGTTAAGGAACACCGTATACTTATCCTTCTTGTCAAGATTCGCCATCTCATACAAGGAATCCGAGGTTCGCCCTTCGTCGGCGTACTCTACCGCAATCTTCCCTTCATCCTTGGGCAAATAAAGCTCGATGCGGTCGGGCTGTATATGTCGGAACCCGCTCTTCGAATAGAGCGACCCATAGAAATCATCCGTGACCTGCCGAACGTTGAAATCTTCCTCCCCTTTCGGGGCAATTCCCATTTGCTTGCATAACTCCCGATATGCATAATAGGCGCCTGCGGTCGTCCAATGATGGTCGGTTCGATAATACAGCGCTTGCTCCCGCCCGTCATACAGCGCGGGATACACATCTACAAAACCGATATCGCCGGGGAGCGCTTGCCGGACCTCATCCAAATACGCAAGTTCGTCCCCGTCAGGGGCATAGGCCGGGAGTTTCTCCTTAAGCACCGTCACAGCCGTGGGCACAAGCATCACATATTTATGCAGGGCAGGCGTGGCGTCGTCAAACGCATGGATGGCCTCGATCCTGGCTTCCAGATCCCCGTTTGCAGGCGGAGTGAATTGTTGAATAAGATATCCGTCCTTGCCCAAATAAACGCCGTTGCTCTCCTTTTTCCCCATCGCTCGATCCGTATCGGATTTTACGCCGATCCAAACGTCTCGGAAAGCAAATTGATCGGACACATACTTCTCGGAATTGGAAGTAAACTTTCCCGACAGCAAACTGTCCAGCGAAAACTCCGGCATCTGCTCTAAATTCCGATTCTCCGATTCCGAGAATACTTTGGCGGGAGCTATAAGATTAAGGATCGCGATGATGCTTATAAACAGCAATAACAGGATGGCCATCATATGTTTATATATGTTGTCGTGCCGATTCAAGGCCGCCCCCTCCTTCAAAATCGAAAGTATAAGAAAGGATTGTATGTTTCATTGACCAAATAAGCCGTCGACAGCATCATTAATACGAAATAAATAGCCGGGACGGCCATCGCGCCTGCCATCCTGCTTCTTTCCCTGAGATGCGATAAAGCCTTCCGGGGAAGCGGAGTTGCACACAACGCCAACACGACCAACAATACGAGATTCGTTGACAAGGAATAGAGCGCCATATTATCCGCAATTCCGTGCGCGCCGAAACCGAACATCGTTCCGATAAATTGCAAAGCGGCAGCCATATTTTCAAATTCGAACAATACCCATCCGACGATGACGATGAGCAGCGTATAGATATGTCCTGCGATGCCGGACCGCTGTTGCAGCCATTTCAATAGAAACAGCTTCTCGACCGTAACGAAGAAACCGAAATACAAGCCCCATACGATAAAATTCCAGCTCGCCCCATGCCATAAGCCGGTCGCCAGCCACACCACGAACAGATTGCGCAGTTGCTTCGGCAAGCCCGACCGATTGCCGCCTAGCGGAATATAGACATACTCCCGAAACCAGGAGCCTAAGGAGATATGCCATCTGCGCCAAAATTCCGTCACGCTTTTCGATAGATAAGGGTAGTTGAAATTTTTCATAAAATCGAAGCCGAACATTTTGCCGAGTCCGCGCGCCATATCCGAATACCCGCTGAAATCGAAATAGATTTGGAAGGTAAACGCAATGATGCCGAGCCATGCGGACAGCACGCTCAAATCCTCCATGGGCGTCGCCTTCACGCTCGTCCACAGCAATCCGATATTGTTGGCAAGCAGCACCTTCTTGGCCAGCCCTCTCATCAACAATTCCGCCCCTTCGCCGAACCGGTCCAGCGTCACTTTGCGGGAAGCCAGTTGCCCCGCGATGTCGCCGTATTTGACGATCGGACCCGCAACAAGCTGCGGGAACATCGTCACATAGGCGCCGAAGGAGACGATATTCCTCTGCACGGGCACTTTGTCACGGTACACGTCCACGACATAGGACATCGTTTGGAACGTATAGAAGGAGATGCCCACCGGCAGCGGAAGATCGGCCGCTTGAAGATGGAGATGGAACAGTTGATTGATATTGTCCACGACAAACCCGGCATATTTGAAGAAACAGAGAATGCCTAAACTGCCGGCGATGGACACGATAAAGACCGTTCTGGCAATCGCCTTGCGATGCCTGTACTTATCGATCAGCAATCCGTTCGCATAATCAAAGACGGTAGAGAAGATCATGATCAATATATATAACGGCTCTCCCCATGCATAAAATACGAGGCTCGCAACGAGCAGAACGGCATTTCGCAGCCCTCTAGGCGATAGATAATAAACAAGAATCGTTGCCGGCAAAAATAGGAACAGGAATAGCAGACTGCTAAATACCAATTCCCGTCACCTCCAATGATGCACCCGTTCGCATGTTATTTCACTTGATCTTTCAACAGATCGAGCATGAGCGGATAAAACTCGGCTTTAAAATGGATGCCGTCCGCATCGTGCACGTCCGGGTTGCCGGCAAAGATCGATGATAAGTCGACGAATCCGACTTGTTCCTTGGCGGCCAGTTCCTTCAATCCCTGATTGTAGTCTTCGATATTGCGGTATCGGGGTTCTTCTTGCTCCGCTTCGGCCGTCACCGGCGTAACAGGCAAGATCGTGATCGCTGCGCCCGGCAGTTTATCCTTGATCGTATCAATCAACTTGGCGTATTGCGTCAGCGAGTATTGTTTGGGATCGTCCGTCGGCCATAGAATGTCATCCGAACCCAATAGGATAAAGATATGTTTCGGATTTCGCTTCGCCAACTCCTCGATATCTTCCAGCGCGAACTCGGCCGTTTTCCCCGCGCCGGCAAGCACATTCGCTTCATCTAACACATCGTGAAAAGACAATCCCTCCGTAATCGAATCCCCCAGAAATACGCTCGTTTGAAATACGTTTTTATACTCCGCAGTTGCGGGTACCGCCTCTTGTTCCTGATCCGTCGCGGACTGCTTCGGTCCCTTTCCCTGATTTCCGCACGCAGCGAGCGATAATGCGATGATTCCAATAAGTAAAAATGCAATGAAGTTCTTTCTCATTTTCCAATTCCTCTCTCCCGTTTATTGTATGTTCAAATATTCCTTGATCCCGGCTACGATCGATCCGGCAATCCGATTCTGAACTTCGTCCTTCAACAATTGCGCCTCGTCTTGCGGATTCGTCAAATAACCTACTTCCAGCAGCACCGCCGGCATCTTCGTATCCTTCACAACGAAAAAATTTTCTTTCTTCACCCCGCGGTCCCGGAATCCGGTCGCTTCTACCGTATGCTTATGCATGATTTCAGCCAATTGAAGCGATTCCTCGCGGTAATAATACGTTTCCGTGCCCGAAACGCCGGCGTCGGTAAAGGTATTGCCGTGAATGGATAGGAATACGTCCGCGTTCAACTGATTGGCAAACTCGGGTCTCTCCCGATCGATCGAGGAAATAAAACTGTCGTCGGTTCTGGTCATATAGACCTCGATTTGCGGCTCTTGCTCCAACCGTTCTCTCACCTTGTGCGACAGTTGCAACGTAAAGTCCTTTTCATCCTGTCCGCTGGCGCCGGTCGCGCCGCGATCCTTGCCGCCGTGTCCCGGATCGAGGACGACCTTATAGATCGGGTCGTGCGTCGTATCGTTGACGCCGCTTCCGCCCGGACGGCTGTCGCTTGCGCCGCTATTGCCGGAAAAGACGTTGTACACGGCAAAAATCAAAACGGCGGCTGCGATCAAAACGATCCATGGTATGCTCTTCTTCATCTCTCTCTCCCTCTCTATGTCCTTACAAGCGATGATCCTTCTGGAAATTCAGGTGGAAATGTTCGGCATCGTCATATAAGCCAAACTCGTATCCCGCTTCCCGATAGAAGGCGATAATGTCAGGGAGAACTTGGAGCGTTTGCGGTTTTTCATGCATAAGTACGACTTCCAGATCAACCTTCGTCGCTTTCTTGACGTTCTCGATAATCTGTTCCGGATGATCCTTCAAGTTCCAATCATTCGAATCGATCGTCCAATCCCAAATTTTGATTCCCGCATCGGCGATCCGATCGCGAATTTGTTCGTCGTTCAGTCCCGGCGCCGACCCGTAAGGCGGACGCACCAAATGCGGATTCTCGCCTGTTATATCATGAATCAGCGATAACGTTTCTTGCATCTCGGTTACGAACTCCCCTTGTTCGTACAGCTTTTTATATTGATGAGTCATGCTGTGTCCGCCGACATAATGCCCTTCGCGCACCGCACGCTTCACATCGCTTTGCAGGCTTTTGCGCTTCAAATTGCTTCCTTGCATAAAGAACGTTGCCTTGACGTCCTGCTCCTGCAAAACATCGAGAAATTTCCCGGTCCATTGGCTCGGGCCGTCGTCGAACGTCAAATAGACGATTTTCCCTTGCGGCCTGGCGTCTTCTCCCCGAGGCTTGACCATCTCTTCTCCCTGCGGCTTGCTCTCGCTACTCGTCGTCGGGTCCGCCGGCTGCTTGGCATGCCGCTGCGCAATCGCCGTTTCAGGCGCTGCAGCCAACTTCACAAGGGAGACAACGAGCAAGATAACGGCTGCCAACAGAAGGATGAGCCGTCTTCGTTTCTTCATTCTCACCCTGCGTTCGTTGCGGCTTCGATCAAGGTGCGTTCGTGCTGTCATGTCCATCCATCCCCTCTCTCACAAGATAGAATAATAGAGAGAGATAAAGATAAAATGCAGATGAAATTAAATTATTCTAAAGAATGAAAAAAAGCCTGACACCGCTGCATCAGGTTCTTGAAAGGAGGTCCGCTCCCGCTCCGCTGGATTTTATACAACGTTTTAACCGTAAAATCCCTGTAATCCGACCTTTCATTGGAATTTATCCAGTAGATGATTCAAAAAAGGGCTAAATCGTGCAATAAACGAGAAATCCATTGGATATTTTCCAATGGATTCCCGTTTGGATCGGCAAATTCGCTATATCTATTGGATGTTTTCCAATAGGGACGCGAGCCGAGTAAATCGCGGTATTTAATTGAAAGATAAGTAACTCCTCTATCCTTTTTTATTCAGATAGAAATAGAACATCACGCCTTCCGCCGTATTAGTTACGCCATACGGCACGCCGTGCATCTCCAAGATCTTCCTCGAGATCGCCAGACCGAGCCCGGTCCCTCCGGTCGCGCGCTGCCGGGAAGGTTCGCCGCGATAGAAACGGTCCCATATTTTCTCCAACTGCTCGTCCGGAATGTGAGCTCCTTTATTTTCGATGCATACTTTGACGGAATCCCGCTCTTCGACGGTCGACACGATAATAGTCCCATGCTCCGGTGTGTAGCGAATCGCGTTCGTGAGGAAATTGACGATCACTTGCTCGATCCGGCGCCCATTGGCCACGATTTCGATCGGCTGAAGATGAGTGTGCAGTTGCAACTCCTTGCTCGCGATCTCGGAAGCGAATTTCGCGCACATTCGCTCCAGAACGGCGGCGATATCGAACGATTCCAACTCCATCTTATATGTGCCGGACTCATACTTGGCCAGCTCCAGCATATCCGCGATCAGCAGATCCATCCGTCTCACTTCATCTTCCATCGCCGCAAAATAATAATCCCGCTTATGGCTCGCCACCCCATCCTTAAGAATGGACAGGCAGCTTTGAATGACGCTTAGCGGTGTTTTCAATTCATGCGATACCCCGGCAATAAATTCCTTTCGCGTATTCTCCAGCTGCTTTTCTTTCTCGATATCCTCCTCCAACCGGGCGATATGGGAATGGAGCCGCTCGGAAAGCTCGTTAATGTTGCGGGACAGGTCGCCGATCTCATCCTTGGTCGTGACCGGAATTTTCTCGGAAAAGTCCAAGCCGGCCATTTTCTGCGCCGTACGGTTAATTCGCAGCAGCGGCCGGGCAATCCGGCGGGAAAAATAGAACGAGACCAGCAGCACAAGCAGCAGTGTGGCGACGACAATATAGACGTAGTAATTTTGCATCACCCCGGCGGCTTCGGCTACAGGCTGCAGCGACGTCATCGCGACGATGTATGCCGGTTTCCCGTCCGGATCTTCGATCCGGTTCACAAACATTTTGTAATTCACTTGATTTTGTTCAAAATCGATGACTTGACCGGCATTCACGCCGCCATCATAATCTCCGTACAAAAGATCCGCCTGCAACGCTTTGATCCGATCCAGAAATAAATGATTCGTATAGCGCCCAATTGCTGCGCCTTCCGGTATCCGAACCTTCGTAATCGTCCCTTTGACCAGAAAAGTGGGGTACTTTTCATGGTATTGAAACCCACTTTCGAACCTGGGTACAACTTCATACTCCTTGTTTACCATCTGGCTATTTTCCAGACGGCCTTCCTCTCTCAGCCTGGCTCCACTCCTTCCCATCCGCTGCACAACCGGCTGATTGTTTACGATGATGCCTTCGACAGCGATCGGATCGCCCTCTTGAATCCATGGAGCGAGAAACGGATTGTCGGTATACATGTCCTCCACATTCATGACCGTGTACAACGGGACGGTAAGCGTTTGGCCGGGCAGATCGACAGTGTCATCGGAGCGCTCCAACCGGATCTCCATCGTAAAATCGCCGGTATATTTCAAATTGCCCATAGCGTCCAATGTCGTAATCCAAGTGCCATGCTCTTGATAAAAGTTTTGTTCAAGGTTGGCCGCCGCCTGTGCGTCACCGGCATGGTTCAAGTAGTCCTGTTTATACGATTCGATGGCCGCCTGCACGTTTTCCATCCTTTGGTGGACATAAAATTGCTTGAAAAAAAGGGTTTGTCCGATAAAAATGATCGCGAGAACGAACATGCATAGTGCGGTCGTTAATAGAAACAGCTTGAGTACAATGCCCTTTTTCATGATTGATCCTCGAATTTATATCCCGAACGCACGACGGTGACGATGCATTTCGATTGGTCCCCCAGCTTGGAACGCAAATTGCGGATATGGCTATTGACCGTTCGATCGTCGCCGACGAAATCGTAGCCCCATATTTTCGTGATTAATTGATCCCTTGTTATAATCATCCCTTTGTTCTTCATCAAGTAAGATAAAATTTCAAATTCCGTATGCGTCAAATTGCAGCTCGTCCCGTCGATCGAAACGGTGCGGGATGGGAAATGGATCGTAATGCCGCTGCCGGATAACGTATCGCCGCCGCTTCCCTGTTCCCGGATATGCCGGTTTTCCAGAAGCCGTTTCGCCCGTGCCAGCAAGATCGGCGGACTGTACGGTTTCGTGACGTAATCGTCCGCGCCAAGCTCGAATCCAAGCAGCGTATCGTCCTCGTCCGAGCGAGCCGTCAACATAATAATCGGCACGTTTGAAATCTTGCGAATGCGCTGGCATACCGACCACCCGTCCAATTCGGGCAGCATAATGTCGAGAATGATCAAGTGCACGTCATGCGCCCGGAACAAGGCCAGCGCTTGTTTGCCGTCGCCCGCTTCCAGCACCTCGTATCCTTCTTCAAGCAAATAATCTTTCATCACTTCGCGCAAAATATGTTCGTCTTCCACAATCAAAATCGTCTTTGGCATACTACAACCTCTCAACGTTTGTATAATTTGAATGCTATCATGTTTATGGATTTGGCACAAATGCGGCTTCGGGAAGAGGGCGGCGCGGCGGGCGGCGAAATGAAAAAGCTCCGAAGTCGTTCGGAGCCTCAAACGGTTGACAAACCATTCATTTGCGCCTTGAGCAACAAACTGAAGCGCCGAAATGGTTCGGAGCCTTCTCGTCTACTGTGCGCCAAACACCAGACTGATCGCTTCTCCCAATTCGGACGGATAATGCTCTACCGGCTTTCCTTTCGCCTCCTCCCGATCCGCCGGATACCAGACATTCACCATAAGTTCCCGCTTATCGTTCGGGTCGGCGCTGAACGTTTCGTCGCGGGACTCGTCCGTGAGGTGCAGCGATATCGTGCCGACCGCATAGCTGCCGGTAGGTTCGGGCATTGAAAAAACGGGAAGCAACAGGCTCAAATATACGGAGACGCCCGTGGCGGCCAGAGTCAGGAAGGACAGCAGACATTTGGTCAATAGAGACTTGGACCGGCCTTGATCGTAAGGCTTGCCCTTTCTGTCGATCGCTGTACGATAACCTCTAACATTCTCATTATACAGTACCTCCATTATTCGTTTCGTCGTCGGCCGAGACAACCGCAAACGGTTCTTCTTCAGCATAAACGTTGAAGTACACTGCAATGTCAAGCTTTGTCGTTTCCTTCGCTTCGATCCGGTTATACCGCTTACTGAATGAGAGGGATATCGACAGAAGGCGGAATGAGGAGATACCTTATTTCCCTAAATATTGTTTTCCGTCATTTCAACAAAAAGCCGGTCAAGGATACCCTTAACCGGCTTTTTGCCATCATCTATTATTCGATTTCACTTTCCAAACGAACGATGATCGCGGCCGTTTGGGCCCAGGCCGTCTCGGCTTGGGGGAACGAGAAGAATACTCTCGTTATTCTTTTCCCCAGCGGGATGGATCACAGAATTGTACAACTATGAGTCCCGCGTTCACGGTTTGTACTGCAATGGTGCAACTCATTCTACGCCGAAAGAGCATCTGCATACGGCATCGGTATGGCCGGGGAATGCCGGAGTCAGCTATGCAGCCCTCCTTCCAACCGCGGACGAGGACGATAGGGGCCGACCGGAATTTGGATCAGGCTGGTCCGATTGACCGGGGCCAATCCGTAAATCTCGTCGGAGACGTTCGCGTCGAATCCGAGGAGAGGCCGTCCTCCCATTCCGAGCGCGGACGCCGCCAGCAGCAAACGCTGCACGAGCATTCCCGCCTCCATCTGCAAAATGCGATATCCCCGATAACCGAATTCCGGCGCGAGAAATTGCCGATCGCCGGACACATGGAAGCATAGCGGCACTTGGAGCAGGTTGACGTTGCCCAAATACATGCCTTGCTGCAGCAGGAGCCGATGATCCCCGGGCCGGATTCGGCGGAGCGCATGCGCCGCGAAATCGTACCGATAAGCGCCGTCCTGCACGCCTTCGACATGAACGAGGCAAACGTATAGTTGAATGCGGTTCGGAAGCGGGGCTTCGGGATCGCCCAGATCGTTGCGGTACGGCAAGGAAGCCGCAACTTCTTGCAGCAACGCGGACAATTGCCGCATCGTCACTTTGCCGAGCACGAACTCGGTCTCCGGCGAATGCCGATTGTGGCATGCTTGCGCCAAATCGTACGACATCGGCGGCGCCAAGGGCAAATAGGCGGAGCGAAGCCCGCTCCCCGGATTGTTTGTCTTGCCCGCCCGGCGGAAAGACGCTGAAGATTCCAACATGCTTGCTTCGTTCATCCGCACCAGCGCCGGAAACTCCTTCACCCTGCGCGAGCGCTCGACGCGTTCATGCCGGACGGCGGGCACTTCCCGGCACAGCCTGGCCGCGGAAACGACCGCGGCTCCCGGATCGGACCGGCCGCCGGCAGGCCAAGCGGCGGCAGGCTCCGCCGCAAGCGGAATGACCGCATATACGCTTTCTTCCCGCTCGGGCAGCCCGAGCAAATGATTGACCGCCCGGTCGAGAAATTGATAATGCGCGGCCGCCGCATAGCCGAACCGTTTCGCCGTTTCGAGCAGTTGCCCGATCAATACGCCGGTATCCAGCCCTTGCAGCCGATATGAGAAGTTTTTGTACTTGAAAAAATTTTTCCAAAACATGTTCGACACCATGACAACGCCGGAACATGCCGATACCCGGCACCGGTTGCCGAGAGCCCGGGACAGATACAGATCGTAATCGCCTTCCCGCAGCAGTATGAGGCGATGATGCGCCGCATCGTAATGATAGACGCCCGCAGGAAGCTCCGGCGTCTTCAAGTAGAGATACAACTCGCTCGGATACAGTCCGCCGCCGGACGGAATAAACCTGCGGTACAGCTGCATCGTCCGCCCCGAAGATGCGGGCTGTCCGGCGCCGGGCGCTTGGCTGATTCGGGTTAGGCCGAATGAAAACCAGAGCAGATGGGCGATTTCGTCCAGACCGGGTACGGCGCCGGATTTCCGTTCGATTAGCGTCAGCGGCACTTCCGCCGATAACGGAAAGGTCCGCAAACCGCGGTAGAGCTTATACGGAAGCGGCGCATCGTCCCAATCGACCTGCTCGCTCGGCGGACCGGACTCGTAAGCCGGCGCGTGGAGATCTTGCAGAAAAGCGTCCAGATTCATCCTTCTCCCTCCTCGGGCGTTATGGGAACGGATGCGGATGCGGATTGAGCTGCTCCGGCGTCAGCGGACGCTCGGCGTATCCGAGCTGCGCCGGCACTTGCAGCACTCTCTTCAAACCGGTAACGCGGACGAGGCGATGGCCGAACGACATCGGCAGCATGCCCGGAATCAACACTTTCACGCAGTACAGTCCGTTTCGTTTCAATTCCGGAGTCGTCTGGTCCACGACAATGACATCAAGCTGCAATCGGCGGAACGCTTGCAGCACATCCTTCAGATCGTCGGTCAAGTCCGGATGCTTCAGCGGACTGCCGAATTGTTCGGCGAACGACCTGGGAGAGCCGGATTCCTCCAGTAGAAACCGCAGCCGCTCCTCCGCCTCCGGCAAGCTGTACAGCATCGAATGGTCGTCCATCCCCCGCACCAACGACGGATCATGCAGCATGCGCGCAATGTCCTCCCGGTTCGCTGCGAATTTATCGTCGAGCGTCAGCGTCATCCCCGACAGTTCGTGGACGGCGCTTTTCGCCGCCCGTACCGGATCCGGATGCGCCCCGGCCGCGCAAACGAGATTGACGCCTTGCGATTTCCGGTTCTTCACCAATGCCCATACGCTCGGAATTCCGTTCTCCATCGTCGCGTCGTATAGAAACAGCTCGAAGCCCGCCACCGTTTGCAAGCGGTTCACCATCAAATCCAATTCCGCATCGTTCGCCGAGTATGGATCGAGACGCGGCAACGGCAGTCGCGCATACCAAGTGAGCAGAAACGCATCCCGCTCCACCACTTCCATGATGCCGTAGAAGATCGCTTCCTCCAAGCTTCCTCCGAGCGCGCAGCCGTTGGACGTTTCATAGACGAAGCCGGGTTCGCTGCTTGAACTGTAATAAGCAAGCATCTGCGGCACCAGGATCGGCGCTTCCCTTAAAAACGAATAGCCCCAAACCCAATCCATCGCTTCGTCGGGATCAAACGGCTTGAATGGGAAATCCGGCGATTCGTATTGTTCCTTGGCATATACTCCCACAGAAACGGGATGAAGCGCGTAATCCGCCAAATGGCGGTAGCTGTCGCGGACGACAGTTCGTTTTCCGCGGGGCGCCATGCCGCAATGCCGCTCCAGCCCTTCCAGAATGGCGGCCAGTTCGCTGTCCGCATAACTGTTCGTGCGGCCCGCCGTAGCTTCGTCATGCCCGAACAATGGAAGATTGACGCTCACGTCGGCGAAAGGCGACAATAGATCGACCATTTTGCCGTTCATTAAGCCGATGCGGTAATCCAAGTAGTCTGCCGTCAGAAAGCTGCGCAAGTCTTGCAGCGAACGGGTGCGGTAACCGTTCTCGTTTGCTTTCGGGCTTGGACGCAGCTCGATGCGGGCCGCTTCCGGCGAATCGTCGGGCAGCCGCCCGCACACGAGACATTGCGGTTCGGGGAGAACGAAATGACTTGTGCTTTGCAGCGTTCTCATGTCGATGAAATAGACCCGCTCTTCGAGAAGGGACCGGCCGCCTTGCAGCGCCTTCCGCGTCTCTGCCGCGAGCAGATGGGCCATATGCATGAGTCCCGTACGCGATGCCCACGCATCGGACGGTCGTCCCCCGTACGCTTCCAGCATGCGCCGAAGCTGCCACATCTCCTTGCGGTCGCGTTCCGCCTTGAACCGCCGCGTATCGGCGCATAGCGTGCATCCCGGCGCTTCCGGACGCACGAGCGGCCCGACCATGCCTTCGCCGAAGGCGACGAAGCCGCGCAGCCAAGGGATGCCCGCTGCCTGCAGCGCCGTTTCGGCTTGGCGATGGACGGCAGGATGATAAGCGTCAGACAATACGAGAGCGAAGTCCGCCTCTTCCGGAATTGCAGTTGTCGGATCGTTCTGACGCTCGATCCGAAATAGGGCGGATAGCTCCCCGTATACCAAGTCCGCCAGCACGCCTTCCCCGATCATTGCCACACATGCGCTCACCATGACTCCTCCTCCCGCAGCAACACCCCGTATACTCCGCCCGGCATGTCGTTCAGAAACGGCTCCACCGCCAAATCGATCACTTCAAGCGTCTTCCCGTTCTTCTTAAAGACTTGCATCGCCTCGCGCAACATTTCCGCCTGTTCCGCGATTGCGGGGACGCTCATGCTAACAGGGGCCCCCCTTCCCAGCAGCACGGACGAAACTTCCAACACTTGCGGACAACGGCAGGCGCTTCGATTCTGCTCTTTCTGCAGCGCAGCCTGCAGCGCCTTCCGCAGCGCCATCGTCGCATTCAGGGAGGCGCAGCCGTACCAGCGGTCGCCCGTCCCGACCCATACCGTCGGGAACCCCGAAACTTCCCGGCCGATGCCGATAACAGGCTCGCCCCGCAGCGCGGCGAGCGATTGCAAATAAAAGCGACAACGCCCGTCTTCCACCTCGCTTACCTGCACCGGCGCAACCGCGGGATTCGAATGCGCCTGCCGTTCCTCGAGCTCCAATGCCAGACAGGCTTGCAAACCGCGAACGACGCATTCCGCAGCCGAATCCCCCGCGCCGACGCCGATCCTCTGCCGCGGTTCCATAATCGCCCCGGCCAAACGCGATACGTAAGCTTCCACGCCGGCCAGCCCCGCTTCCTTCCGCGCTTCTTCATGAGTCAAACCGGAGCAGACGATGTCCGCGAGCAATTCCGCCGGTCCTTCCGACAACGGGTCGATCGCTTGAACCCGGCATTGGGAAAGCGGCAGTTGCTTCAAATCCCCTTCCTCCCACATACGGAAAATGCCCGTTTGCGCCGAGGTCAACCGGCTAAACAATACGAACGATTCATTCGTTCGATTCGCGGCGGCACGTTGTCCAAGCCGTTCCTCCAAGTCTTGCACCGGTTTCGGCTTAACGGCAAGCGCCCGATCGCCGACGAGCGGATGCGGGAGGAACCGATGCCAGCTTCCTTCCAACGTTTCCAGATTGAGCAGAAACACCGCATTCTCAAGCTCCGATTCTGCCGCTCCCGTCGCCGTTTTAAACCATTCGAACGCGATCACGTTCGCGAGCATTGCGCCCGCCGTAGCTGAAGGAGCATGCCGCTGCGGATCCTTGGCAAGCGCCGCATGATGGATGCGGCGCCAGGCCGATTCCCAGCATCCTTCCCTCTCCGGATGGACGAGCGGACCCGCGATGCCTGTTTGACCATAAAACATGGCCGGGATCAACAGCTTCTTCTCCTCCCGGCAAACCGCATGCAGAAGGCGGAGTTCCTCGACATCCCCTTCCGGGGATACATACAATACCGAAGAAAACGGTCGTACAATCTCCCGCCAACGATCGCTCCCTTCCTTCGGCCATTCCACTTCTTCGATTGCCACTTCGGGGTCGGTTGCGCGGGCATGTTCCGCCAATTCCGCCAATCGCTCCCGGTTGGTCGTCGATTCGTGCGTAATCAGCATGCTGAATTGGGGCAAGCCCGACTCAAGCAGCGCGCCGACCAGCGAGACGAATAGCGGGCCGGATCCCGCCGCGAGCACGCTGGATTGACGATAAGACTGAAACCGGTAAGCGCCGGACGAACCGAAACTATCCAAAAAAGCGATTTGCCCGGCGTATTTGCGGACGATGTCATCCTTCAACCGATGCGGGAGATCCCGGCTTACATCCCGAACAAATCCTTTATTGACGAGCGCTTCCGCAATTTCATATATCCGGTTTCGGTGCGGGTCCTCCATGCCGTCCGTCAATTGTTCCATCGTGTATTCCCCATTGAACATCGGAAGCAATTTCTCGATCCACCGGTCGATCGCTTCTCCTTCCATCCGAAACGTGCCTACATTGTTCCGGAAATAAACGCCGCCGTTTGGAACCGGGAGATAGAACGTATCTCCGTTGGTTTTCAACCGTGCGGCAGGGGTCAATAATGCCATCTCACTCCTCCTTTCCTTACGATCATTCGCCAACCGCCGACATCCGTTCTAGGTATATATATGTAAGCCGATTTGTCCTTCATGTTATGCGGGAATAAATTGAGACAACCCCTGCCGGACCGATCGGCCGTGCAGGGGCGGGCATTGCTCGTTAACTCTTGCGGATACAGGCTGACACCGGTCAGCCGCATCGATGATGGCAAAATCCTCCGCACCGATGGTGGCAGAAACCGCCGCAAAATCCTCCGCAGAAGCCGCTGCAAAATCCTCCGCAAAAACCGGCGCAGAAACCGGCGCAGAAACCGCTGCAGAAGCCGATACAAAGACGGGTCGGATCAGCCTGATTTGGGCCAGATTGCTGTATTCCCGGGTACGGCCCGGCGGCATACTGACTTTGATTCCACGGCGTCATTTCTCCCGTTTGGAATTGGTTCACGCTTAATTGTTGAAGATCGTTTTTGAAATCGTTCATTTTTTACAAACCTCCGTAAATTTTTTAATTGTTGAGGAAAAGGAATATTTGATTACAATCTATGGAATCATCTCCGCACTTGTTACTGATGAAGACGCCCATTTTTTAGGCCATTGTCCTTGGTCGTCTCTAATAAGACATCGCCGGACGCTAATTCATCCCGTTTTCGCCGCTCAAACGAAAATCGGGAACGAAAATGCCTTAGTTACGAATGAAAATTCGCAAACAAGGCATAAACGTCCCCAATGCAAGGGAATATTGCGGTTTGCCACCCATGATGCTATCTTAACAGCGCGCCGCCTGAAATTTTGACCGCTTCGCCGACGATATTTCCGGCTGCTTCCGTCAGCAAAAAAGCAACGGTCCGGGCTGCCTCCGCAGGCGTCGTGATTCTCCCGGACGGGATGCCTTCCTTGGTGCGGCGGATTTGTTCTTCAAGCGATTCTCCCGTATATTCCGATTGTTTCCGAATAACCGAATAGCCCATTTCCGTTTCGACGAAACCGGGGCATACGGCGTTCACGCGGATTCCATGCTTGATCGCCTCCAGCGCCATACAATGGGTAAAGCCGATCAAGGCGAATTTGGACGCCGCATACGCGGTATTTCCGTAGCTTCCCCTAAGACCCGACAAAGAGGATACATTCACGATCGCACCTTCCTTGCGGGTTTTCATCGACTCGTATACCTTCTGGGCGAGCAGGACGGACACTGTATAGTTCAGATGCATAACACGTGTCAACTGCTCCTCGTCAAGCTCCTCCATCGTGCCGGCTTCGTATATGCCCGCATTGTTCACCAGAAAAGACGGCGGTCCGCCCCATCTCTCCGCCTCGGCCACAAGAAGGTCACGGCCCGCCTGCTTCGACAGGTCGGCCGGTATTATATGAACGGCCGCTTCCGGAGCTTCCCGGATCACGGATCGGCGCAACCGTTCCAGCTTATCGGCGTTTCTTCCCGTGACGGTAACCGCTGCGCCCATGAGAACGGCCTCCCGCACTATCGCCTCGCCGATTTCGCCGGACGCGCCGGTTACGATTCCATGTTTGCCGCTTAACGCGTCTTTTGCAAAAACCGACATTCGTTCGCACTTCCTTTCCGCTCCGGCCATCCTCCGATCGGCCGGGCAATTACGGCTTTTCCTGCAGCGCCCTTCGCGCCAGCCCGAGCCGGACGGCGTCTTCCATCGGCGGATTATGGAGGCCGGCGCGTACGTCGCGGTACCATCTTTCCAGCGGAAGCTTGCGCGACAGGCTCGCCCCTCCGACAATTCGCATGGCAAGATCAACAACCGAAATCGCGTTGTTGACCGCCACCGTCTTCGCCAGCCCCAATTCGTTCCTCAGCGCGGATTGCCCTTGCGGATCGCGGTCCCAACGGTCCGCTACCGAGTACAGCAAGGTGCGGGCGGTAATAAGCTTTTCCTCGATCGCACCGATTTTGTCCTGAATGTGAGCCAAATCCGCGATCGGGCCCGGCAAGCTGTTGGGACGATATTCCCTGGCGTAACGGATGGCGAAATCTCTGGCCGCCCAAGCGATTCCGAGATAACAAGCCGGAATATGCAGCATCCAGCCGTTGCCGTCATCCTCATGCGGGCCCGGCGCCCGGTCCGCCCGGGTCATTCTATCGCGATCGGGCACGAATACGTCTTGGAGGATCAGGTCGTGGCTGCCGGTCGCTCTCATTCCTAGCGTGTTCCAGGTTTCTTCCACTTGAATCCCGGGTCCGCTTCGAACCAGAAAATCCGCCGTTCCCTCTTCGCCGTCCAGGCTGGCGGATACGATAAAATGGCGGAGAATCGGACTTAACGTACAATATGTTTTCCTTCCGCTAATCAGCCATCCTCCTTCGGCTCTGACCGCTTTCGTTTCAAACCGTCCGCCGCGCGTCGGACTCCCCGTAGCGGGTTCGGAGGCGAAGACGTTAATGAGCGCGCCATCCCTAGCGACTTCCCTGCAGAACTCGGCGAACAATTCCTCCGGCCACAGCCGCGTGCGCGAATAATGGAGCATCAGGCCGATATGCCATCCGACGGCCAAAGCCGTCGAACCGTCGCCCCTTCCGAGCCTCTCCTGGGCCAGAAGCGTTTCATACAACGAAGCGCCGTCTCCGCCGTACTCTTGCGGTACGGTAAGCTTCAAATAACCCGCTTTGCGCAATTCCTCAAAGTTATCGAACGGAAAAGAGCCTTCCTCATCGTGAACGGCGGCTCTTTCGGCGAATCCGGCAGCCAGCCGGTCGGCCATGGCCGTTATTTGTTCTTCTCTCTCGTTGCGTACAAAAGCATCGGAGTAACGTGACGGCATATGAAAGCCCTCCTACAAGTTTTATATAGCCGCTTTTGTCGAAATCCCCTTGGTTCAGAAGCCGTCTTTTCTCCGTCCTGAGCGAATGGAATTTCAACAAAGGGTGAAAAAAAGATGAATTCCGGGGCGATTCAACATTAACGCTCGAAACAACGCTGACGTGACATCGATAAAAGCAGCGGATTCGAGTTCAGGGAAGTTGTAAGGCGTGATTGGCCGGAACTTACCGTGGCGAAGACGAGAATTCCTGCAAAAATACAGATATTCAGCCATTAAAAACAGGAAATGAGGCAACAAGTCTGCGATGATACAGGAATTTCCGTCCCAAACCATCCCTTCCTCCATCGAAGCGAGAAAAAAGATGTATTATCGCAGGCATTGCTGCATCAACCGATCAAAACGGGTTAAAAGATGCACATGGAGTCAATTTCATCATTCACCACCGTTGGTGTAACCGGCTTTATTGCACGTATTGAAGGGCCTACCTCCCTAGGTAATCCGTGCGACTACGCTCCTTATTGCCGCTAACGAAACTCGCAATCCTTATTGGGCTCAAAATGAAGAGTTTCCCAATTTAACGAAAGTACGTATCGCTATTCATAGGAAATCGGCGGTTTTATCGCCTTTTTCCCTTCAATAGCGTGTTTCAGTTTCGTTACAACGAGCAACAAGGTGATTTACCAGGCGATCAGCGTGTCTACGTTTCGTTAGCGCACACGATGGGTCGTCGGCTCCAAGCGGTATTTTGAAATTGACTCCATTTGGTACCCAACACTCCAACAAAACCGGACATATGGCCGAAAATAGAGAATTGTGGGGCGCTAATAGGGTATTTTGATAGTGAAGCGCTCCGGCGCACGGTAACGCCCATACTGGTTCTGGGCCGGGGCCGACGAATTCGAGCCATGCCGCGGAAGCACCGAACGATAGTCCGGTACCAACGCTTCATGCAATGCCGCAACGCAAGCCGGAGAAGACGTGCGTTTCGCCGCGAAAGGGGGCAATTCGTTCGTCCAATCAGCCGCTATGTCCGTTACGCTCAAACGCCGATCGATCCCAAATATTCGGCCATCAGTTCGCTTTGCGACCTCAGTTTGTCCGGCGTTCCTTCCAGCTTGATTTCGCCGCTCTGTATAATATAGGCTCGATCCACATGCTTCAAAGCCAGTTCCACGTTCTGTTCCACAAGGAGAATCGTCATGCCTTCCCTATGAATTTCCCGAATAAGCTCAAAAACCTGCTTGACGACCAGAGGAGCCAAACCGAGCGACGGTTCGTCCAGAATAAGAAACGAAGGCCGAGACATGAGCGCTCTTCCGATGGCGAGCATCTGCTGCTCTCCACCGCTTAAATTCCCGGCGCGCTGCGTTTTGCGCTCCAGCAGGCGCGGAAAAAGCTCATACACCCTCCGCAAGTCTCCGGACAGTTTCTCACGGCCATGACGATACCCGCCGACATACAAATTTTCCTCCACCGTCAAATCGGCAAAGATCCTTCTCCCTTCCGGGACATGGCTGATTCCAAGGCGAGGCACCGCCGAAGGCGGAGTGCCGGTAATGTCGTTGCCCTGAAACATGATTTTGCCCGATGTAGGAGGCACCAGGCCGGAAATGCTGTTCATAATCGTAGATTTCCCGGCTCCGTTCAGTCCGATCAGCCCGACAATCTCTCCCCGATCCACGCGCAGACTCGCTTCCCTTACCGCCACGACGGAACCGTACGCGACGGTAAGCCGTTCCAACTCAATCATCCAGATCACCTCCCAGATAAGCTTCGCGGACGAGATCGCTGTTTCTCACCTCATCGGGCGTTCCGTGGAAAATCAATTTGCCGTAATCCAGCACGAGCACCTCCTGGCTCAAATTCATCACGACATCCATATCATGCTCGATCAGCACGACCGTCAAACGGCGCTCTTCCCAGACTTGCCGAATCAGTTCGACGAGTTGGCGGCTTTCATACGGATTCATTCCGGCGGCCGGCTCGTCGAGAAATAAAATCCGCGGCTGCGTGGCCATCGACCTTACGATTTCCAGCCTTCGCTGATCGCCGTAAGACAGGTTTACGGCCAGTTCGTCCTTTTTGCCCAATAATCCGAACGAATCCAGCAGCGATTTCGCCTTCTCTTCCGTCTCTTTCTCTTTGCGGCGAAACGAAGGCAAGCCGAGAATTCCGCGAGCGATGCTCAAATCCGACCTTTGATGAAATCCGGCAAGCACATTTTCCATCACGGACAAACCCTTAAACAACCGCAAATTTTGGAACGTTCTGGCGACGCCTTTCCTGGAAAACTCGTCGGGCCGTTTGCCATGGACCGCTTCCCCGCCGATTTCAATCGTTCCATGGGTCGGTTTGACCGCGCCGCTCAGCAAATTGAACAGCGTGGATTTGCCCGCGCCGTTCGGCCCGATCAAGCCGATGAGCTTCCCTTCTTCCAAAGCATAGGAAAATTGATCGACCGCCCGCACTCCGCCGTAATATTTGCATAATCCCTCTGCCTTTAAAATGATATTGTTCATGGTATTCGTCCCCTACTTGTACAAGGTTTAGGATCCTTTTTTGCCGAGAATCCCCTGCGGTCTCCACAACAGCACAACGACCAATACGAGCCCGTATATGAGCATCCGGTAGTCGGCCAAATCCCTTAGCAGCTCAGGAATGGAAGACAACAGAACGGCTCCGACGACAGGGCCGAGCAAAGTGGACATGCCTCCGACTACGACCATAGCCATGATCATGAAAGATTCCAACGGACTGAAGGTATCGTAATTGATATAAGTCATATAGTGGGCGAACAAGCTGCCCGCCATCCCCGCCAATCCCGCGGAAACGGTAAAAGCGATGACTTTATAGCGGACGACGTGGACGCCGAGCGTCGCGGCCGCGATATCGTCTTCCCGAATCAGGCGAAACGTCCGTCCGACCGGAGAACGGTACAAGCGCGATAGGCCGAACAAGACGAGAAGCAGCAATAGGAAGCAAAAATAATACATGCTTCTGTCGGTTCTTATTTCGAGCGTAAACAGGGAAGGGAACGGGATGCCCGGAATGCCGTTAGGCCCGTTCGTCAGCGTCTCCCAATTCAGCAGGACCATCTGCACGACAATGCCGAACGCCAGCGTAGCCATCGCCAAATAATGGCCTTTCAGCCTGAGCACCGGAATAGAGAACAGAAAGCCGACGAGTGCGGTAATCAGAATCGCACCGATCAAGCCGACCAGGAAAGGCAGGTCCGCACGCGTGGTCAGCAGCGCGGAAGTGTAGGCGCCGATGCCGAAAAAACCGGCATGGCCGGCCGACACCAGCTTGACCTGTCCTACCAAAACCCCTAAACCGAGAGATAGAATCGCGAAAATACAAGATATGACGGCAATTCTTTGAATATAGATATCATTGACGACTAGGGGGAAAAGCAGAAGAAGCGCAATGAGCGCGATAGCGGCAATTTTCTTCCTGTTCATAGTTTCTCCTCCACCGATTTCCCCATAATGCCGTTCGGACGCAGCAGCAGAACCCCAATCAATATCGCCATCGCAATCGCGTCTTGATAGGCTACGTTAATATAGCTCGCCGTCAATACTTCCAGCACGCCCAGCAGCAATCCGCCGACGATGGCTCCGGTCATGCTCCCCAATCCGCCCAGGATGGAAGCGGCAAATGCTTTCAGTCCCATGGAAAATCCGAGTCCGGGATAAATCGCGCCGTACAAGGCGCCCATGAGCGCCGTAGCCGCTCCCGCCAACGAAGAGCCGACGGCAAACGTAATAATAATGATCCACTCGGGACGGATTCCCATCATGCTGGCGGTTTGAGAGTCGCTGGCGGTCGCCCGGATCGCCCGTCCCGTCCGCGTCTTGAACAGCCAGTAGTTGAACGCCGCCATAATCAAGATACAGGAGACGAGAATGACCGCCCGGATGCCGGTAATTTGCAGGCCTCCAAAGTTCAAATTGCCGATGCCCACTTCCAGACGGTAGTTGATTTGGCCCGGTCCCCAAATGATCATGGCCAAATTTTGCAATATGAGCGATACCCCGATGCCGCTGATCAGAGGAATAATGGCTTCCGACTTGCGGTAAGGGCGGAAAGCGATTCTTTCCACGCCGATTCCCAATACGGCGGCAATGGCCATCGCCAATAAGAGAACAAGCCAGAAAGGCAGATGGCCGAACCCGAAAATCACGATCGAAATTAACACATATCCCGAGAACATCAGCACATCGCCGTGCGAAATATGAAATAAACGAAGAACCCCGAATATTAAAGTAAAACCTAATGCAATGAGGGCGTAGACGCCTCCCAAAGCGAGGCCGTTGATAAGTTGTTCAACGATAATCATGCCAAACTCCCCATTCGACAAGGATGCCCGCCGACCGCAAGAAAAGAGCAGGCATCGAAGGTTTATTTATGAAGCACAAACTTTCCGTCTTTGACTACCAGATTATAATATGGCTTGTTGACATCGTCTCGTTTCTCGTCAAACTTGATCTCCCCGGTCACGACCGGAAAACCGTTCAGTTTCTCCATCTCGTTCCGAATGCCTTCCCGCGTCGGGCCTCCCTTATCCAGTCCTTCCAGGACGGCCAGCGTGGCATCGTGAGCCAATGCGTTGAAGTACCCCGCTTCGTGGTTGAACATCTCCCGGAAATCTTTTACAAACGTCTGCACCCGCTCATCTTCGGCTTCCGGGAAGTACAAAGAGTCCAGATATACGCCTTCCACCGAGCTTCCCGCTTGCAGGAAACCTTCGGAGTCGAACGGAGAAGCGCCCATGAAATCGGCCTGTATCCCCATTTCTTTCGCTTGTTTAATAATGAGAACCCCTTCGTTATATAAGCTTCCCAAATATAGAAGGTCGGGATTGACCCCTTTCACTTTCGTGAGCGCGGACGTATAGTCGATGTTTTGTCCCGGAGGATAGGAATCGAAGACAGCCACTTCGGCCCCGAATTGCTCCGCAAACCGTTTAAAGGCGTCGGCGTTGGACTTGCCCCAGTCCGAGTTGATGTACAGCACCGCGATTTTTTTCTTGCCCAATATATTTACCGCATAATCCGCCAAGTTTTCCCCTTCCATGTCCTGTGTCGTGGAACTTCGGAAAATCCACTTCGTTTCCTCTTTGGTCAAATCCGGATGCGAAGCCGTCGGCGTAATCATCGGAATTTGGTTGCGCTCGTATATCGGAATGCCGGCATAGGTGGCCGAACTGCTCCAATGGCCGATCACCGCGAGCACTTTCGAGTCCGATGCGAGCTTCTGGGCAACATTGGCCGCTTCTTTGGGATCGTTCTTGTCGTCGCCGAACACAAGCCTTACTTTTCTTCCTCCATATCCGCCTTGATCGTTATATTTGGAAACCGCCAATTCCGCCCCTTCCTTGAAGGCCTTGCCGTACTCCGCTCCGTCGCCGCTCATGGGCCCGGCCACCGCCAGTACGATATCTTCCTGCGAAGAGCCGCCATTCTCGGCGGAACCGGCAGGGCTGCCGCAGGCGGAGACGACCAAAGTCAAGGCCAGCAGGACGGAAACGACGATTCCATACGTTTTGTTGTTCATGTTCATGCTCCTCCCCATGTATAGCGCATATCTGTTAAGCCTGTGCGGTGCTGTACAGCCCTCGTCCTACAGCGATTTGCTTGCCTTCGACGTTCTCGACGGCAATATCGGCGATCCCTAACGAACGCCCGTTTTTGACGACCGTGGCGATCGCATACAAATCTTCCTTGCGGGCGGGCCTCAAATAATCGATTCTTAGGTCGACCGTCGGCAGCCCCCGGTTGTGGAGCGTAATCAAGGCGAAATCTCCGGCAATATCGATGAGCGAAGCCAGGATGCCTCCATGAATATACGTTCCGGACTCGTCTCCCAGAAATTGTTCGCGAAACGGCAAACGGAGCTTAATATATCCTTCCTTCGCCTCGACAAGCTCCAATCCCAAAAACTGATGGTACCGCGGACGGTTCAAAATAGATAGCAAACGCTCTGTATCGATACTCATATGTTCATTCCTTCCCCCGTTCCCGATTCTACCGTTGAACGGTCTGCAATAATGTTTTCAATGCGGCTTTGTCGACCTTGCCGGTACCGGACAAGGGCAGGCGTTCGAGAAAAAGGACTTTGCGCGGATGGGCGTAAGCCGGACCCCGCTCCAGAAAGAAGTCCTTGACCTCCCGCTCCGACAGGGCGGAACCCGGACGTTTCACTACAAATGCGGCAGGGGCGTATCCTTTCATGTCATAAGGCATGCCGATCACGCATACGTCCGCGATATCGGGATGAAGCGACAGAATGTTCTCGATCTCTTTCGGATACGCTTTCTCCCCGCCGATGTTGATCATATCGTCCTGGCGGCCGATGATATAACCGTACCCGTCCCGATCGAACCGGACGAGGTCGCCCGTTTTCAGCCACCCGTCGGGAGTGATTCGCTTGCGCGTCGCTTCAGGCAAATTCCAATAGCCTTTCGCCACTCCAGGGCTTCTTACCCACAGTTCTCCGATTTCTCCCGGTGGAAGCGGGCGTTCTTCCCCGTCCGTACTGACCGCTCTTACTTCGCATCCCGGAACGGGCAAGCCCGACGAGCCTTGGCGTCCGGGCACCGAACGAGGCGACGCAAGCACCTGGGGCCCTCCTTCGGTAAGGCCGTAAGCTTCCAATATTTCGGCTTGAAACGTGTCCTGCAATTCCAGCTTCAGTTCCTCCGGAACCTCGGAGGATCCGCAAACGAGAAATTTCAAGGATGGCAGACGGTGGCCCGGATGTTCCTTGCAATAGGCCAAAATCATTTTATACATGGCCGGGACCCCGGTCGTATAGGTCACCTCATACCGCTCGATCGCGCGAACGACATCTTCCGGCTGGAACCCAGGCAAAATGACGAGGGACGCCCCTTTGAACAGGCACGGCTTCACGGCATTGATCATCGCGTTCTTATGGTACAGAGGAACCGAGACAAGAGACCGGTCCCCGCTTCCGATTCCAAGCGCCTCGCAGTTCGCTTCCGTATTCCACCATTGCCCTCCATGAGTCAGCATGCAGCCCTTCGGCCTTCCGGTAGATCCGGAAGTGTACAGCAAGAAACAAAGATCGTCGTCCTTCATCCGTTCAACCGTCAACTCGTCCGGCATGCGGGAAGCTTCCTTCTCGTAATCGATGGCGGCTGGGAAACCGCCTTCTTGATTCATCGGCTGATCGCCGACAAACACCCTCGGTTCCGTTACATGAGGCGATTTCACATGAACCGCTTTATCCGCCAACGATTCGTGATAGACGAGCAGCTTTGCTCCGCTGTCCGTCACGATATAAGAAAGAGCGCCCGTATCGAGCTTCATATTCAAAGGCAGCGGCACTGCGCCGATTCGCATCAATCCGAAACAGATTTCGATGAAGCGATAGTCGTTCGGGAACAACAGGGCCACCCTGTCGCCTTGACCGACGCCATAAGACCGGAACAGGTTCGCCGCCCGGTTCGTACGCCGCTCCAGTTCCCGGTAACTTACGGAGACGCCTTCCGCTATTAACGCAATTTGATCGGGAACGCGACGCACCGCTTCATGGAACAGCTCTCCGAAATTTCCCGATTGAGGTCTCACGGCTTTATAATCACCTTTCCGAAGATTTCCCTTTCCTCAATAATCCGGTGCGCTTCTTGAATCTCTTCGAGCGGAAGCACGCGGTCGATAATCGGCTTCAATTTGCCCTCTTGCACCAAGCTCAACAATGTTTCCAGATCGCTGCGCTCCCATGCGTTCGAACCTAATATAGCAATCTCCCTTACCCAAACGTATCTTAAATCCGTTGTCGCCTCGAAACCGGTTGTGGCTCCGCAAGTAAGGATTCTTCCTCCAACTTTAGTAGCTTTGATGCTCTTCGGCCACGTTTCTTTACCGGTATAATCGACGATGACGTCGGCGCCCTTTTTCCCGGTAATGTTCCAAGTTTTCTTGGAGAAATCCTCTTTAGCGTAATTGATCAAATAATCGGCACCCAAGCCTTTCAATTGTTCGAGCTTGCTGTCCGAGCTTGCGGCGGCAATGACGGTCGCTCCGGTCAGTTTGGCGATTTGGACGGCAGCCGTACCAACCCCTCCGCTCGCTCCCAGAATCAGGATCGTTTCGGACGCTTTCAATTGCCCTCTCGTAATCAGCATTCTCCAGGCGGTACCGTAAGCGATCGGCAGCGAAGCGGCTTCCTCAAAGGAGATGCCTTCCGGGATCGGAATGCAGTTCGCCGCCGGAACTTTGGCGTATTCGGACAACCCTCCCGTCAAGTCTTCGCCCAAAGCCTGCCCGTTGATGAGCGGATCGATCAGAACGCGATCCCCGAGGTTCACTCCTTGCACGTCGCCGGCGACTTCAACAACCTCTCCGGCAATGTCTCCTCCGGAAATATGCGGAAGCTCCAGCGTTCTTCCCGGAATTCCTCTTCGTACGAATATGTCCAAATGATTCAAACCGCAAGCTTTGACGGCAATCAGCACTTCCCCCGATTGAAGCTGAGGCTTCGGATATTGTCCAACGACAACGTTGCTGCGGTCTCCATGTTTGACAATTAAAGCTGCTCTCATTCTAATAAGCTCCTTTTAGTGAAATTGATATTCGCTTCCAAACAAGTCTTTCGTTTGCTTCGCCTCCGCGCCCTCGAAACGGACGAGAAACGGGCCGGGACCTTTCGCGCTTAAACGCTGCCGGGTCAATCCGGGACCCGTCGGGGAACAGAACACCAAATCCCCCCCGGGAAGGCGAAGCTTGATGCAGCGCGCCGCAATCTCCGGATCGTCAAAGGGTTGTTCGGGTTCCAGATTGCACAGTGCGCTCCAAGTTGCGACGGTTGCGTCTAGCGATTGTGAGGCAAATAGAACTTCCTGCAACCGGACGGGGCCGAGCGGATGCTCCCGAATCAACTGCCGTTGCTTCAGCTCTTGTTCGCGCTCTCGATCCGATTGCTTCCAATCGATAAAGAAAGGCGGCAAACTTTCATCGGATGCGAGACGCTCCACAAAAAACATCGACCATTCCAAGATACTTCCGTCCTGGCGGGTCCGCCTTCCGGGGAAGGGTCCTTTCACGACTCTCCCGAGCTTACGAATATATTCGGCCGCTCCTTCGATATCGTTCGTGCGCAGTGCGATCGTCGACAAGCCTTCGTTCCCTGGAAGCTCCCTTACGGCTTCCTTAATGAGTTCGTTGTCGTCGACTTTCAACGCCGTTTCCGGCCTGTTAATCCCGAGAAATTCGATATAGCTTAAACCGAAATAGCACAATGAATTGAACGAGCCCCACTGCGAGTGCTCTCCGCCCATCGAACCGACAAGTCCGATCTGCGTTAATTCCCGAAGCGCACGCTCAGGTTCCTTAACCAGGTGAACCAGATGGTCGAAATTGAATTTCACGCAATCACCCCCGTACGACGATTTTCGACTTCATTCGTTCAAACCCCTTATACCTATAAATCTTATTTGTTTTATCGGAATTAGTCAATATGAAATTACGGAATTGCTAAAAATCAAAAAAAAGCCTGCGCCTATCGACCCTATTGAATCGATCATCG
Source organism: Paenibacillus sp. MSJ-34 (assembly GCF_018918005.1). Classification (GTDB taxonomy): domain Bacteria; phylum Bacillota; class Bacilli; order Paenibacillales; family Paenibacillaceae; genus MSJ-34. The sequence goes on along the minus strand of NZ_JAHLPR010000031.1, from coordinate 49,727 downwards.
CAAGCTTCTTACGAGCGGCTGTCTTTCAGTTTTTGATAGGCATCTATAAACGAAGCCGGATGTTCCCTCACATAAAATGTCCGCACGCCGCGGTTCGTATGCAAATAGAGAAATCCGATCGCATCGGCGCCGCGATTGGTCCGATAAGAAATATCGTACACCGTAGAAAGGGTAATTTGCTCGTCTTTCACGGCGATTTGATGCGGATACAGATGCATGTCGAATGAAAATTCCGTGATCCGCTTCTTCCCGTCGCGGATCTCCCTGACGATTTCGACGCATCGTTGAATAGCGATTGCTTCCATCCACGGCTCCTCCTTTCGGCAGTCGAGGGTGTCATGTTCAATTATAACAAGAGTGGAGCCCCGAATCCAAATGAAGCCGGATCCGGGCACGATTCGGACCGCTTTCGCACGAACAAGCCTCCGGTCATAGGTCTTACGTCACGTTTCGATTTGATAGGAGGGATTTCGCCAATCGATGTCGAAATGTATAGACGATATTATTGACATAGGGAGAGGGAGCAATTTGTTACGTTACAAACTACTAAGCGCAGCCGTTAGCTCTTTCCTGTTGATTGGCACGATGAATGTGGCATATGCCTCGAGCCCGGTATTGCAGGAAAAAGCCTTTATCATTCAACCCGATATCCAAGGAGAAGTCAAAGCCGCATATGCCAGAAGCACGGTAGACCGGCTGAATGTACGTACGAAGCCGAATTTAACCGCATCGATCGTCGAAAAGATCGGAAAGTCGAAGAAGTACGAAGTGCTTGACACGCAAGAGGAATGGGTGAAAATCAAATTGTCGGACGATAGTTCCGGCTGGGTATTCCACCAATACATAGAATATGAGAAGGCCAAACCGGCGAGTGCCGAAGTGAAACCGGCAGGCGCCGACTCTACCGAAACGCAGCCTGCGGCGGGCACTGACACGCCTCAGAATCAGGCAACGGTCGTAAATATTGTCGACGTGACCAATTTACGCAGCGGGCCGGGAACCGAGTACGACATTACCGGCAAAGCGCAGCCCGGCGAAACGTATCCGATCGTCGAGACGGAGGGGGATTGGTATCTTGTTACTCTCCCCGACCAAAGCACGGCTTATGTCGCAAGCTGGGTCGTACAAACCGACTTCCTGAGCCGAAACGGAATTGCGATTCCGCCCGCGATCACGGACGCGGAATTCGCGCCGGCATTGTATATCTATCATACTCATAATCAGGAATCATGGAAAAATATCGCACGCAACACAAAAGGAACTTCCGTCGACGACCCGGAAGTGAACATTACGTTGGTCGGAAAACACTTAAGCCAGCTTTTGCAGGAGAAAGGCATCCCGGCCTTAGCCGGAGAAGAGGATATTACGAAGCGGTTGAAAGAGGAAAACTTGAATTTCTCCCAATCGTACAAAGTATCCCGCAAAGCGGTCGAGAAAGCGATGCAGGAGCACCCTTCCCTTAGCTACTTCTTCGATATTCATCGCGACGCCAACGTTCCGCGCGAGAAAACGACGGCGACGATCGACGGCAAATCGTATGCGCGCATTCTGTTCGTCATCGGCACCGCCCATGCCGGCTACGAGGAGAATAAAGCGTTCGCCGAAGCGTTGAACGAACTGTTAAACGAAAAGTATCCGGGATTGTCGCGCGGCATTCTTACCAAAAGCGTTCATCAAGGGAACGGAGAATATAACCAGTCGCTTTCCCCCGGCAGTCTGCTGATGGAAATCGGGGGCACGAACAATACGCTGCAGGAAAGCTTGCATGCGGCGGAAGCGATCGCCGACGTATTCGCGGAATATTACGGCTCGAGAAACGCCTCTGCACCCGACAAGCAGTTGGCTGCAGTGAAGGCAACGAAGCGCAATGCATAAAGGGAAAACGGAGGAGCGGACCTTCTGGTTCGTCTCCTCCGTTTATTAGTTTCGTCTAGTTTCGTCGCGCATCCTATCCTTCCGCCCGATATTCCAGGATAACCTCTTGATGCAGGTTGTATAAATTACAACATTTAAGTATGTTAAGGGGCGGGGTGGCATTGCATGCTGCACGTTCTACAACATAGAAGCACACGAAGGGCATCATTCCCTACATTTGCCCCTCAAATGTTGTATTAATTACAACATTGGCGCCGTGTCCGTATGAAAAGGGTCCGAAATGTTGTATTTAGTACAACATACTCCCATAACCCTCTCTCTTCTCAACACTACCTGCTATTCCGCCAGTTCCGCATCCGTCCGCAAACGTTGCGCCGAACAGATACTATTTGCCGTCCTTCTCCTATGGAAACACGAACGGATCGCGCGCGTGAATTTGGTCCGCCGTTACGGTGCGCCCCGTCCGATATCCTAGTTTCATAATCGTTCTCAGGCTCCTTCCCCGCTATTACGCTTCGACGATTTCTTGATTCCACATGCCATGGATCTTTCGAATCTCGTTCAAATCGCATTTCGGCTTCCGGTCGTACGTCAACAAGCCGTTAATTTCCTGTTCCACGTCCGTCAACTGCGTATAGCAAAATCCGTGGATCGCGCGCGAAGCATACACGGCCTCGATGACTCTGCGGTACTCTTGCACGAAATCTTGTTCGTTCGAGACGGAAGTGTATCCCCATCCCTCTTCGGAGCCGATCTTGAAGGCGATTCCCCCGAATTCCGTCAATAGAATCGGCTCGCCTTGATGTGCGAATCCGTTCGCGTAAATGCGTCGTTTCGCCGGCTGGGATTTCAGAAGGTCTTCCTTGGTAGAGAGCGATTGTTTGTAATACTCGTATTTCCCCGTCTCTCCCGGAGCCCCGTGATTGTAATTGTGAATCGCGCAAATATCGGATTTCGTCAACTCCCAACCGTCATTGGAAATGACAAGCCGCGTCGTATCCAAGGAATGGATTAAATGATACATCGCCAAACTGTGATGCTGCTGCTGGCCGGAGCTGCGCACCATCGGAATGCCCCAGCTCTCGTTCAGCGGAACCCAAGCGAGAATTGATGGATGGTTGAAGTCCCTCTCTACGATTTCGATCCACTCTCTGGTTAATCTTGCGGCCGCATCTTCGCTGTAAGAAGGGGATGACGCGCATTCGCCCCATACGATATACCCCAAGACGTCCGCCCAATAAAGGAAACGCGGATCCTCCACTTTCTGATGCTTTCTGCAGCCGTTGAAGCCCATTTGCTTCGCCAATTCGATATCTTTCTTCAAATCCTCGTCGCTCGGCGCCGTCAGAAGACCTTCCGGCCAATAGCCTTGATCGAGGACAAGCTTTTGATAATAAGGTTTATTATTCAGATAGACCATGCCGTTCTCAATATGAACTTTGCGCATGCCGAAGTAGGATTGAACGCGATCCAATTCCGTGTCGGCATCTTTCAATAGAAATGTGACGTCGAATAAATTCGGCGTTTCCGGCGACCACGTCCAGCCGTTATGATGGTACGGCGTCCGGAAAATATGACGATTGAATACATGAATCGTCCGTTTCGTATACGCGGATTGCAGCCGGACCAGATCCGAAGCGACAAGCTCGCCTTTGAAGGAAATCCTGATTTCGGCCTCTTTCCCTTTGTAATCGCCCGTCGTTTCCCACTCGATCGCAACTTCTCCCGTGTCGACGTTCGGGTAATACTTCACTTTCTCGATCCGCGTCGGCCGAACGGCTTCGAGCCATACGGTTTGCCAAATGCCAGTCGTACGCGTATACCAAATCGCCTCCGGCTTCTCGATCCAGAATTGTTTGCCGCGGGGAATCGTTTCCTCCGTGGACGGGTCTTCGACCCGAACGGTAACCTGTTCCCGTTCCCAAGTCAATTCATCGGTAATATCGAAATGGAACGGAACGTTGCCTCCTTCGTGCGTGCCGACAAATTGCCCGTTCACATATACCCATGCGCGATAATCGACGGCGCCGAAGTGCAATAGGACGCGTTTGCCTTTCCACGCTTCGTTCACCGTAAATTCGCGGCGGTACCAAACGACGTCATGGAACGAAGGATCGCCGATTCCGCTCAATTTCGTCTGATAAGCGTAAGGCACTTCGATCTTGCGGGTGAAGAAGGAATCGCCGGTATACCATTTCCGGCTTGCGCCCACATTGTTGTCGTCGAATTCGAACTGCCATGTGCCGTTGAGATTGGCCCAATCTTCCCTTACAAACTGAGGCCTGGGATATTCCATCCGATGTACCATGAATAACACGCTCCTATGATGTTATTAATTTGGATCATTCATGCTCGTAATAAATTCTCATTTGCAAATCGGTTTCATAATTTCCGAATTTTCGGCCGAACAAGTTGATTCCGCCTTCGTGCTGCGCGTCGGGCTTTACCCCGATCCGAACCGTAATAGTCGATTGCTCGTCCGCATGCAATGCGCTCACTCGCGTATCCGAAATTTTCCTTCCGTCGATAAACGATCCGTCCGCGTTAATGCGCCATGTTTTGAGAAGACCGTATTGCGTATTCTCGACGCCCCACCAGGACGGGGTCAGCAGACCGCGCTCTCCGCCGAAATCTCCGGGACTCGTCCAAGTACCCAGCTCCTTTCCATTCATCCATAATGTTATATCTGAAGGCCAGTCCGGATTATGGAGCGGCGCTTCCGAACAAACTTCCATCGTCAGTTCCAATTGGCGAATGATCGATCCGCGCGGAGCCCGATTCGGAAAACGGTACTCCAAGTAACCTTTGCGAAACCAGATCAGCTGTGCGTTCATGCGCTCCGGTTCAAAAAACGATCTCGGCTCGTCCATTTCCCCGATAATCGACGTCTCGCTCAACATGCCGCATGTCGGCAGGACGTCCGAATCGACGTAATGGCCGATCGGCAGAGCGACGGTGGCGCAATGATCGGAGGGCGGCGGATTGAAGTAAGAGAAGTCGGCAACGATTCTGCTGAAGACGGCTGCGCATACTTTCTGGGTCCCTCTCGTTCCGGGAATCATTTCCGTTTTGATGAGTCCCGCATCCTCCAGCTTTTTAATGTTAATGGCGGCTGTCGAGGCGGGAAGATTGAATTTCTCGGATATTTCCACCACGTTCATCGGCCTTTCGAGCAGGCTTTTGAACATTTCGATGCGCAGCTCTGTCGAGAGCGCTTTCGCAATATGAATAAAATCGTCGATATTGGTGGTCAATATTCGATTCAATTTCGAATGATCGGAAAAATCGATTTCAATGCTCACGTTAACCTTTCTCTCCTTTCTACGCTTCGAATTTTGTTGATTTTTTGTTGAGTACAAATCAACAACTTTTATTGTTGTAAATACAGTTTAATTATGTATATAACAATAATTATTGAAGTAAAATTTCTTTCATTATATGCAATAACAGTTTTTTTGGCAACATAAATTTTCTCTTATCCGAGATGGCTCTTTGACCGCTCTATCTTTCGCATCTACCTTATCAAATAGCGTCCTTTACGATTCCCCGGGAAATGAACTTTCGGCGGTCCTTATGGCTCTACGATTCGGAATGGAAAGAAAAAAACGGAAGATTGAGGTATAATAGGTGGGACAAATGTGTTCGGCTTGGAGTGAAGATCATGGAAACGTGGAAGAAAAACTTATGGATATTATGGTTCGGCTCATTTATCGTCTCGTCCAGCTTCTCGATGGTTATCCCGTTCTTGCCGCTGTTTCTGATCCAAATCGGCGTGAAAGACCATATTGAACTATGGTCCGGCATTTTGTTCAGCAGCGCTTTTCTGGCGGGGGCGGTATCGTCTCCTTTCTGGGGAGCCATTGGGGACAAATACGGGCGCAAGCCGATGATTATCCGGGCCGGCCTGGTACTGTGCGTCATTTATCTGCTGACCGCATTCGTGACCAATCCGTTTCAACTGCTCGCGCTGCGGCTGCTGCAAGGCCTGTTGTCCGGTTTCATTCCGGGGGCGATCGCGCTCGTAGGGACGAACACGCCGGAGAGAAGGGTAGGCTACGCTTTATCGATGATGTCGACGGCTACCGCAACCGGCAGCATTATGGGGCCGATGCTGGGCGGCGTGTTGTCGAAGATTTTCGATAACCGGGTCGCTTTTGGCAGCGCGGGCGTGCTCTGCTTTCTTGCGACGATGCTCATCATTTTTTGGGTTAAGGAGGAATCGTTCGTGCCGAGCAAAGACAGCGGCGCGATCAGCCACACGATTCGTTTGGCGGCGCAAAACAAACCGTTCATCGTCATCCTCGTCTTAACGCTGTGCACCCAATTCTCGGTGATGACGATCGAACCGGTGCTGCCGCTGTACATCGTCGAGCTCGGCATTCCGGCGAGAGACGCCTCGCTCGCCGCGGGCATCGTCTTCTCGCTGGTCGGGGTCGCCAGCATTATATTCGCTCCCCGCTGGGGGAAGCTGGCCGACCGGATCGGTTTCCATAAAATATTGCTCATCGGCTTGCTGGCGGGAGGCATCGGAACGCTGCTTCAAATTCCGTTTCACAACATTTGGTGGTTCTCCATCATCCGGTTCGCGTACGGCATTTTCTTCTGCGCGGTGTTCCCGGCGCTGAACGGCCTGGTCGTGCGGACGACGGAAAGCGAGTTCCGCGGACGAGCCTTCAGCTTGAACCAGACCGCCAACCAACTCGGCGGCATGCTTGGCCCGATCGTCGGCGGGGCCATCAGCGGCGTGTTCTCCATTCACGCCGTGTTCTGGGCGACCGGCCTGCTGCTGCTCGCCACGATGAGCTTGGCTTATTGGTCGCAGCGCCATACGAAACGACCCGCGCCGATGAAACGCGGCGCGGGTGCGTAATAGAAGCCAGCCCGAAGTCGTTCCGTATTTGACTTCGGGCTGGCTTTGCCTCGCAATACTGATCCTGTACATGTGTATGAAAAATCATACACATTGAGCGGTACATGGATCGAATCAGGCGACTTTGTTCGAAATATCATACTAAAATCGCGATTTGAGCTCTGATCCTGTACATATGTGTGAAAAATCATACACATTGAGCGGTGCATGGATCGAATCAGGCGATTTTGTTCGAAATATCATACACAAATCGCGATTTGAGCTTTGATCCTTGTACATGTGTATGAAAAATCATACACATTGAGCGGTACATGGATCGAATCAGGCGACTTTGTTCGAAATATCATACACAAATCGCGATTTGAGCTTTGATCCTGCACTGGCGTTGCGTCGAAAAAGCCCTGCGATTATGCAGGAATTCCGCCCCATACCATCCCATTCCCATCATGGCGAGATAAAAGATGCATTTTCGCAGGCTTTGCTGCAGCAACCGATCGAAACGGGTTAAAAGATGCACATTTGCAGGTTTCTGAATGAAAGGTCTTTCATTGCCTCGCTTTTCTTTCCCGCTGGAGCGGATGGTTTGCAAAGACGACTATACTGCTTCGTCATCTAATTGATGCAACGCTAGTGCCTCAAAATCCGCTAATCAATGCAGTTGCTGTCTTTTCGGCAAAATCTCATTTTTGCGATGCGATCAACTTGATTTCAATGCCCGTAGGATCCGTGACGAACCACGCTTGATCATGTTCCCGCACCGCTATTCCCGCGCGGCCGATCCGGTCGAGGAGCTTCTTCAATTCGGCTTCGCCCGGCATCACGATCGTATAATAACCGATCCCGGTTCCATTCGCCGGCGGCATCGGCGTACCGGCCCCGGCCCAAACATTCAAGCCGATATGGTGATGATACCCGCCCGCGGACACGAACAGCGCCCCCATCTGCCGCATATAATTTCCGATCAGCTCGAATCCTAGCACGTCGCAATAGAATCGGCCGGATTCCGCGATGTCGCTAACGTGAAAATGCATATGCCCGATCTTCGTATCGGGCGGCAACGCCGCCGTCTCGCTCGAACTGCCGGCCGCTTCCTGCAGCAGCCCTTCCCAGTCGATCGGATCGGTAGCCATCCGAATCTGCCCGTCCTTGTCCCGCGGCCACTCCTCCCGCGGACGATCGCGGTATATTTCGATCCCGTTGTAATCGGGATCCGAAATGTATAGCGCTTCGCTGACTAGATGATCCGCTTGGCCGATGTGGATTCCAAGATCGATCAGTCTGCGCAAAACAATGCCCAAAGCTTGGCGCGTAGGCACAAGAATGGCGAAATGGTACAGCCCGCTTGCGGTTCTCGGCTGCGTAATCGAAGCGTTCGGCACTTCTTCCAGAACGACCAAAACTTTATGCCCATCAGCGGTAAGATGAGCGCGATTGCCCTCTCGTTTCAAGATGCGCAAACCGACAACATGTTGATAAAAGGCAAGGGAATGTTCGAGATTGCTGACTTTAAGCTGGACTTCGCCCAGTTCCAAGCCGGGATGTATCGTAGAGGTTGCGGAGCTCAATTGATCTACCTCCTAATTTTTCAAGTTGTTTACTTTTTGTAAGTTAGTTTAAAATAATATATTAATACTGTCAAGTGTGTAAATTTTATTTTGTAACTATATTAAGGCTAAGGTATACTTGGTTCGTAGCGAGGTGAAATTACAATGGAGCCGCAATCATTATGCCCTCTTGTGGAAAAAGGAATACAGATGTTGAGCAAACGTTGGACCGTATTGATTGTGCACCAATTGCTTGCCGGTCCGCAACGATTTGGCGCCATTGAAGAGGCCATCCCGATTAGCGGAAGGCTGTTATCGGAAAGGTTGAAGGAATTGGAACAGGAAGGAATCGTAATGCGCGAGGTGTTTCCGGAGACGCCCGTCCGCATCCAATATTCCTTGACCGACAAAGGATATGCGCTGAAGCCGATGATCCGGGAGATCGAGAAATGGTCGCGCGAATGGATCGTCCCGGAGGATGCGGAGCGGCCGACATGAACAATGCCTGCCGGAAAAGCGGCGGGCATTGAGCAGCTTGCGGCTATGAGGAATGAATGGCCGTCTTGGCTTCGCTTCCCTTGCCATGCTGCGCCTTCCCCTCCGGCAGCGGGAAGCATTTGCTGTAAGGAATGCACATCGGAGTACCGTACAACGGATCGAGGATCATCCGGCACTCCATATCAAACACGGTGCGCACCAATTGTTCCGTCATGACCTCTTCCGGCCTTCCTTCGGCATGCACGGTTCGATTATGGACGGCAACGATGTGATGGGCGTAGCGGCAAGCGAGGTTCAGATCGTGCAACACCATGACGATGGTGCGCTTCTCTGCCGAGTTCAGTTCGAACAGCAGATCGAGAATTTCCATCTGATGGGACATATCCAAGTACGTCGTCGGTTCGTCGAGCAGTATCGTCTCCGTCCCTTGCGCCAGCGTCATCGCGATCCAGGCGCGCTGCCGTTGGCCGCCCGACAGCGAATCGAGCGGATGATCCGCAAGCGCGGTAAGCTTGGTCGCCTCGAGCGCCTTCGCCACCATCCGTTCGTCCTCCTCCGACCATTGCTTCAACCAGCTTTGATGCGGATAGCGGCCCTGCTTGACAAGCTGCAATACGGTCAGCCCGTCGGGCGCATTCGGGCCTTGCGGCAAAATGGCGAGACGTTTCGCCACTTCTTTGGTCGACTGTTTGGCAATCGCTTTCCCGTCGAGCAAAATCACGCCTTCCTTCGGTTTCAATAGCCGCGCCAGCGAGCGCAGCAGCGTCGATTTCCCGCAGCCGTTGCTGCCGATCAGCACGGTAATCTCCCCGACAGGAATATGCAAATCGAGGCCTTCGATAATATTCTGTTCTCCGTAGGTTAAAGTTAACTGCCTAGTTTGCAAGGCGTGCATACGTTTTGCTCCTTTCGGTTATCGCTTGCGATTTCGATATAACAAATAAATGAAGAACGGGGCGCCGACCGCCGACGTAAAGACGCCGACCGGGACGTCAATCGGCGAAAAGGCGGTTCTTGCGATCAAGTCGGCAACGACGACGATCAACGCGCCGACGCAGGCAGACAAGGGCATCGCTCCGCCGAAGGACGGGCCTGTCATTTGCTTGGCGATATGCGGCGCGAGCAAAGCGACGAAGCTGATCTCGCCGCCGACGGCAACGGCCGCTCCGGTAAGCGCGGCGCAAATGACGAGCAAGGCAAACCGGTCGAATTGAATTCGCGTTCCGACGCCTGTCGCGATTTCATCCCCCAATTGCTGGACGTTTACGCGCCGCGTCATCAGCAATGCCAGCAATAGTAAGATGACGATCCACGGAGCAATTAATTGCACATCGTTCCAGTCCACCCCGTATATGCTGCCTGTCAACCATAGTGTTGCCTTATTTTGCAAAATAAACGGACTAAACATGATCAAGATCGTAATGACCGCGTTGGCCGCAATTTTCATGCCTACGCCGATCATGACCAGCCGCAGCGAAGACACTCCTTTTTTCCATGCCAGCGCGTAAATGACAAGCGTGATCAACGTCGCGCCTGCAAACGCGGCCGGAGGAAGCCATTTGATGCTGGCGGTATCGAAGTAGAGCAAGAAGCCGACAGCCGTTACGGACGCCCCTCCTGTTATCCCAAGAATATCGGGCGAAGCGAGCGGATTTCTTACGATGCCTTGCATGATGGCGCCGGCCGCCGCAAGCGCAGCGCCGACCAAGATCGCGACGAGCACCCGCGGCAGCCGGAATTGCTTCACGACGATTTCGTTCTGTTCCGTCCCCATGCCTGCGAATACTTTCAAGACGTCGACCGGATGAATTTTCAATTCGCCGATGCCCAGGCTGACGACCGCGGCCGCAATGACCAGCAATGCAAACAGCAAGGTGAGCAGCAGAGTTCTTTTATGAATAAGCAACGAGAACGTACCTTTGCGGCCCCGCAGTGTAGCGTATGATTTCATTTCTGATTGATCCCCTTTCGAACCACGTAGAAGAAGAACGGAACGCCAATGAGCGCGGTCATGGCGCCGATCGGCACTTCGGCCGGCATGGCGATAAACCGGGCCGCGATATCGGCCAACAATAGAATGGCGGAACCGAGCGCACCGCTATATATGAAGATCCACAACATCCGCTGCCCGGCCAAATAGCGGGCAAGATGCGGCGTGACTAAGCCGACAAAACCGATCGGTCCCGCAACCGCGACGGAGCTGCCGCAGAGCAGGACGATCGCCGCGCCGGCGGCGATTTTTACCATAATCGTGCGCTGCCCCAATCCTTTGGCCACATCGTCGCCCATCAGCAAAATTTGAATCGGGCGCGCGAGGACGAAAGAGGCCGCCCAGCCGGCGATCATATAAGGAAGCACCGCTTGCAAGTATTCCAATTTGCGGCCGCCAACCGAGCCCGACAGCCAGAACAGCACTTCGTCCAGCGCTTTCTCGTTCAGCACGAGCATGCCGTGACGCGCCGAACCGGCCAAGGCGGTAATCGCCGCTCCCGCCAAAATAAGCTTGACCGGCGTCATTCCGTCGCGGCCAAGCGAACCGAGCATGTAAACGATCAAGCCGCTGACCGCCGCTCCCAGGAAGGCGATCCAGGTGAACGAGGATAACGAGCTAATACCGACGAACGTCACGGCAAATACGACGAACAAGGCGGCGCCGGCGTTCAGGCCGAACAATTCGGTATCGGCGACCGGGTTGCGCGTCAACGCTTGCAGAAGCGCTCCGGCGATGCCCAGGCTGGCTCCGACCGCCAGTGCGTTCAGTACGCGGGGAACTCTGACATCCGTAATGACGATATGTTCGTTGGAACCGTTGAAACGCGTAAACGCATCGATGACTGTGTTCCAATTCGTATCGATGACTCCGAAGACAAGACTGGCGTAGCTTAAATATAGCAGCAGAAGGAATAGGATTCCCAATCCGGTTAGTTTCAGTACGCGATTATGCAGTAAACCTTTCATTTCTTATGATCATCCCCAGCTCGAATTCGGTTCTATCTCAAATCCATCTATCTATTATTATCAAATACCAGTGTAATGACAAAACGAATCGATTGTCAATGAATTTGAGAATCATTATCAATTTTACGCTTGACTTTTAAATTAAATGGTTGTAGCATAAGTCTAGTTTATTGAAAATCATTCTCATTCTCATTGCGAAGGGGTTAACAAGGCATGTCACTACGTACTTATCACACGAAAGCATTTATTGCCTTAATGCTGGCGCTTATCCTTATCATGACCGGCTGCGGCGGTCAGCAAGCGGAACAACTTGCGACGGGCAAGCCGGCGGAGCAAGCGTCCGATAACGGAAACCAACAGGAAGCGTCATACACGGTCAAGCATGCGATGGGCGAAACCCCGATCCCAGGCACGCCGAAGCGCGTCGTCGTTCTTACGGCACAAGGGGTGGAAACGTTGGCTTCTTTGGGCGTCAAGCCTGTTGGAGCAGTCGGCTCCTGGACGGATCCGACATCCTTCTACCATATTGTAGAGAAACAAATGGAAGGCGTCACGATCGTCGGAACGGAATCGCAGCCGAATCTGGAAACAATCGTCGGGCTGAAACCGGACTTGATTCTGGGGATGAAATTCCGTCACGAGAAAATATACCAGCAACTGTCGGCGATCGCTCCGACCGTATTCGTCGAAGAGCCGCGGGGCGACTGGAAGGATAATTTCATGCTATATGCCGAAGCGTTGAACAAAAAGGCCGAAGGGGAACAAATTCTCGCCGATTACGATAAACGCGTCGACCAGTTTAAAGCAAACGTCGGCGACAAATTGAATACGAAAGTGTCGGTCGTTCGTTTCATGCCGGGACGCGTCCGCATCATGTATAACGATACGTTCCTCGGCTCCATCTTGAAGGAACTGGGAGTCGCCAGACCGGAATCGCAAGATCAAGACAAATTCGCCGATGAAGTCACACGCGAACGAATCCCGGAAATGGATGGCGATATTCTGTTCTACTTCTCTTATGAGACGGGCGACGGCGAAGCGTCCAAGCTCGAGGAAGAATGGACCAAAGATCCGCTATGGCAAAACTTGAACGCGGTGAAAAACAACAAAGCGTTCAAAGTGGACGACGTAGTCTGGAACACATCCGGCGGCGTCCTCTGCGCCAATCAAGTGATCGACGAGTTGGAAAAATATTTGCTGGAAAACTAAGCGACAGAAATCCCCGTTATGATGCAACGGGGATTTTTTTAAATGATGAGGAATTTATTTCATTAAAAAGGGGGATTTCCATGAAAGCAGGTACCGCACGGGCTGCGGCATCCGATTGGGTCATGCGTTGCGCAAGCTTGGAAGAGGGATTTATGGGGGCGTATTTCAGCGGCTCGACGGTCGGCCTGTCCGATGACGCGGAGCTGCCGGCATCCTCCGACATTGATGTCGTTCTTGTCAGCTCATTAGAAGAACCGCCGCCCAAGCCCGGAAAGTTCGTCTATCGCGGCGCGCTGATCGAGGGCACCTATATTTCCTGGAAACAGCTCTCTTCGGTCGAAGAAGTTCTTGCAAACTATCATCTGGCCGGCAGTTTCCGCGCGAACACCATCATTGCCGATCCTACCGGCGAACTGCACAAATTGCAAGCTGAGGTGTCGCGCCGCTTCGCCGAGCGGATGTGGGTGCGCCGCCGCTGCGAGAACGCCCGGCAAAGGGTCGAGCACGGGCTCCGTGCCATCGATATATCCGCGCCATTGCATGATCGGGTGACGTCATGGCTGTTCCCGACCGGCGTCACGACGCATGTTCTGCTTGTAGCCGCGCTTCGCAACCCAACCGTGCGGCTCCGCTACCTCGCCGTACGCGATGTGCTGGCGGAATACGGCCGTGCCGGGTTGTACCCCGAGCTGCTGGAACTGCTCGGCTGCGCTCATCTGACTCCGGATCGAGTCGAACATCATCTCGACGGTCTCGCCCGGACATTCGACGTCGCTGCCGCCGCGGCCAAGACGCCGCTTGTCTTCAGCACAGATATTACCGCCGCCGCGCGCCCGATTGCCATCGACGGAAGCCGGGAACTCATCCGCGCAGGCTTTCATCGCGAAGCGGTCTTCTGGATCGCGGCGACCTATGCGCGCTGCCACAGCATATTGGCGGCCGACGCCCCGGCGGAACTGCAGCGCAAGCTCGCTCCCAACTTCGAGGCGATCGTCGCCGACCTCGGCATCGCATCTGCCGACGATTTCCTGCGCCGCGCCGAGGATGTCATTCGCTTCCTGCCCCGGTTATGGGAAGCCGCCGAGGGGATGATGCGCGAGAACCCGGACATTACAGGCCAATAGCATCACGGTTTCATACGGTGAGCCCTAGCCCGATAATCGTACCTACGATGCCGGCGATGCAAACGATCCGCAACAGAGTAACGCGTTCTTGGAAAAACAGGATACCGACGGTCGCCGTTCCGCTCGTCCCGATCCCGGTCCAGACCGCGTATGCGACGCCGAGCGGAACGGATTCCAAAGCTTGCGCCAACAGCCACAGGCTTACGCAGAACCATGGATTATAACGGCGTTCCGGGACTCTCCGGGGAGCTTCGTCGCGCGTAACCGCCGACTCGCGCTTCGCAGGCGCTGCACAACGACAAATAACGATAGATGAATGAGCAAGCTCCTTCTCATTCGGACTCCCGCCCTACTCAGTCTTCCTGTTCGTCTTGAACGAAATACTCGATCATCTCCTCAATATAAGCGGCCAATTCGCGGTCATGGCCGTACACCGGCGACGTCTCGCCCGCTTCGGGGACGATCCGGCTCCAATATTTATCCAACAGGGCGGCATTTCCTTGAAAAAATTCAAGCGCCAAGTGATATAACTGTTCGGCAAGCCGCTGCGCTTCGGGGGAAACCGGGGACAAATGCATGTTCAAGCGAATAGCGCCAATCAATTCGACATATCGTTCCGCACGCGGGTCGAAACTGCCCAGCACAGGCAACCCGGATAAAACTTCGATCTCTTCTTGCGTAAAATCCTCCCTGGAGAAGACGGGGCGTACCGCTCCGTTATCCAGTTCCCTCCCTTGCAAAGCTTGAATTAAGCCGTTGATCTCCCGGACTTCGATTTTGCCGCTCATCCGGATCGCGTGAATCGTCGTTTGCAGCAATAATTGTTTCCGGACCAACTCGTTTTTCTCCCGCTCGATCCACTCCATTTGCTCTTCCAACGATTGAATCCAGCTTTCGTTTTCCTTATGCGCTTGCCCGGATTTGTCGAACACCTCTTTCATTTGTTCCAATGTAAATCCGAGCGATTTCAGCAGCAATATTTTTTGCAATTTCATTAATGCGCCATCATCGTAATAACGGTATAAATTATTCTTTACCTTCGTCGGGGTCAGCAAGCCGATCTCATTGTAATAATGCAGCGTCCGCCTGCTAATATTGGCGATTTTGCCCAATTCGCCGATGCTGTACATCGTTATCACCTCCCGCTCATTATAAAGTATAACGTATACGTGAAGGTCAACATCGAATATTTTCGAACGGCTCTTACCGTTCATCCGCCGCAAAGAAACCCGCCTGCGCTTCCCGCCTTCCGCAATACCCGCAAGCCGGGCCCCTCGCCCCACGCAAAAAAACCGGACCTGGAGTCCGGGGCCGGTTGTCTTGGAAAAGGTTAGCGGCGAAGCGACGCCAATGCGCCGGACCAGGCAATCACTTGATTCAACATATCATTGACATGTTTCTCGTGCAATTCCGCCGGCTTAAACGTTCATTTCCCGACTTGCGGGCTTACCCGCCCTGAACGGGTGCTTCCCAAAATCATTCCTATTTTCATTTGATGATTTGCCATCGTTCCTTACTCCCTCCACGATATTAGATATTTTTTATATCTTTATGTATGTTAAAGCGATGATACTGGTACCGGTTCATTTTGTCAATATTTTTATTGACATCTATTTTTTTAGACGATGATGGGAGCGGGCGCAGGACAATGCAAAGAGGAGTTGAACCGACGGGAGAATAAGGGCGAGCTTGTCGATGCCGGTGAAGCGTTTTTTTCAGCCTTTTGTGGAAATCCCCTTCGTTCAGAATACAGACAGCCCGATTGAATCGCTGCTTGAACTCCTGAACGATGATTTGCCCGGGAACCTGTCGGACTTGCTGACGAGCTTGCACCTAACACGCTTTTATGGCGTTGTAATTATCGTTTATAGTTCTGTTTGCTATAATTCCGTATCCTGAAGCAAGGGGATTTCGACAGAAGGGGGAAAAAGAAGAAGAGGCCGGGATCGGCGGAAACAAGGAAAGGAAACCGAGATTTGACGCGTGGCGAATGCGAATTCCTGCAATGAGAGCCGATTTCATCATACCGCTGGCGGCTGACGCCCCGTCGGGCCCAATATGGATTGTCAGTTTCGTTAGCGCCAAACAAGGAGCGTAGTTCCGCGCGGGTCTCCCTCGAAATGTAGATGTTGGATGCAACGTTACTGCTAATTTTCCGAAACATATTTTTTTCGGTATTGGACCGGGGTGTCGTTTTTGTATTTGCGAAAAAGCCTGCTGAAATAATTGGGGTTATCGATCCCCACGGCTTGGGCGATCTTCGTCATCGTCCAATCCGTCGTTCTGATCAGTTCCTCGGCTTTATTCATTTTGTGGAGTTGCACGTATTCGATAAACGTCCTGCCAACGGTCGCTTTGAACACCCGGCAAAAGTGGTAAGCGCTCATATTGGCGATTTCGGCCGCGCGCTTTACGGTCGCGTGATCCGTACTGTCGTCTTCGATATAGGCGATCACCTCTTTTAACTTCTCCAGATTTTTTCGTTCCATTTCGCGCGTCTTCAACCTTTTCTGCGAAATCGGAGAAAACCGGGTCATCGCAATCATCAACAAAAAAAGATACGACTTGATGGCGAGTTCATATCCGCTATTCCTGAAGTCGAATTCGCCCACAATTTTGAAAACAATCTCCGCGACGGTGTTATACTGAGGATCCCCGGGGCTGAGCATAGACGGAATATTGATATCGTAAGTCAGCAACGGCGCGAGCTCCGAGTTCGTCAAGTCCGATTTCACCAAGCGCCCGCGGTTAAATAGTATCGTATAGTAACTGGAATTCCTGTCAAAACTGATTCCTTCATGGATCTCGCCCTCGCGAATGAACAGGAGATCGCCCTCACAAGCGGTCACGGTTTGCCCGCCGATCAGAAAGTCCAGGCTCCCCCGCTTCATATAAATGATCTCGAATACGTCGTTATGATAATGGGACGGGAAGGTTTGTCCGGTTTGGTATAACATTTTGTACGAAAAAATATGTTGACTCGTGATCGGAAACTCTTGAAAGCTCTCCAATCGTTCCATGCTCCCACCTCGCTTCCCCAAGCTGCATTTCAGAAATTAATAGCAAAATTGTATCATAACGCGAAAGAACACTCAAAATCTAAACGTCCCAATTAAAATAAATTTAGCAATATTGTGCTATAAAATGAGCAAAGATGTATAGAGACGAAAGCAGGGGAGAGGTTTATAATCAAAGTCAAATTCAACGTCAAAAACCATAGAGGTGGCGTAATGAAAAAAGTTAAAGTTGCCGTAATAGGCGCCGGCCAACGCGGCGAAGTGTATGCGGGATATGCAATCGGGCATCCGCTGGAAATGGAGGTTGTCGCCGTTGCCGATCCCGACCGGCCGCGGCGGATGAAATTCCAGGAAGCGCACGGCATTGCCGACGATCTATGCTTCGACCATTGGGATTCCTTGCTTAATCGGCCCCAACTTGCCGACGCCGTATTCATCTGCACGCAAGATCAAATGCACTTCGATCCGACTATGAAGGCGTTAGCGGCGGGCTATCATGTGTTGCTGGAAAAACCGATGTCAACGACCCCTGACGAATGTGTGAAAATGGCGGGGCAAGGAAGAAAGTACGATCGGATTTTCTCCATATGCCATGTGCTCCGATATACGCCCTTTTTCGGAACCATTAAGCGACTGCTCGACGAAAGGAAGATCGGAGATCTCGTGTCCATACAACATAACGAGAATGTCGGTTATTGGCACCAGGCTCACAGCTTCGTAAGAGGAAATTGGCGCAAAAAGGCGGATTCCAGTCCGATGATCCTGGCGAAATCATGCCATGACCTCGATATTTTGTTGTGGCTGGCGGGCGGCGAATGCACGTATCTATCCTCATTCGGTTCCCTCAAGCATTTCACTGCCGAGAATGCTCCGGAAGGAGCGCCAAGCCGCTGCCTGGACGGTTGTCCGGCAGCCAAAAGCTGCGCCTATTACGCGCCGAAAATCTATCTGACGGATCGGGTCGACTGGCCGACTTCGACGATCACGAACGATTTAAGCTACCAAGGCAGGCTGAAGGCGCTGCAAGAAGGGCCGTACGGAAGATGCGTCTACCATTGCGACAATGATGTGGTGGATCATCAAGTCGTCAACATAGAGTTTGCGGGAGGAATAACGGCCGCTTTCACGATGAGCGCTTTCACCAACGAATGCGGCAGAACGATCAAATTAATGGGAACCAAAGGCGAAATTCGCGGCGCGATGGAAAAAAACGAAATTGAGGTCACATACTTCGAAACGGGATTCACCGAGACGATTTCATTACACGTTCAAGGAGGGCATGTCGGTCACGGCGGAGGCGATCATCGTCTGGTCGAAGACTTTCTCGCTCTTGTCCGCGGCGACGGCGCCGGGAAAGCGCTGACAACCGCCGCCACATCTCTGCAAAGCCATATGATGGCTTTCGCGGCAGAGGAATCGAGATTGACGAAACAAGTCATTTATATGCCTGAATACATGCAACAGTCTGCGGCAATATCCAATTCGCATATTGGCTAACGGAGAGACGATACCGATTTTCATTCGTTTCGTCATACCAATCGCGATTTGGCAATCGCGGCCAACAACGATTCGCCCGGCGGAATGCAATTAATTCTTGAGCAATTGTCGGCCGCGAGCAAGCAAGCTCATGTTGTGTCCCCCTCTTTATTACGCGGTCGCGTCCCGTACAACCGCTTCATCAATTGCCGGCCGGTCGGCGTCTGCGCCAGACCGCCTTGAGCCGTTTCCCGATGTTTCTCGGGCATGGCGCTGCCGACTTCAAGCATAACCCCGATCACTTCGTCCGAAGGAATGACGCTGCGTACCCCGGCCAGCGCCATGTCCGCGGCCGCCAAAGCGGTGACCGCTCCGAAGCCGTTGCGCACGACGCATGGAATCTCCACCAAACCGGCCACCGGATCGCAGATGAGGCCGAGCGAATTTTTGAGCGCCAGTCCGACGGCGTGCACCGCCTGCCGCGGCGTTCCCCCGCGCAGTTCCGTCAATGCGCCTGCCGCCATGCCGATCGCCGATCCTACTTCCGCCTGACAGCCTCCCTCGGCACCGGACACAAACGAATTGTTGGCGATCACGTATCCGATGGCTCCGGCGCTAAATAGGCCCGTAACCATCTTTTCGTCGTCCCAGCCGAATCGTTCCTGCGCGCTAACGAACACGCCGGGAATGATTCCGCAAGATCCGGCGGTCGGAGTCGCGATAATTCGTCCCATTGAAGCGTTCACTTCGGATACGGCCAGAGCGTAAGCCATGGACCTGCACGCCGCCTCGCCCAATGAGGGAGTTTCCAGCTCCATATAGGTTCGTACGCGCTGCGCATCCAAACCGGTCAGACCGCTTCGGGACGTTGTATCCTCCTCCAGCCCTTTTCGCACCGCTTCCTTCATCACTTGATAATAAACCGCCATTTGGGCGAACGCTTCGCTCTCGCTCTTGCCGCTTTCCCTCGCTTGCTCCCGAATCATCAGTTGGCCGATCGAGACCGATTCTTGATGACAAAGCTCAACGATATTTTCCAACGTTGAAAATCTCATGCCCGCCTCACTCCTCCTTCGCCGCCAAATCGATCAGGCAAACGCGCCGCACATCCGGCAATCGAAGTATGCGCTCCGTCCATAAACCGGAAATCGGTCCATCCATCTCAAGCACCGTCAAGGCATCGCCGCTTCGCGATTTCCGGTCGACTTCCATATAACCGATATTCGCGCCGGCCTGCCTGAATACATCGGTCACCTCGGCGATCACGCCCGGGCGGTCGCCGTGAAAGATCAACAAAGTCGGATAACTCGCCGTAAACTTGACGTCGAAACGGTTGACGCCGATCACTTCGATATTGCCGCCTCCAATGGAACAGCCCGTAACCGTATCTTCCCGCTCTCCGCGACGCAAGCGGATTTGGGCGGTATTCGGGTGCGCGGGCCGAAGCGCGGACGCCGTAATGTTCACCGACATCCCCGCTTCCTCGGCCAGTTCGAGCGCGTCTTTGATTCCGGCGTCGTCCGCCTGCAAGTCAAGCAAACCGGCCACCAGCGCCAGATCCGTTCCATGTCCCCGATACGTCGATGCGAACGAACCGTAGAAAACGATGTCGGCCCGCTCCGGCATTCCGCCCAGAATGCGCCTGGCCGCGCGGCCCAGCCGAACGGCGCCGGCGGTATGGGAACTCGACGGTCCGATCATGCTCGGCCCGATTATGGAGAACACATCTTTGAAACGCATACTCCCCCTCCATTTCCATTCCATCCGGAGCCGGCGTTATTGGTCCGGCTCCGCTAACCAATCCCCGAGATGCCGGGCGACGAAATCGTCGTCGTTCAAATCCGGGTATTGCGCATAGACGCGGCTAATCTCCTCCGCCTGCCCCGGAGACAACGTTTCTTCCGGATTCAGGCACCACGTTCCTTGCAGCAGCCCTTGTCTATGCAGCACCTCGTGAATGCCCGGAATGCAGCCCGCGAATCGGTGGGCGGGATCGAAGAAAGCGGCGTTGCAATCCGTCACCTGAACGTTGCGGGTAAGCCACTCTTTGGATATTTCGTTCCGGCCCCGCACTTTCTTCATTTCTTCCAACAGCCGCACCGCCTTCTCGGTCCAGACCGCCCAGTGGCCAAGCAGGCCGCCCACGATGCTTTTTTCCACCGTCGTTCCGTCGACTTCGAACCGGTATGTCGTCAGCAGATCGACGATAATGTTATCGTCGTTGCCGGTGTACAGAGCAATTTCGTCCCGTCTGCCCGAATGGCACACGGCGCGGACGACATCGAGCGTTTGGTAGCGGTTGAAAGGCGCCATCTTGATCGCAACTACATTGGGAATGTCCGCGAATGCCCGCCAGAACTCGTAAGTGAAGATCCGGCCGCCGACAGAAGGCTGCAAATAAAATCCGATCACCGGCATCGTCTCCGCGATCCGTCTCGTCCGCTCGAGAATCTCCTCCTCGCTCCAGTCCGCCAAGCCTCCCATGCTGAGAAGTCCCGCGTCGTATCCGAGCTCCGCCGCGATTCGCGCTTCTCGCATCGCTTGTTCGGTCGGCCCGCATAGGCCGGCCACCTTCAGGAAAGGGCGATCCGGCTTCGCCCGGTCCACTTCTTGCGCAGCCATGCGCAACACCGGCTCATACAAATTATGCTGCGGTTCGCGAATTTCGAACTGCGTCGAGTGAACGCCAACGGCAACCCCCCCGGCGCCCGAGGCGATGTAGTAACGAGTGAGCGCGCGTTGGCGTCTCTCATCCAGCTTGCGGTCCGCGTCCAGCGCGAGCGGATGGGCGGGAATGACGAGTCCGTCATGCAGCGCTTGCGATTGTTCGGACGTGAGCGTTTTCCGAAACGTCATTAAAATTTCCCCTCTCTTTCCTGAAAGTGAGTCGCTTTATTCCAGGTCGTTCCCCCGGCCCTGATCCATTCCGCCAACCACTCGATCATTTGCAGCAGCGATACCCGCGGGTATCCGAACCACTGATGCGATTTGGAAGCATTGTTCAGCAGCGCCGTTTCCGATGCCGTCCCCTCAAACCGCGGTTCCTTGCCGAGCCGTTTGGCGAATTCGCCGGCGGCCCAGCGTACAGACATCGATTCCGGTCCCGTAATATTGACGATTTGCGGCGGATTCGCACATTTCGTCAAACAGCGCAACGCCATTTCATTGGCGTCTCCCTGCCAGATCACATTGGCATGGCCCATCGTCAGATCGATCGTCCGCTCTTCGTTAACCGCCTTGGCAATCTCCAGCAGCACGCCGTAGCGCATATCGCTGGCGTAATTCAAGCGATAGAACACCATCGGGGTTCCGTTCTTATGAGCATAATATTCGAAAATCCGCTCGCGTCCTAGGCAAGATTGCGCATATTCCCCGATCGGCCCCGGAGGAATCCTGCCGGGAAGATAAGCGTTCATCGCCCATGTAAAATGCTCTCTGCCCGTCGTCCCGAACTTATTGCCGACCATATAAATCACATTGCGCGCCTCTGGAAGCGCCTTCAATTCTTCGTCGTTGAGCAGATCGCAGGAAATCGTTTCGACCCCCGCCGCTTCAAGCTCTTTGCGCACGTTTTCGTCGGAGAAGCGCGATACGCCAATGATCCGTTTCGGCCGGCCGCTTTTACGAATCGCGTTCGCAGCCAGTCTCGCCATGCTCGGTCCCATTTTACCGCCAACCCCAAGCAGGACAAGATCGCCGTCCATCGCCCCGATGTCGTCGATTAACGCTTGCGAAGGAGCCGCCAATTTTTGTTCCAGTTCCTCAACCGTTTTCATCTCGTTTTTCCCCTTTCCATAGCATCTTGATTCCATCATAGCCTCCTGAAACATATAAAGACAAGTCATTTAATCATCTTTAAATAACGCCTCCGGACGGGGTTATCCGTGTCGAAACATCAAAAAAAAGCCCCTCTCACCGGCGAGTGCGGTAATGAAGAGCTATATGTCAAATGACAACTAGCGTTGCAAAGACCTTTTTGTTTGAAAAAGAGAATGCAACGTTAATGCAAATAAGACCGTTTACCAGATCATGGATCCTCTGTCCGCGTTGCGAATGGTTTATGCGCAAAACTGCGTCTTCGTCTGACTTGGCGGACACAGCTTCCGTTAAATTGGATAAATGAGCGTTTTTTCGGCGTTTGAAGGACACACGTTCCTTTATTTGACTCGGAACGGGCCCAAATAAGACGATTTGTCACAGATAACGAATTCTCTGTCCTTCAACTTGCCCAAACGGGGCATTTTCGCCAAATAAGGGATCCTCTGTCCGCGTTGCGGCATAAACGTCGCAAAGTCTTTAATAAGGGGATGGTTCATCGCCTTTGGACTGCTTGGGTGGCCGGCCCTTCGCCACTTTTTCCATGCCCGCGATTTCGGCCAAGCCGTTATCCATCCATAGCAGAATGAGACGATGCGCGCTTCGGTCCGTAATTTGCAATACGGACGCCAGCTCGTGAACGTTGTACTCCGTCTTGCCGCAACGCGCCATATGATTCAGAAGCTTGCTGAGATAGGAGCTTGTCATTCGGGCGTCTTCCGCTTTTTTGATCAGATCGGCGCGGGTTGGCGAGAGCACGGTTCGCATCGAGTCGGCCATTTCTAGCGGCCCGATCAGCGTTTGATCTTCGCGGACGATAAAGCAAACGTTGCCGCCCGCCTCCTTCGATTTGCGCAACGCTTTGCGGGCGTTCGTTCCCGCTTCATTGCCCGACGCGCCGAATCCGATCCCCAGGCTCAAAATGGTTCCGTACGTTTTTTTGGCGTCTTTGGCCAGAGGAATCGTTTTGTTAGCCGCCCGTTTCCCGTTCGAATAGGCCCCGGGTCGTAAAAAAAGATATTCGTCTCCGCCGAGAGGGGTGATATATCCGTCCAGCGATTCCACATATTCGAGGCGTTCATACTCCCGCCACGATTCGTTTGGCGCGGACGGCAGCTTGCCGAAGCAATTCCTCTTCGTCCATCGTCAGCAATTGCCGGCGTCTCATCAGGATCTTGCCATTGACAATCGTCGTATCCACGTCGGCCCCGCCCGCGCTGTAGGCAAGGAGAGATTCGACATGATGAACCGGCTGCAAATGCGGTTTATTCATGTCGACGAGAATCAGATCGGCGCGCTTGCCTGCTTCGAGCGTCCCTACTTCACGATCGATGTTGAGCAAGGCTGCGCTCTCCCTCGTTGCCATGCGCAGCGCCTGAGCGGCAGGCAGCTTGGTCGGATCGCCGTAGTCAAGCTTCTGCAGCCAGGCTGCCGCCTTGATCTCTTCGAACATGTCGACCGTGGCGGCGCTGCCGGCGCCGTCGGTTCCAAGGCCGACCGTTATGCCTTGTTGCATCATCTCGACGACCGGAGCAATGCCGCAGCCCAGCTTCAAATTGCTGACGGGATTATGCGCCACCCCTCCGCGCATGCCCCGGAGCAGCCCGATGTCGCGCCGGGTCAGATGCACGCCGTGCGCCAGCAGCACATGCGTCCTGTCAAAGAGACCGGCATTATACAAATATTGCGCGGGCGTCTCGTCATATTTGTCACGGATGGAAACGACCTCTTCCTGCGTCTCGGCCAAATGGATATGAATCGGCAGATTCATCTCTTCGGCCAGCTTGACGACGCGTTTGAGCGGTTCCGGCGGGCAAGTGTACGGCGCGTGCGGGGCGAGCATCGTCGTAATTCTTCCCTCCGCCTTGCCATGCCATCGTTCGACCAGCCCGAGCGCTTCCTGCAATCGCTGCCCTCCGTCGTCCTGCAGGAAGACGAGCCCCCGCGACAACGATGCCCGCATACCGGCTTCTTGTACCGCGGCAGCGATCTCGTCCATATGGATGTACATATCGGCAAATGCGGTCGTGCCCGACTTGATCATTTCCGCCATCGACAGTTTGCAGCCCCAATAAATATCTTCCGGCGTCATGTTCGCCTCGGCGGGGAGCATCTTCCGCTCGAGCCAATCCATTAATTTCAAATCGTCGGAGAAGCCGCGCAGCAAGCTCATCGGCGTATGTTGATGCGCATTGATCAGGCCAGGCATCGCAACCATGCCTTGACCTTCGATCGTTTCGTCCGCCTCGGCGGCGAGGCCGGGCCCGATCTGCCGAATCGTATCCCCCGCGATGAGTATATCCCCGCGAAACGGAGCTTCATCCTCCTTCATCGTCAGGATTATGACATCTTTGATCATTAGCGTATTCATCTTCCGTAGTCCTCCTCAACCCGTTGCATGTGATAAGTCGAGAATAAACGTTGACGCAACGAGAAGGTCAATACGTTCGTTCGAAAATGATTATATCGCTGCGCGGGATGAAGGCTTGATAGCCTTGATTCGTATCCGCTTATAGTCCAAGCGCCAACTACCGTCCCGGAACAAATCGTCCCGGGCTTTGGCGGCAATGTTCGCGAAGGCTTTGCTTCGCTCCTCTTCCGCGAACGATTCGAAGAAGCCTCCGGCAAATCCGCTCAGCCAATGCCGGAGTCCCTCCTCGCCATCGGTCAATGGAGTGGGACGGTCGAAATGAACGGCGTACGCGACATGGAAGCCTTGCCGTTCCAGCAATGAACTGTATTCGGCGATACTCGGAAAATACCACGGATGGAGGCCGGAAGCGTCGATGCCGTAATTCTCCTCAAGCACGGCTCCGATCGCCTTTATCACTTGCTCCACATTGCCCCGTCCCCCGAACTCGGCGACAAATCTTCCGCCCGGCTTGAGCGCATGCCATACGCATTCCGCCACCTGTCCGGCGTTCTTCATCCAGTGCAAAGCGGCATTGGAAAAGACGGCATCAAACGGTTCGGCAACTTGAAATTGTTCGGCATTGCCCGTTATAAACCGGATGTCCGGGTATTTGTCCCGCGCTTTTTCGATCATTGCGTCGGATAGATCCATGCCGGTCACATTCGCTCCCGCCTTTGAAATGGTATAGGCCAAATCCCCGGTTCCGCATCCCAAATCGAGAATGCGCTCCCCTTGTTGCGGATCGAGCCATTCGACCACGCCTTTGCCCAGTTCGGATACGAACCCCAATTTATTGTCGTACAATCCGGATTGCCAAGCATGGTTGGAACTCATTGACATCATCTCCTATATTTGTTGCCCGTATTATCTCACACCTCCTCCTATAATTAAAATATATAAAATCTATTAATTCTATAGGTTATTCCTATTATCTTCGGAGCAGGGGTGCGCTACAAATATCCCATCCGTTTGGCTCGTTCCGCGGCTTCCTTCCCCGTGGCGCCGCCGATCTTTTGAATTAAATTCCGCATATGAAATTTGACCGTATTCGGGGACACTTGCAGCGTCTCCGATATTTCCGTTCTCGTGCAGCCTTCCGCAAGCAGATGCAGCACTTGTTTTTCGGTACGGGTTAGTCTCTGCTGCATATCCGCATGTCTGAAATGTTTAATTTCCTGACGGAGTAACGCCGCGACATCCGGATGAAGGGAACTGCGGTTGAGATGCGCCTCTCGAATGGCCGCCGGAATGTCTCTGTAGCTCTTGTTAAGCAAATAATTCAAGACTCCTGCGGTGAATGCGTCCAGTACAGCCTCTTTTTCATGGATCGTCGTCAACACGATAATTTTGACGGGATTTTGCCGCAACAGCTCGCCCGCCGTTTTCAACCCCGCATAAAATAAGGAATGCTGCGAGGAACTGAGCAATATAACGTCTGCCGTCCCTCGCGCGACATGTTGTTTCACTTCGTTCAAATTGGTAACGGATACCTCGAACCCCGGTTCTCTACGCAATAAAGATAGAAGCTCCGTAAACCTAGGATCATCGTCCATAACAAGCAAGACGCGTATACAATCCAACATGGTTATGGCACTCCCCCTTCATTTTCTCGTTTCCTTTATTTGCAGCGCCGCTGTTGCTTGGCTTCATATTGGCCGTACAATTGCCCGCATGCCGCATCGATCTCTACGCCGAAGGATTGGCGTACGGTTACTTTGACTCCCGCTTTCGTTAATTGACGATAAAAAGCATCCACGGCGCGCTGATCCGGACGCCCGTATTGTTCCGGCGCACCCATGGCGGGATTGTAACGTATGAGATTCACATGATACAACTGCTTGTAACTAGGCCTTTTCTTCACAATCGCGATCAATTCTTGGGCGTGATCCGCAGAATCGTTGACGCCGGGCAGCAATACATACGCAATGTACACTTTTCGGCCTGTTATTTGGGCATGTTCGTCCAGAACCTCCAGCACATCCGCCAGAGGATATTTGTTGTTTATAGGCATGAGCTCGCTCCTCTGTTCTTGAAAAGGGGAATGAAGAGAGAAGGTGAGGTTGATTTGCGGAAATTGCTTGGTCAGCTTTTGAATTCCCGGAATAATGCCTATGGTGGAGATCGTGATTCTTCTGGAACTGATGCCGAATAGCTCGGGGTCGGTCAATGTTCTTATTGCGCCGAACGTTTGCGGGTTGGCAAGAGCTTCTCCCATCCCCATAAAGGAAATGCTGTCGATCGAACGGCGCTGCAATAAGAAGTACAAAATTTGATCCGTAATTTCGTCGGCCGTCAAATTTCGTTGCAGGCCGATTGCCCCGGTCGCGCAAAAGCTGCAGCCGAAACCGCAGCCCGATTGGGAAGAAATGCAAAACGATTCCCAGCCGGCGCGATATTTCATGGCGACGGTTTCGATTTTGTCGCCCCCTGGAATTTCGAATAAGACTTTATCCGCTTGCGGCGAAGGCGTATGAACGACGGGTTTAATATTCAGCATGCCGCTTCCGAATTGCGAAACGATCGACTGTCTCAACGGTTTCGGCAACACCGTTATGTCCTCGAAATCATGTATTTTATGCTTGAATATTGCCTGCGCGATTTGCGTAAATCGAAACTTCGGTTCATTCCCGGACGCAAGGAAACGGCGCAGCCGGTCATATTTGGTAGAAGCCGGCCCCTCCAGCCCGAATTCACGATGAGACATTAAAAAACCTCCTTATCCGTTGTTCCCGGATAGGAGGCGCAATACTTAAACAAGGATCATGCCTTTACGATGAAGATAAACGCATGAAACCTAATGAGTATATAAAAAAGCCCGCACAAATCCTATCCGGAAAAAACGTAAACACGTTTTTCGCTTGTTCGAATAGGATTAGTACTTCATCGGCTTAAGGTCACCCTTTCTCATTTCAATACAATGATATTATACTGAACATCATGTTCGTTGTGGAGGATAGTTTTTTTGCCACCCCATTCCATGTTACGAATCAATCAATGTTAGCCCGCATTCCGGACAGATTCTTTCATCCCGTTTCACTTTCCTCCCGCATCCGGGGCATTCCTCGAATATTATAGATTCATTTGCTAAGGCGCTTGCCTGTTTGACGGCTTCCGCCCTTTCGTTTTTCCTCTGATGCAGCATGTCTCTTATATCTTGAATGTTTCTGGCCATTTTGGACTGATCGATCGCGGATTGGATCACTTGATACAAGATGGCGAAGAATACGAAAACACCGATCAGCCATACGAATATTTCCCCAAGAAGCATGATGGATCTCCCCTTTCATTTCCACCCTACGTCAACCGGCAGCATAAAAGGCCGCGTAATCATCATACCCGCAAGCTACAAATTTTTCCATAAAATTCGTTTTGGCCAAAGAAAAAACTTCGCCCCAAAAGGATGAAGTTCCGCAATATGCATTGGTGTTGCATCGAGAAGTTGATAGCTTCGAAAACCCGCAATGGAGTCTGCTTTATCATTCCCCACCGTTGATGGTACTGGCTTTATTGGGCATATAGAAGGTGCTACCTCTTTGCATTTCGAGTACGATCGCGCGGACCTGCGCTCCTTGTTTGGCGCTAACGAAACTTTTGGCTCGCTAACGAAACTAACGATCCTTATTGGGCTCCAATTGAAGATGTTGTCATCCTAACGAAAGTACATATCGCTATTCATTGGAAATCGGCGATTGTACCGCCTATTTCCCCTCATTAGCGTGCTTGAGTTTCGTTAGACATTGCAACATGATGATTTACAGGCGATTAGCGTGTATCAGTTTCGTTAGCCCGCTCGGGCGGATCGTCAGCGGCCGGCGGTATGATGAAGCGGACTCTGATCGCAGGCTTTACCTTTTTTCCCCCACGGGAATCGCTTGCCAGCACGCTATAAAGCTTCCATAACCTCTGCGGCAAATGATCGTTCAGGACTGCATGCAGCAATCCAATCCCGCTCCGTATGTAATAAACCCTGGCTTTCTAGCATCTGAACGAGGGGGATTTTCACAGAAGAGGGCCGACAAAACGCTTCCTCGGGCTTGAAGAGCAGCAATACGCTCGATGCAACGCTAATGCAATTAGCGTCTCCTGTGTCCGCGAACTTGAGGAGCAGGGCGGTAGAAGTTAATGCAATCACCAGTGCGCAATATGCGCATTACAGCTCGGGCGCCTCTTGCCCCAACTGGCTCCATTGCTCTCTGGCCGGGCCGCAGACTCCGGGGATGACGAGTCCGGCTTGACGCATTAGAACCGTCATCTCTCCGTACATCGAAGCAGCCAACAAAACGACAATCATAAAGAGGAGGTAATATTTGCGACGCTCCATTCTACGAAACAAATATGTAGTCCATCGAAATAGCAGTATCGCGAACAACAAAAATACGGGCACGGTCACAATGATAACGATCAGCGCCGGATTTCCATTGCCGGAAACCGTACCGCCTTCCTTGTACCGAAATGTCATCATATCGATCAGAAAAAAGAGCAAAATTGTAACCGCGCATACTGTAGAGAAAAATACAAATTCTCTTTTGGAATAACGGATAACGATCACCCCTCGCAAAAAATTCAGGCTAAAGGTTTTGCATCAACCTTGGGTAGGCTGTACTCCTTGTAAGGAATCCATCCCCACCCATTCAATTGTATTCTTTCCGGTTGCCATCCTGTTCGTAATCCGCTTCGCTTACGATATCGAGCAGCACCGTGTTATCGTCCGTTTGGATATCGCCTTGATTCTGGCCGTTTGCAAAATAAAACGGCATGTAAAACATATCTTTCAATCGTTCCGGGGTCAAGTATTCCGTTGAAACGAGCATACGCAAGCCGTCCGTGTCTACAGGGGATGTTGTTGCCAGGCAAAAAGCCCAGTCTTCGCCGTCTTCCGGTACGAAGTGATGGAACGGGAGCACCTGGAAGCCTGCTTTTTTGAGGGTTTCTTGTATGGACCAGAAGTATTCGGGCATCCAGAAGGAAGTGGAGCAGGCGATATTGATAGCTCCCTCCGGTTCCAATCGTTCTTTCAAGAGGCGGTAGAACTCTACGCTGAAAAGGCGGGATAACCGGGGATATCGACCGGTCGGTTCAGGCACGTCGATTACAATGACATCCCACTTCATCGGGGTGTTTTCTATAAATGTTCTCCCGTCTTCAATTACGGTCCTCACTTTGGGATGATTCAACGAGCCCCGATTAAATCGGACCAACGCTTCCAAATGTTTGCCGAACTCCAACATGACATCATCGACATCGACAGCAGTGATTTCCTCCACTTCAGAGTATCGGAGCGCCTCGCGGGTCGTGACGCCGCCGCCCCCTCCGATGATCAGCACCTTGTTCCGCTTGCCCGCCGCTGCCATCGGAATGTGCACCATCGCTTCGGCATACATATTCTCATCCTCCGTAGTGCTGAACATCACGTCGCCGTTGCCGTAAATCCACATTTGGCCGCGATATTCGACAAGAGCGATCCGCTGGTTGGGCGTTTTTATTTTGCGTAAAATCCGATAATCTCCTTCGGGCTCCTGATCCTCGTTAATATAATCTCTCACAGAACCAGATCCTACATATCTCCAATACAGCCAATACAGCCCTTCGATCGATAGAACGGCACCGGCGCCGACGGCCATCCATAATAGTTGATTCATACGATCACTCCTCTTGCGGGTAAGCATTCACCCCTCCTTCGGGAATGCGAACATTTCTATGAAATATTCTATGCCGCTTAACTAGAATGGAATCAACTTTTACCCGAGGAGAACCCCCATTTTGATAGGGCGCCCTCTCCCTCATCGCCCCTTACCCTTCTCATATTCTGTCGGAAGCCGCCTGAGCGGCATGACGAGCGTCGCGATTTCCCCGCCGTTTGCGGCTGCGTTCGGAGATGTAAGAACCGGCCAGCGTTAGGAAGGTTCCCAGATATGTCGCCCATGTGAGTTTTTCATGCAGAATCAACGCCGAAGACGCGACCGTAATGACAGGCACGATATAGATGTATATGCTTGTCGTTACGGCTCCAAGAATTCCGACCGCCCGGTTCCAGGTTGCGAAACATAATGCCGACGCACCCAAACCTAAGAAAAGAAGGTTTGACGCGTTCGAGAGGTCGTAGAATCGCTCCGGCCCCAGACGAAACGGAAATAGAAATAACGCAGGCACCATCAACAACAGCCCGTAAAAAAACACTTTGCGGGTGCATCTTACGGTAGGATACCCTAGCGCGCTAATCTTGCGCATCAATACGGAATAAACGGCCCAAACGACGGGCGCCAGGCAGGCGAGAATGTCGCCGGCCGGGTTCAGACGCAGCAGAACGCTGCCGTTAAAGCCGATCGCCATAATACCCGCGAGCGCCATAACAAATCCGATCATAAATTGAACGTTTACTTTCTCCCCTTCCAGAAAGAAGTGGGCCAATACCGCAGTAAAGAACGGAGCAATGGAAACAATGACGCCTACGTTGGAGGCAAGCGTATAAGTAAGGGCTGCGTTCTCCAGCAAGAAATACAGAGCAACGCCGCAAAGACCTGCGCCGATGAACAGCATTTCCTCTCGCCAGGAACGGAATCGGATCGGTTGCGAATCGATCAGCAGCAAGGCCGCATACCCGATGAGAAACCGGAAAAACAAAATTTCCACGGGCGTGAAGTCAACCAATAAAATTTTCGTGGAGATAAACGTATTTCCCCAGATCAAGATCGTCATGAAAGCTAACAGGTGACCTGCGGTCATATTGCGCTTATCTGTTGTCATGATGCGCCAACCTTCCCGCCTCTTGGCCGCTCGCGAATCCCCTGCTATATTGTTTGGGAGTCAGGCCGATCAGTTTCTTGAAAAAATTCGTGAAATGGCTTTGGTCGCTAAAGCCGCAGCGGAAGGCCGCTTCCCCGGGCGATATGCCCGATTCCAGCAATTTCTTGGCATTGTTAATCCGGATTGTGCTCAGGTAACTGTAAGGGGAGATTCCTGTTTGTCTCGTGAAGGAACGCAACAGATGATACTTGCTGAGTCCCGTTAGTTCGCTTAACCGGTCAAGCTTAATGTTCTCGGGGTAATGCGCTTCTAAATAATCGCAAACCGTTCTAATTTCGGGACGAGGCTCCCGGAAGGAATCGAAGGCTTCCGCGTCCGAGTAATCGACCAACAATTGCTCGATCAGCAGCAATAGCAGTTCTTCCTTCTGAAAATCGGGTTGTTCGTTCGCAATCATGCGATGCAAATCGCGAAGGATGCCAGCCAACTCGCTTTGATAGAGAACCGTCGGGGCAAACCGCGGCAATTTCTCCGCTCCCGTAATTTCGAGCGCATATCTGCGCATGACATCCGGCTTGACATTAAGGCAACGATAATCCAGCGTCTTCCCGTCGATTTGTTCGCAAGCGTGCGGATCATGAGGATTGAAAATGACAACGTCGCCGCTGTTAATAACGTACGATTCGTTGTTGCATATTAGATGGCGTTTCCCTTGCTCGATAAAGCCCAACACATAATAGTCGTGAAAATGATTGGGAAACTTCTGCATAATGCCTTGAAAACGATACGCTTCAATTCCGATATCCGGATCGTAGCGAATTTCACGAACTTCATAAGACAAATCTTTGCACCTTCTCTCGGTCAATCTGCTCTTATTATAGTACAAAGATTAGGGGGGATTCTTGTATGATGTTGCGTCCCAGGGCGGGACGCGCGGTCTGCAATCGGGGGAATTCCAGCGGTTTATTTCCGTTCAAACCGAAAGACTGCCGGGAATGATTCCCCGACAGTCAAAGTTTATCCTTATTTTTTAGCTAAAAATTCATCTAATTGACGCTGTACTTCAGCTACATATTTGTCAATACCTGCCGCTTTCAATTTCTTGATCGCCTTCGGATACTCCGTATCAAAATCTACAAAACCGGATCGCAATGCCGCGATTTCTTGGCCTACGACTTGTTTAAGCGCGTTTTCGACATCCTTCACGTTCTCATTGTTGAAACGGAAACCCAAGGAATCGGAGATAATCGCTTTCTCGTCCCAGCTTTTATATTTATCGATCGCTTCTTGATCTACGTCCGGCGCGAACAGTTGATAGTTCTGATTTCTAAACATCCATTCGTAGAAGAATTCGTCAGGAACGAGCTTTTTGATTCTTCCGTCTACAATCTCGTAATCTTTGCCTTCCACGCCATACAGCGCAAACAAATAATTCTCCTGAGATTTATAAATCCAGTTAATAAACTTCATCGCGCCTTCCGGGTTCGGCGCCGTCATCGGTATGCCGAGCACTTCTCCCCCTGTCGAGTTGACATAACGCGGCTTGTCTTCCGCCAGCAGATAGGTTTGCAGTTTCGCTTGCGGCGCATTTGCTCTTACGCTCTCGATCGTTTCCATTTCCTTGCCTAAAGATCCTTCAACCCAAAGGTATAAGCCTGTTTGCATTCTGGTGTCTCTTTCATTGTATTTAATGGTCAGATCCTCGGTGTACAATTTGTCTTTATACATGCTCCGGTTGAATTTGGCTACTTCCTGGAACGCCTTTGTTTCATAATAACTGTAAGCTTTCTTGCTTTCTTCTCCAAAAACGACTAAATCCTCCACTGCAATCCAGCTATACTGTTCGTCGGCAAAATATCTCGTTAACGGTTTAAAGATAACATCTGCCGGTCCTTTCATTTCAGGAAACTTCTCGGCTGCTTTGACGGCGAACTCCTTCAAATCGTCCGGCGTGTTCAAGTCCGTCATACCGACGGCTTCCAGAATGTCTTGGCGCACATTCACAAGCTGATACATAGCGGAAGACGGTGCGTACGAGGAAGGAATGCCATAGATTTTGCCGTCGATCATGGCCCCATTCAAATGTTCCATCGGCAATACTTTCAGCATATCCTGACCGTATTGTTGAATTAAATCGTCCAAAGGCATCGCTTGTTTCTTGTTCACGATCGCGGCCAGATCGGGAAGACCGTCCCAATACAAGTCGATCGGTTCGCTCGCGGCGAGTACGATATCTTTCTGCTCCCAATATTGGGACCATGGCACAAAGGTCACATTCACCTTTAATCCAAGATCGGCAGCCATCTTCTCGGCAAATTCGTTATCGAGAAATTCTCTGAAACGGTCGTTTTCCTCGCCAGGGTACAAGATGGTAAGGGTTTGCAAATCGCCTTTGCCCGACCCTTCCTCGCCTGATTTTCCGCAGCCCGCCAGAATCGATACCGTCAGCAGCAGCAAAATCAATGCAATCGTCAACCTTTTTTTTGTTTTCATTGAACACCCTCCTCATTATGAATCTCTTTATCTATGTCAAAGGCCTGAATAGGCGCATTGCCATATTCCGTTTATTCCTTGATTGCGCCGGCCATAATCCCGTGAACGAAGAACCTTTGCACGAAAGGATACAGGAAAATGATCGGTCCGATCGTAATGACGGTAACCGCCATCTTGACCGTTTCCGCCGGCAGCGTGAGATTGCCCGCAGCGCCTGCGGGAATCCGGCCGGAACTGATCGCATTGACGTTCGACAATATGTTGAAGAGATAATATTGCAACGGGAATAAGTCCCGATTGTTAATAAAGATCAGCGCATGCCACCAGTCGTTCCAATATTGCAGCGCATACATTAAACCGACCGTAAACAGCGGGGTCGTGCTTAAAGGCAGGGCTACCTTGAAGAAAATCGTAAAATAGTTGGCTCCGTCGATTTCCGCAGCTTCGTAAAGCGCGGGGGAGATGCTTGAAAAGTAGGTGCGCATCAGAAACATGTTCCAGACGCTGAATATGGCGGGCAAAATCAATGCCATCATACTGTTTTTCAACCCGTAATAATTCACGCTAACGATATACCAAGGGATCAAGCCCGCCGAGAAAATAATCGTAAAATTGCAGATAAACGCGATGATGTTGCGATATTTCAATTTTTTGATCGAGATGGCGAACGCAATCATGCTTGTGATCAACAAGGCGCCTAATGTCCCGACAACGGTTACAAAAATCGTCACAACGTAAGAGCGCAAAATTTTGGTTCCGCTATGAATAAAAATATATTTATAGGTGTCCAAACTCGGGCTCTGAGGAAGAATCGAATACCCGTTCTTGGCTATAACCTGTTCCGATGAAAAGGACACGCTGACCGTCAACAAGAGAGGGTACAGGCAAGCGATAGCAAAAAAACCGATAAAAACGTATGCAATCACCGTCACCAATTTATCGCCGAGCGATTTATTTTGATCCATCGTTAAAACAGACCCTCCCCGTCATTTAATTTCTTGGCAGTACGATTGGCCGCGGTAACCAGAATCAATCCCATCACGGACTGCATCAATCCGACCGCGGTAGCATAGGAAAAGCCCAATGAACGCATAGACGAATACACGTAGGTGTCGATAACGCTTACCGCCTCGCCTAGAACCGGGTTATTGCCGACAATCCCGTAGATCATGCCGAAGTCGCCGTAGAAGATTCGCCCGACGCTCAGCAAGGTTAACACAATCATCGTCGGTTTCAACATCGGTACCGTCAAGTACATGATGCGCTGCAGTTTGCTGGCTCCGTCCACCTTCGCCGCTTCATACAAGCTGCTGTCGAAATTCGCCATGGCGGCCATATAAATAATCGAGTTATAACCGCTCCACTTCCACACGCTGGCCAAAATGATAATCGATTTCCAATATTTGGGTTCGGAATACCAACTGATCGGCTCCATCCCGAACATCTTGAGCATATTATTGAGAACGCCGATATCCGACGAGAAGATGCCGTAAATAATCGCCCCTACGACGACCCATGACAAAAAGTAAGGGAAGAACATCATGCTCTGGGTGATCTTTTTAAATGCGGCGACCCTGATTTCGTTTAATAAGACAGCAATGCTTACCGGGATGAGAATGCCGAAGATAATGCTGAAAAAGTTAATAATTAAAGTGTTGTACGTCACTTTCCATCCCATGTTTTCGGCGAAAAAGAATTTGAAGTTATTCAGTCCGACAAATTTGCTTCCGAATATGCCGTCTACTACGTTAAAATCGGTAAATGCCATCCATATCCCCGCGAAGGGGATATAGTTGAACATAATTAAAATAATGAGTCCGGGCACGCACATCAGATACAAAATTTTATTTCTCGCGATTTCATGAAGAAAACCCTTGGGCTTCTTAGCAGTTGGAGCAGGGAGGTCTTTGACAGTCGAGTTCAACCGTACCACTACCTTTCCGTAATAAATTAAGCGGTTGCTTTGATGTGTTCTCGCAGTTGTTCTTTTAATTGATCGATATCGATTACGGTGCCTGCGATTCTCGCCTGCTCGGCCGCATAAGCCATAATATGGCTTTCCACGGATCTGTCGATGGAGGATCGGCTATCGTTGTCGTCCGTTTCCATCAAGTGGAGGAAATCCTCCATCAATCCCGCATCTCCGCCGTTATGTCCGCCGGATACGGCAGCCGGATGAATAATTCGTTGTTCCACGCTGTCAACCATATTGGAAGCGAACTTGGTTACTTCAATGACATTTAAACTATCGTTGCCTCTAATTTCCCCGTGCTCGCACATAATTTTGATGGTGCGGTTCATATGATTCGTAAATCCGCTTAAATTGAAAGTCACCTTCACGCCGTTTTTAAATTCGATGATGGATACTTGATGGTCGCATACGTCGTTGTCGGATCGAAATACGCAGCGACCGTAAGGGCTCGTTTCCAACGCTTTCAACAATCCCTCTTCCGATTGGTCGCTCGCAACGGTTGTAGCCGGCCATTGTCCTCTTACCGGCAGATAGGCTTTCCGCGCATCGAACCGGCAATCGGCGGCAGCTTGGCAAGTCAAACACCGGTCCGAACTATTCGCCGGCGCATTCTCTTCTCTGAAGAAGGTCAAGTCGCCGTAAGAAGAGATGCGCTTCGCTTCGCTGTTCGCGAGCCAGGCCAGAATATCCATGTCATGGCATGATTTCTGCATCATGAGCGGGCTGGCCAAATCGCTTCTTCTCCAATTCCCTCTGACGAACGAATGCGCCATATGATAATTGCCGATATTCTCATTGTGCTGAATCGTAACGATCCTTCCCAGTTCGTTGCTGTCTATTATTTTTTTGATTTCAGCAAAGAAATTGGTATACCGAAGCACATGGCATACGATGACTTTTCGGCCTTTTTCATTCGCTTTCTGTTGAATTCGCAAACATTCTTCCGGACTCGGAGATATAGGTTTTTCCAGAAGAATGTCATACCCCAGTTCAAGGGCTTCCATCGTTTGCGCATAATGATCTCTGTCCATCGAAGCGATGATGACAGCGTCGCAGATTTTGCCCAAACGGTAAAATTCCTCCACTGTTTTGAACCGGTTGTTCAAAGGAATCTGAAAAGCGTCTGCCGCGGCTTCTCTTCTCCCGTCGTCGGGTTCGACGATCGCAACGATGTCAGCTCTTTCGCGAGCGTATTGCGAGTAAATCATGCCTCTTTGCCCTGCGCCGATTAATGCTAGTTTCAAGTCAATTCCCCTCCAGGTGCGATTTGTTGTCCTGCTCTAATGTCTCTAATCTTGTTCCGGAACTTGAGGATCTTCCAATGGATAGTATCCTTCCGGATAGTAGGTATCCCAAATATTCGAGAACGGATCCTCGCCTGTCGTTTCCACCTGCACAGTACCCAGCTCATAATATCCGCCCGCTTCTTCCCCTTGTATGGCAAGCCGGATATAAGAGCGATCTTTGAAAAATAGCCCCAGACTTACCGTATACGTTCCAGGCTGCATATCCGGCAACGGTACGATCTCGTTATGGACGAGATCGCCGGTTAACCATGAATGCGAAGCCGCATGGATAGGGATCTCATAGGATAGGTCCCCTTGCTTTAGCAAGAGCGATAGATCGAATTCCTTATAGATCCTCGAACTCCCCGCGTTCACAAACCAGAAACGAAGCGGCAAGCTTCCCCCGCTTGAAACCGTTTCCGGGAAAGTCAATCTTCGCAACTCTAGATCATATCCAAGGCCGATATCCTGATTAGACAGGCATGCATGCCAGCGCTGCGCCTCGCGTCGAATATGAGGGCCGCAATGTTGATCGGTGATATGAAGAACGACAGGTTGGGTTTTCCATATATGCTGCAAGTTTTGCCGCGCAAATGCCTCGCAGCAATCGATCCAATTGTTCTCGCCGCAACGTACCAACAGACCGAATTCCCGGTTCTGTTCTTGCAAATAGCGGATCAGTCTGCCATGATGCAGATCGGCAAGAACAGGCACGGTTTCAAACGAATCCATGTATGCATTCCATTCCTCTTTGCTGTCGGCCAGAGTCGAGATCACAACGCCCGCAAGCCGACCGTCCGTACCGATATAGCTCCCGATCTTCCTTACGAAGGAGGCAAAATAGTCTTCCGCGCGATCTTTCACCCATGAAGGCGGTTCCGGACTGAGGATAAGGATTGGATTCCTCGCGTTGTCCAGCGATTTCCCAATCTGTTCGAGCGTGTATTCTCCCCGACTTGCCTCCAGGTCTTTCCACGCAAATGAGATGTACTCCAACTTCCCGTTTCCGCTATTGTCCGGCGTCCTCGGCAACGGTCTGGGCCGGA
This sequence comes from Paenibacillus sp. MSJ-34, assembly GCF_018918005.1. GTDB lineage: Bacteria > Bacillota > Bacilli > Paenibacillales > Paenibacillaceae > MSJ-34. The sequence goes on along the minus strand of NZ_JAHLPR010000031.1, from coordinate 11,386 downwards.
TTTTGACCGTTTTATACTTCTCATAGCGCTCCAATGAATATTGACATTTACACATTCGGCTTCCTCCCATGCATATGGCTGTCAACGATGAGCCCGAATTTCTCGATATCGGCGGCTGTAATATAAGGCATGCTTCCTATTTTCCCAACCTCTTCTTTCAACACAATCATGCTTATCGTATTAAACCGCGCGCCCGTCTTCATATATTCCGCCGCCGCTTTTTGCAATGAAGTCGTATATTCGCCGGACTTGCCGACAGGATCGGCGTCCCAGCCGCCGAACAGCTCATAACGCAGCATGCCGTCTCCTTCGAACGTCGGATAATTGTAAACTTGCCTTTGCACCCGTACGATGTTGCTCTCTTGATCCAATACCAAGGAAAGCCTTGGATCGAACAGCCAGCTTCGGCTCCAGAACCCCTTCACGGCTAGCTCGGGAAAGTACGTAGTATAAAATTCAACGGCCATCGCCATTGAAGTTCTCAACCTGTCCGGAGTATAGCCGGGACCCGATGGAATGTGCAGCGCCAAGAGGCAATCCCCCGGCTTCAGCACCGCTTCCCATTCTTCCTTGTCAATGGAAACCGTCTCCCGCTCCACAAATCCCATTGGATTCATCCGATGCGCAACGATGCGGCGGGCGTCTTCCTTCCATATTGTCTTGAAGAGGCCCCCGGCGTCATAAACGCCATTGATTCCATTCCTCTGCCCATCGCTGCGAAAATCTTCCCCGGCATGCCCCAGCGCAATCACTTCTTGCGTCTTCTTGTGACGGAACATCGTGAAATCGTCTTCGAGACGGCACGGGATAAAGAGAAATCGGTCTAACAAAAAAATCGAGCATGTATAAAAATTCATGACCCACGGGAAATCACGGACTTTAGGATCGCCGTGATGAACGAGCCGTTCGAATTGCGCTTTCAAAAACGGATGCGGAATGTCCTCGTAATACTTCTTGGGAACGCCCCGCTTTTCCAACAAGTTCATGGATGGGACAATGCAGGCGAGAAGCAACAGGAAGGAATATAGCTCCCCATTCTCCTTCATGCAAGCCGGGGTCATATTCGTATAGAAATCTTCATCGCACCGATTGCGCGCGGAACACATATCTTCCACTAAAAATGCCGTAAAATGAAATAATACCGTATCTTTCTCTATGGCCTCGATCCCACGAACGAGCCGTTGCTGCGTATCTTCAGGGATTTGATACCGGGCGAACAGACCGGCCAGAAAATCGCGCGGAATCAGTTCGGTTCTGCCATCCGACTCATAGCTCCGATACTTTTCTTCGAGTCCTTCCGGCACAAAATCGAACCCGCAATAGGCAATGTATTCCTTGTAATTCAACCGCGCCTTCATTTTCGTTCTCATCCCCCTTTAACGGCGATGTTCCCCATCGGGTAATAACCGTCCCGATACCCTTCGATCGCAAGCTTCACGTTTCCGACTTCTTTCACGCCGGTCTCGATCCCGATCTCCAGACGGTACTCCCCTTCCCGTATCTCAGCCGGAAGAGTGAACGTTTCTGCCCAAAGGATATCTTGGTCCGGCAACCATCCCCTAATATCCTCCGTACTAGGAAGCGTATAAGTATGATCGTTTCCTGCAAGCCTGACAACAAGCGGATAGCGGTTATAGACCGGCGCGACCCCTACATTCGCCCACAGGCCTTCAACGCGCAACTCCCCGCCTGCCTTCGCTTCGGCATCGTAAGTAAATTTCCTTAACTCAAAGCGGTATCCCATCTTCTTCAGCCATCGTTCTATGTTCTCTTTCCACGGTTCCGGTACGATCGTTCCTTTGTTGTTAAAGGACGAAATATGCCATTTCAGCGATTCCTCAATGATATAATCAATGTCCCAACCTTGAAGATACCAGTCGTTCATGTGCCAGCAAGCTTCAAATAGAACCGGCGCGGTTTTCCATGCGTCACCCATCTGAAAGTTTTGAATATTTTGCGGATAGAAATCCGTCATATGCGACCACTTCTCTCCGTGAAAACCGCCCATATCTCCCAGGCAGTCTACGCGGAAGCCTACTTTGGCCTTGCGATCGGTAATGATCTTGATCGAGATCGGGTCATGCAAAAGCGCTTGCAAAGGCGTGAGTTTAAATCCGTCCAAATAGGCGTCCGTAATCCGCCGGATTTGTTCCGGCTCGAGAAATTCGGTTCCGCCGCCTTCCCCCCACGCTCCCACGATCGTCATATCGACGGAGCTGATCACCGGATGCCCGTCGAACCGTTCGGCAAACGCTCTAATAAAATCGGCCCAATATTCGACGTACGGCGTTGTGCCCGGATCTATTCTCCAAAAAGGGAACTCGGGTTCATCCGGATAATCCTTGCGAAACCATTGCGGAATATCGTCGTCTTCGCTTAATGCGTACGGCGAGCAGCGTACAACCGCAGTGCAGCCAAGCGATTTGGCGTAGTCCAACTTCTCCTCCAACACTTCCCACCTGTAGACGCCTTTCGCGACCTCAACGTCCTTCCAGCGCGCGCTGCAGAAAAATACTTTACAATCAGGATGATTGTAGGTTTTACTATCTTTAGTGAATTTATATTTTGCTTGCTTCACTCCCCGATTGTCATATACATCATCGAGTTCGTTCATTAATCCGGGCGCCGCCGTAAAACCGATGCCTGGATTGCTGATGAGACGGTCTACGATTACGGGGTAAACGGTGACTGTTTTTTTCATTGTTTTACTCACTCCTAAGGTTTCATTCTTTAGGACACTTGAGTTTTGTTACGTTATTTGTTACATTAATTTTAGTAATCTTTATGATGTAATTATAACACCCATGACTAAACTTGCAAGTCACAATTTAGTTATTTCCTAGACTTATTTTAGGAAAAATATAGATTATCGGCGCTAACTCGCCTTGTTTACGCAAATCAAGCGCTTTCCAAATGTTTCATATCGTGATTTATCGACGTAACAAGAGAATGATAATGCATGTACTTGTTACATAAAAAGTACCATGTAACGTTTTGGCCGAAAAATTCGGCATGTAACACTGCGTTATTATGTTATGATGTAACATGTACAAAGGAGGTTTACCGATTTATGAGTACCATTAGAGATGTCGCGAAGTTGGCCAACGTATCCACCGCCACCGTCTCGAGAGTGTTAAATAACGATTCCAAGTACAAAATTACGGAGGAAACCCGCGCCAAAGTTTGGCAAGCTGTTACTCAACTGAACTATCGGGTAAGCTCAAGCGTCAAACGCCAGGCAGCGAACAACGATTCGTCCGCTGCCAAGACGAACATCAAGATCGGCTGCGTCCTAAGCGTTACCAAAAATAAATATAACGATCCTTACTTTATGTCTATTTTGTCCGGTGCGGAAGAGCGGTTGTTCAGCCAAGGGCATGACATCGCTTTTATTCGGACGGGCCCCGAATTGGACGATAAGAAGATTTTATATAACACGTTCAACGAATCCATTACAGGCCTGATTCTGATGGAATCGCTTAATACGGAAACTTACGAGTATTTGCGCAAGCAGGTTCCGTATATCGTCGGCATCGACACGGAACGTTGGGATATCGATAATGTCGGCTACGATCATTACAGCGTCGCTTCCATGGCGGTAGAGCATCTTATTGAAAGAGGACATACGCAGATCGGTTTTATAGGCGGGAGCGGATCGAACGGAAACATTAAGGACAGCCAACGCTATCGGGGCTATTATTCCACCATGCATGCGGCCGGATTGTCGGTAAATCCCGACTGGATTATCGATTGCATGTGGGACGAAACGCTCTGTATCGAGAAGATGAATCGATTATGCGAAACGAAAAATTTGCCCACCGCTTTCTTCGCAGCAAGCGACTTGATGGCGATGGCCGCCCTCAGCAGTTTATATAACAACGGCATCTCCGTGCCCGATCAAGTGGCTGTGATGGGACTGTCCAATATTGAAGTTTCGAAGTTTTACAATCCTCCGTTATCTACGGTGAATGTGCCGACCAAGGAAATCGGCATGGTCGCGGTCGACCTGCTGCTTGATCGGATCAACGGAAATACGATGCTTCCGAAGAGAGTCATCCTGCCGACGGAATTGGTTATCCGCAGCTCGACGTAACGCCGTTGACATACGAAGAGGCGTGCAAACGGTTTGGTTTGCACGCCTTGCTTGTCGTGGTTTTCATAATACGGCTGACAGCCCGCCGGGCGGACTAACGAAACGTAGACACGCTATTCGCCTGTAAATCGCCTTGTCCCCGGATGTAACGAAACTACAACACGCTAATGAGGGGAAAAGGCGCTGAGACGCCCGATTTCCAATGAATAACGATTCGTACTTTCGTTAGGTTGGGAAAGCCTTCGTTTCGAGCCCAATAAGGATTGGCAGTTTCGTTTAGCGCCAAGCTGAGAAGCGTAGGTTCGCGCGGATCGCCTTGGAAATAAGAAGGTCTCCTTCTTTATATTAAAAAGCCCCGCACTCAGCGGAGCTAAAAGGCTAGAATTCCTATTCGCTTTGGTAATAATGCAATAATTTCTCCCGCTCTATTGCTTCCATATTCCGTATGTTTGCAGCTTGCGGAAATCGGCCGCGTTCCACCTCATCGGCGTAGGTTTGAAACGCCTGAAGCATGATTTCGCCTACATTGCCATAATTCTTGGAATGACGGAAATGACGCGGCGTTATTCCTAGCATATCTTGAACGATAAGCACTTGCCCGTCCGTAAATCTGCCGGCGCCAATCCCGATAGTAGGGATCATAAGTTGATCGGTAATGACCTTGCCCAGTTCTTCAGGTACAAGCTCCAGTACGATCATACGAGCGCCCGCATCTTGCAATGCAATCGCGCCTTCCACCAAACTTTGGGCAGCAGCAAATGTCTTGCCCCGAACAACCGCAGTTTCATAATGCTGAGGGGTATGTCCGAGATGCCCCCAAACCTCAATCCGGTGTTGGTGCAAATAGGATATAATCTCTTCCTGCATCCCTTCCAGCTTCACGCCGTCGGCGCCGTGAAACAGCAGCTTCCGTGCCGTTTCCAAAGCCATATCGGCATTCTCATACGTCCTGTAAGGCATATCCGCCAGCAAATATGCATGCTTGACTCCTCTCCGGACAGCCTTAAGATGATGAACGATGTCGTCTAAAGTAACCGAAACTTCATGATCGTAACCTAACTCGTTCGTGCCCAAAGAATCGCCTACGAAGATGACATCCAATCCCGCTTGGTCTTGCAATACTGCGGTAGGGTAGTCATAACACGTAAGCATGGTAATCTTCTGAGCGTTTCGTTTCTTTTCGTGCAACCAGTCCATCGTTTTGGACATTTTGCATCTCCTCCCTAGTCTTTGTTCACTTGCGGAATCAAAGCACGGATTGTGTGGCAATCATATGTAACTCGCATGTCGGGTATCGGCTCCAAAAGGATGCAATCCCAACACAAATTATTATAGCACAGACAAAAAAATAAGCCCTCCTTTTCCAAATCAAAGAGGGCTTGATCATTACATATTAGTGTACGGCAGCGGGTTCCTGAACCACTTGATAAAATCCGCCCAGCGTATTGAGCGTTGTCGGCGAAGCGGCTTCCAACGGGTAGAATCCCTTCTTCACCATCCATTGCCAAACATCGTATGCATGATGCGAACACATCCGGAACGCATCTTCCAGAAAGCTTCTTATTTCGGGATTGCTCATTTCCATGGCCGCCCATGCGTAATCTTTGCCGGAACGCTTCAATGTAAGCAAATAAGCGGTGGCAATTTCCCTGTCATTAAATTGTTGAACCGTCGTTCTCGGGGTTACCGGTACCGGATTGATCGGGGCTTGCGTAAAAGACTGAAGGTTGGGCTGAATATTGGGAACAGGTAATGTAGACGTTGCCCCTTCCGGTTTACTCAAGTATTCCACCTTCATGTTGTAATCTTGAATATGTTGCGGGAAATGTTTTTCCAAGATCGATTTTAATTCGGGATCTTGCGCCTGGCTCATAAAACAGGCCATATTCGTAATGGAATTCACGCAGCTCATTGCCAATTCATGCAAATCCTGCGCCTCGTGTACCGCCAGTTGCATAACAGTATGTTCCTCCTACAGTTTGGTTTCAATCATTAGATTGCACTGTGAACATCGTGTATATGCAGGCTTCCCCCGCTTGTCCTGCGGGAACTTATTGGGAACAAAACATTATTTCTGTCCAATGATTTCCGACACATCGGCCCTTTCGAAAGAGCGGCACCCGCTATTCGTTATGTCACGCAATAACAATTTGGCTTCTTTAGGGGTTCGAATAAGAATGATTTGTTTGTCCTTTGAATGTTGTTTTAATTTCTCCGTGATACCGTGCCTTTTGTCGCGCCTGAAATTCCAGCAGTACATCATGAATTGCCAATCAATCGACTCCGGACAGCCCTCATTCAAGTCGGGTCTTGTCTTGCCATGATATTGCAGTCTGCGCTTAATGACTCTGTATGTCGTAATCAACGGCGACAAATCAAAGAAAATAATAACATCCGCTGCCTCCATTCTAATGTCCAATGTTCTTCCGTAATGCCCATCTATAATCCATCTTTCCTTCGCGACTAATTGCAATGATCATGATTTTCATGGATTGTCCTCTCCATTCTTGAAATACGGCAAAGCGTATTGCAGGGATCCCTTATGGGAAACATGAAAACAACTTAATTTTGAAAAATCGAGGTTTCGGCAGATGCTTAATCAGAATTGCAATACTTCCTTATTAAAAGAACATTTATTAAACCGGCTTGCTGAAATATCTTCATTGGCACAGCGCAATATCGATCGGTTGAATAACGAAAACATATGTCTCCTTCAAGAGTTCGAAAGCATGAAAACCGTGATGACAGATATTGTTACGACGGCGGCTTCGTTTTACTTAAAATGTTATCTATCCCCATACACCTCCAAATACGAGGATTTGACAATTTGCGTCCGCAACTTATCCGAACGCAGGCATGGCGCCCTAATTGTGGTGGAACGCAACGATCCGCTTGATTCGCTTATTCGCTCCAGCGTTCCGATTGGCGGGATGTTATCCCATCCCCTCGTCGAATCGATCTTTTATCCGGGAAACCCGCTGCATGACGGCGCCGTCTTAGTTCGCTCCGAAACGGTTGTGTCCGCTGCCAATATCCTCCCGTTAACCGATATGATCGTAACGGATCGTAAATTGGGGACAAGGCATCGTGCGGCCATCGGCCTGACCGAACGATGCGATGCGCTCGTCCTTGTCGTATCCGAGGAAACCGGTCAAGCGTCGTTCGCCATCAAAGGGACGCTTCATCCGTTTAGCGTTGCCGCTTATTGAGAGAATCGTCTACTTCAACGAACGATACAAGCTGACGAATCGTTTCAAGCCTTCCCGCAACTGTTGTTCATTCAGATAGGAATAGCTCAATCGGATCCATGATTGATAGGACCTGAGCGGATCGCAGATGGAGCCTGGTACGAAGGAAACGGATTGCTCCATGCTCTTGGATAAAAGCGTATCTACCGGGACCGACTCGGGCAGCCTGATCCATAAATTAAATCCCCCCGTTGGGCTGGACCATTGCCAACCGGCGGCCGACAATTCGTCTTCCATAATTTCCTTGCGAATCGCCAGGGCGGTCCGCAGCTTTGCCAAATGCTGCTGCATCCGTTCCGAGAAGAAATAATGCAAGAAGATTTTCTGGTTCAAGAGCGGCGCCCCGCTATCGGATAATGCTTTCGCTTTGACAACGTATTTCATAACGGACGGGCGGCATGCGACCATGGCAATACTCAGACCCGGAGCGATATATTTGCTGAAGCTGCGAATATAAATGACATATCCCGCCGTATCGTAGGCAAAAAACGGCAAGGGAGGTTTTTGTTCAAAATAAATATCCGGACAAGGATCGTCTTCGATCAGTAAACATTGGTATTGATGCGCGAGCTCTACCAATCTCTTTCGTTGCTCGGCCGGAACCGTGTAACCTGTCGGATTGTGAAAGGTAGGATTGAGATAAAACAGACGCGGTTTATAGGTTTGCATGAGCCGCTCCACCCAATCCAGCGGATACCCGTCCCGGTCGATCTCGACCGGGATCATCCGGGCGCCTTGTCTTCGGAACACATCGATCGCGGGGGCGTACGTTGGGCGCTCCAGCAAAACGACATCCCTCGCTTTGACCAGAACTCTGGCGATCAGGTCGATCGCCTCCTGCGCTCCCGATGTGATCAACAGTTCATCCGCAGACAAATAGAACCGATAATGATCCGTAAAATAACGGCACAAAGCTTCCCGCAACTCCAAATCTCCTTGGACGGTAGAATAGGTGCCGAGCACTTTGGGATACATATCGAATACTTTCTTCACATATTCCGAAAAATAATGATTCGGCAACAGATTCGGATCGAGCAGCGCTTTGGAAAATTGGTACACGGCTTGCACCTGATGAATTTCAGAGAGGCCGCTTTCCTGCACGAAAGCCGAGACGATCGGATCGTGCTGCGTTTCAACGGGCAGACTGCCGCCTGGTTGAACATAATAACCGGATTTATCCTTTACATATACGGCCCGGTTTCCTTTCAGCATTTGATAAGCTTTGAACACCGTGAGCCGATGCACATGGAGTTCCGCCGCCAACGTTCGAATCGAAGGGAGTTTCTCGTGGGCCTTCCACTCTCCGCGTCGGATCCGTTCCAGAATATAATCGTAAACTTGTTCGAACAGCTTATCCGAATGAACATGGGCAAGATCGTTGCTTCTCATACAGGCCCCGCCTCCTCCCCACTATTATAAAGGACATTTTCGGAATCTGTTCTGTTATTTTTCATCTGTTCTACTTCCTCGTATTTATAATAAGGCAAAAGATAGGAGGAGTAGAAATGATTCTGATCAATTATATTGTCATGTGCCTCATTTTCGGGGCCACTTTTTTGGCTGTAAAGGTAGGAGTCGATGCGGGTGCGCCGCCTTTTTTTTCCGCAGGCATTCGTTTTTTTCTGGCGGGAAGTATTTTATTTGTGTGGATGGCTGTCTCGAAAAGAAGGGCAAAGCTGTCGCTTCTGTTTCGGAAAGAGCTGTTGCTGACCGGCGCGGCATTGACCTTCGGCGTATTCGGGCCGTTGTATTGGGCGGAACAGCATGTAAGCTCCGGCATTGCGGCGGTCTTGTCGGCAACGGCGCCGCTCCTCATACTGCTGCTTCAAACCCGCATTTCAGGCCAAAAGCTGTCCCGCAGCTCCTGGGCCGGTTGTCTCGCAGGTTCGGCCGGCGTGATCTTGCTGCTCTTGCCCGATATTGCCGTCACATTCAACGGACTATGGACGCTCGGATGCATCGTCATCTTGTTAGCCCAAATTTCTTATGCTGCCGGCACGTTATATTCCCGTCGCGTCATACAACGCTTCCAGGATACCTCGCCCATTGCCTTGAATGCGGTACAAATGATGTATGGCGGAGGTCTGCTGCTAGCTCTGTCGTTCCTAACGGAAGACGTTCGCCTCGAATCGATGCTGGCTCCAAATGCGATGCTCTCGCTTCTGTATTTAATCATCGCCGGTTCGATGACGGGTCACACCATCTATTATTGGCTCGTAGCCAAAACGAATCCCGTGTTTCCCTCAACCTGGCTCTATATTTCGCCGCTCATCGCCCTCGCCCTGGGCGCCTACCTGTACCATGAGCCGATCTCCTTGTTATCTGTGATCGGGGGAATCGTGATCATCGGCGGAATCGTGCTGGTCAATATAGACAACTTACGATTGATCCGCATGATCCAAAGAGCATTAAGATGGGCTATTAAATCTGAACATTAACATATATCCGTTATTTTCGGTTTCTGTGAAATCTTCTTGATATGATCCGGAAGTATATTTGCTAATTGTTTTTCTCCAGAAAGATTGCGCCCTCGTATTCTTTTCCGTTGGATTCGTTTGCAACTCCCAAGAACTTCGGTGGTTGTGAAACACTTGGACCGCCGCGGTTTGAGCCACCCCCATGCCGCGGTACGGCCTTAATATAAAAAATTCATTCATATAATAATCACTGCCATGAGGAGTGTATGGCGGCGTCGCCACTAACGCAAATCCTGCCGGAATATTATCTACTCTAATCAGGTATGGAAATAGTACGGACGGCTTCGTCCACCATATATCAAAAACTTTATTTTGATCGCTCAACGTTAACGTGTCATCGTCTTCATAAACACCGTATTGATTCGGTTTCCATCCCCATATCTCAGACAAATCATGCAAGTATAACGGGTATAGATTGTTTATGATGAATTTGGTACTTTCGTCGGTCAAGCTAATTTTCACTTGCATGTAAGCCTCTCCTTTATGTCCGTCGACAAATGCTCCGCATCATTAAAAATATAACCTTTTAATCCATCTGCCATCGATATCCTCAAACACGAATTCTTGTTCAAGAGCAACAAAATAAGCGTCATAACCGTAGCCATGAATGAGTCTATTCGGAACAATGTTCTCATTCTTGGATTTCGTTAAGACAATTTCTATCGAATCCCTATAAAGGCAAACGTGAGGTTCAGCCGACTCAAGATACTATACGGCTCTAAATCCTATGTTCTCGTAAAACGCTGCCGTTTGTTTGAAAATTTTTGAATATGATGATTTATTCGTTTCAAGCTTTGAATTAATTCTATTAGTACTTCCTTGGTCACTTTGGTTTCGTAAAGATCGATCCATATTCGAAGTTGCTTGTTCGTTCTCCGAATAAACTCTTCTTCTTCCCTCATTAATGCAAACAATCGATGTTTGTTTTTTAGAAACCCCCCGTATTTGAGACAATGAACTTCCCCTCCCTTATAAAAATAAGGATACATGGAGCCTCCCGGAGACTTTATACTTTTCATTTCATTCCTCCTTCCTTACTTAAAAATACCGTGGGGCAAACAGGCATGAACGCCTTTGACACCGTTTACAATTTGGGTTATTCTCAAATCGACAACAGAACTTCCTAAAGCAATTGCCTCAACGCGATTAAGCCCATACAGTTCCCCCATCAGATTGAGCATTCCATCTAATGCCTGAACAGTCGCTTCATTTAAATCTTCGTGAAATCCAAAAGTGATCCACCCTGACGGAGTGTTCGCTCGGGGATAAGACAATTTCTTATGATGTAAATAGATCGTAATATCAACGATTTCCATCGGGCATTCAATCGCTTGGCAACTAACCTCGCCGTCTCCCTGCAAGGCATGTCCATCTCCAATAGCCAAGTATCCTCCGTCAACAGAAACAGGCAATAAGAAAAACGCCTGACGGCGTCCTTTAAGTTCGTGCATCTCCGTTCATACGTACCAAAGTAAGCTGGGGTATGGGGATCTTCTTCCCCTGTCCCCAGTCTACTTTTTCACATCATTTATCCTGTATTCATAGCCATGAACTCCTTTGTAATAATC
>NZ_JAHLPR010000030.1 GCF_018918005.1 Paenibacillus sp. MSJ-34 | reverse complement strand
ACTCGATTTTTGAACTGGGTTTAGTTTGGTGTTGTCTTTTTTCCTGACTCATTGACCTGTTCCTTAAAGTAAATTTCCAATTCTCATGAATCAGGGGCTTGACATCTTACCGCTGGACTTCACAAGGTTTACCGCGCCGTTCTGGTTTTGCTGAACAGATCGTCCAAGCAAGTGATTCTTGCGATAGCAGTAGATATAGAAGTTGTAATCGCCAAGATGGGGGACGCAGCGAATATAATAGCGATAGTGAGTGGTTTGTAAACAGAAACCACAAACATCGGAATGCCATGCGCCGGGGATACGTGCTTCCGGGTGCCGTCTGCAATAGGCTCGCATCTCATTCAAATTGAGCAAAATTCCTTGCCATTGCAAATGTTGCACAAGTGCCGCCAATTCCTCGCGAAAGGCAAGCGTCCTCCGTTCCCCGGCATGATCCGACCATGACATCCAAAACTGATCGTCATCAGTGCCGAAATCTCCTCGCAAATGACCGATATAGCTGAGTTCCTTGCTTTGAGTCGCGGTTACTGAATAATAGAAGTAAGCTGTCTCTTCCGGTGCTATCGGTTGAAGTTCGCCAAACATCCCCGAACCTCCGTTTCCGCTAACGTTGCTGTTCCGTTTTTTCTTCCTCCCGGCTGGTGAATTTAATGGGTACCTCCTGTTCCAAAGTCATCATAAGAAGACAGGTTGGCATGATAAAACACTACATCGCCGTCCTGCAAACTAAACGTGGCTCCATGCGGGTCGACAAAGCGATGCTGAAACCCTTCTCGTCTCCATTGATTGCTGAGCGGTGCGTGGATATACTGCAAATGCGGCTGATTCACCTGCTGATTGCGAATCGTTTCGATATTGAAATTGACAATGATGTACCCGTCCCGCAAAAAGATAGGCGACTTATCGTCCAGCCGATTGGTGCGTCCGTACTCGGCCAAGTTGAATCCTTTGGGGACGACATACGGTGCGGCAGGTAGACTGTATTCGCCAACCCATCGCTGCACCGAAGCATGGGTACGCGAAACGTCAATGCCGGAAGGAACTTCCATACTGCCGATAAATGTCCGAAGCCGTGGCGGGAGCAACATGACATCATATCCGCCCACGTAAACGGGCTGCTGTGCATCTTTCAAAAACTGCTGAATAAACGTTTGCCGGTTGACAGACGCACCGTTCAGCGACCAAAGGGAAGATGCCGTGTTCGTCAGTTCCTGTTGGGACATATTGCGCAAGCGGGTGTCCAGCGTCACATGACGCCGCTCCACATCTGCACTGGAGCCGATACGAATAAACCGTTTATTCCCCGAATGATAGTACAAGTCCACCTCTTGCCGGTTCTTGCCCTTGCTGTCTACAAAGAAGAAGGTCGGCGTAATCTTGATCCCATCGGCCGAACCGAACATATTGCCCATACTCTTCAATTCAAATTTAATATGGTAGCCGGTTTTGACAGCCACGTTTTTCTTACCGGCATCCGGATGGCTCCCCGGTCGAATCGGCAACACGTAAGGAGGCTGATTACCCCGTGCTGCGCCGTCGATGCCCTTCGTACCCACCCAATAAGCGTTGCCAGTCGGCGTTGCACTTCCTCGTTCTCTGCGAAATACGGTCTCCCAATTAAAGTCGGCAATGTCTGTGATGCGGAAATCATAGACACGGCCGATCACTTCAACCGGCACAACCTGTGTGGCTACATGGTGCGTCAAGTCTAAGTTGGCGTTCATTTGTGACGTAAAGGAGGGAGGACTATTTTCAGCAATGGTTCGGAATAGTACATCGTAATTGCCCTCGTCCACCCAAACAGGTAAATAAAACGTTGTCTGAATCTGACCGACCGGGATCGACGTCCACGTTTCTTTCGGGATCAGCGTTTTCCGATCCGCTTTGTACACGTCAAACGGAAACCATACTTGCTTGTCGCGCATATATTGGGCATAGTCGCGGTTGCCGTAACCCTTTATATCCCGATGCGCTCCATTGGTTGGGATGGTGATCGTAAATGGACGATCCAGAATAAGCGCGGCTCTCCCTACGGTCGGCTGCGTTTTTTGATTATGCGCCTGATCGTCAGATACGGAAGCCTGGTTGACGACCGGCGTATGCACCGTCACCGGATTAATGCCATCAATGGGATAGCTTTGGTTCTGGCCGCCTCCAATTCCTTCGATGAGTGCATAGAAGATCGTGCCGGAGCTTGGCTGTTCGGCCTTGTTGCTTTTGCTGGCATCGATCAACAAACCGTTGCTATACAGAACATTTTGTCCGATCTCGGGCGGAGTCGGTATCTCCCTTGGGGGCGGGGCGGTTTCTTCCGTGATCCGGTTGTCCATAATCGTTTGCCCGTTAAAGATCAGTGAGTCATTTTTCACTTTGATTTTTCCGACAGCCTGTTCCGCTTCGTTGGTCCAATCCTCATTAGGAACTGACGGGCGACTGGAACCTCCTTGAATCGTTTGACCGGGCAACGACACATTTTGATAGAAAGGATCGGTGATGTGGGCCTCACGGGAAGCGTCGTGAGAAACCGAGACCCTTGGCTGCGCGTAGCCGTTCGGCTTCAAGGTAACTTGTCCGCTGGGTAACGCGTAGTTGGAAACCTCTGCTTTTTGCAAGCCGTATACCTCCAGACGATCAATGAGCCAGTAGCTGTACTTGCGCTCCACGGTATAGCTTTTCGTTACGGTTTGCGTATCCGAGCGTGAAACAGGCACTCTGGTTGGATTGCCTTCGCTGTCCGGGGGACCGGAAACGTATTCCGTCCAGCGCAGCGTGTATGTTCGACTAACGGTAATCGGGTACGTCTTCGTCCCTTTGATTTCCGTAAATTTGTTTCGGTACAAATACGCTTTGGCATTCGCTTGAACATAAAGACTCTCCGATGTCGGGATGCCTTGAAGCACGTCGAAGCGTTCCGCACCGCGAGTATCCGCCCGGATCACAGCCGAAGCATCGGGATTCATCACTTCGTTTTCCTTGACAGCTCCAGGCTCTGTTTCGTCATCCGTATCGCCATTTCCCCCTTTGTATACCCCGATAAAATTGGAGCCTCCAGAACCGACAAAGATGGACCGATCCAGCAACTTGCTATCTCCTTTTTCCTGAATAAATAATTTTTCGTCGGGTTTGTTATTGTTCGTGATATAAGACCGGATGATTTCATACGTCTGCCCGTCTTTGGTGAGCGTGGCTTCAAACGTGTGATTCACTTCATCTCCGGTCGCATGTTCGCCTTTATCCACCTCTTTCAGAACTTGGCCGCCTTCTGTCATATAAATCGCCTTCACCGTATTTTCCTCATGGTATTCGGCGATCAGATTCGTTCCGCCCAGCGCGACCGTAAAGCTGCGAATGCGCACTTTTTCGTTCGTTTCCGGGTTTTCCTGCACCCATGTTTTTCGTGACGGGTCTTGCTTCGGTGATATATAGGAGCGAGCGATGGTATACGTTTTTCCATTGTCTTCGATCACCGCCGGAAATTCATGAATGATCGTTTCCCCGATCTCGAACTTTCCTTTTTCAAATGTCACATCCGGTCGGTCAATCACCCGTCCGTCTACTGTTTTAGCGATAACGTCCACCGGGAATTCCGCACTACGATATGGAATATGCAAGCCAAAGTAATCATCCAGATCGTCCGGAAATCTCCAGCCTTCCGCTTGTTTGATCCCGGACAACGTATAAAACGGACCTTTCCGCACCGAGCCGTCCGCATTGACCGATACCATCACAGCATAAAAGTAAAGATCGTCATTGTTCTGAATGCCTTCCATTCCTGCTTGCCAGAGGCGCTGCGTCACGATTTCTTCGGGGATTTCGTAGTATGATGTCAACGGTTGCCCCGGTACAGGAGGATCGGGATGCTGCCCGATTTGTCGTACTTCCTGATTCATAAACAAGGCATGCGGCCTGCTGCGCGAGTCAGCGCATTGTTTGGGCGATGTTGTGCTGCAAACTTGCTCCCGGGTCACCACCCAGCCCACCGTCCGATACCGAATCGAAGTGCTCGCCGCCGTGCTGGTAATTTCGAATTGAATCTTGCCGTCACGGATAATCACTTGAGGCGGTCCAGCCTTCGCTTCCTGAACTGCAAATATAGGCATAAAAAAAATGCATGCCAGCAGCATGCACAGTACTCGTTGATAAAGTTTTCTATTGTTCACCGATCATTCCACCTTTGAAATCGTGTGGTTGAAAAACAAGCTGGCCGTTGGCGAGACTTTCAACGTGCTTCCCCAATTGCCGCCGACATTGGTGACCATTTTGATGTCGGCGTACCCTTCATACCACACATTCTTCTCAAAATCTGTTTCCTGCGGAAACCAGTTATCATAAATCAACCGTTCATGTTGTTTAAACGAGAGGAATTGAACCCGAAACTTGACGCGAATATAATCCGCTCCAAACCCGTCATAAAAAATCATGGACGGTTCCGGGTCCAGATAACCCATAATGTGAATTTGGTTTTCCTTCACCCAATCCACGTATTCACGAATATATCTCAATTCTGCGTTCGAGTTTTGCATCTTCGTTGCAAACATCCCCTGCGCCCACGTATCATCAATCGTGCGGTAATCCACATTTAACAACAAAGCGCCAAACGCTTTTAAGTGTCCCATCCAGATGTCTACGTTCTTCTTGTTGTATTCGGGAATCGTTGCGTATAGTTCGGAAGACACTTTGCTGCCATCTGGACGCGCATAAGGATATTTCATCTCGTACATCTCATTAGGAACATCGGCCAAAATGTAGGGATAGTCCGCCGCATTTTTCGGAAGATCCGTCGTGCGGAGCAAGCGGCCCCATTTATCCGTGTCGCTCTCAGAGATGTCCTTCGTGTGAATTGTCACCGTTGACGTACTGCCGTCCCATTCCACCTCTGCGCCCAGCACCTCGCTGACAAAACGCAGCGGCACAAACGTCCGGCCGTCCTTGGTTACCACTTGCGTATCTAAAGCGACCTCTTGTCCATTGACAAGCGCAATATTTGAACCGATTTGCAGTCGAATCTGCTGGCCGTCCCGTTCAATCGGTACCGATTGGCTCGGAGCTTCCCAGCCAACCTTGGCACCGAGCGACTCTGTGACAAAGCGAACCGGCACTAATGTCCGCTGGTTCTCATCAACATAAGCTTGGGCATCGGGAAACCATATTTTCTTGCCGTCCAGCACCACGCTTACAAACGCAGGAGGAAGACTGGCAGCACTTGCCGTAACCCCGAACAAGCTGCTAACCAGGACGGCAATCGTCATGGCCATAAATCATTTCTTCACTCATTTCACCTCTTATTCAAGTAATCCTGACTGGACTGGTTGTACGTTACTACTAGCATAATGTGCATGAATCAGACTGTCCACCCTTAGAAAGAAGAACAAGAAAGCGGCATATATCCCTGTTGCGCCGCCGTTTTTTCGCTTGCGAACGTTTCTTCTATCGGATAGGAGTACGGACAGCTTCTGCGATAATATACTTTCATATTGTCTTTCATCGCTCCTACAATCTCCGTTTGCTTCATTACGCGGCTGCCGCCCAGTGCGTAGTTGTTATATTCCTTGCGTCCCATCGGAATTCCCTGCATAAAAGCCACAACGCCCACATCGGCAATCGTGTTGTGCCATTCCTCTAGCGGGATGGACGGCAGTGTAAACGTATAGGAAAGACCATTTCGAAGGGCGACCTCGTTATGCTTGTTGATCCGATAGGACAGCTCATCTTGTATTGCGCCCACGATGGTGCTGCGCCGCACTTCATTAAATAACGCCGCATCTCGTAACAACGGAATGTTGGCCTCCGCCTGAATGTCCCTGCGAAAACCTTCATGCCAACTGCGAGTCGCCGCGGCATACACCAGCACTTGTTCGTCCAACGTAAAGGAATAGCTGTTGCCGCTTGAATCGGTATACGCATACGGCCGTTTGGTTCCCCAAGCCGGTGCCATGACCGTTTGGCCGTTACGATCTGTCCATTCATCCTCGGCATAAACATAAAACCCATCGTATCCAATGACGACAATCACCGGAATGTAACGGTTCAAAACCCCTTGCGCAACCGGATCGCCGGATATGCCGAAATTGGCGTACAACGTCCGGTAAAACGCCGTGAGCGCTTCCTCCCTGTTGACCGCCACTCGCTTGACCGACTCGTAGCGTGACTCATGCTGCTGATCAGCATTGGTGATGAGTGCTTGTGCCGCCGCATCCACCGCTGCATCCAAGGCAGCGTCATAACGCAGCTCGAGCAGCATCGTTTGACGCATTAGTTCCACGTCAATCTGATTGATCGTGGCAAACGGGAAAAAGATCAGCACGCCGACGACAGCCCATTCAATCCACTTCATTGCGTACCACCCCGCCATAAGGAATGAATATTTTATCGTTCGGGCTGACGGTGCTGTTCAGAAAATCAAACAAGACCGTGCCGGGCGTACGGCTCACGTTATTGACCGTGACGGTGAACGTATCGCCCACCCGCAGTTTGTACCTTCTTGACGGGTCGTCTCTGGGGGCAGAGCTACCGGGAAACAGCACCGGCAAGATTTGAGCGTTGTAAAACGCATCGTAATGCACTTCATACGTGCCCTGGAACGTTTCCGGCCTGGTCGGATCGTCATATACCGGCACATATTTCTTGCTTTCATGTTCCATCTGCACATCGAAATCAAGGCCCGTCGCCTCAATGGCCTGTCTGAAATCGGTGTACATGGTCGGTGAAATATATCCTTTGTCACGTACCGCATCCACAAAAGCCGTTGTCGCCCGCAGGACGACTAATTCTGAAATATCATCCTGCTGCTGGAACGCTGTGTAAATCGGGTAGATGTAAAGCAGCAGTACGGCAAGCAGTATCGCAAACACTTTGATATAACTGTTCATGGCATTCTCCTCAACGTGTGACGACTACCAGGCGCAACAGCCGCCCGTCCGTGTCACGTTCGTACGAGACGCTGTAGCGGCCATGGAGTTGGATTCTGTCTGAAAACCATTGCTCCCGGTTCACCGGTGATGCGTATCGGACGCCATCCACCACGATTTCCGCTTCTCCTTCTTCCAACCGCGCGATGGCCTGAAACATTTCGGTTCCCGACATACTGCCATCACCGGACAAGGGAGACAACGTTTGCCGGATGGTCCGGTCCTGCGTCATACCGGAGAAATAAGCCGAATCGGCAAGCGTCGCGCCGTTTTGAAACAGCCATAGCCCGCTAACCACGGCGATCAAAAACAGGAGACAGGATGCACTCATCTCCAACATCGTTCGAGTCGTGTAATCCAATGGCTTCCTCCTTTCAGCAAAAGGGGGCGCCAGCTAGACGGACACCCCTTGGCTTCATTTCGTTTTCGTGCCTTATTGTTGGCGGAACACGATCCCGCGAATGACGTTGCTGCGATCCAGCACCAATTTCGCCTGAAACTTTCCGCTTGGATTGACATAGTTCACATTGGCTTCATCGACGGTATGCTCCAGACGTCCAGGCGCATCGCCAACGACCGATCCATATGTGATGCTGTCCATTGGAACGCCAATGTTGATGACTTTGCCATACCACTGTCCGGTCGGGTTTTTCCCGGTGATAATTTGAATGCCAAACTGCTCCTGATCCGAAAACTTGCGCAGAGCATTGACGACTTGGCTGCCCGAAAGTGTGGTGTTGTCATACACCGTAAAGGCCGTCTGAGATAATTCCGTTTGGATATTGCTAAAATTGCTTTGAGCTGCTTTTGTTGAATCTTGTGCGGAAATAAACAACACGACGGCGAGGGTAATGAGCGCAATTGCGAGGAAAATGCCCGCCGCCATTACCAGCGCCTTTTGTGCATTGGACATGGTCGATCTCTCCTTTAAATGTAGAAATAAAAAACGGTCCTTTCCAACATGGAAAGCACCGCTAAGGGTGAATCATTGAATGCGTTGCAATTGCTCGTAGTACACCGACATTTGGTTCAAGCTGACAACAATGAGCGGAATGACCAGATAACCGAAAATGAGCGCCATCATTGGTGCGAACCCGATCATTCTGCCCCAGCCCGCCTTGTGCTCAATCAATCGTTCGTACTCCTGCTTGCGTTCTTCCTGTGCATACACGTACTCGGACTCCAAATCATCAAACGCTTTTCGAATCGGCAGCGTGCTTGCCGCCAGTTCCAGCTTTTCCACCATGCGCACGAATGGCTGAAAAGGCGCATCCTCCTTGAGCTGCTCCAGCGCCTGTTCAGCGCCTTGATCAAAATGGAGCAGGCATGTTTGCAGCGGCTCTTCGAACACGCGGGCGAACTGCTCCATCCAAATCAGCAAATGCTCTACCGACATGCGATCCATATCGGCCAGTATCGCAATGACCGCCTGCAATTGATCCACTTCATGCTTCATTTCCATTTGCCGCATCTTGCGCTGGAACAGGCGAATGCCGACCGGCGCCCAGTAGCCGACCCAGCCCGCCAAAACGGTCAATAGTGCTTGCCACCATTTGACGTATTGCCTGTCGAGTTTCTCCAACTTGCCCATAATGCGCTGTGTATCCGCGCGAAGCGCTTCATCCAAACGTTCTCCTCCAGTCTCCATTCTCAACAGCTCCAAGAGCGACTCCTCTGTAGGCCTCACCCCCTTTACTTGATCGATGATTCTCCGATCCAGCACGGCTGCTTCCAGCGCTTTTTCCTGCTCCTCAGGCGTCGCTTGACCAAACAGCGTATCAGCATACATTGGCGCGTACAGCACTTGATGCCGATCCGCATAAGGCAAAGCTATGAATAGTCCCATTGCTGCAAGAAAAGCCATGCTTCCCGCCACGATTCGCTGGACATAAAACCATTCCAACCGCAAAGGAGAAGCCGTTTCTTTCAGCAGCTTCACCATCCGTTCCGCTTCCCTTGAGCCAGGAGCAGGACCCAAACGGTGAACGAGCCAACGCATCCAGCCCCGGCCGTGCGCCCATTTCTCCCATCTCTTTCGGTTGGTGATTTTCGGCGAGGTCTCCAAGCTCTGAATATGACGAAGCAGAACATAGGAGAGCCAAACGACCCCCATCAAGGCGAGCTTTATGCTCCAACCCATCACACTGCTGTAAAAGGCGTCCATCGCCGAAAAATAATAGCTGGCCCATGCTTCAATCGGACGGGTAAACAAGAGCGGAAGCAGGGCAATAACGGACAGCCCATGCAACAAAAAACCAAGGCGTTCCCGGCGCAACAGTTCAAAGTTTAATTCACCGGCCAATTTTCCCAATGCCTTCAAATACAATGATCCGCTATCCGTTTGTTTGTCTCCGTATTCCTTCACCAGATACGACAATCCGGCCAAACCTTTCAAATAACGGTTCGGAGCCGCTTCCAAGTATTGTTCCAGTCGTTCTTCCGCGTGGCTGTCGGTCAACACTTCAACGATTTCCTGGCCGTGCAAAGTCATTTCATACGGCGCTTCATCCGTCGCTTCGTAAATCGCTTCTTCTACCATTCCGTGTCGGTGATAATGATGACGGACATCCCCGAAAAACTGGCGTAGCTGACGCAACAATCGCATTTCCAACCGTTGTACGAATACGTCTGTTAACATGCCGTGGCAAACCCAACCGCCAATCATCAGCATGACAAGTGTAAATACATCGCGCACCCAAAGCGTGATCGGCACAGCCGCTGCAAGCAACATGCCCCAGAGCCAAAGCGCCGTCCGCATCGTCTCCAGACGCAGCTTCCACTCATCGCCCAAGTGGAGAATGACCATGCGACGGCGGATGAAGTGCAGGTAGGTACGCAAGAGCGGCACACGAGAGCAGAGGGTATAGAGTTGCTGCATGCCGTTGTGCAATGCCTGCTTGTTGCTCGTTTTGGCAGGTTGACGCAAGGCTTCATATTTTCGTGCTGCCCCGGCTTCCCCATAGCGGGACAAAAATTGAAACGCTATGACCGCTGCTAGAAACAACAGCGTCACTCCGCCAAGCAACAGGGAAAGCCACTCAAGATTCATCGCTATCCCCCCAATTACACAAAAACGCCTCGAAAGCTGCCTGGTCCGGACCGGCAAGCCGCTCGGCAATCTCTTTGCGGCTTTGTTCGGACAACGGATGAACCGCAACATAACGGCCGTCCCGATATTCAATGACATTTCGCGCTTCATACAGTTTCCGATCCGTGGAGCGATGGAAGTAGTCCGTCACCGTCTCCATAAACGCATCCATCTTCTCATCCAGCGTCTTTTTCTCGCGAAAGTCTGTCCGGTAAGGCATTTCCTGTGCAAGCGGTACGCATTCCGTGATGCGCTCGATATAGCGGCGACCGTCCGCATCCCGTTTTAAATGAATATCAAAGTTGATGACGCTGACCACTTGCTGTTCTGCCACCTGTTCATTGGTAAACACGCCGGTTTTGAGCAATGAATTGCGCAAGGACAACACCAAATCGCGAAACGTTTTGGCGTGGTGGGTAAACAATGTAAAAAACGAAGCCACTTGCGCCATTTGGATCATCCAGGCCGCTACCGGATCGGTCGCCACCTCACCCAAAATGTTGACCGAGCCGTCCGTTTTTTTCTGTATGTCCAGCCCAGCCTGACCGGAGATCGTTTCGGTTTCCCGAAGGCTGAGAATATTGCGATTCGGATAAATTTTACGCAGTTGCAGTTCAAAGCTCATCTCCTGAACGCGAATCGGGAGCAGGGCGGATATATGACGCACCATGGCCATAAGCAGCGTCGTTTTCCCGCTGCCTTGCGCGCCAGTTATCGCCGTAATGCGCTCTCCCATCACAAGATAGCGAATCAGGGCAATCGGCAGTTCCGCATGTTCATCGCGAATCAGCTGTTCCAAAGTGGCATTTTGCACATCAAACTTGCGCACAAAAAAAGCCCACGACTCGGCAAATCGGGGGCGCAGCACCACGACACGAGAACCGTCGGCCATTTCATTCACCTTGTATCCGGTCGTTTCGGACAACTGGCCGGGAAAATTATGCTTGTAGATGTTTTGGCATACGCGCCGCAGTTCCAGTTCCGATCCAAAGGAGAGGAAACTAAGGTGGATGGATTTCCCTTCATAAAAAACCCACACACTGTCATGCGCGCGCGGCACTTCGCCGAGTTGAACATCCCCGTCCCAATCCCAAGTTTCTTCCCATACGGAAGGCGGCAAACCGGAAACTCCGCCGGACACGCCGTCAATGCGCATATCGCGCAGTTCGTCCACGACACTAAAGCCTTTGTAGTGCTGGTAAATGCGCTGCACCACGATTTGCAGTTTATCCTCTTCCGATAGCCGGACGTCCTCTTGTTCATAAATCTCGCCGATCTCCTCAGACGTAATACGGTAAGACAGCTCCTGTTCTTCATGGGCATCCGGCTTGGGCCGATCCAGATCATAGCGGCGTATGAGTTCGCTAAGCGCATGATAGCCGTGACGTTTTTTGTATACATGAAGCAAGATGTCAAACCGATCCTGATGCGACAACGATTCAGGGCAATCAAACGGGATCAACCGGTTCAGATGTTCATGATCCAACGTATAGTGCTGTGCAAGCAAATCGGTTATATATTGCTTGACATACATTTTGTCACGCAGATCGCCAGACGTGCATCCACGCAGCGCTTTTTTCATCTCGGCCCGCTTGTTTTTCCGTCGCCGGTACTCTTCTTCTGATAGACCGTAATCCGTCAGGTTGGCGCTTATCACGCCATGCAGTGCTCTTTTGACGTATTCTTCCATCGCCTTCAACGTGTACACTGGCGCTTCCTGCTGGCGTTCCGGCAAGGTTCGGCTCATGCGCAAATACAGGAACAATACGCCTATTAAGACAATGCCTCCGATCAACAGACCATGTAACGCGCCCATCATATCGGGGTCTCCTTCCCGCCGAAAAAGGCATTGTGCAAGCCCGTTTGTTCAATCAACGCAAGTGCCAACGCCCGCACGTCTCGCATGAACAGATAGTTTTCATGTTCCCGCGGCACTTGCCGATTGCGATACATGTAAGAAATCGCCTGCCCGTTTTGTCCATCATCCAACCACCGTGTATTGTAACTGACCAAATATACTCGCAAATGCCGTCCATAAGGACGCAACAAATTTTTATGGGTCAAAGATGAGTACCGATCATATTTTCCGAACACGAGCACATGCTTTTTAGTTGCGAGCATCGCTTGAAGTTCATCCATCCGAAAAAAACGATGGACAGCCAACCGATTTTGCGGGAGGCACACCACCAGCACATCCGCCAGCCGCAGTAAACCGTTGGTCCATTCCGATGAATTTCCGCTGCCGCCATCCACAAACACAAGATCATACATCCGTTTCGCCATGCTTAGCAGCGGTTCCATCCAAGGCGTGGCCATGTCAATAAAACGATCATCCGGCTTGCTTGAACCCGGCAGCAAGTCGAGCCTGTCCTTTAACAAAGGCAGCGTGTAATCCCGAATCATGTTGGGTTGCAATTTTCGGTTTTGCAGCAGTCGCAATAACGCATCTACACCCATATTGACTGAGACATCCATGTCCATCTCCCGAGAGGCATGCGTTTGATAAAAGCATTGCTTCAAGGCGATATCGTGACTTTCACAATGACCCAGCAGCAACATATGTGCCGAACACTCCAGTCCCATGACCGAGGCAGTCGCTGCCAGATTGCTCGTTGTCCCGGTTCCCGATACCGGACTCCAAAACACGATTGTATGTCCCGTCACCGTGTCCCCTCCTTTTCTCAATCATTTTGATCAGCTTGATTAGCGACGGAAGGCAGCGCGTTCTTGGCGAAGTCGCTTCCATGCCTTGCGAACGGTTTTGTCGTCCCAATCAAACAACTGTTGTGCCATCTCCCATATCGTGCGGCGGTACGTTCCCGATAGTCCCTTCACATCGATGCGGCCATGATGCTGGTTTTCCAGCTCGGCGGATACATCACGCTCATCCAGCGGAAAACGAAAAACCGCTTCCTCCCAGCGAATGGTCTGCTGAGCAAAGGCGGAATCGAGATACGCCTCGGTGACAGTCAGAGGAACAACGGATAGCATCATCTTGTAAAACGATACCGGTTGATTCTGTGCTTCATGCAAGCATAACCGCTGCATCAATTCGACATTTCGCTGCATGGTCAATCGGTTGAAATTGCTGCACCAGATCCGCTTGTCGTAATGGGGTAACTCCCACCCTTTGACCATTTCGGTATGGTCGGTGTCCATCAGCATCACATCGTAATCCATGCCACTTGCTTTTTGATACAAGTATCGTTCCAACTGCGAAAACAAGATAAAACCACAGGCCACGTCTATGCCTTCAAACTCGTAGAGCGGAGCGCGTAATTCTTCCTGCGGCAAATATCCCTGTGTCGTTTGCGCGAGAGTAGAGTCCACCACCAGCACCTTGTAATCCATTGCGGCCAGGAGTTTGCCTAGCAATAACAGCACATGGCTTTTATCCGGCGCTCCTAAAAACACAATCTTTTTCATGGTTCCTCCTTATTGATTGAAGATTTCTGAATAATCCGGGTCCGTTTCTGACTCTGGCTCGGACGCTGGCGGTGGATCGGGCAACGTCGCTTCGGGCGATTCTTCTTCTACCACGACCGGAAGGGAAGAAGGCGGCTGTTCATCTTCTCCTTGCACCGACTCTTGGTCATCCTGCTCCGGGAAACTAGGGGGCTGCGGCATTTGCTGAGCGGCATTGCTTTGCTGTGTTGCGGCCCGTTCATTCATGAGTTGTTGCTGAACGGTGACATTGCCGTACATCACCCGCATCTTGTCCGCTTCACTCATTTCATTTAAGTTACTTTCCAACCTTTCGCGTTGCTGACGAGCCAGTTCAGTAGAAACCTGCTCAACTAGGTTCGGGTTTTGCTCCAATAAATCCAACACCATCGGATTGGCCGGATAAGTCGCCGTCGCTGCCTCTTGCAGTCCCGGTTCGATATAGGGCACTGCGTATAATCTTGCGCCTTGCAAATAGGCATCGATGATCGCGCTTGATGTGAGCAGCAGGTCGGTTTCATTCATCTCCAGCCAAATGACGGTTCCCTCGCGATCAAGCACCTGCTTTTTGGCAAGCACAACGAAATCTTCGCCAGTCGGGAAGTTGATCCTCACATCGATATACTGTGATTTTCCGAGATGCGACGGAAGCTGGATGATTTGAAACTCTTGTGTCCGCACATCCTTGGCAATTGGGTTGCCCTCATACAACACAGAAGCAAGAAGCGGCATTCCCGGGCGAAGTTCAACTTTGGCATGTTTACCGACCGCCTCTTCTTCCTTAACGATCATTTCGGGCGAAACCAATGCGGTCGGCAGGGTCATTGCTGTGACGTCTTCAGGTTCGATCTGGTCACCGGCCGGAATGGTTCGAGCCACGGTCCATACCGTTTGCAGCGATTCTTCTTTAATCGCTGTTAACTGTTCTATTTGCCTCTCATAATGGGCGATCACTTCCTGATGTTCCTGCTGTTGTTCAGCTTGTCTCATCAAGTGAAAAATGGCAGCCGACACGAGCAAAAGAATGCCGATCAAAATGGCAGCGATCACCAACATCTTGCGATGACGATAGGTCCAAGACATGCTCACGACTCCTTTCTATACCAATGAATTTCAACTTCCTTCGTTCTTATTGCTTTTCCGCTTGTCTCGCCTTCGTTTTCTCCGTTCCCCTTTAGCTGTGTTGGAACGTTCCGATTCATCTTCCGGTTCTCTGCGGTCGAAGCCGGGCCTTTCTTTCATTAACCGTTCGTATTTCCGCCATTTCCCTTCCGTAAAGAGCATCTCAGTCACCTCCTCGTAGGCACAAAAAAACTCCCCGGCTATGGAGAGGAAGGAATGGCTATTTTTGTGCATGTTGCTTAAGATTATCGTTCATGTTCGCGCTGCCGCTTGCGATGCCAGCTTTCAAGCAATTGGACAATAAGGTCCTCCTTTTGTTTTTCAGTAAAATTCTTAGGAAAAAAGCGATCAATGCGCTCCCGCTGAATGTGCATTTTTCCCCTCTGATTGGGCTTTTCCTCCGTCAAAATCGAGAAGATAACATCCATATTGAGCCGTCCGCCCTGACTCAGTTTCTTCATACGCAGCGCTTGTGACAAAGAAGGCGTACAGTCTTCGGACTGCATCGTTTCATAAAGGTCTTGCTGCTCTTTTTCGGCCAAGTAAGACAACTCGACAGCCGGATTAAACGCGATCCGTTTTTCATCTACCATTTCAAGAATGGAAGGGATCAAATGAGTCAAGCGAATGTATCTAAATATTTGATTTTTGCTTTCTCCCATTTGTTCTGCTAATATCTCGCTTGATTTCTTTCCTTCAAACTTGTTCCCAAATTGGGAACAAGTTAAGTCAGTACGTTGCCCCTGACGATTCATCGCCTCCAGCTTCATCTTATAAGCAAACGCCTTCTCGCTAGGCGCTATATGCTCCCTTTGCAGGTTGCTGTCCACCATAATAATGGTCGCTTGATCGTCGTCCAGTTCGCGGACGATGCAAGGCATCGTTTCCATACCCGCCAGCTCGCTCGCCTTTTTCCGCCGATGTCCGGCGACCATCTCATAACCGCCCTCTGTCTTCGGACGTACTAATCCAGGAACCAATACGCCGTATTGCTTCACACTATCTGCCATTTCCAGCATCGCTTCATCCGCTTTTACTTTGAATGGATGATCGGGGGAATCGCTGATCTCTGACAACGGGATGTCCATCACTTTTTCCCGCTGTGCATCGGCGCGGCTCTCATCGGTCGAAAACAAATCATCGACTGTGGTCAGCTTGATGCTGGCGCGTCTGTCGTCTTTCTTTGCCAATACCCTTCACCTCCTTTGTAAATGCCGCATACGCTTCGGCTACTTGTCCGTTCGGATCATGCTTATAAATGCTCTTCCCCTTGGCGCTCGTTTCCGCCGCACGGATGGAAAGCGGAATTTCCGTTTGAAACACACGCAGCTTGTCTCCATAATCACGCCGAAGAACAAAGGAAATATCCTTGGCAAAGTTGGTCCGGTTGTCCACCATCGTCAGCAGCACGCCATCTACCAGCAACTTCGGGTTGATTTGGCGTCGGACACGGGAAACGGTTTGCAAAAGCTGCGTCATTCCTTTCGCCGGTAAATAATGCGCCTGAACCGGAATGATGACGCTATCAGCGGCCGCCAGTGCATTGATGGTCAACATGCCCAAGCTGGGCATACAGTCAATAAGGACATAATCATAGTCCTTTTTCACCTTGTCTATATAGGAGCGCAAGATCGTTTCCCTGCTCATTGTATTGACAAGCGAGACTTCAACAGCAGACAATTCGATGTTACCGGGCATTAGGTCAATCCCTTCGGGATGGTGCAAAATGCCTTTTTGGGGCGGATACGATTCTTCCAACATATTTTTAACGAGCAGTGTAGCCAAAGAAATTGACAAATTATCCGGTTCGCGGTAACCCAACGCATCTGTCAAATTGCCTTGTGCATCCGCATCCACTAGAAGAACCTTTTTACCTTCAGTCGCCAAGCCAATACCCAAATTAACAGCCGTAGTCGTTTTGCCGACACCGCCTTTCTGATTGGCAAGAGCAATCACCTTCGTCATTCGCTGTTCCTCCTTTCATGAAAAAAGCCGGCTGCCTGAGAGATTCAGGACAACTGGCTCTTTGAAGAAATATCTATATAAAAAGAGAACGCCCGATAAGGACGCTCTCTTGGATATTCTTGTTTTCAATTAAAAATCACTAGGTGTATCTATCCATTCCAAGTCGATAACAATAGAAACCTCGATTTTATCGTTTAACACCTTATTCCTGTAGTCCTTTCCATTAGTCGTAAACGAAGCATACTTTGCAGAATACTGATAATTCAGCACTTCTACGTATCGTCTCGACATATTCCTATTACGCACTCCACATGTGTCGAATGCTTATTATTGATATAATGGAAGGGGGCAATCTACGCCCCCAGCGACAACGGATTTTTGAAATTATAGTGGATTTCTATACTACCATCCTCAAATACTTCGACCTTGTGAATTAATCGATGAAACACTTCTCGAAGGATCTCTTCATCCGAAATTTCCAGTTGAGTAAAACGCTGAACTTCTAATTGGAAGGCATGTATGGAGCCTTCGTTTTCCTGTTCCTGAGAAATGATGTTTTCCAATTCCTTTACCCTTAATTCAAGTGTTTCTTGTTTCGTCTTTAGACCTGAATTATACATTTTGAATATTTCATCATCCAGCGTCTTGTTCAACAGTTTATCAACAAGCTCCATACGATCTTTTTGCAAATGCCTCAACTGCTTATTTACCTCATTTAATTCTTCTTTAGCTTGGGTAATTTTCACATTTACTTGTTTTAAAGCATTGTGAACCAGAGAATTCCGATCTACTGTATTGCCAGACAGTTTGCGCAAATCATTTAAAACCGCTTCTTTCAGCACAGCGTGCTTAATGAAATGACGAGTACATTCCTTATCTGCAGGTCTATGTTTCGAACCGCATACATAGCCTTGGCTCCCCTTGATATAATTCATACCACTGCCACAATCAGCACAAAATGCCACTCTAGCAAATAAAGACTTCTTCCCTTTGCCACGAAAACGCCGTTCAGCCTTTTCATGTCTCTTTTCTTGAACTGCCTTAAACTGTTCTCTAGTAATTATTGGTTCATGATGGTTAGGAATAACAATCCAGTCGCCCTCATCAATAATCTGTCTTTTATTATAACCTTTTTCCTGAAGGTGAATTTTATCCTTTCCATCAACCTTCGAACGCCCATGAACCAGTTCTCCTGTGTAATGTCGGTTCGAAAGTAATATTCGCACTGATGAATCATGCCATTTCTGCCCATTCTTTCTCGAAGACGGAATTCCCTTTTCGTTTAGATAGTTGGCTATTGCCAGATATCCCATATTTTTATTCAGGTACAGATCAAATATCAATTTTACCGTGAGAGCCTGCTCAGTATTTGGAACAAGCTTTCCGCCTTTGACCTTATCGTAACCGAAAGGAGCAGTCCCATGAAAAATACCTGCATTTGATTTTACAGCGATCCCCCAACTGACATTATACGATGTATCTTCGCTCTGCCGCTGATTGACCGCTGAAATAACGGACAACATCATCTCATCTTTAATTAATCCTTCTCTAGAGGAAAACAGTTCAACATTGTTGCTATGAAGTTTTCTAACAATGTTTAGCGTGTCAGAGGTGTCTCTTGACAGTCTAGATAAAGATTTAATGAGGACAACATCAATTGTTCCACGTTCAACATCTTTCAAGAGTCTCTTTAATTCCTTACGACGTGCAGTACTTTTTCCCGTAATCCCATCATCGGCATATACACCTACGAGTTCCCCGCCCATTTCCCTTATATAGTTTTCAAAGAACGATACTTGACTTTCAAGACTATCTTTTTGGCTGTCTAACTTGGTGCTTACCCTTGCATAGATCACATATCTCAAATATTTTCTAGCTCTCACATGGCTCATCACAATTCATTCCCTTCGGAGTGAGTTGTATGAGATGCGACAGTTTTAGCTCGTGTTGAATGGTAATACTTGTAAACTAAATTGTCAACTTGATTCTCGAATACAGAAGTAAGAATTTCCTCAAGCGGCTCATCACCGACAAACTTGCGTGAAACTTTTATTTTCGATACATCAACAGCCACTATAGGAACATCAGTTCCTATTACATTATTTTCCATATTGCTCTTTGATTTCTTCTCCATCTGCACTCACCTCAACATTGGATTGGGGAGCCAACCGCTCACCTGAGTGCTATGGGAAATATCAGCGAAAAACTCTTGAAATTCGGCTTCTCACAGTGATCTAAAGGCATTTTCCACCAAATAATTACTTAAGCTGCAGGGATATTGCCCCCGCCACGTCTCTGCTACCCCCAACAGAGCAATAAGCCCACGTAAAAAGACAGGTCTGCGTCAGAACACCTCAATGAAGTGTCTTCCGCTTACCTGCCTTATCACCGACCAGAACCACCAATTATTCGCGCAACACCATACTTTCTAGGCGAAAACTATATTGCTAGCTGTTAATTTTCAGCCTATAGCATCTTCAAGACCGAATAATGAATGATCTCGGAAGATGTAACTGCAATTTTCTACGTATTCTCAATCAGTTCCTGTTGCCGTAGCCGCTTCAACTCCCGATACAGAACTGACTTGGACACAGCGGTGATCGAAACGATCTCAGAAATCGAGTGTGACTTCGCCTCATAAAGCTTTACCGCTTTTTCCAAAGCCTTCTTATCGGTTTTTGGACGACCTCCAATTCGACCTCTGGCTCTAGCGGAAGCAAGCCCTTCTCGAACACGATCACGCAATGTTTCTCTTTCAAACTCGGAAAGAGCGGCAAGCAATGTGAGCATAAGCTTGCCTGTCGTTGAACTGAAATCTAGTTTCTCCTTATGGCTAATAAATGTGATTCCCCTTAGTTCCCAATCGGAAAGCAAAGTCAATAAATCTTTTGAGCTTCTCGATATGCGGCTCAACGATTCCACCACAATGACATCACCCCCGCGAACGATACGCTGAAGTTCCGCCAGAGCCGACCGATCCAAGCGTACGCCGCTCATCTTATCGATGAAAATATCGGATTCAGGAATACCATACTCCTGCATGAGCAGATCAACCTGTCGATCCTCTACCTGTCCAACTGCCTTGCTGATTCTCACGTACCCCCAAACCTTACTCGCCATACTTTATCAGCCTCCTTACGGTTATAAGGAGACTAGAAATATATCCGATACCAAAACTTAATCTCAAGGAAATCGGGAAGATTTGTCCCAAACAAATTGCAGGATTTGTGGGAAAATGCTAACGGGAATATTTTTGAAACACCTACAACCCATTTGGAACCCGAATAACTCGCTTTTTTTAGCGGGAGCAGTATCAATAGTTTTTGAACCTCCCAAAGCAAAAGAAAATACCCTTAAAGGGATTCCCGAATCCCCTCAAGGGCAAGCAAATAGGAAGAAGCCAATAACCTCTATTTATGAAACGTTAGCAACGTTCCACCTTCTCTATATGAAGAATCGGCACTGATACAAACTGACCGCGATGTGAAAGATCGGGAAGCGACATGTACCCCATAGAGGATGGATTGAGCCAATCCGCCCACTTTGTCAGTTCAGCCTTTGTCGGAGTCGTACCAAGCCAGCTAGCAACTACGCCAGTATCGAGCGTAGTCACCAGCGGCGGGCGCAAGCCTCCTGTATCACGATAGGTCAACCGTACTTTTTGTCGCTCCAAAGTATTTTTCAACCGCATAGCAAAGCTGTTCACCCCGTAATAAGGGAATAGGAAACGCGAACTGCTTACGCCTAAAGTTCGCTTGCTAAGGCGAACCCCATCTACATCCGCGAAAAGCCTGACTGTGGTATATGAACCGCTACTTAGCTCTTTGTAACTGGTCGAAAGCTGCTCGGAAAAACGGTCGAACCCTTTTTTACGATCAGTTGGAGCCAATTGATCTTCATGCGCCCGTAGAATCTCAGGACTCTTGGTCACGAAACTATACTCCCAAAGCCCACCCGATTTTGACTCCGCTACGCAAAGGGAACTGCCCAGCAAATAGGAGCTAACCAGCGATTCCCGATGGTCATTTACAAAGCCAGCGGGCAACTGGATGCCGCCTTGAGCCAAGAATAAGGCTTGGCATTTTGCAATCCATGTATCTAGCGGCAAACCATCCAAGCTGATACCCCTCACATCATCCGAACCGATTATCGGCTGTGGATGTGGGCAGTTAAACTTATAGAGTCGCTTCCGCTGTTGACCTAACCTGAACAAATAGGCGTGCAACCGATTATTAACGCATGCTCCAGGCATGAATACATCTATGCCCCTGTACTCAAAGCAAGACGGATGAGAACTTATATCCATGTCCATAACCATACCCCACCTCAATCCTCAAATAGAGATGGCGCAGAGTAGATGTTAAAATCACGCAACAGAGCTAGCGCCTCATCAGGAGAAAACTCGCCTTCCAAACAGCGGAAAAGAATAGAGCGCTCTGTCACATAGCTGCGATCATTATGCGATAGAACGAACAGCAGATGCTCCAGCTTCTGCTGATCTAAAGCATCCAGAACCCGACCGAAGTGGTGATGCGTAAAGCGATACAAAAGTCCAAGTTCCTTGTCGCAAGTGCTAAGGTCTACCCCCGATTGCTTTACAGGGGCGAACCTATCATGGATCGCACTGATAAACAGATTCGTGTTATAAGCACCTGTTCCCAAGGCAAACTCCCGTTCCGCCGCGACAAGATCACCCGAACGCAACAATTCCAATGCTACCCCAATACGCTTTTTCAGGCGATTAGCTGCATAGGAGACGGATGCATGCACGGACTTGACCGATACTCCGAATTTTTCCGCCGTCTCGCGGTAGTCGTACCCGTTTTTCAAGAAATAAGCGAGCTTCTCCCGCGACTTCCCATGTGATAACCATACGTAGCTGTTGGTAAAGGCGACCAGCCGCAAGAGCAAGTCCAGCTTCTTCTCATCTTGGGTTCGATCTAGCCCCTCATCCCATACTGCCAGCCGATTCTGTACTTCGCTAACCTCTTCGGCTAGCTCTTTGAAAATCAACATACCTAATTCCTCCTTCTCGCCTCTGGCGAAATTCTGGTAGTGCAAAAGACAAACTCCAAACGAAAAAGCATAATCCGTACCCCTGACCGCTTTGATTGGCGAGAGGGGGAGGACTCCGACAAAAAGTGAAAGCGTACTCCTATAAATCAGCCCTAATATTTGTTTACATTCATTAGTGCAGGAGGTAATGCAGTGCTACCAAGGCGTTCGGCGTTCGCGGAAATACAACAAGAGCGAAACCGAGATTTTTGTAGGAGTACGCTTTCAGAGTAACGTAGCTGCTACTGTCCTTTCAGATGCGCGGCGGCGAAAAGTTTCCGTAAAAAAGCGTTACCCCTGAAAACAAAAATACAATCTGAGTGCAGACACGCTCGATCTGCATCCAGATTGTATTTTTCAACTAATTCCCTATAAAACTGGCGATCAGAACGAGCTATCAGCCGCATACGATCATGATTGGGCGATGACTTGCCTTCACGCGCCTAGCTGCCAAGCCAAGTTCGGCTTTAAACGGTACCCCTCAGGGGATAAGGAAGGAAAGCGATCCGCCGAACTGCCTACAAAACCATCGAAACTGCGAATTATGTATGGCGACCGCCGCCAAACCATCACTGAAGCACAGTTAACTGGCGAAAAAGGTGATGACTGCATGTATGCGAAGGCGCGGCGGGCGAACTACGCCTACCACGTTTAAACTCTACCAGCGCTATTATTGCGCCGCGCAACCGATATTGGCGAAATTATAGGGAAGTCGCGGGGAGGACGCTAATGTGAGAGGGGAGGGGAATTGCTTCATTGAGGTGACCTAACCGATTTGTGTTGCACTCATTTTAATGTTGCCTCTTTGCTCGATCTTCCGCGTTCCTATGCCCTCTTATATATTCTAACTCGGTTTTACTTTCCCTAAAGTTAAGCCTTCTTACAGGGAAATAAAAAAAATGTGCCTCCAACATGAGCACAAACAGGAAGCACATTTCGATAGGTTTTAATGGCTTTGATGGTTTTAGAATGGATTCATAGGTTTTACAAACCATTTGAATGGTTTCAGAACCATTACACTACCACGATGTATAATCAAACTCGGATATCTGGTCTAGAAGGGAAGCAGGAATGTCAAAGTTAATCCAGAGATATTCATCATTCCGGCGCCGCGCTTCGGAGCTAGACGCTACAAAAACATTCTTGAGGTACAGTTTCTGCCAGCCCGCAGATACTAGTCTGTCATAGCAAGGATTGTCATAGCCGCTAAGTGCCACCTTTAATCCACTCGTGTCGAGCAACAGATCGACCAGTTGCTCATGAGCGACCAGAGTCCAAGATCTTGCACCGTAGTGATCTTTTAAGACCATCTGGTCAGGGGTGTACGGAGGATCAAGGTAGGCGAATGCATCATCCCTGCCATTCAACAATTTCAACAGTTCGCGGCAGTCTCCATGAGTAACCTCAATATCCGCTAAGGTCGAATAGAACAAGTCCAGTTCCCGCACTCTTTTGAAATACGAACGGAGCCGTTTCTGATCCTTCACCCGCGAGAAATCGAAGGTTTCCATATCCGCCGCCCTCGACTGCATGGCGAGAATGAAAACATAAGCTGCCGATGTGACGTTATCAAGCCTGAAGTCCGACCCCTGCGACAGCATACGCGCCTCGTACTCCCTTGCATGTTTGGCACGAAGAAAAACCTCTTCTCCAACCCCCAAGTCCTCCAACAAAGCCATTAGATCATAGAGATATTCCTTAGACCCAAGGCAACAAAAAAGTGCGCTTAAACCACGATCAAGATCATTGAACAAACGATGCTCAAAAAGATTTATTGGAAGATTCAACAGCATTCTCGCGCCACCGCCGCACATCTCGTAGTAATGAGTTAGCCCATAAGCCTGCGCCGCATAGGTGATTATAGGCACGATGTTGGGGATTAAAGCGGATTTTCCACCAATATAACTGATAACCGAGTGTGGATGCCCGTTATTATTTGCTAAACTGCGCTCACGCCTAACAGCGCCCATTGTACCCCCTCCAAGAGCTATTCTTGACCGAGCGCATCGATCCTGAAGATGTAGAAGCGCTTGACCTCTTTGGAGCTAATATTAGGCTTTACAGGCTCCTGTAAGCGCGGCTGACGACTCAGCTTGAGTAAATAACCACCTTCACGCCAGCCCCGAGTGATCTCCATAAAACGAACGCTCTTTGTACTGCCCTCCAGATTCAGAATCTCCATTAGCGCCTCTGTCGTAATACCAACCACATTGCTGCCATACTTTTCTGCGTACTGCTCCGTGTCAAGTCGTACCCCCG
The DNA here is from genome assembly GCF_018918005.1 of Paenibacillus sp. MSJ-34. Classification (GTDB taxonomy): domain Bacteria; phylum Bacillota; class Bacilli; order Paenibacillales; family Paenibacillaceae; genus MSJ-34. The sequence continues at coordinate 61,499 of NZ_JAHLPR010000030.1, read as the reverse complement.
ATGACACACCATGCTTATAAGCATCCGAACTGATCGTGGGGAAAGCATCTGGATCGCTAAGAACCGCATCTGATATCATCTCGAACAGTTCCAAGCTCTCGTCCATGCTTGCCGAGCCTTCCATCTCAGCCAATAGGTTCGGCACTCTCCTGAAAATACCGTTTATTTTAAGATGCTTCACATAGTCGATGGTTTTATGTAGCTCATTCTTCTCCATGCTCCCAAAAACATTTAAGTCTCTGAGATATTCATCGAACCGATCACGCAAATCGATGACCAAAAAGCACTTCGAAGCCCCACCCTCGAGCTTTGTGGTAAACCTTACAGCATACGTACTTTCCGTATATGATGGATGCTTGCCATATAAAAGCTCGATCTCCCATAGATCAGCTACTGGATTCGCCATTTCCTTGCCTTGAGCGCTTGCTGCGGCACTGCTGCGCTCCTTGACCAACTGTAACATAAAGATTCTCCTCTCGTTGAATTTATCGCACCTAAAGCAGAGAACGTGAAGCTTGTCGACTATCTCTCTAGGTAAATTGTATCAAATATTTCTGAGAAGGGGAATCCATAATTAAGATAGCCGACTAAATGAGCCGATACATCCTAATTGCTACCAAGCATAAAAATGTCGCGAGAGAGTCGGTCAAACTGCGTCAAAAAGTACCCCAAATAGAGAATACGGATCGGAGGGTTTGGAAACATGTGCCCCACAGTAACTCCATGAAAAATGCCCGATTTCCTATAAAAGACTGCTATTTTCAAAACCTAACTGTCGGCGTAGATAAAATATACAAACCGAGCAAATATAACTCAAGATTTTACTAGATGATCACCCATGAACGTAACGTGCTGCGACATTTTAAATTACAAATCCCGCCCAAGGAATCAACAACCCATCTGAACATCCAGTCTGTTCAATAAGAAAGAGGTGATGCTCCGAAGAACACCACCTCTTTATCCCCAAACTCTGAGCTACTTACTTAGTAAGTTCTGGTCCGAAAGTAGGTTGAGAGAAGATAGTCATAGTGGAAGGAATCTTGCTAAGATTAACTTTTGTAAACGTTCCTGAAGTGTACTTGAACCATGTGTCGTGTACTTTTACATACACATCCGCATGGTTACTTCCACCTAGAACAGCAGAACTGAAACCAAAGGAGTCGAAAGTTGCAGAGTATGTTTGTGCCGTTGCATCGCAATCTGTGACCCCTCCTACTAAGGCATCATACGCAGAGATCGGATCACCAACGCCAACATCTTTCACTCCTTTAAGAAGATTACTTCCTGTTTTTGCCCCTAAGTAAACCTGTGTTATTTCTTCCTTTGTAGCTCCCGCTGAAACAAGCTGACCAATGGAATTCTCAGCGATCTTTAATTCCATAAATTCGTCAGTATTAGGAGCATAGTTACTAGCTCTATCCCCATCAATATAACGAATGTAATAATCCACCAACGTACCACTGGATTTTGTTTCGGCAACAGCACTATTAACGATCTTCATTACTTGATCGTATTGGGATTGGTTAGCACTTGCATAGGTATGCTTGCCGTAGGAAACCTTGATTCCGTTGACAACTTGGGAACCACCTTGATCGACTTGACCTCCACCATTACCGCCACCCACATTACCTGCAGGGCTTGTGATAGTCGCTGTTGAAGTAGCGTTATCCCACTTCACATCAGCACCCAATGCCTCTGACACAAAGCGGAGAGGAACCATAGTCGAGCCATTGATGACCTCAGCTTTCGCTGCCAAAGTCACCTTCTTGCCATTGACTATCGCCGTAGACTGACCAACGGTGAGCTTGATGGTCGTATCACCCTTGTTGGCGGTGACCGTTTGAGAAGGTTGATCCCATTTAACATCTGCCTTCAACGCCTCGAACACGCCCCTAAGCGGTACAAGTGTGCTTCCATTCTTTACGACTGCGGGCTGGTCAAACGTCTGCTTGACCCCGTCAATAAGGACAGTGACCTCTTTATTATTGGATTGCGTTTCAGGCTTAGGCGAAGTTGTTTCACTCTTGGAGCCGCCGGAAGAAACGTTCGCAATAGTCGAGAAAGACCAAGTCTTGTTGAGAGTTTTACCTTCAAATTCAGGGTTATATAGTGGTTTATAGTCTACCGAAACTGTGTACTTTTCGTTGCTTCTGAATGGCTCTTTAGTGTAGAAGAACCAGAAACCGTAATACCACTCAGCGTAATAAGGAACATTATTTCCCTTGCTGTCCTTGATAGTCGCATCGATTTTTTTAGTGTCTAACGTGTACGGTACATACATCGAAATAACATAACCCGACTTCGTCAAACCAAATTGTCTTAACGGGTTTGGATCTTCACTAGCACCAAGGAACGTTGTAGGTACGTCCTTCTGCCCATCATAAGGGTAAAGTGAGGAATCCCCGTTTTCCTTAAAGCCCACATCGACCATTACAAATCTTTTATTTACAAAAGCTACACCGATTTGATCAGCAGAAGGAATCAGGAATGGACGTCTGTGGTAAGCTGCATCAAGCATGCGGTCAATAGAGTCTTTTACTGATGATCCATCAATCAGCATAACCTCTCCTGCTCGTCTAGCAAGCGTATCATCACCACCGACAGCCAAAACTCTATCTTTAGGAGTCACACCAGTAAAACCTTTCTTTCCCTCGATCTCATCGTGATCGTAAGGATTCCCCGCATTCAAGTAGTTCGCATGGTTTTCAGCCGCTTTCGTAAGGAACGGGTTCAACTTAACTTCACCGAGTCCCGCATCCTTACGAATTTTGTTAATGTAATCCAAAGCTTCAGTCGCTTCCTTTGAATATTCAATGTCAGAAGAAGCGATTTGAACTGGATTATTGCTCGATGCTGCAAAAACACTGTTGCCTCCAAGCACCAATGAGAATGCAAGCAAAGCTGCTGTTAATTTTTTCGTTTTCATGTTACCCCTCCGTAGATCCATCTCGGTAAAATAGAAGAAGCAGAAGGAATACTGCATCCGTCTGCTCCTTCTAAAAAAGAAAATCATCTTATTTTATGGTGCCGCCGAATGTCGGGGGAGATAGAAAATAGAAACCCGGCTGCGAAAGAAGATACGCTACATCCGACTTAGCAAACGTTCCATTCATGGGGGCTACCCATTCACCATTAATTTGGACGAAAGCAGAAGCATGATTATCCCCGGCTATAACAGCAGTGTTATAGCCATACATATCGAAGATTGCAGAGTAAAGATAGGCTTCGGGATCACAATCACGTACTCCCCTTATAAGAAGATCAGCAAGTGAGTTAGGCGAGCCGTCATCTATAACTTTAGAAGTACCTATCAAATCTACTCCTACGATGGAGAGTTTCATCAAATCCATGATTTTCTCTTTTTCCAGCCCTAAATCGACTAAAGTTTTAAAGTTCTTTTCAGCGCTAGTTAATCCCATGCTCTCTATCGTATTTCTCTCGTAATTCGAAGCCCTATCTCCATCCCAGTAACTTTCGTAATATTCAGCGTAACGATCTCCGCCAACCTTAACGGTCTTTAGGCGACTAGTCACTTCCTGCTCTAACACCGCCATTACTTCATCGTATTCAGCTTGATTCTTAGAGCCGTAATGATGCTTGCCATATTTCACTTTGATTCCGAAAACGACTTGTCCTGAACCTTGATTAGCTTGACCACTTCCGCCCTTGCTTGTGATGGTCGCTGTGTATGTATCTCCGTTCCATTTTACGTCCGCCCCAAGTGCTTCACTGACAAAACGAAGCGGCACCATCGTTGAACCGTTGAGTGTTTGCGCCTGAGCGGATAGCTCAATAGCGCGATCATTTATGTAAGCTGTTCTTTGATCGACTGTTAGCTTGATAACTGTATCGCCCTTTGTTGCTGTTACCGAGTGCGAAGCCTCGTTCCAAAGAACCTTAGCTCCTAATGCTTCGAAGATACCCCTGAGCGGCACTAAAGTGCTACCATCCTTTACGACCGCTGACTGCGGGAATTGCTGAACTTTTCCGTCAATGATGACGGTGACCGCCTTGTATTGCTGTGTGGCGGATTGAATACTTACCTCGCCTGATTTACCCTGCGCGGCGACTGTGCCGCCTGTAGCCAACATGGACGCGATTAAAGCTGCGCCGAGGGCTGTGGAAACTATCTTACTGTTTCGGATGACCATGAACATACCTCCAATATGTATACTGTGATAAGCAGCTCAAGACTGCGGCGAGCCGAGTGACTATGTGACTATGGGAAGGGGAGAGTCCGACCTAAATCTACGTGGTGTCCAGTTGTCCAACTCTTCCCCTCTTGAGCATCATCGATTTTTCCGAGACTCCACTAAACCAATTTGTCTTATATCCCCCGATGACTCCCAAATTGATCGATGTTTCTAGTTGTTTCTGAAAAAAACCCTCATATTTATCCCAATTTAGAAAGCCAAACTTTGCATTTTTCCATAGGCATTGATGGCATTCGATGGTTTTCAGTGGTTCGGATAGGCTTCTCAAACCATTACGTAGGATCACAACCAATACGAACGCACATTCCTATTTAATTTAATTTACAATAATTTACTTTTTGTTGGATACTCGATCTGGTGTTTCTATTATAGCGTACTGACAATGGTTGTAAAAGGAGTTTTCTCCCTTGAATGACCATTCCTTAATCATAAAACAAGTCATTGGCAAGACCATTAAAGCAATTCGATTAAAGCAGGGATTAAGTCAAGAGGATCTCGCAGGGTTTACCGAAGTCGACCGTGCCTACATATCACTTATAGAAGTTGGCAAGAACGAACCATCCGTCAGCAAGATATTTGAACTTTGCGAAGGGCTTCAAATAAAACCTTCAGCCTTTTTCAAAATTATCGAAGCAGAGTATGAAAATCTTAAAGAATCTAGTACCAATGCTGACTAAAGTCTTAGTAGCTATCAGCCAATCGCTGATAGCTCTATTTCTTTAATTTTATCTAAGGTTGAACTAATTTTCAGTTGACGATGAGTACCATTCGCAAATTGATATACAACTTTAGTCCCAAATTGCCGATATATTTTTTAATAGGAATTGGTTATGTTTGGGAGGATTTTGGTTGTGGATATACGTCATGATTTTGGTCAACGTTGTAAAGAATTAAGGGCTCGGTCGGGCATGTCTCAAGAAATATTAGCCTATCGTTCTGGGCTTGATCGGAGCTATATCAGCGGTGTAGAGCGCGGCGAACGGAACATCAGCATCTTAAATATTCAAAAGATCGCGGCTGCACTAAAGGTTTCGGTTGAATATATGTTCTCTGGTGAACGTTTTTCAGCAACTACTGCATACCAACAGAGGGATTTCACCGAGCCATTTCTAAAGCGATTTCAATACCACGTTGATCCTGAGACTCGAGTATTAGCTTTTTCAGTAAAAGGTCTTCTGACTCCACAAGATGTTGATTACATGGATAGAACGTTGATCGGGATTTGCAACAGTTTTGGCAAAGGGGAAATGAATCTTCTAGTGGATCATCGCGACATGCTAGCCGCAGACGGGGAACCTGTAGTCTATTCTCCTGAGGTTGCTGAGAAAGCAGTTGCGTTTCAGCAGAAGCTCTTAAGGTCAACTAAGAAAGTCGCTGTACTTTGCAACTCGGAGTTCATGGTTCATAATCTTCGGCACGTGACAATGGAGAGCGGCATATACGAACATTCCAATCCGCTGTTTGGGAAAGACAAAGACATGGTACAACAAGCTTATGAGCTTCTTGGCATTAACGGAAACGAACTGATAAAAGAGAAGAAACAGTAGAGCCGCCAGCTTCATTCTTTGGCGGCTCATCTGCTATCATAGTCGTTTCGAGATGCCATTCAAAAGATGCTTCCATATCTGCAGCCCATCAGTGATCCCAGCATAATATAGACTTTCCTTTTCAAGTGTATGGCGGTAGTTTAAAATTTCTTCCCATCCAAGAATGAGTTGATAAAGTTGAGGACTTAGTACCTCTTTCAACTGATTCTCCAGTTCAACTTGTTTCAGTCTTAAAGGTTCAATCTCAGGCATTTTCCCGATAATATTTGCCTGTTCGTTAAAGCGCCCATCAAACGCTGCTTTGATCCATTCTGGTAAAGGCTGTTGTTCCAAAATAAAATCCCCTCCTGAGGTAAAAGTTCGTTGATCTTACCGTAGAAGGGGATAGTTTTCAATGACGAGTTTCGGTTCGTCTTCGTGCTCTGGATTTAATCTAGTCAATTTACCTGTTCTCGCCATTTCTCAATTAGATCGTCACGGATCGAACGTAAACTCTGAATTTCTTCGATGATTTCCTGCCGCCGCTCTCGGGTCGTATTCGCATGGCTATGCTCAAGAGCGAGCTTGCAATGCTTTCGAACGATGGATAGTAGCATTTGTGTCTGTGTGTCGTCTAGTTCGATGCCGACCAGTGAACTGCGGCACGATTCACGTGTATCATTACATAAATGAGAAATAGTGGTCATGTAAAAACCTCCCAAGGAACAAGTTGTTGTTTGTTGTAACTTGATTGGGAGGTATCCGCAAGTCTTAATAAAGCTTATATTGCTTGGTGTTCTTCAATACTTCCTTTGAGCCAACCTGTCACATCTCATCTATTCTTTGCGTACCATCAATATTAGGCATTCCACATGCACCGTATGCGGAAACATATCCACCGGCTGCGCCTCGGCGACGCGGTAGCCGCCGTCGGCGAGGGCGCGCAGGTCGCGCGCGAGCGTCGCGGGGTTGCACGAGACGTACACGATGCGCTCCGGGCGCATCGCGAGCAGCGTCTCGAGCAGGCGCGCGTCGCAGCCTTTGCGCGGCGGGTCGACGACGACGACGTCGGGCGACACGCCCTGCGCCTGCCAGCGCGGCATGACGTCCTCCGCCGCGCCCGCCGCGAACTCGGCGTTGACGATGCCGTTCAACGCCGCATTCGCGCGCGCGTCCTCGATCGCCTCCGGCACGATCTCGACGCCGTACACCTTCCCCGCGTACCGCGCGAGGAAGAGCGATATCGTCCCGATGCCGCAATAGGCATCGATGACGGTTTCCGCGCCGGTCAATCCGGCGTATTCGACCGCCTTGCGGTATAGGATCTCCGTTTGCACCGGATTGACCTGGTAGAACGAACGCGCCGAGATCGCGAAACGCACGTCCCCGATCGAATCGTAGATCACGTCGCGCCCCCACAGCACTTTCGTCGTATCGCCGAAGATGACATTCGTCCGCTTCGTATTGACGTTCTGGCAGATGCTGGCCACGCCCGGCACCCGCTCCCGAATTCGCGCCACCCACTCGTCGGCGCGCGGGATGCGCTCTCCGTTCGTGACGAGCACGATCATCAGCTCGCCGGTGCGGAAGCCGATCTTGACGACGACATGGCGCAGCAGCCCGGTTCCGGACTCCTCGTCGTACGCCGCAATCCCGAGCTCGCGCCCGATCGCCTTCACCTGACGCACGACCTCGTCGTTATGTTCGTGTTGAATCAAGCATGCTTCCATATCGATAATCCGATGGCTGCCGCGCGCGTAGAAACCGCCCACCAGACCGCCGTCCACGACGCCCACCGGCACTTGCGCCTTATTGCGGTAACGCCACGGATCGCTCATGCCGATCGTCGGATGCACGACAACGGCATCCGGAGCCGTGTCCCGATCCGTCCTGAATGCCGCATTCCCGCCAGGGCCGCCGATCTCCTGCAGATCGGCCGGTCGCCGCTCCGATGCCGCAACTTCCGGCATCACCGTCGCGAACTTCCCAATCCGCTCCAGCGTATCGACGACATGCTGCCGCTTCCAATCCAGCTGCGCCTCGTACGACATATGCTGCAGCTGGCATCCGCCGCATTGGCGGTATATCGGGCATGGAGCTTCGACCCGGTCCGCGCTTGCCCGCAGCACTTCAAGCAGCTTGGCGTAGCCGTACTGCTTCTTCACCTTCAACACTTTCGCGCGCACCTGTTCGCCCGGCAGCGCGCCCTGAATAAAAAGGGTATAGCCGTCCGTACGGCCTACCCCTTCCCCGTCATGCGTGAGGCCGACAATGTCGACCGTCACTTCCTCGTTTTTGGCGACAGGCACCCCGGACAAATCCGCAGCCCCGCCTCGTTGGCGCTTCCCGCGCGCGCCTTGCTTTCCATTCTTCCCGTTCATACGTTTATATCCGCTCCAACTGCTCTCGTAAGCTAATATCAATCACGATCATACTGTCGCCATGCAGCGACACATGAATTAATCCTCGGAAGCTCTGTCCGCATAGATCCGAATATGCGAAGGCAGCATCGTGAACGTGCAAGGCAGCGTGCCGCCCATCTCGCCGTCCAAATTCAACTGGACATGGCCCGGCGTCGAGACTTCCAACCGATTCGTCTGAAAATAAAGCAAATTCGGATCGCTGAAATGCTCTCCGCGCAGCGCCATGCCGGCGATGCGGATAAACTCGGCCAAATTGCATTTCTTGAGCATTAATACGTCGAACATGCCGTCGTCCACCCGCGCCTCGGGCGCAAGCCGCTCGAAACCGCCGACCGAGTTCGTGTTGGCGATCAGGAAGATCATAAACTCTTCCTCGAATTCCCCTACGCCGGCAGCGCGCACTTTCAGCTCGAACGGACGCAGATGCGTCATTTTCTCCAAGCCTTTCATATAATAAGCCAACTGGCCGATCATCGTTTTCAGCTTGCTCGGCACCTCGTACGTCAATTCCGTGAGCGACCCGCCCCCGGCAATATTAATAAAATATTTGTCGTTCGCCTTGCCGAGATCGATCGCCCGCGTCTCCTGGCGAATAATGAGATCGCAAGCATCGCTCCAATGGCGCGGAATCCCGAGCGCACGCGCGAAATCGTTCGTCGTCCCGAGCGGAAAAATGCCGAGCGGCGGCCGGTTCTCCCGTTCCGCCATCCCGTTGATCACTTCATATAACGTTCCGTCTCCGCCTCCGGCGAGTATCAAATCGAAGCCGCGGTCCACCGCATCGGCGGCCGCGCGGGTCGCATCGCCTTCGCCCATCGTCGCGAAGCAGGACGTCTCAATCCCGGCCATATCGAGCCGTTGCAAAATATCGGCGAGCCGTCTTTTTATTTCTTCCCTGCCGGAAGTTGGATTATAAATGAACCGTGCTCTTTTGATCATCCGAACGTCTCCGTTTACATATTATTCAACTTCAACAAAGCCGCCGCCTGCCGTTCGATCCACCGCGGTATGAGCGGATGGGGCAGCAGCGCGTTGCCGTCGTATCGATAAGCCGCGCCTTGCAGCCGCTCCGGAATGACATGGCCCGTAAAATATCCCGGACTTAAAAAAAGCGGCATAACAATGGGCGCAAGGGCCGTACTCTCCTTCCACAACCGCGCTTTCTCCCTGACTTGATCGGGCAGCAGCAGCGCATACCCGGCCGCGGCGAATCCGCCGCGTTCGGCAACATAGGCCGCCACGCGCCGCAGTCCTTCCTCCCATCTTGCCCGGAACAGAGGCAGATCGCTGCCATGCGCAACGATCAGTATCTCCTCCCGTTCGGCATGCACCGACAACGCCCGCGCCTTATCGACGATAATGTTCGCGAGCAAATCCGGATCCCCGTCCATCGGCTGCCCGAAATGAACGTTCGCGTCCACCCGAAACGGCGGCAAATCCGTCGGCGCGTCCGGAGCTTCCTTCGCCCCGAGAGCGTATGCAATTTCATCGACATGCGTGCTGCCGGAGGAGACGAAGAACGGAATGACGAACAAGTCGGTAACGCCTTGCGCTTCCAACCGATCGATGCCGTCCTGAATGAAGCGGCCTTCCACGATCTCAAGAAAAGAAACTTCGAAGGGTACTTCAAACGAAGAATTCCCCGCTTCCTCCCGGCGCTCCGCATCCGCCATAGCTTCAGATAGACGGACGTTGCGCGTTATCGCTGCCCAATTCACCTGGCGCACAGCCTCGTCGACGAGCCGAACCCAGCCCGGATCGCGGGAGCCGTGAGCGATAATAAGGAAGCCCGCTTTCATGATTACTGCTCCAATCGTTCTAATGCCATTCTATACCCGTCGTTGCCGTAATTCAAACAACGCTTCACGCGGGAAATCGTTGCCGTGCTCGCGCCGGTCTCCGCCTCGATCTGGTTATACGTGCAGCCTTTCCCGAGCATGCGGGCCACTTCGAGCCGTTGGGACAAAGATTGGATTTCGTTCACCGTACATAAATCGTCAAAAAATATGTAGCATTCCTCAACGCTTTGCAATGTCAATATCGCTTCAAACAATTGATCGACCGTTTTATCGTTTAATTTTTTCAATTGCATCGTCTTAGCCCCCTGCCGATTCTACTATCACTTGTAATTTAATTGTACTTAGTTTACAAGCCCTTTTCAAGCTGTAAAGTTTTCATGCTTTACAGAATTGAAAGGTGAACTTCACCGCAGCGAACCGGGCATACGTCCAATCCTTATGTTAGCCTACCACATAGGATAGAGCAAGAAAACTAATCGGGAAGGAAAGTGATCCCATGCCCCAAGAAGGAAATGCGATGAATCATTATCGCGAAACGCCTTATCAGGGCGTTTACAATCCATATAATGCAGTGAATACGACCGGTCTCGTTCCCTATGCTCCACCCCAGGAGTTGGGGCTTGTGCCATATGCGAACCCCGCTCCCGTTCAGGCTCCCGCTGCGGCTGCTCCGAAAGCCGGAGGTTTCCCCAATCTGGGGGACTTGAAGGGCATTATCGACCGGATGGGAGGAATCGAAGGAATCGTCTCCACGATGGGCAAAGTGCAAAAAATTATGTCCAGCGTACAACAAATGGCTCCCGTAATGCGACTGATGATGGATATGTTTCTCCCCGGCAAAGCCAAAGTCAAAAAAACGATAGATCCCGAAGTGGACAAATGGAGGCCGCGCCGCCGCAGACGCCGCCGCGCCGGCAGTTCGACGCGCCGCCGCACGGCCGGACGCAACGGCAGACAAGGACAGGGCGCGAAATACCATGGCACGAGCGTGAAGAAAACGAACGGCGCAAGCCGGAAACCGACAAAAAACGCCGGTGTGCGGCGCCGCAAATAAGCGGCCGCATACCGGCATTGCAGCACGTCGTATATGGCATAAAGCCAATGCGGCGTGTTTTTATGTTTTGCGTTCGCTCACAAAAAAAGCCCGCCCTTCGGCGAAGCTTCATCCTTATCTATATGAAAAACACGTCGATCAATTTAAATATAATCATGGCCAACGCGGCGGAAATAGGAATCGTAATGATCCATGAGGCGACGATTTTCCCTGCCATCGACCACCGTACCGCCGAGAAGCGCTTCGCCGAACCGACCCCCAAGATGGCCGAAGTAATCGCATGCGTTGTACTGACAGGCAAATGGGTGAGCGTTGCGGTCAAAATAACGGAAGCCGCGCTGATATCGGCCGCAAATCCGTTAATCGGCTCGATTTTGAATATTTTCGTCCCCATCGTTTTAATAATTTTCCAGCCTCCGAGCGACGTTCCGAGCGCCATGGCAGTAGCTGCGGATAACTTGACCCATAAAGGCACTTCCAGATGGTCCTGCACTTCCGCCGCCACCAAGGCGAACGTAATAATCCCCATCGCCTTCTGCGCGTCGTTCGTTCCATGCGTAAACGATTGGAACGCAGCCGTTATGATTTGCCCCGTACGAAAGCCTTTATTCACCGTATGCGGACTATGCCGTCCGAATGTCCACTTGAATGTCGTCATGACGATAAAGCCGACGGCAAACGCGATGAGCGGCGAAAAAATAAGCCCCTGCACGATCGTCTTAAAGCCGCCCAAATTCAAACCCGACATGCCCGCTCCCGCAAATACCGCGCCGGCGAGCGCGCCGATCAACGCATGCGACGAAGATGACGGAATGCCGAACCACCAAGTGACCAAATTCCATATAATCGCGGCGATCAAAGTCGCGATGACGATCTCGACCCCGTTGTCGAGCTTGGCCGGGTCGGCGACGCTTCCCCCTATCGTTTTGGCAACCCCGGTAAAGGTCAACGCGCCGACAAAGTTCATCACGGCGGCCAGCAGTACGGCTACGCGCGGCGGAAGGGCCCGGGTCGAGACCGATGTCGCAATGGCATTGGCCGTATCGTGAAATCCGTTTATAAAGTCGAAAGCTAACGCCAAAAATATAACGATACCTAAAACGATCATCATCGAATCCATAATGTATGTATTGCACAGAACGTTGTCAGGTCTTTCCGCGCAATTCTATCCTCCTCGCTTCAAAGCATTCCTTGGGTTTCCTTACGAATTACGCATTATGATGGACTCCAACGTATTGGCAACATCTTCGCAGTAGTCGGTCGTTTGTTCCAAACGTTCGTAAATTTCCTTCCGCTTGATCAATTCGATCGGATCGGTTACCGTGGCGAACAGGCTTTTAATGCATGTGCGCAAAATTTCGTCGCCTTCGTTCTCCAGCTCGTTGACGCGAATCGTATGCTCGCGGATGGCCAGCAATTTTTTTTGCGACAAAAGGCGGATCGAATCCTGAATCTCGACGGCGCAACGCTGCAAAATACCGGCAAAAACGACGACTTGCTTATCGTGATCTTTCATTTGATACATATCGAAACGGGACACGCATGCTTCCACGCCGTCCATCACATCGTCCAGCGATGTGGCGAGCTCCATAATATCGTCCCGTTCGATCGGCGTAATAAACGTTTTGTTCAGTTCGGTTACGATCTTATGAACGTATCCGTCGCATTTGGATTCGTATTCTTTCATCACTTTGGCGAATGTCGGCAAATCGCCCGGATTTGCGACGCCTTTCGCAAAATGATCGATCGCTTGCACAATGGTGTCCGACATATTTTGCAACGTTTCAAAAAAGATATCGTTTCTCTTGAACATAGTTTGTCCCCTTCGCTCAAAATGCCTTTATGCCTGATTTTTTCCCTTAGTTATCTTATCACAATTGCCGAAAGTTGTGTAAAGGAAATGTAATGCTTTTTTTGAATTTCTTATAAAGTTTGCCGTAAAACGAACCGATCTATGTACCCGATTGTTCCTCATTGTCGGATGACGGAATAACGATATGGCTGTCGAATGTCGGCGAATTGGGAACGATGTGATAGTACGTTTTGCCCGGATAGAAAGGCAGTTCCCTGCCGTCTCTGCTAATGCGAATTATATCGCCCGGAGCGCGCGACCACCGGCATTCGATCATTTTGCCGCGCTGGAACAGAACGGCTTCGCCGCCTTGCTCCAAATTAATAGCCAGTCGCCCGATATCGTCCAACGTTTTATGATCCGCGCCGAGAACGACCAAATTCGTCGCCGTCAACTGCTCCTCCGTCTCCAAATCGATATGCGGCTTGCCGTCGATATAACGTTTGTACAGCTTCGTCTCCTCGTCGTATTCATAGGAAACGCGGTAGTTTTTCAATAGAAATTGCAGTTCGATCCGCTTTGCTTCCTCGCCTGACGGCAACGAATCTTCTTCTAGGAACGGATAGGCGGGGATCGCTGCGTCTTGTGCGTATTTCTTCTTCTCCGCCCCTTCTTTCAGTTTCGCGAGATCGGAATATAAGTTATGCGGCGCTTTGCGGGATTTATCCCGCCAATAATAATTCCCGGCATTCGTAATTTCATCCATATAATCTTTGCGCTGCTTCTGCAATATCGCATAAGCGTCGGGGCTGCCCCCCGCGTGCACCAATACGCCGTTGTAGCTCTCTCCGATATCGATCAAATACGGGCGGATGCTGCGAATCGGACCGATCTTGCCTTCGAATTGCTCCTCGCTTTGATAAATCGCGATAAGACGGGTAATGCCGCCTTCAGCCAACACTTCGTAAACGATATCCGCATGCGTCAATCCGGACTGCGGCCTTGCCTTGGACATATTGTTGATCATAACGGCGAACGGACGGCCGGTTGCGGGTTCCTCGAGCGGCATTCCCGTCAACGGCGCGACATGCTCCGGCTTCTCGACCTGCTGTTCGATTTCAGGCAATTCAGGCGCGACAGGAACCTCTTCCTGCAGCGTCTTCCCTTGTCCGCAAGCCGTTAGTAGAATCGTTACGATCATAATAAGCAGAGTGGCGTGATACCGCGCACTTGTTTTCTTCATGGAATGCCTCCCTCAAGCGTCTAGTAAATCCAAAGAAAATTATACCACGAAATGATAGATTTGCAGAAGGGACTTGAGCAAACGCGGGAAGGCGGGACTTTGTGAAAATGTGAACATTGTATGGAAACCGTCCGCAAAACATCAAAACTCGGGCGACTTTGTGATAAAAATCACATTGTAAGTATGATCTTCGTCATACAATAAAGACATAAAGAAACACCAAAGATTAAAAGAAACGGAGATGAGCGAGATGATCGTAAAATGGCTGAGAGAGAACGTTGTAGCATCGTGGTTACTGTTGGTGCTTCGATTATATCTTGGATACGAATGGATGACGGCAGGTTGGGGGAAAATTACGGGCGGGTTCGACGCCGGCGGATTCTTGACGGGAGCGATCGCCAAGGCGGGCGGCGACCATCCGGCAGTACAAGGGTGGTGGGCGGCCTTCCTGGAAAACTTCGCCATGCCGAACGTAGGTCTCTTTAACTTCCTCGTTCCTTGGGGCGAATTCCTGGTCGGGCTAGGATTGATTCTAGGCACATTCACTTGGTTCGCAGTATTGATGGGCATGGTTATGAACTTCGCCTTCTTGTTCTCGGGCACAGTCAGCACGAACGCCTTAATGCTCGCGCTTGAAATTTTCATCGTCGTCGCCGGTACGAATGCAGGCCGCATCGGTCTCGACCGCTACCTTATCCCTTATCTTCGCCGCTTATTCGGCAAGAAAGGCGAGAAGGGCGACCCATTCGTCAATCATACCCCTGCCGGTCAAATGTAATTTGCCGGCAGACCATCGAATATTCGCTGTTCCCCCCGCAACGAGCCGGTCGTCACGACCGGCTCGTTGCCTGTTCACCTCATGAAGGAAAATCGTCGGGATCGTCTTCCCGAATGTCGTACAACCCGTAGCTCTGCAAGAACAATTTGCGCGTCATGTAATTTTCCCCTTCATGGCCGGCATCCGCCACGGACTTCCCCGCATTCGGCACTGCGATATCGCCCGGTTCAAGATCGTCCACGTAACCGGGAGAATGGCTGTTGAACAATAGAGCTTTGGTCAATGCGTTTCCATGCTCGTCGTCTTGCGGCATATGCACCCTCCTAACCTGATTGGTACCGTAAAACCCGACTCTCGCTAAGAGTCTGTTCCTCGTCGATTTTACATTACCGTTAGTGTAGGGACATACGGCCGTTTTTTATGCAGCGCCGAGCGGACCTATATCGTCCAATGCTGCCAATCTTCCTGGCGCTGCTCGAGCCGGTTGAGCCACGACTTCGTCTTCTCGATCAATAGGCGCTGGTGGGGACCGGAAGAATACGTATGATCCGCTTGAAAAATAATTTCCTGATCGCAATGCCCTTCGCTGTATTGCCAGAATATTTTTTGATACAAATGGCAGTAGTCGACGGGAATGACGTCGTCGGAAGTTCCGTGCGCGAGCAGGACGTCTCCGCCGAACTTCCGCGCCTCGACGAACGGTTGATGCCGCGCCAGCGATTCGAAGAATCCTGCGCCGAACGAATACCCCAAATAATCCGCCACGCCTTGCATCGTCGCTTGATCGTAATTTTCCCGGCCGATAATTTTGACGATATCGTTGAACGGATACGCAACCGCCGACCAGAGGGCCAGCCGTTTTACCCTTTTATCCTTCACCGCAGTCAACAGCGCTATCGCGCCGCCCAAGCTGTGCCCGATCAACGTGACGCGAGTCGCATCGACGTTGCCGCAGCTAAGCGCATAGTCGATTACCGCACGCGTTTGGGCGATCATCGAATCCAAGCCGAGATAGCCGTATTCCCCCGTACTTTCCCCGCAGCCCGCATAGTCGAACCGTATCGTCAAATGCCCGGCTTCGGCCAATGCGCGCGCCGTCTTGACGAACAGACGGTCTACTCCGATGCGGTTGCCCGCGAACCCGTGGCAAATAATCGTAAGCGGAACGCGCGACGCCTGTCCATCCTGCGATGCCGCCCCTTTCGGATAATGGATTGCAGCCGCAAGCTCCAACGTTTCATGGCGAATTACGATTTGCCGTTCCATCGCCCATCCCTCCTGATTGCATCTATTTTAACTCGTTCGCCCTTAATCTGATAATTCCTATAAATTTACTATGTTTTATTTATACATCATTTTACCCGTCGGAGTCAATAGAGCGGTTAAGCAAAAATAACAATCGGTATGAACAGATTCGCGCAAGGGAAAAGTAAGCACAAAATACCGGACTTCGATCCGGACACGGAGGGGAAATTCCATGCTCCAAAATGCGCTGCAATTGCTTAAGACGTATTGGCTGCCTATTGTATTGATATGCGGCGTTGCGGTTGCAATGATTTATGTCTATGTGAAGCGCGAGCGGATTTTTTACAAGGAATAGCGATTCGGTTACGAATACCGGACATATACTTCGTCGTAGCTTTCGCCGGGCAGCTTCGGAATTTTGATTTGCAAATACGGCTCTTTATACAGCGCTCTGCTCTCCATCGATACGACAGGGGCGGGCAGTTTAATCATTTGCTCCCTGCCCCCCGGCAATCCTTCGATTTTGACCTGAAACGTATTGAGAAAGATGCGCAAGCTTTTGGGATTGATCTGCTTGGGAATCCGAATCCGGACGAATACAAAATGATGCGTTTCAAATACTTCGCAAGACAGCTGCGTTTCGCCGCTCCCGATATTCATCGTTGATACGCGGTTCAACACATCCTTCACATAATTTTCGATAGAGGACATATCCAATGAAAAATTATCGCCAAGCCCGTTGAAGGGGACGTTGTTTTTAAAAAACGGATCTTGGCCCGCCCACTCGAAACCGTCCGATTTTCGCCGCTTCATTCCGTTCATCTCCCTGTTTCGTCATCCATATATGATATGGAAAGGAGGCATTTGAAGTGAATGTTCAAAACATCAACTTTTGTAAAGGAGATTTTGAACAACCTTTTGAAGTGACAAATGGGCGGATATCCTCATACAATAAACATTGACTACGCAGACGACGGGTGGGATGTTAACAATGCCGGCAATTATCGGAAATATAAAAATCGTTAACGTCGGCCCCAGTTCCAACGTTCAAATGGGAGATACGGCTGCGATTGTACTCACAAGCAATTCCAAATCATATGCGGGCGCCAACTCCTTTACAACCGGCGATTCCATCGGAACCAACATCGCCAATAACCAAGGCAGCGGCACGAATACGAACGATCCGGATGTAGTTGACAACTCTACTGCGAAGGGTGTCTGACATGAATTTAACCGTGCATCAATGTATCACCATACAGCAGATTCGCATCGACTCCATTACGAATTCGTCTCACTTTCAAATCGGCACGGCAGGCGTCATCAAATCATTATCCAATTTGTATAATACCGGAGGATTTCCCGGTCCCGCCCCGCAACTTGGCCAGCCGCCGCCGTCGGGCGAGCCTCTGGTGCCATTGCCGTCCCCTGTAGTAAGATCGCAAAAAACGGCATAACGCATTAACAAGCCCTGCCCTGCATAGGATTGGAAGGGAAAGGGGGCGACACGATGCACCCGCATCTCTACGGACAAATGGCAAATCATCTCCATTGGCAGACGGAACAGCTCCGCCGGATGGAGCAAAGGGTTCAACATTTGGAACGTACGGTCAAACAGTTGAATGAGACCGTTTCGAACTTGGAACAGACGGTACGGCAATCGCAGGCGGATATCGATTCGTTGAAACAGCGCAGCCATACGACGATCGAACGAATCGAATACAAATTCGATCAATTGAAAATCGAAACGCTGGAAGGAACGTTAAACATCGGCATTGCGCCGGAAGGCGGAAAATCGATCGAAGAGTTCGAAGTAAACGGCCAATCGCTGGATCAACTGACGGGGCCGCAACAAACGGACCTATTCGACGGCGTTCAACAACAAGTTGTTCGATATTTGCACGAGGAAGTGCCGAGACAACTCGCCTTGGCTCAGCAGCAACACGCTCTTGCGCTTGAAGCGAACTATGCCGATACGGTCATTGAAGATATTCGCAAACAGATTGACGGGCGCATCCGTTATTATATATCCGGATCGGATTATGAAGCGGAGGGCGGCAATCCGGACGAAGAGATGTCGATGATCGCCGAGAAAGTCAAGCGCGACATTGACGAAGGATTGTCCCGGCACATTCAGTCACTATTAGATCGGAAAGGTTGACGATTGATGAATATGACGGTAGTAAACAAAGAAATTTGCGTCAAACAGATTCGGGTGATCGGCGTGGCTGCTTCTTCCGTTTTTTTGATCGGGGATACGAAAGTCATTACTTCATCCACCGTATTCGACACTCCGCCGGAAGCCGTTCTAACCGGGCCGTTGGTTCCGCTGTCACCGACTCGTTAAGCAGGTGGCGCTCATGGGCAGAATCTCTTGTGTCGCCAATATTTATATCGGAACCGTCTCGGACGCATCGACCTTTCTCGGCGGGGATGCGATTGCGCTTCGCGCGCAGACCAACGCTTTGGCGATTCAGCGGGAAGTGTCCGTCTTCTTCGAGGATGAAGGCAATTTCGCGGATTGGCCCGCCTTTACAAGACCGATTCCGCAACCGGGGATCGAAGAAGATCTAAATCTTACGATATATGACGAATGCCCGTTGATTAAGGTCGGCGCGATCAAGCTGACGGCCGTGTCAACCGCCTCGGCGTTTCAGGTGGGGTCGAATGCGCGAATGGATTTGGAATCCAGGCGCAAACATATCCGGCATTTCGTCACAGGCGTCCCGGAGGAGGCAAAAAGGCGCAAAGAGACGATCGTCATTTAACGACGAATCGTCTCTTTGTTATGCCGTATTATGATTGATTATACCAACGCTTTATTGGCAATATCCGACCGTTGATGCTTGCCTTCGAAGCGAATCCGTTCCGCATCGGCATACGCCTTCGCTCTCGCTTCGGCAATATCTTTGCCAAGCCCGACGACACCCAGCACGCGTCCGCCGTTCGTGACGTAACGCCCTTCCCCGTCGCGGGCCGTTCCCGCATGGAACACGAGGCTATCCTGCACTTCATCGAGTCCGTCGATCGGAAGCCCTTTCGGATAGGAAGCCGGATAGCCCCCGGAAGCGAGAATGACGCAAACGGCCGCTTCGTCGCTCCATTCGATTTTCAACTGGTCGAGACGGCCTTCGGCGACCGCGAGGAAAATATCGGCGAGATCGGTCCTTAGCCGCGGCAGCACGACCTGCGTCTCCGGATCGCCGAAGCGCGCGTTGAACTCGATCGTTTTCGGCTTGCCGTCAGGCGCGATCATCAATCCCGCGAAGAGAACGCCGCGAAACGGGCGGCCTTCGGCTGCCATCGCTTTGGCCGTCGGCTTGACGATCGTCTCCACCGCTTCGTCGATTACCGATTGCGGAATATGCGGCAGCGGCGTATACGTGCCCATGCCGCCGGTATTCGGACCTTTGTCGCCGTCATAGACCGGCTTATGGTCTTGCGCCGCGACCATCGGGCGTACGACTTCCCCATCGACGAAAGACAGGATGGACATTTCCTGCCCTTGCAAAAATTCCTCGATCACAACTTGATTGCCCGCCGAGCCGAACACTTTGCCGACCATCGTATCATGCAGCGCCCGCTCAGCTTCTTCCATCGAATAAGCGACGGCAACCCCTTTGCCTGCCGCGAGGCCGTCCGCTTTAATCACGATCGGAACCTGCTGCTTCCGCAAATAAGCGAGCGCTTCTTCGTAATTGTCGAACTTCTCGTAGGCTGCTGTCGGAATGCCGTATTTCTGAAGCAAATCTTTCATAAACGTTTTGCTGCCTTCGATCAGGGCCGCATTTTTGCGGGGCCCGAACACCTTGAGATCCTTGGCTTCAAGGTAATCCACAATTCCGTCCGCAAGCGGATCGTCCGGACCGACGACCACCAGATCGATCGCATGATCCGAGGCAAACTGCGCCAGCTCTTCAAACCGATGTTCCGCAATATCGACGCATTCGGCGATTTGCGCAATGCCCGCATTCCCCGGCGCGCAATAGAGTTGCTTCACTTTGTCGCTTTTGGAGAGCGACCATACGATCGCATGCTCTCTTCCGCCGCGACCGACGACCAAAATACGCATCTGCTATGCCTCCCAATGCTTCCTTAATGTTTGAAATGGCGGACGCCCGTAAATACCATCGCGATTCCATGTTCGTTCGCTACTTGAATCGACTCCTCGTCCCGGATCGAACCGCCCGGCTGAATGACCGCGGTCACGCCGGCTTGCACCGCAAGCTCAAGCGTATCGCCCATCGGGAAGTACGCGTCCGAAGCAAGCACCGAGCCTTTGGCTTTGCCGCCGGCCTGCTCGATCGCGATTCGCGCCGCGCCGACGCGGTTCATTTGGCCGGCGCCGACGCCGATCGTCATATTGTCCTTCGCCAGCACGATCGCATTCGATTTGACATGCTTGACGACTTTCCAGCCGAACAGCAGCTGTTTCAGTTCCTCTTCGGTCGGTTTGCGATTTGTCGCGACTTTCAATTTCGAGACGTCGAGGCTGTGCACATCCGTTTCCTGGATCAGCATGCCCCCGTCCACGGAAGTGACGGCGAAATCCGGTTTGCGTTCCGCCGCCGCGGCAAGCTCGCCCAGCTTCAGCAAACGGATGTTTTTCTTCTTCGTCAAAATATCCAGCGCTTCTTGCGTAAACTCCGGCGCCAAGACGATTTCGAGAAAAATGCCGTTCAACAGTTTGGCCGTTTCCTCGCCAATCGGGCGATTTGCGGCGACGATCCCGCCGAAGATCGATGTCGGATCGGCTGCGTACGCCTTCCGGTAAGCTTCGTGGATCGTAGTGCCGATGCCGACGCCGCATGGATTCATATGTTTGACCGCGACGACGGCCGGCTCGTCGAATTCTTTCACGATGGCAAGCGCCGCGTTCGCGTCGTTAATATTGTTATAGGACAGCTCTTTGCCGTGCAACTGCTCCGCCGTCGTAATATTGCCCGCGGAAGCGAGCGGCTTGCGGTAGAATGCGGCTTTCTGATGAGGATTTTCGCCGTAGCGAAGGTCTTGCACCTTCTCATAAGTAACGGTGTACGTTTCCGGTAGCGGCTCTCCGGTTTGCTTGGACAAATAATCGGAGATGAGCGCATCGTATGCCGCGGTATGGCGGAACACTTTGGCTGCGAGCCGTTTGCGCGTTTCCAGCGTCGTATCCCCGCCTGCGCGAATCTCTTCAAGCACATGCGCATAATCGGCCGCGTCGACGACGACGGACACGAACGCATGGTTTTTCGCCGCCGAACGGAGCATGGTCGGGCCGCCGATATCGATATTCTCGATCGCGTCTTCATACGCTACATCCGGTTTCGCAATCGTTTGTTTGAACGGATACAGGTTGACGATGACCAGATCGATATAATCCAGGCCGAGTTCCTTCATTTGCGCTTGATGCTCCGCGCTGTCGCGCACGGCGAGCAGTCCGCTGTGAACGGCGGGGTGGAGCGTCTTGACGCGCCCGTCCAAAATTTCCGGAAAGCCCGTCACCTCGGATATTCCGATGACCGGTACGTTCTCGGATTCCAGCAAGCTTTTCGTGCCGCCGGTAGAGATGAGCTCTACGCCAAGGTTTGCCAGTTCGCGCGAAAACTCCACGATCCCCGATTTGTCGGACACGCTGATTAATGCTCTGCGTATTGCCATAATGGTTTGTTCCTCCTTATTTGCTCAAATCATGATTTATTTTAAATGCGTGTTCAAAAAGTCGGCTTTTCAGCACCGAGAAGGTTGCGAGAACCCGAAGAAAGAGGAGCGCAGTGTAGGCAAAACCTACATGAGCACCTGAAATGTTTCCGGAGGAAACATACTACGTAAGCATATGCTCTTCGAGGGTGAACGCGAGATTCGATGTCGAATCTGCCACCAGTCACGCTTCGTGATCAAAAGTTGATTTTTTGAACAACCTCTTGAAGATCGTTACTTTCCGGTCCGTCAACTTTATTTTGCCTTCGCAATACCATTGCACGACTTGCGGATAAACCTCCTGCTCGGTACGTTGGATGCGCGCGGCGAGCGATTCCGCCGTATCGCCCTCCTCGACCGCAACCGGGCGCTGCGCGATAATCGGTCCCGTATCCATGCCTCCGTCCACGAAATGCACGGTAACGCCCGTTATTTTCACTCCGTAATCCAATGCTTGTCCGATGGCGTCCTTGCCCGGGAACGCCGGGAGGAGCGACGGGTGGATGTTGATCATTTTGCCGTAGTAAGGTTTCACAAGCGTATCCGTAATAAGGCGCATATAGCCTGCGAGCACGATCAGATCGATCCGTTTCTCCCGAAGCAGCGCCAATATTTCCTCTTCGTACGCTTCGCGCGATTCGTACTCCTTGGGCACGAACGCAAAGACCGGTACGCCTGCGCCGCGCGCGCGTTCCGTCACCTTTGCCTGCGGTTTGTCGCAAACAAGAAGCTCGATCGTTCCATCGAGCTTGCCTGCCTGCGCCGCATCGGCGATCGCTTGAAAATTGCTGCCGTTCCCGGACGCGAACACGGCGATGCGGCAGCCGCCCATTATACGTCCGCCCCCGCGAACGTAACGGCTTTACCGCCAGGCGTCACGGTGCCGAGACGATACGCCTTCTCCCCGCATTCTTCGGCAATGCGCAGCGCTTCGTCCGCTTGCTCGGCAGGCACGACGACGACCATTCCGATCCCCATATTGAAGGTGGTGAACATATCGCGATGCGAAATGCCGCCTTTCGATTGCATAAGCGCAAAGATCGGCAAAATCGGCCAAGATCCGTATTCGATCTCGACGTTGACGTTCGCCGGAAGCATGCGCGGAATATTCTCGATAAAACCGCCGCCGGTAATATGGGCCATTCCTTTCACATTGACGCTCTCGATCAGCTTGAGCGCCGTTTTCACGTAAATTTTCGTCGGTTCAAGCAATGCGGCTCCGAGCGTTAGCCCGTCCAGTTCCGGGAGTTCGTCCGCGAGCTTATAGCCATGCTGTTCCAGCAAGAGCTTGCGCACGAGCGAAAACCCGTTGCTGTGTACGCCGCTGGATGCCAGCCCGATGACAGCGTCGCCGGCTTGAATCGTCGAGCCGTCGATGATTTTGGCGCGGTCCACGATGCCGACGGTAAAGCCGGCGATATCGTACTCGCCGTCCGCGTACATGCCCGGCATTTCCGCCGTCTCCCCGCCGATCAGCGCGCAGCCCGACTGGCGGCATCCGTCGGCGATGCCCGCCACGATCGCTTCGATTTTCTCCGGCACGACTTTGTCGCAGGCCAAGTAATCGAGGAAAAACAGCGGCTCCGCCCCTTGAACGACAATATCGTTCACGCACATCGCTACCGCGTCGATCCCGATCGTATCGTGCTTATCCATCGCGAACGCAATTTTCAGCTTCGTGCCGACGCCGTCCGTCCCCGATACGAGCACCGGCTCCTCGTACTTGTCTTTGTTCAAGCCGAACAATGCGCCGAAACCGCCCAGATCGGTGAGCACTTCCGGCCTGAACGTCGTTTTTACATGCCGCTTCATGCGTTCCACCGCTTCGTTCCCCGCGGCAATGTCGACGCCGGCGTTTTTGTACGCTTCTGACATCCTGGCACACTCCTAATCAACAATAGTATTTATAGCGCTTACCCGCTGTTTGACACCTTTCTCTATCCCTTCGCCTTTGGCTCTGGGAAGCGAATTCCTGCTATTCGAGTCAACTTCATAATTCGCCACCGTTGATGAAACCGGCTTGATTGCGGATGGCGCTCTTGTTTGACGCTAACGAAACTGACAATCCTTATTGGGCTCAAAATGAAGACGGGTCCCATTTTAACGAAAGCACATATCGTTATTCATTGGAAATCGGCAGTTTTATCGCCTTTTCCCCCTCAATAGCGTGTTGTAGTTTCGTTACACCGGCAACAAGGCAATTTACAGGCAATTAGCGTGTCTACGTTTCGTTAGCCCGCCCGGTCGTCAGCCGCTGCGGTATTGTGAGATTGGCTCGCTTCCGCATCTTTCTCCGCCGAAACGGGATGCTCCGCCGCCCTGGCTCCCCAATTCGCGGACACAGGAGACCGCTAATTGTGACAAACAGCCCGATTTCGGACATTTCGCGGACACACGATCCTTTATTCGTGGAAAAAGCGTAAAAACAAGCCTTCCAACGAGCGGATAACGGAACCAATGTCCGCCTAAACAGCAAATAAGCGATTTTAACGCAAAATAACGGCCGTACGGTCCGGATAACAATTTCTCGTTGCAACGCTATTGCGATTCTACAGCAATTTTGCAAGACCCGGCAAACCCTCTTCGCCGCGCTGACCGCCCTTTAGCAACCGCCGCAGCCCGGCTTCGCATCGTCTTCAAACTCGACCACCGTCGGGTAATCGTTGTCGAAGCAGGCGAGGCACATGCCGCCGTTCGGCTCGTGCGCCGCATGGCCGCCGATCGCCTCGATCAAGCCTTCTCTGCTCAAGAAGGATAGCGAGTCCGCGTTAATCTCCTTGCAAATCTCCTCCATCGTTTTGGACGAGGCGATCAGCTCTTTGCGGCTCGGCGTATCGATCCCGTAAAAGCACGGGTTCGCGAATGGCGGCGACGTGATGCGCACATGCACTTCCGTCGCTCCGGCTTCGCGCAGCAAATTGACGATGCGGCGCGAAGTCGTGCCGCGCACGATCGAATCGTCGATCATAACGACACGCTTCCCTTCGACGACGCCTCGCACCGCGCTCAGCTTCATCTTCACGCCCTGTTCGCGCAGTTCCTGGCTCGGCTGGATAAATGTCCGTCCGGTATATTTATTCTTAATCAACCCGAGCTCGTACGGGATTCCCGTTTCCTCCGCGTATCCGATCGCCGCCGATATGCTGGAATCGGGCACGCCTGTCACGACGTCCGCGTCCACGAACGATTCTTGCGCCATCTTGCGGCCCATCCGTTTGCGGGCGGAGTGCAAGTTTGATCCGTTATAATCCGAATCCGGCCGGGAGAAATAAACGTATTCCATCGCGCAAATCGCGCGCCGTTTCATATCCGTATAACGGTCTTCCGTCAATCCGTTCTCGTCCAGCACGAGCAATTCGCCCGGCTGGATATCCCGGATCAATTCCGCTCCTACCGTTTCGAACGCGCATGTTTCCGAAGCGAATAAATACGCGTCCCCGAGCCGTCCCATCGTTAGCGGGCGCAATCCGTGCGGGTCGGTCGCGACGAGCATTTTGTCGTTCGTCATCATGAGGAACGCGAATCCGCCGACCAAGCGGCGCAGCGCTTCTTTGGCCGCCGTGACAAAATCATGCGGCGACCGCGCGATCAGATGCGCGATCACTTCCGTATCGCTCGTCGTTTGAAAGATCGAGCCCGACTGTTCCAACTCGCGGCGAATGGACGGTTCGTTGACGATGTTGCCGTTCGTCGCGATCGCCAAATCGCCGTCGCGATATTTGAACACGAGCGGCTGCGCATTCGCAAGCCTGCTGTCGCCCGAGGTCGAATAGCGGACGTGGCCGATCGCGCATGAGCCAGAGAGCGAGGCGAGGCGGTCCTTGTCGAACACTTCCTTCACCAAGCCCATCTCGCGGTGATAACGGAACTGGGTTCCGTCCGTCACGCAAATGCCGGCGCTCTCTTCGCCCCGATGCTGCAGCGCATGCAGGCCGTAATACGATAATGTGGCCGCTTCGGGATGACCGAACACCCCGAAGATACCGCATTCTTCTTTTAATTTATCAAAGACGTCGTCCCGTCCCATGCCTTCGTTATAGTAGTCGCCCGTCCATAGCCGTCCCTTTATTTCATGAGACATGGGATCGCATCCTTCCACACCTTCTCAAGTTCTTCGACGGATGCGCGAACGGCCGGAACGCCGTTCACGGCAACCTTAAGCTCTCGGCCTTTCACTTCGCCCAATCGCTGCGCGGCAATGCCTTGGCCGCGCACATAATCCATCAATGCTTCGGCCTTCTCCGGCGACGCCGACAGCAAAATGCGCGATTGGCTTTCGCTGAACAGCGCCAAGTCCGGGCGCAAATCCCCTGCGGCAAAGTTCACGTCCGCGCCCGCTTCCCCGCTTATGCAAGCTTCGGCAAGCGCGACCGCCAAACCGCCTTCCGACAAATCATGCGCCGAAGCGACCAGGCCTTGCCGGATCGCGCCGAGCACCGTGCCGAGCAATTTATTCTCCTCCGCCAAATCCAGCTGCGGCGGTCTGCCTTCCGTGACGCCATGCATCACATATTGAAATTCGCTGCCGCCAAGCTCCGCTTTCGTCTCGCCGAGCAGCAAAATAACGTCGCCTTCCTTTTTGAACCCTTGCGTCGTAATATGATCCGTATCCTGCACGAGCCCTACCATGCCGACAACCGGCGTCGGGTAGATCGCGCCTTTCGCGTTCTCGTTGTACAAGCTGACGTTGCCGCCGATGACCGGCGTGTTCAAGACGCGGCAAGCTTCCGCCATGCCGTCGACCGCCCTTTCCATTTGCCAGAAAATATCCGGCTTCTCCGGACTGCCGAAGTTAAGGTTATCCGTTATGGCGAGCGGTTCTCCGCCGGAACATACGATGTTCCGCGCCGCTTCGGCGACCGCGATCCGTCCGCCCACTTCGGGATCGAGATACACGAAGCGCCCGTTGCAATCGGTCGTCATCGCCAGCGCCTTGCGCGTGCCGCGGATCGTGACGACGGCCGCATCCGAACCCGGCTGCACCGCCGTGCTCGTACGAACCATATAGTCGTATTGGTTGTAGACCCATTCCTTGCTCGCCACCGTCGGCGATGCAAGCACCTTCTGCAAAGCGCCGTTCAAATCCGTCACTTCCGGATACGATGCGAAATCGATAGCCGCATGTTCCGCATAATAAGCCGGTTCCGCCGAAGGCTTGTTGTAGACCGGACATTCGTCCACGAGCGCCGTGACCGGCATATCGCCGACAATTTCGCCTTTATGGAACAAGCGCAGACGCCCGTCGTCGGTCACTTTGCCCACTTTGGCGCAGACGACGCCCCAACGTTCGAAAATTTCCCGCGCCTGCGCTTCATGCTGCGGCTCGACGACGAACAGCATGCGCTCCTGCGATTCGGACAGCATCATCTCGTACGGCGTCATGCCTTCTTCGCGCTGCGGAACTTCGTCCAAATACAATTCCAGCCCGTTGCCGGCTTTGCTCGCCATCTCGGCGCTGGAGCAAGTAAGCCCCGCCGCGCCCATATCTTGAATGCCGAGAACGATGCCCGAATCGATGAGCTCGAGGCAAGCTTCCATTACCAGTTTCTCCATGAACGGATCGCCGACTTGCACCGCCGGACGCTTCGATTCCGATTCCTCCGTCAATTCTTCCGACGCGAACGTCGCGCCGTGAATGCCGTCGCGGCCTGTCGGCGGTCCCGCGTAGAATACCGGGTTGCCTACGCCTTTGGCTACGCCGCGCTGAATTTTGTCGTGGTCGATCAAGCCGACGCACATCGCATTGACGAGCGGATTGCCCTCATAGCTCTCGTCAAACATCACTTCGCCGCCGACCGTCGGGATGCCGATGCAGTTGCCGTAGCCCGCAATGCCGGATACGACATGCTCGAACAAGTAACGAACGCGGTCGCTTTCCAGCTTGCCGAAACGAAGGGAGTTAAGCAGAGCCACAGGCCGCGCGCCCATCGAGAAAATATCGCGGATAATGCCGCCCACGCCCGTCGCCGCCCCTTGGTACGGCTCGATCGCCGAAGGATGGTTATGGCTTTCGATTTTGAACACGACCGCCTGATTGTCGCCGATATCGACGATGCCGGCGCCTTCGCCCGGCCCCATCAGTACCCGCTCGCCCGTCGTCGGAAAACGGCGCAGCAGCGGCTTCGAGTTTTTGTACGCGCAATGCTCCGACCACATGACGCTAAATACGCCGATTTCCGTATAATTCGGCTTCCGACCCAGAAATCCGCAGATCAATTCGTACTCGCTGTCCGAAACGCCCATTTGCTTGTAAATTTGCTGTTCGGCGATTTGTTCCGCCGTCGGTTCTTTAGCCGATACTTGCTGCGCCATGCCGTTCCCTCCATGCATTCAAAATCGATGTGAACATTTTTTTGCCGTCCTCGGAGCCGAGCAGTTGATGCACTGCGCGCTCCGGATGAGGCATCATGCCGACGACGTTGCCCTGTTCGTTGCACACGCCCGCGATATCGTCGATCGATCCGTTCGGATTCTCGCCCGCGTAACGGAATACGATTTGATTGTTCTTTTTCATCCGGTTTAACGTCTCTTCGTCGCAATAATAATTGCCTTCCCCATGCGCAATCGGAATATCGATCAGTTCGCCCTGTTCGTATTGGTTCGTAAAAGG
Source organism: Paenibacillus sp. MSJ-34 (assembly GCF_018918005.1). Lineage (GTDB taxonomy): Bacteria > Bacillota > Bacilli > Paenibacillales > Paenibacillaceae > MSJ-34. Next base: position 33,136 of record NZ_JAHLPR010000030.1, on the reverse strand, counting down.
CGTGCCGTTGTTCTCCACCCGCAGCGTTGCGGGATGGCAGCGGAATTTGAGCGTCGTATTCCGGCGCAGCGCGCCCGGCAGCAATCCGGCTTCCGTCAAAATTTGAAACCCGTTGCAGATGCCGATCACATATTTGCCCGCCGCGGCCGCCTTCGCCACTTCGGCCATTACCGGAGCGAAACGCGCGATCGCGCCGCTGCGCAAGTAGTCGCCGTAGGAGAATCCGCCGGGAACGATGATGCAATCGTACTTGGACAAATCCGTAGCCGTATGCCAAACGTAGTCGACCGGTTGCCCGACCGTATCTTCCACCGCTTTGTAGCAGTCAATGTCACAGTTCGAGCCCGGAAAAACGAGAACCGCAAAATTCATGCTTAACCCTCCAACTCGTAACGATAGTCTTCGACGACCGTATTCGCGAGCAGTTTTTCGCACATTTCTTTCACGCGCTGTTCCGCTTCCGCACGATCCGCCGTATCCAGTTCAAGCTCCATATATTTGCCGATTCGCACTTTCCCAACTTCGCCGAACCCCATCGAATGCAGCGCTCCTTGCACCGCTACGCCCTGCGGGTCCAATACGTTTTGCTTTACCGTTACGTACACCGTCGCCTTAAACATGATTTGTGATCCTCCTAAAAGTTTTGTGAGCGTTACTTCTTTGAACTATCTACGAACAAAACTTGCTTCGAAAGCATACGCTCCGTTTTGTGAGCGTTACTTCTTTGAACTATCTACGAACAAAACTCGCTTCGAAAGCATACACTCCGTTTTGTGAGCTTTACTTCACTGAACGAGCTACGAACAAAACTTGCCTCGAAAGCATGCGCTTCGTTTTGTGAGCGATACTCCTTCGAACAACCTACAATCGTTGCGGCCCGGGAACTTAAGGAACAAGAATGCCTTAGTAAGGACCTCTTGTGCCTTAATCCACCCGGCAAACGAAGATTTCAAGGTTTATGGAACGACTTTACCTTATTTGCGTTCGCAAAAGCCTGCTTTTAACAAAATATAACCCAAAACTTGACTCCAAAAGCACTAGCGTTGCACCGAATGTTTTACTGCGTTTCAAACCGATGATTGCGATAGGGATGAACAAGGTTAACGGATTTTGGAGGCCTTATTTGATCCAATAACGCAATTTTGGCGGTGTTAGCGGATTTTGAGGGCTCTATTTTTGTCGAAACTTCACAAAACCAAGGATCCTCAGCCGATCGCGACATGTTAACGGTTCGAAAATCCGTTAATTCCAAATATTCGACTGGAATTCAAAAAATAAGACCTCGGAAATCCGTTATATTTCCATGGTACCGCATCCCAGCTAGAAGATTTAATGCAACGCCGGTGCTCCAAAAGGGGTTAATTAAGGTACTTTAGTTCCTATTCCAGCCACTCGTGCCAAACCGGCCATGGCCAATCACTCGCCTACCCCTCGCTTGAAAACTCTCACCTAGCCCAAGGCCGAGCCTGCAATCAATCCCCCGCCCAGCCGTTAACGCCCCGAGCAAAGGACCGCCCGCCGACCGCGCCCCCTCTCCGGATCGCCGGGCTTTCACTCGGTCAGCCGCGCGTAAATATCCCGATAACGGCGGGTCGTTTCCGCCACAACTTCTTGCGGCAGCGGATCGGGCTTGCTGTCGCGGTCCCAATCGGAGCCCGCCAAGTACGTGCGCACCGGCTCTTTGTCCATGCTGTCGATTTCGATATCCAGCGCGTAATTTTCCCGGGCCCAGAATCTGGAGCAATCCGGCGTGAACATCTCGTCAATCCCAATGACCCGGCCGTCCAGGAGGCCGAACTCGAACTTGCAATCCGCCAAAATAATGCCGCGCTCCGCGCAATACGCATGCGCGTATTCGTACAGCTTCACGCTCAGCTCCTGCAGCTCTGCCGTCAGTTCCGCACCGACCAGCTCGCGCATCCGCTCGATCGAGATATCCTCGTCATGGCCGACATCGTTCTTGGACGCGGGGGTGAACAACGGCGCTGCAAAACGCTCGTTCTTGCGCATGCCCGCCGGCAGCTTGATGCCGTTAATTTCCTGCGTCTTCTCGTACTGTCTCCAACCGCCGCCGGTAATATAACCGCGCACGACGCACTCGATATCGATGCGTTCCGCCTTGCGCACGACCATGATCCGGTCCTTGAGCGCTTCCTTGTCCGTCACGATCTCGCCGAGCCGCTCCACATCGGTATGCACCATATGGTTCGGCAGCATCCCGGCCGTCCGCTCGAACCAGAACGCGCTCAGCCGGTTCAGGACGTTTCCTTTCTCCGGCACCGCGGGTTCCAGCACATAATCGAAGGCGGAAATCCGGTCGGTCACGACGATCAAATAATGCTCGCCAAGATCGTACAATTCGCGCACTTTGCCTTTGTACAGCAGCGGCGCCTTTACTAGCTCCACAGCGGATGAAATCGCTTTGCCCACGTTCGTCCTCCCTCTCTATGCGTTAAGTTCTTATATCAATCCCAAACGTTTGAAAATCGTATCCACATGCTTCAAATGCCAGCTCGGGTTGAACGCGTCCGCAATTTCCTCCGCGCCGAGCACATTGGCAATTTCCGGCGTCGCTTCGATAATTTCGCGGAAGCTGCGCTGCTCCTCCCATGCCTGCATCGCGCGCGGCTGCACCGTATCGTACGCCTGTTCGCGGCTGTAGCCTTTGTCGATCAGCTTCGTCATGACGCGGCCGGAGAACGGCACGCCATACGTTCTTTCCATGTTGCGCTTCATATTGTCTGGGAATACCGTCAAGTTTTTCACGATATTGCCGAAACGGTTCAACATATAGTTAAGCAGCATCGTCGCATCCGGCAAAATAACGCGTTCCACCGAAGAATGCGAAATATCGCGCTCATGCCATAGCGGCACGTTCTCGTAAGCCGATACCATAAAGCCGCGCACGACGCGGGCGAGACCGGAAATATTCTCGCAGCCGATCGGATTGCGCTTATGCGGCATCGCCGAGGAGCCTTTCTGCCCTTTGCGGAACGCTTCCTCGACTTCGCGGAATTCGCTCTTTTGCAAGGCGCGAATTTCCGTCGCGAACTTGTCGAGCGATGTCGCGATCAGCGCCAGCGTCGCCATATATTCCGCGTGGCGGTCGCGCTGCAGCGTCTGCGTGGAGATCGGCGCAGGCTTCGTGCCGAGCTTGCGGCAAACGAACTCTTCCACGAAAGGATCGATGTTGGCGTACGTTCCGACCGCGCCGGAAATTTTGCCGTATTGCACGCGGTCGGCCGCATTCCGGAAACGCTCCAAATTCCGCTTCATTTCCTCGTACCATAGCGCCATTTTCAAACCGAATGTCGTCGGTTCGGCATGAACCCCGTGCGTACGCCCCATCATCGGCGTATCTTTATACGCGATCGCTTTCTCCTTCAAGATGTCGATGAAATTAACGATGTCCCGCTCCAAAATTTCGTTCGCCTGACGCAACAAATAGCCGAGCGCCGTATCCACCACATCGGTTGACGTCAGCCCGTAATGCACCCATTTGCGCTCCGGCCCGAGCGTCTCCGACACAGCGCGCGTAAATGCGATGACATCATGGCGCGTTTCCTGTTCGATTTCATAGATGCGATCGATATCGAACCCTGCGTTTTTGCGCAGTTCGGCCGCATCTTCCTTCGGAATGACGCCAAGCTCCGCCCATGCCTCGCATGCGCAAAGCTCCACTTCCAGCCAAGCTTTGAATTTGTTTTCCTCCGTCCAAATCGCCGTCATTTCCGGTCTGCTGTATCGTTCAATCATCGTTTTGGCTCCTCCAAATATTCGTTTGCTCCACCCAGGCGAGCGCTGCCTGGACGTCTTTCGTCAACAAGTTGATATGTCCCATTTTCCGTTTCGATTTCGCTTCGTGTTTGCCGTATAAATGAACTTTCGGCGTTACGCCCAGCTTCTTCGCCGCTTCGTCGTCCCCGCCCATGCGCGCAAGCAGCGGCTCCACATGCTCTCCGAGCACGTTGACCATGACGACCGGCGTCAGCAGCTCCGTATCGCCCAAAGGCAGGTTGCATATCGCGCGCACATGCTGTTCGAATTGCGAAGTGAGGCACGCCTCCATCGTATAATGCCCCGAATTGTGCGGACGCGGCGCCAGTTCGTTGACGAACAGTTCGCCGTCCTTCGCCATGAACATCTCCACCGCAATCAAGCCGACGACCTGCAGCGATTCGGCGATGCGAATCGCCAGCCGCTCCGCCTCCGCCTGCACCTCCTGTGGAATGCGCGCCGGTACGATCGACAGATGCAGGATGTTGTCCGCATGAACGTTCTCGCTCACCGGGAATGCCTTCACTTCCCCGCGCGGACTGCGGGCGGCAATGACCGACAGTTCCTTGTCGAAGTGAATGAACTGCTCGAGCACAAGCTCCGTTCCCGCCGCGCTAAGCGTCTTGTACGCTTCGGCCAACTCCTCGTCGCTGCCGGAGCGAACGACCCATTGGCCTTTGCCGTCGTATCCGCCGGTGGCCGTCTTCAAGACGCACGGCACGCCGAACCGGCTGGCCGCCGCCCGCAGGTCGGCCTCGCTGCCGATGGCGGCGTACGGCGCCACCCGGGCGCCGGCCGCTTCGACGGCGCGCTTCTCGCGCAGGCGATGCTGCGTCGTATACAGCAGCTCGCTCCCTTGCGGCACGTACGATTCGCTTGCGAGCGCCGCCGCCACCCCGGCGTCGACGTTCTCGAACTCGTACGTGATCACGTCGGCTTGCGCGGCCAATTGCCGCGCCGCCTCGATATCGCCGTAGCCGGCCGTAATCTGTCGCGCTACTTGGCCGCATGGCGCATCCGGCGTCGGGTCAAGCGTGACGAACCGGTAACCGAGGTTCGTGCCAGCCAGCGCCATCATGCGCCCCAATTGCCCGCCGCCGAGCACGCCGATCGTCGCGCCGGGCAGAATCGTTCTCGCGCCGCTCATAACCGCTCACTGCTTTCCAGCACTTGATCGCGGATCGCGTCGCGGCGGCTTTGTACGCGCGCCCGCACCTCCGGATCAAACGCTCCGATGATTTGCGCCGCGAGCAGGCCCGCGTTCGTCGCGCCCGCCTTGCCGATCGCCACCGTCGCAACCGGGACTCCGCCCGGCATTTGCACAATGGACAACAAAGAGTCCAACCCGTTCAAGTTGGACGATTTCACCGGCACGCCGATCACGGGCAGCACCGTTTTGGCCGCTACCATGCCCGGCAAATGCGCCGCGCCGCCGGCGCCTGCGATAATGACGGCAAGCCCGCGCTCCGCCGCGCTTTCCGCGTATTCAAACATCAAGTCCGGCGTACGATGCGCCGATACCACTTTCTTCTCATAAGGAATTTGCAGCTCGTCCAAAACGTCGCAAGCCAGCTTCATCGTCTCCCAATCGGATTGACTACCCATAATGACGCCTACTCTCGCCGACATCCTTCAACCTACTTTCTAATAGAGGTTGTTCAAAAAGTCCTCTTTTGATCACGAAGTATATCTAGAAGCAGAGTCGGCATCGAATCTTGCGTTCACCCTCGAAGAGCATATGCTTACGAAGTATATTTCCTCCGGAAACATTTCAGGTGCTCATGTAGGTTTTGCCTACACTCCGCTCCTCCTGTAAGTTTTGCTGCGCAAAACTCGCTTCGGAAGCATGGGCCAAGGGTTCTCGCAACCTTCTAGTGCTGAAAAGTTGACTTTTTGAACTCACATTAATATAGAACTCTTTTTCCACAAACATACAATATTCGGAGAAAAAAAACAAAGGCAGCCGCTATTCGCTTCTACCTTCGCATCATCCATTCAACGATTCATGAAAATGCCCTACCAGGGAGGCCGTTCAAGAAAAATCATTCGACCCCAAAGATCGCAGAGCAAACTAGATGCGGAATCCGAATATTCGAATCCGGCACAAACGCATCCTGTTCGCCGCAGCGCAGCCCCATGTTCGTCCATGTCCCACGAACCGTCGAACTGGCGACATTGGGCCGTTTCGAGCAAGGCATTTTCTCGTAGTCCGAAAATTTACGGTCTTCGGGTAGAAACTTCCGGCCATATTCCCGGAATTATACGAGGCAATCTATTATATTTCGTCATTTGTAATTCCTATTCTTAGTTTAACAGGCTCTAATAACGGATGTCAACTCGTAAAGACGAACATTATATCCGGAAAAATAATATAAAGTTCGTTTTTCGTCATTTTTCCTTCTGTTCCATCGCGGCCCTGAGCAAGTCGCCCAAATTCGTGCCGGCCGGCTCTTTCTTTTCGTATTTTTTCACGAGCTGCTGTTGTTCGCGTTTATTGATCCGCCCCTTGCCGTCTTCCAGCATTTCAATCACGTTGCAGCCCAAGCATTGCACATATTTCCCCGCTTTGCCGGTCTTGAGCTCCATCTTTTTATGGCATTGCGGACAGCGGCGGTTCGACAATTGTTTCTCCGCGGAACGGCGGTATCCGCACTCCTTCCCGGAGCAGACGAGCACTTTGCCCTGTTTCCCTTTCCGTTCCATTAGCCGCTCGCCGCATTCCGGGCAATGGCTGTTCGTCAAATTATGCGGTCTATATTCGGCGTCGCTGCCCTTGACCGTTTGCACCAGCTGCGCCGCCATATTGCGAATGCCTTGCATAAACGGCTCGGTGCGTCCTTGTCCCCGCGCGATTTTCTCCAGCTCCCGCTCCCACTCGGCGGTCAAATCCGGCGTCTTCAATTCGTCGGCGACCAGCTCGATCAGTTGCTTGCCTTTGCCTGTCGGATGCAGGGAGGCGCCCTGGCGCTCAATCGTATCGGTGCTGATCAGCTTCTCGATGATATCGGCGCGCGTGGCCGGCGTGCCGAGGCCGTACTTCTCCATCTTCGCCAGCAGCGCCGCTTCCGTATAACGTTTCGGCGGCTGCGTGCGGTCGTTCTTGATCGCGCAGCGTTTCAACGCCACCCGATCCCCCTGATTCAGGTCGGGCAACGTTTGCCCCGTATCGCGGGACTCGAAGTCGTCTTCCCGCTCGTCGTCATCGTCATCCATGAGCGATTCCTGGCCGTACACTTCGCGCCAGCCGAGCTTGCGCACCGTCTTGCCTTTGGCGTGAAACGACTCCCCTTCGACTTCGACGGTCAGAGCGGTAAGCGCGTATTGAGCCGCCGGGTAGAACAAGGCGATGAAACGGCGCACGATCAAATCGTACAGCTTCCGTTCTTCGTTCGACAACGCCGACAGGTTCACCCGCTCGTCGGTCGGAATAATCGCATGATGATCGCTTACCTTCGAGTCGTCCACGATCCGCTTCGTAATCGGCAGCGACGCGCCGAGCAGCGGCCGGACGAGCGGCGCATACGGGCCGATCGCCACCGACTTGAGCCGTTCCTTGAGCGTGCCGGTCATATCGGACGACAAGTAACGGGAATCCGTGCGCGGATACGTGACAAGCTTATGCTGCTCGTACAGCCGCTGCAGCACGTTCGACGTCTGTTTCGCCGAGAAGCCGTACCGTTTGTTGGCGTCCCGCTGCAGCTCCGTCAAATCGTAAGCGAGCGGATGCGGTTCGGATTTCTCCGTCTTTTTCACCGATACGACTTTGCCGCTCTTCCCCTCCAGCTTCGAACGGAGCGTCTGCAGCCGGCTCTCTTCGAACACGCGGCCGTCGTTCTTGCCCGCCTCGCGCCACATCGCCTGGAACGAGCCGAAGTCGCCCTGCATCGTATAAAATTCCACGGAACGGAAATCGCGAATTTCCCGCTCCCGATCCATAATCATGCCGAGCGTCGGCGTTTGCACCCGTCCCGCGGACAATTGCGCATTAAATTTGCATGTCAGGGCGCGCGTCACATTCAGGCCGATTAGCCAGTCCGCTTCGGCGCGGCAGCGGGCCGATTCGTACAGCCGGTTGTAATGCGACCCCGGCTTCAAATTCGCGAATCCTTCGCGAATCGCTTTGTCGGTCTGGGAAGAAATCCATAGCCGTTGGAACGGCTTCTTCCATTTCACCATCTCCATCACCCAACGCGCGAGCAATTCGCCTTCCCGCGCCGCGTCGGTGGCGATGATCAGTTCCCCGATATCGTCGCGTTTCATCAAATGCTGCACCGCCTTGAACTGATGCGACGTTTCGCGCAGCACTTTCAGCTTCATCCGCCCCGGCATAATCGGCAAATCTTCCAGCTTCCACGTTTTATATTGCTGATCGTAATCCTCCGGCTCCGCCAGCCCTACCAGATGGCCAAGCGCCCATGTAACCACATATTTAGGACCTTCATAATGGCTTTTATGTTTGTGGTGGCTGCCCATCACGCGGGCGATCTCTTTCGCCACCGAAGGTTTCTCCGCTAGCACTAACGATTTCATGGTATGCTCCTTTGCTATCAATGTCGTTTCTTCATTATACCATGTTCGCTGGTTGGCTTCCGAATTTACAAATAATCTAAACTGTGAAATATCAAAATGAGTCCAACGATGCACATGATCCATGAAATCGCCGATCCCGAATGTTTCGCCAGCTTGCCGCGCAGCTTTTCCAACGGTCTGCGCATCGCCCGGCCCAGCAGCAAATGCAACAGAAATACGATCAGCGGCGGCAGCACCATAATCAAGTTATATCCGGCCAACATCGGAAGCCACTGATATAACGCCAAATTCGAAGCGGTCATGAGGCCGATCGCAGCGAAATAAGGAAACGTCGTGCCCACCTCAATCAACGATGTCGTAAACCCGAGCGCAACCATGGAGGCTTTACTTTTGGACTTCGGCCTCGGCAATTCCGATTGTTTACTTTTCGGATAGTAAAAGCTTGCTACAAACAGTATCCCGCCGACGATCAGCATGATCCAACTGACGGTCCGATTTTGGAAGAGGGAAGAGAATGCGGACAGTATCGCATCCAGGCCGAACATGAAAGCGACGCCCACCAAAAAGTAAAACGCCGCGACGGTCGATAAATAAACGAGCAAGCGCGAGCTTAGCCGCTCTTTTTCCGTTAACAGCAAATATACCGTGACCCCCAGCGTCGCCGGGCTGAGCGTATCCAGCAGGGCCAATCCCCCTACCGAAAGCAGCAATTCGAGACTCACGATTCTCCCCCTTGCGCGGCGGAAGCGCCCTGTACGGAAGAATTGTAAATTTCATACCCCCGCTCCATGTAATCAAGAACTTCTTTTTCTATAGGATAGAGCCCGAGCTCTTCGGATTGCGCCGAAGACTTCCTTGCGTCCCATAATTTATCCAGAAACTCGTCTTCGCCTTCGAACTGTTCCGTCAGCTTTTCCATCATGCGCCGGATGATGTTCTGCACTTTCGGGGACGCGGGATCCTCCGTCATAAGCCGTTTGATTTGACCTAGCAAGGCTATCCACTCCAAAGAACTAGGGTCTTCTCCCCCCAACTTGGGAAGCTTGGCCCAAAGCTCCCGGTCCTTCGCCGTAAATCCGCTTTCCGTAAAGCGCTGCAACCTTTTTTTATTTTGATTCGACAGTTGAATCAGTTTCTGTATTGCCAGACGGTCGTTCCCGCCCTCGAACGCGATGCCGTTGATCAGTTCCCGCAGCGACAATTCCATGCTTTTCAACCTTTCCTGCTCCTCCATGATGTAAACCAACTGGCTCTTCAAACTATCCGACCAGTTCCATTTCGCGTCGGACAGCATTTCTTTAATATCTTGCAAACGATAGCCCATGCCTTTCAAAAATTGAATTTGCTGCAGCTTCTTCAAATCTTCTTCCGAATAGAGGCGATGCCCTCCTTCCGTTTTGGACGAGGACGCCAACAGTCCGATCTGATCGTAGTACCGCAGCGTTCGGACCGTGATTTTAGTCTGTTTCGCAACTTCTTTTATATGGATCAAGCGTGTGACACCTCCCACGTTCATCAGCGTTCTTTTTCCTTATCTTTATATAATGCGTGTTTAATTAAATATCCTAGCCCCAGCCCGACCAACACTCCGGGCAATGCTTGATCGAGCGTGAGTCCAATCCCCGCTCCTATAATAACGCATCCGTAAATAATGATATCCCCTTGTTTCATAACCAACATCCCCTTTATGCAAAATTTCCTCTATTCGGCCGATTTGACGGGCATCCCTCACGACGGACTTCAACATCGGCTCCATTATACAAAATAACGCTACGTCACTTTCAAGCTTTGTTTCGGCAAGGACTTGAAACTGACGCAACGTCATCGAATATAATCGGTTTCACAATCGTTAAGAGGTGATGAAATGAAGAAAGTCTGCGTTTGTCTTCTTATGCTGGGGATGCTTGTATTAAGCGCCTGCAGTTTTGGCGAAGAAGATTTGCAAATGGTATCGCTCGAGGGGATAGAGAACGTCCGCATTGACCATCGCAGCACGACCGTCCATGTCGAATCGGCGGATATCGAGGAGCTTGAAGCGGCGATGATGTATAGCTTCGGATCGGGAATCGTAATCGATAAGAGGAAACAAAGAGTCGATATTCGGCTAAAAAGCGATAACATGCGCATCTTTAAGCTCGGCAAGCAGCCTCGGCTCGTCGTTCGCGTTCCAACCGATTATAAGGGGAGTGTAACGATTAACGGCAATTCCGGCAACGTCAACGTAAGCAATCTGCAAGCGCAATCTGTCGACATTCAAGGCAACAGCGGAAATGTGTCGCTTGATTATGCGAGAATAAACAGCGACGTGAATGTGTCTGTCAACAGCGGCAACGTTGTGCTGAATTTGGAGGACAAGGAACCGGATATCCGGTGGCTGCTCGAATCCGGCAGCGGCAGACGTTCGATCGCTCTCCCTCTGAACAATAGCCGGCAGAGCGGCAAAAAGACGCAGGGACAAACGGGAGACGGCTCGTTTCAAGTGCGGATCCGAACCACTTCCGGAAGTATAACCGTTAAGAACGATTAAACGAATGGCACAAGCTTTTCAAGAAGCTGAAGGGCGGCCGCCTCCCTGACGGAGGCCTAGAATGCACGAAACCGCTGGGGGTTGGGACGAGTTCTCACCGTGCTATTCCTACACATTTCTACCGCCCTGCTCCTCAAGTTCGCGGACACAGGAGCCGCTAATTGTGACAAAACGCCCAATTTCGGACAGTTCGCGGACATACGATCCTTTATTCGTGGCAAACGCGTAAAAATAAGCCCTCCGACGAACGGATAACGGAACCAATGTCCGCTTAAACAGTGAAAAAGCGATTTTGACGCAAAATAACGGCCGTACGGTCCGGATAGCAATTTCTCAATGCATCACCATAGGTTCAGCGCCGATCTTATTCAACAGCAACTGCAAAAATCCATCTATTTCTTGGCCAAACCGCCTTTTGAAGCGAAGTAACTGCGAAAATCCATCTATTCAAGCTCGTTTTCCTCATTTTGCGGCCATTCGGGCGGGAGCAACTGGATAATTGCAGTTAGTAGGGCAAAATTGCGCCAAATCGAGCGATGCAACTGGATTTTTGCAGTTACATAACGGGGCGGGACGGCGCGAGCGTTCGCGTCTACGCGCCGTATGCCTACAACCGCCGTACCGGCCTGCTTACCGCATGTAGGACGCATGCCCGACCCGATGCCTGTGCCACTCCCGTCCACACACCGCATGCCACCCGACGGCTGCGCCACTCCCGTCCACACACCGCATGCCACCCGACGGCTGCGCCACTCCCATCCACGCACGGATGACAACTCCACTCCTACTTTGCCGGGCGTCCGTTCGTCCGGCAAGCTTACATCGCATGCCGCCCCCTATCCCCACACTTGCCGGGCATCAAGCCCGCCCGGCAAACTTACGTTGCGGGCCACGCTCTTCCCTACACTTCCAACCAGCCGACTTCCGCTATTTTCTTATACCAATAATAGCTGTCCTTCTTCGTTCGTTCGAGTGTCCGGAAGTCGACGTGAACGAGCCCGAACCGTTTGCTGTAGCCCCACGCCCATTCGAAATTGTCCATCAGCGACCACAGCATATAGCCTTTGACGTTGACGCCGGATTCGATCGCCCGGTTCAATTGGATGAGATGCTTCTTGATGTACTCGATCCGTTTCGCGTCGCGGATGCCGCCTTCCGCTTTAACATCGTCGTAGCAGGCGCCGTTCTCCGTAATATAGATCGGAATGCCGCCGTACTCGTTCCGAATCCAGTTCAGCACGTTCAACAAACCTTGAGGATATATGTTCCATCCGATATCGGTTTTGTCGAATCCGACGTCCACCGCTTCGAAGCCGAGCGGATCGTCGTCGCCCTTGCGCCCGACGCCCCCGGTATAATAATTGATGCCCAGGAAGTCGATCGGCTGCCGAATCGTTTCCATATCGCCATCCCGGACCGGCGGCTCGAAGCCCGCCTTCTTGTACCAGTCCGAGGCGATCGCCGGGTATTCCCCTTTGAACAACGGCTCGATAAACCATCCGTTGAAATACGCGTTGCGCCTGTCGCATGCCGCCGCATCTTCCGGCTTCGCGCTGTACGGCTCGAACCATTCGGTATTCGGCGCAATGCCGATCTCGCCTTCCACTCCCAATGCCCGGAACCGCTTCACCGTCTCCCCATGCGCGACAAGCACGTGATGGCCCACATTCAAAGCCAGCTGAAAATCCCGATAGCCGGGCGCGTGTTCCCCGAGCAGATTCGATAGAATCGAAATGCACCAAGGCTCGTTGAACGTAATCCACTTTTTGATTTTGCCCGCAAACGACCGGAACATCGTCTCCGCATAGTCCACATAGGCGTCAATCGTCGCCCGGTTGTCCCAACCGCCCTCATCCTGCAGCGCCTGCGGCAAGTCCCAATGGTACAAGGTGCACATCGGTTCGATGCCGTTCGCAAGCAGCTGATCGACAAACTTATGGTAGAACTCCAGCCCTTTCGGGTTGATCTCTCCTCTCCCTTGCGGATAAATACGCGGCCAAGCGACGGAGAAGCGGTAAGCGCGGACCCCTAAATCCTTCAGCAGTTCCACATCCTCCTCATACCTATGGTAACTGTCGCAAGCGATATTCCCGTTATCTCCGTTATATACTTTGCCGGGCGTGCCTGAGAATGTGTCCCATATGGACATGCCTCTGCCGTCTTCATTGTGGGCGCCTTCGATTTGGTAGGCGGCCGTCGCCGCTCCCCATACAAAATCTTTCGGAAATTGAACCAATGCCATTTCAAATTCCCCTCTCGCAAAATATCGATGATTTATGCGATCCGCCATGATGTTCGTACCTAACTTTACGCGATCCCGGCTCAGCTTATCAAGACGCAATTTGCGTTTCGAAAAAATTTCAACCTGAAATCGAAGATTTGCCTCCTCAAAAAAATCTCTGCCGTCTTTTACAGTAAAAATGTAGCAAAAATCAATAAAAACGAAAGGGGTTACAACATGAAAAAATGGCTCACAGTGCTGCTGTCCGTTGTACTCGTCATTTCCTTGGCGGCGTGCGGAGGCGGGAGCAGCGGCACAAGCGGAAACGGCAGCAGCGGCAATGCGGAAAGCGGCGGCAACGAATCGGGAGGCGGTACGACGTCCGGCTCCGGCGGCGGCGAGGAAACGCAGAAGCCCGCCGAGAAGGTCTCGCTCAACTTCTGGACGCTCGGCAATAACGGTTATGACAAGCTGGCGGAGGAATGGAACGCCGCCCATCCCGACATCCAGGTCAAAATCCAAAATACGGGCGATCAAACGGAGCATCACAACAACTTGCTTACCGCTCTGTCGGCCGGATCGGGAGCGCCGGACATTTTCATGCTGGAAATCGCGTTTATGGAGAAATTTATCGTGCATGAAGACAAGTTTCAAAATTTATACGATTTAGGCGCCAAAGATATCGAGGGCGATTATCTCGATTGGAAATGGAAGCAAGCGTCGTCCAAAGACGGTTCGTTCCAAATCGGATTGCCGACCGATATCGGACCCTTGGTCACTTATTACCGCACCGACTTGTTGGAACAGGCCGGTTTGCCGACCGATCCGGCCGAATTCGGCGAAGCGATCAGCACTTGGGATAAATTCGCCGCCGTAGGCAAACAGTTCACGGACAAAACGGGCATCGCGTTCGTCGATCTGACCGACCTGCTCTTCAATGCGTTGCGCGACCAAAGCAAAGACGAAATATACTTCAGCAAAGCGGACAATTCCTTCATCGGCGACCAAAATCCGCAAATCAAGAAAGCGTACGATATGACCGTCAAGGCGATTCAGGAAGGCTGGATGGGCAAAACGGCGCTCTGGTCGCCCGAATGGGGCGCCGCGACGAACGAAGGGAAGTTCGCGGTCATGCTGGCTCCCGCCTGGATGAAAGGAACGATTACCGGCAATGCGCCCGATACCGCAGGCAAGTGGAAAGTGACCCAAGTGCCGGAAGGATCGGGCAACTGGGGCGGTTCCTTCATCACCTTGCCGAAGGAAGGCAAGCATCCGAAGGAAGCCTATCAATTTATCAGTTGGCTCGTAAGTAAGGAAAATCAGTTAAAATCCTTCAAAACCAACGGGCTGATGCCTTCCATTCCGGCGCTGTATACCGACGAAGCGTTCAATGAGCCGGACGAGTTCTTCAGCGGTCAAGCGATCGCGGCCGAATACGCCAAAGCGGCGCAAAATGTCAAACCGGTATATTACGGACCGCTGCATGACACGACGGACTCCTATTACAAGAACGCGCTGCGCAACATTTTAGAGAGAAAAGCGGATCCGCAAGCGGAATGGGATTCCGTCATCAAGCAAGCGAAGGATCTGGCCAAACGCAGCTAAAACGCAGCCGTCCGCACCGGGGCGGGGCAAACGTCAAAGTCCATGGAAGTTATGCGTCCGTGGACTTTGGCTTGCCGCAACCGGTTATGGCAACGCATGACATATTGATAAGGAGGTGCGGCATGAACCAACCGAATGTCGCCATACGGAGCCGCAACAAAACGCCGCGAACGTACTGGACGGAGAAAAGACGAAGCAACGGCATCGCCTATCTGTTCATCTCTCCCTTTTTCCTGTTGTTCGCGATATTCGGCATTTATCCGATCTTTTTCACATTTTATCTATCGTTCTTTAAATGGGACGCGCTAGGGCCGATGCAATACGTCGGAGTTCAAAATTATCAATTCGTGCTCGAAGACTCCGCCTTCTGGACCTCGTTCGCCAATACGCTCATTATGGGATTGATGGGCACAGTGCCGCAATTGATTGCCGCCTTGCTGCTCGCGGTCGTGCTCAACTCTTCCATGATCCGGTTTAAACAGGGCTTCCGGATTCTGTATTTTCTGCCCAACATTACGTCCATCGTCGCCGTAACGCTCGTATTCAGCTCGTTCTTCGGCAGCGAAGGGATCGCGAACTGGATGGTCGGCTTGTTAGGGCTTGATCCGGTCCCATGGAACACGGGATGGTGGGGCGTCAAGATCGCCATTTCGCTTATGATTTTCTGGCGCTGGCTCGGATACAACACCGTCATCTATTTGGCAGGGATGCAAAGCATTCCCGCCGACTTGTACGAAGCCGCGCTCATCGACGGGGCGAACCGCAGACAGCAATTGCTGCATATTACGTTGCCGCTCCTGAAACCGTTCGTCATCTTTACGGTGCTTATGTCCACCATCGGCAGCTTGCAGTTGTTTACGGAACCGTTCGTATTCCTCGGCCAGTCCGGGACCGGTTCTACGCGCCTGGAAGGGATTACGATGGTCATTTACTTGTACAGCGAAGCGTTCCGCAATTCGTTCTTCGGAACGGCTGCCGCGTCGGCCGTCATCCTGTTTATTTTCACCATATTGTTCTCTATCGGCAATTATATTTTCAGCAATCGCTTGGGCGGAGAGGAGGAAAGCGGCATATGAGCAAAACATTCGCCTCGCGCAAGCCGGGGTACCTGTTAAAGACCGTTTCCTATTTGCTGTTGATCGCGGGGGCGCTCATCTCGATCTTCCCTTTCCTCTGGATGTTCGTCATCTCGACCAATGACCGGAGCGCCGTCTTTCGCGTTCCGCCCACCCTCGCGTTCGGGGATCAGTTTTTCGTCAATTTCCGGCGGGTGCTGGACCGGATCGAATTTTTCCAGGCATTGTTCAATTCGTTTTTCGTCTCGACCGTCACGACGGTGCTTGTCTTGTTCTTCTGCACGCTGGCGGGATACGCCTTCGCCAAATACGATTTTCCGGGCAAAAGAGTGTTGTTCGTCTTCGTGCTCGCCACGTTGTTCGTGCCGCAGCAGCTTAGCGTATTGCCGAATTACGTCATTATGGCAAAGCTGAAATGGATCGATACGTACCAGGCCATCATCGTGCCCGGGATGGTGAGCGCGTTCGGCATTTTCTGGATGAGGCAATATATATCGTCCGCTATTCATAAAGAATTGCTGGAAGCGGCGCGGATCGACGGCAGCGGGCATTTCCGCACCTTCCGCAGCGTCGTCGTCCCGCTCGTGCTGCCGGCCCTGGCTACGCTCGGCATCTTTACGTTCATGAACGTATGGAACGATTTCTTCTGGCCGCTCGTCGTACTCAAGAATGCGGAACATTTCACGATTCAAATCGTGCTGCAGCAGCTTTTCTCGAACCGGGACGGCCTCGATTACGGGATGATCATGTCCGCTACGTTCTGCGCGACGCTGCCGCTTTTGATCGTATTTCTTTTCTTCAGCCGCTGGTTTATTTCCGGACTCACGAGCGGAGCGATTAAAAGCTAGTTTTGGGCGGCCGCCATGTAGGAAATCGATTGACGAATCGCGAAATGATTAGGAAAGCGCTAACGAAAGGGTGGCCGGTATGCATTTGCAGCTGAAATTCCGAATCGCGATTATATTGCTCGTCTTCATACCGGTCATTATTATGGGGACCGTTTCCTATTCCATTTACTCGCGCACGATCGAGAACAAAACGGACAATTTCTATACGGTATCGCTGCAGGATACCGACCGCAAGCTTGACTACGCACTGAACGAGATTAGCGCGGTCTCGGATATGGCGATCATTCAGCCGGATTTGCAGCAATTGCTGAAGCAGCCGCCGGACCGCGTCGAAAGCGAACTCGCCCAGAAACTGAACAATCTGATTATGGCGCATCCGAAAATCACCTCCTTTCAGCTGTATTCCAACAAACGGCTCATATACAGCACGACCGGCCATACCGATCCCTCTCCCCTCTCGGACGCCCCGTGGTACCCGCGGATGCTCGATCTCCAAGGCCGGCCGTTATGGCTCGGCCCCGGCGAGAACGGAACGTACCGGACAGGCAGCCCGGTATTGATCCATGCCCGCGTCGTCAAAGAATTTTATTCGCTCGAAGATATCGGAGCGATCGTCATTACGGTCAAGCCGGATGTGTTGGAGCAGGCGCTATGGGGGACGAATACGGTGGCGGGCAGCGATATTTTGCTGTTGAACCGGACTGGGCACGTCGTATTCGACAAGTCGGGCAACAATACCGGCAGCGTCATTTCGGCCTCCTTGGCAAGCCCTTTCGTCGGGCATAGCGATATCATTACCGGCTTCGACGGAGAGAAATCGATGCTCACGACCGTTCCCTCCGCCCATGAGAACTGGGTGCTTGCGGCGGTAACTCCGCTGAAGGAACTGCAGCGCGAACCGCGGACGATCCGCAATATCGCCGTCGGGCTGATTTTGTTTTCTTTGCTGACGGGCTTCTTGTTCGAACGGAAATTTATCCGGCCGTTAATCAATACGATAATTATTAGCGCCAGAGGCATGAAGAAAGTGGAGCAGGGCCATTTTATCCAACTGCGCTCCCCGACCCGCTGGAAAGACGAGAGCAAATTGCTGATCGACGGGTTCAATCAAATGATCGTGCAAATCCACGACTTGCTGCGCGAGGTCGAGACGGAGCAGCGGCGCAAGAAGGAAGCGGAAATGCAGGCTCTGGTCGCCCAGATCAACCCGCATTTCATCTACAACTCGCTGGAATCGATCAATTCGATGGCGGTGCTGGCGGGCAACCGCGATATTAGCCGCATGGTCATATCGCTCGGCAAGCTGCTGCGGATCAGCATTAGCGAGAATGTGGAGAGCATTCCGCTCAAGATGGAGTTGGAGCATGTCAAGCATTACTTGAATATTCAAAAGATGCGGTTTCGCGATAAATTCGATTATACGATCGCGTGCCCGCCGTCTCTCGAACATCTGTTAACGCTGCGGCTGATCGTTCAGCCGCTTGTGGAGAACGCCTTATATCACGGCATCGAAACGATGGAGCATTCCGGTTTCATCCGCATCGAAGCGTTTGATCTCGGACAGGATCTCGCTATCGAAGTAGCCGATACCGGGCTCGGATTCGATCTTGCGCAATTCGAGCGCGACCGGTTCTCTCCGGCTGCGGGAACGAAATATAAAAATAGCGGCGTCGGCCTGAAGAACGTTTACGAACGAATCCGCATGCAATACGGTCCGCCTTACGGATTGATCGTATGTTCGGCCGAAGGGTGCGGGACGGTCATCCGCATCCGGATTCCGAAGGTCGAGCACGCGGGGAGGGATCAAGTATGAACCGCCGCCGTATTCGAATCAGGCTTATCGCGATCTTGTCGGGCGTGGTCATGGCGCTGCTCGCGTTGGCGGGATGCGGCGTATTGCCCGGCAGCTCCCAGACGTCGGCCGTCGAGGAGAAAGTAACGCTAACTTTCCGGCATTTCTGGGTCGGGGAGCACGATAAACCGGTGGAGCGGATTTTCCGTCAAGTCATCGACGAATTCGAAGCCGAGCATCCTTGGATCAAGATCGACTTTGAAGGTCTGGATCAGACGATTCACCGGGAGCAGAAATTGAAGAGCGAGATGGTTACCGGGCGTCCGCCCGATATTTTCTCCCTGTTCGGCGGCGCCGAAATCGAGCCTTATGTCCGAGCCGGGCGCCTGCTGGATTTGACCGGATTTATCGAGGAACGGGGAATGAAGGATCAATTTTCGGATTTAAGCTTATGGACGTTTGACGGAAAAGTATACGGGCTGCCGTTCGAAGGGAATGCCGAACCGCTGTTTTACAACAAAACGATGTTCGAAAGATTCGGGCTGTCCCCGCCGCGCACCGTCGACGAACTGATGGAACTGATTCCCGCCCTGAAACGGCAGCGGATCATTCCGTTTGCGCTCGGCAACGAAGCGCAATGGCCCGCCGGCATTTATGCGCATTATTTGATGGATCGGCAGGTAGGTTCGAAACGGTTCGAAAGCGTTCTGAAAGGGGAAGCTTCCTTCGATAACCCGGACTATCTGCTCGCACTGGAATCCTTGTACGAAATGGCCGGATTGGGAGCCTTTCCGGCCAATCCCAATCTCATCGATACGGAGGAAGCCGTCGATTTGTTTACCGAAGGCAAGGCGGCGATGTATGTAAACGGAAATTGGGATATTACGCTGTTTCCGCAACATTTCATGGACGACGTGGGCGTGATCCCCTTCCCCGTCATCCGGCCTGGAGATCCGCAAGCGCTCGCGGGAGGATATACGGTCGGCATCGGACTGTCCTCCGCTTTGAACGAGAGCAAGCAAGAAGCGGCGCTCGCCTTCCTCGCCGAAATGTATCGCCCGGACGTTCAGCGAAGGCTGATGAACGAAGCATACCGGATTCCGGCGATGTCGGGCCTTGCGGATATGCAAACGGCGGGTCCCGTCTTCAGCCAGGTCATCCGGCTGACGGAACAAACCGAAGCCAAATTCGTTCCTTACGACAATATGCTGCCGCCGGAAGTGAAACAGAAGTTTCTGCATATCGTTGCCGATATCGTCGATCGGCGATTGCAGCCGGACGAAGGACTAAAGAAGCTTGAGCAAGCGGCGCAAAATTACTGGAGATTGAGGAGCAGCCGGTAAGGCAAGGCGGCTTGCGGAAGAGAAAGGAGGGTGCGGCATGGAGCGTACGTATCGCGTACTGCTCGTGGACGACGAGCCGATCATTATCGAAAGTTTGAAGATCGCGATCCCTTGGGCGGACTGGGGAATGGAAATCGTCGGCGAAGCGCGCAACGGCAAGGAAGCATTGGACGCGGCGCGGCAACTTGCGCCTGATCTGATCGTTAGCGATATCCGGATGCCGATCGTCGACGGCATCGCCTTTATGCGAGAGACGATGAAGAATCATAAAGGGAAAGAACCGATTTTCATCGTGGTGAGCGGCTACGGGGAATTCGAATATGCCAGGGAGGCTTTGCGCTTCGGCGCGTTCGATTATATCCTCAAGCCGATCGACCATGAAGAGTTGGAGAATATCGTTCGGAAAGCGAAGCTCGAGTTGGACGAATACCATATCCACAGGATGCGGCAAGAACAGCTTCGCCATTCCTTAAAACGGCTGTCCGCCATCGCCCAGGAGCGGCTGTATACGGAAATGATGGACGGCCAGGCGCCTTCGCCGATTTTGGAGGAAGGGGCGAACCTGGATATGCTGGAGACCCCTTTCTTTCTCGCGTTGGTGCAGTTGGACCGGATGCAATCGGTATCGGGCCGATGGAAAGCGGAAGAAAAGCGGTTATGGTATTTCGCGGCGGACAACATTTTGAAGGAATTGGGGTCGCAAAAAGGTTGTTTCACCGTATTTCCGTATTATAGCGGGGAATGGGTGCTGTTGTTTCCGGAGATGCCGTTGAACGAAAAGCGCGAGCTGGGGCGGGATATCGTCCAGGCGATGCAGACCAATGCCAAATTAACCTGCTCCGTCGGCATGAGCCGCGCCCATACCGGTTTCCAACAATTGCGAACTTGCTACCGGCAAGCCGTACACGCATTATACCGGCAATTTATCGACGGTATGCAGCAGGTTTTCGTCCATGAGGCCGACAACCCGGGCGGGGCGATCGCGCCGGCCTATCCGGCGGCCGAGGAGAAGCGTTTAACCGATGCGGTCAAACTATTGGACGAAGCCGGAGCCAAACGCGCGTTGCACAATGTGTACGATCATTTGATCCGCTCGGAAGCGACGAAGGAAACGGCGAAACGAATATTGTTCGAAATAGCCGTCATCGCGCAGCGGCAGTTCGCGCTCATTCCATCCGTCCCCAACGACGTATTGTACGAAGCTTATATCGACTTGGAACAGGCGTCAACGCTGCAAGAGATGATTCGCATCTTGGAGAAGAGCCTCTCCGTTTGGATCGGCCTTGCGGCGGCATCCCGCTCCAAGGAAGACGGAGCCGCCATGATCGGGAAAGCCAAGCGGTATATCGAGACCCATTACCAGCAGGATATCGGCATCGAAGAGGTGGCCGAACTGGCGCAGATGAGCTGCAGTTATTTTTGCACCTTATTCAAACAGGCGACAGGCTGCACCTTCCTGGAATATGTAACGCGGGTTCGCATGGACAAAGCTTGTTTTATTTTGCTCCATTCGGAAGTGAAGGTGTTTCAGGTCGCACCGCTCGTCGGGTATCAAGACCCGCGCTATTTCACCCAAGTGTTCAAGAAGCTCGTCGGCATGACGCCCTCCGAATATCGGGAGAAGCATGCGGGGGCGAAACGTTCGAACGGCAGCGAAACCGGGCCGAACCGCCCGGGCGCTTGAAACAAAGAACCGTCAGGCAGCGCGCGCTGCAGGGCGGTTCTTTTGCTTCGGTTGATTTCGAATCTGCACGAACATCTCCTATGCGCAAAAAAATTACAACATAGTTGTCGATATTATCATTATGATCTGTTAGCATATTATGATGTAAAACGAACTGATGAGGCTGTTCAAGCAAGTATGCCGCAAAATTGACCTTGGGAAAGGATTCCCACCAATACATAGGAGTGTTCAACATGGGATTCGTCAAAAAATGGTATGTCCGGTTGGGACAGCGTTATTTTCGCAAAAAGAAGATCGAATTGGCCGCAAAATATTACTTGAAGGGGGAATCGGAGGCGACAGCCCTTTGGCAAAAGCTTGAGATCGCGGAAATTTTGCATAATCTCGATCGCCCCGAAGAGGCGCTGCAAAGAATCGGAGCCGTCATCGAGCAAACGAACGCCATATCGGCTTACGAGAGAAGAGCGCATATTCTCCGCGAAATGGGGCGGAAAGAGGAAGCGCTGCTCGATTTGGACGAAGTGATCAAGCGGGAACCGGATTCGTATTTGCCCTGGTATACCCGCGGCATTACGTACCGCGATTTGGCCAGATACGACGAAGCGGTCCGCGATTTGCACGAAAGCATCAAGCGGGAAGACGAGGATACGGTCGTCACGACGTACTACGAATTGGCGATGGTCTATTACGAGAGCGGCAAGTTTCATGAAGCGGTCGACGCCTTCCGCCAAACCTTGTCGTATGCCGGAAGGGATATTCCCGTTTATTATTTGGGGATGGCCAGAGCGCTTGACGCCGCCGGAGAAGTGGACGAAGCGATCCGCTATTTGCTCCAAGGAATCGAAATGGCGGATGTATTCGAATCCAAGCCCGATCACGGCCTCTCCTTGCTCATCCAAAAAACGAATTACAGCTACGGCGCGTTCCAAACTTTTCGGCAGCAAATCCGCAATTCCTATTCATTCCGCATGGATTTATCCGATCTATACGCGCAAAAGAAGGAATTCGATCTGGCGGCCGACGCGATCAGCCAAGCGCTCCGGCTTTACCCGGGCGTGGCGGAGTTGTACTTGAAGCGTGGAATTTTCCATCGGCTGAGCGACAAATGGAACGAGGCCGAGCAGGACTTGAATCGGGCGCTGGAAGCGGACCCCGGCTTGCTCAAGGC
Organism: Paenibacillus sp. MSJ-34; assembly: GCF_018918005.1. GTDB lineage: Bacteria > Bacillota > Bacilli > Paenibacillales > Paenibacillaceae > MSJ-34. The sequence continues at coordinate 10,565 of NZ_JAHLPR010000030.1, read as the reverse complement.
TTACTATGAAAAAGCGCTGCTATACCGTCGACAGGAGCAAGAGGAGCGTTCCTTGCAGGTGTTGCTCGAATTGAACGGCAAATTCGAGGAATCCCCGGTCGCCTGCTACTGGCTGGCGGATTCGTATTGCCGCTTGGAGCGATACGAAGAAGCCTTGCCTGTGAACCAAAGGCTGCTGGAACTGGAGGATGACGACCCGCTGAATTATGTCCAGCAAGGCGAAATCTATCATGCGTTGGAACGGGAATCTCAAGCCGTCGCCTCCTATACGCGGGCATTGGAGCTATCGGCCGATGCGGAAGTTTTCATGAAAAGAAGCTATCTGTATTATAAGCTCGATAAATATGACGAAGCCTGGGTCGACTTGCAGGAAGCCGCCGCGGCGGATGCCGAATTGCCGGAGACGGCTTATTACCGGAAGGCGATGGGATACGTATTGAAAGCGATGGAGCGATGGGATTTTGCCGCAGAGGCGTTTACGAAAGCGATCGAGCTGAATCCCGGCGATCCGGCTCTCTATGAAGCACGCGCCGAATGCCGTCTTGAATTGAACGAGCTTGACCAGGCGGCCGAAGATTGCACCGCCGGCTTGAAGGCGGATCCTTCCTATTCGATTCTGTACAGTCTTCGAGGATATATTCACTACTTGTCGGACCGGTACGAGGAAGCGAAGTCGGACGCCGAAGACTTCATTCGCATGCATCCCGATTCGATCGGCGGCTATTATAACTTGGGGCTCATTTATTACAGCATGGCGGAAGAAGATCTTGCGCTCAAAATGTTCAATCGCGTACTGTCTATCGATTCCTTCCATGCCCGGACATATCTCTATAAAGCTTATATCCATTTCAACCGGATCGAATTCGAAGCGTGCATCGATTGTCTCGTGCAATGGGGGCTATACCTCGACGCCGCAACGCCGCTTGAGCGGAAGCTGGAGCAGTTGCGCGAGTTGAACGGGCTGGACGAAGACGTCATTGAGACGGCCTCGGTCCGGTTATCCGAAATGTACAGCCAAACCGGACGGTATTTGAACTAGTTTTATACATCATCATTCACTACGAGGTACGAGGTGTCTCCCATGAACATTACGATCGGCATGTTCGCCCATGTGGACGCAGGCAAAACGACGTTGGCCGAGCAGTTGCTCTTTCATACGAACAGCATTCGAACCCGGGGACGGGTAGACGACCGCCAATCTTTCCTGGACGGACACGAACTCGAGAAGGAACGCGGCATTACGATCTTTGCGGATCAGGCCGAAATGCGCTATAAAGGCAAAACCTATACGCTGATCGACACGCCGGGACATGTCGACTTCTCCGCGGAAATGGAGCGGGCCGTCCAAGTGATGGATTACGCGATCGTTGTCGTAAGCGCGGTCGAAGGCGTGCAGGGCCATACGGAGACGGTTTGGCATTTGTTAAGCAAGCATAAGGTGCCGACTTTGTTCTTTATTAACAAGACGGATCGGATCGGGGCGGATGTCCGGCGGGTGACGGATGAGATCCGGTTGAACTTGACCCCGGATGTGTGCGATGTCGCCTCCTTGAACGATGATGGACGCATGGACGACGAATTGATCGCATTCATCGCCGAGCGCGACGACAAGCTGCTGGAGCTATATATGGAAGAGGCTTATGACCGGGATGCCTGGTTGGAAGCGATGAAGAGCATGGTAAACGAACGGCGGCTGTTTCCTTGCGCCTGCGGCTCCGCTTTGCTGGATATCGGCATTGCGGAGTTTCTGGAGCAGCTCGACCGTTGGACGGTATGCCATTATTCGAATCAGGGCGATTTTGCGGGCTTGGTCTACAAAATCCGCCACGACGAACAAGGCGCCCGCATTGCTTTTATTAAAGCGCTGCGCGGCACGCTGCACATCCGGGATGAAATCGTCAGCGCCGCAGGAACGGAGCAGGCGATCGCGGAGAAAGTGACATCCATTCGAATCTATAACGGCCATAAATATGACAACACGGATCGGGTGGAAGCCGGACAGCTATTCGCGGTCACCGGATTGTCGGCCGTCTCGATCGGCGACGGGATTGGCGCGCTGCGGCAACAGGCGGTGTACGAGATCGTACCGACGCTTGTCTCGAAAGTCGTCTATCCTCCTTCCTTGCACCCGAAGGAAGTGCTGCGATGCTTCCGTCTGCTGGATGCCGAGGATCCTTCCCTCCGTGTCGTATGGGACGAGCATTTGCAGGAAATTCACCTTCATGTCATGGGCGTCATTCAGCTCGAGGTGCTGGAGCAGGTGGTCAAGGAGCGGTTTCATATCGACGTGTCGTTCGATACGCCGGAAATATTGTATAAGGAAACGATCGCATCCGCTGTGACCGGCTGCGGCCATTTCGAACCGCTGGGCCATTACGCCGAGGTGCATCTAAGGCTGGAGCCCGCTCCGCCCGGCAGCGGAATCGTATTCGAGAACAACTGCCACCCCGACGTGTTAACGGTCAATTATCAGCATGCGGTCGAGCAGCATGTGCATGAGCGCGATCATCACGGGCTGCTTACGGGAGCGCCGGTCACGGACATGCGCATTACGTTGTTGAAAGGCCGGGCGCATAACAAGCACACGAGCGGGGGCGATTTCCGGGAGGCGACGTTCCGCGCGCTGCGGCAAGGGCTGGAGCAAGCGGACAACGTACTGCTCGAACCCTATTACGATGTGAAAATACGAGTCGACGCCGACGATATGGGAAGGGTCATGACAGATATGCAGAAGGCGCACGGCACGTTCGATCCGCCCGAGTTCTCCGGCGGCAAAGCCGTCATTACCGGGAAAGTTCCGGTCGCCACGTTTATCCGTTATAGCGCCGAGCTCGCTTCGTTTACGCAAGGGAAGGGCTCGATCCGGCTGGCGTTCGGAGGTTACGGCAAGTGCCATAACCCGGAGGAAGTGATCGCGAGGAAAGCGTACAACAAAGACGCCGACCCGGCGTACACGTCCTCGTCCATCTTCTGCTCGAAGGGACAAGGGTATGTCGTGCCGTGGGACGAAGCGGAGCGCCATATGCACTGTTAGCGCGCTTCGGGGAGCGGGCGGCGTTGCGGCAAGGGTGGAGGCACCATTGCCGCTTATAGGAGGCACTTGCTCGATGTTATGCTAATGCGCTCACATACTCGATGTTACGCTAATGTATGCACATGCTCAGTGTTGCTCTAATGTACACATGTTCGCTATAATTGTTAATCCACGCACATGCTCGGTGTTACGATAATGGACGTACACGTTCGACGTTACTCTAATATACATTATGCTCGACGCCAGCACTATTGGTCGCACCACACCCAGTAGCTGCAATTTTCCATCTATTTTTCCGGATCGGGACAATTTCGAGCGAAATTACTGCAAATATCCATTTGCTACCCTCGCTAAATCGACAAAATGGCACAAACGCCCGGAAATAACTGGATTTTTGCAGTTACTACCACGTTGGCCCCCTATTTTTATAAATTTAAATGGATAATTGCAGCTACTCCCGAACGAGAGCTCGAACCTGCGGCGCTTCGCGGCACTCTGCCCACGCGTCCAACGTCCCGCACCACACCTCGCCGCTAGTCCTGCCAGCCTGCGATCCACGTATCACACGCACGCCTACGCGCTGAGCCTTCAACCCGCCACGCAGTTCCCCCCACGCACAACATCCCGTGCCACATGCCCTCGCGGCACAGACCGCCCATAGCAAAGAGGCTGCCCCCTAAAAGGAACAGCCCCTCCCTTCGCCGTCACGGCGCTCGCCTCTTGCGGCAAACAGCGCTCAAGCCTTCTGTTCGAACAGTTTCGCGATTTCGATAATGACATTCGTCGCCTTGACCATATTATCGACCGACACATATTCGAACTTGCCGTGATAATTTTCGCCGCCGGTGAAAATATTCGGTGTCGGCAGCCCCATATACGAAAGCTGCGAACCGTCCGTGCCGCCGCGAATCGGGTTAACGATCGGGCGAATGCCCAGATTTTGCATCGCTTCATAAGCGATGTCGACGATTTCCTTGACCGGTTCTATCTTTTCCCGCATGTTATAATATTGATCTTTCATGTCCAAGATGATATTTTCCGCACCGTAAGCCGTTTGCAGGTCTGCGACGATCTTTTCCATAAAAGATTTGCGGCCGTTGAACTTTTCCCTGTCGAAGTCGCGAATAATATAGCGCATCTGCGTCACTTCTACATTCCCGCTAATGGAGACTAGATGATAGAAGCCTTCATAGCCTTCCGTATATTCCGGCGCTTCCTGCGCAGGCAATTTGCCGTGCAGTTCCATGGCGATTTTGGCGGCGTTTACCATTTTGCCTTTCGCCGTTCCGGGATGCACGTTTTTCCCTTTGACCGTAATTTTGGCTTCGGCGGCATTGAAGCTTTCATATTCCAGTTCCCCGAGCGGTCCCCCGTCCATCGTATAGGCGTAACGGGCGCCGAAAGCGGCCACGTCGAAGCGATGCGGACCTCTTCCGATCTCCTCGTCCGGCGTGAAGCCGACCCTAATCTTGCCATGCTTGATCTCGGGATGCCGTATCAGATGCGCCATCGCGGTCATAATCTCGGCGATCCCCGCTTTATCGTCCGCTCCGAGCAGCGTTGTTCCGTCGGTCGTAATGAGCGTATGGCCTATGTACCCTGCCAATTCCGGGAAATCTTGCGGCGACAGCACCACATTGAGCGCCTTGTTCAGAACGATATCGTTTCCGTCATAGTTCTCGACGATTTGCGGATTCACGCCCGCCCCGGTAAAATCGGTCGCCGTATCCATATGGGCCAGAAACCCGATCGTAGGCACATCTTTCTCCGTATTCGAGGGCAAGGTGGCCATAACGTATCCGTTCTCGTCCATTGTCACCTCTTCCATGCCGATCTCTTGCAATTCATCCACAAGCATGCGCGCCAGTTCAAGCTGCCCGAGCGTAGTCGGACAAGCATCGCTCTCGTCATTGGACTGCGTGTCGACTTTGACATAGGTCGTAAACCGTTGAATGATCTCGTTTTTCAATGCATCATCACTCCAGTCGCTTTTTATCTCTTTATATATTAACACGAACGATGCTGCAATACTCCACCGGATCCTAAGCGGAACCATTTCGATCTATTCAATTAGACCTGCGTCATGCCGATATGTAAGCATAGCTGATACGGAAGGAGATTGATCGAAAATGAACAAATGGATATCACAATGTTTTGCCTTGGCGCTATCTATACTGTTGGTTCTGCCAGCCGCCGGTCAAACCGTTCACGCCACCCTACCCGGAGATACGGAAGAGATCGCCATCGAAGTGCCGGCTTCATCGGGGCAATGGCAGCCTGCATCCTACTCGCAGTTATGGAACTTGCAGCAATCGGAAATCTATTATTTATTGGGCTGGTTTAAAGACCCGTCCGGCAAGCTGCTCATCGTTGCCTATGAAACCGAAGCGGAGGAGCTCCTCTTCAAAGCGGTGGAGATCGACACAGGCCAAACGAAATGGCGTACCTCGTTCGGTACCAAATATAATATCAAGAGAACGCCCGTAAAAGTGGAGGCGAACGGCGAAATTTTGCTGGAAACGGAAACGAAAGACAAGAAGACGATGAGTCTGCATACCGTCGACGCGCAGACCGGCGCCATTACGCGGCATGTTACTCACCCCTTGCCCACCAAAGGCACCTTCTTCGCATGGAACTATTGGATCATGCCGAACGGAACGCTGCTCGTCGCTTACAGTACTGGCGGTTCTTCCAAGCTGAGCTATTACGATTCGGAAGGAAAGCTCGCCCAGTCCAAAACCGCTTCCGGGACATTGCAGCAATTCGGCCATAACAAATACGTCTACGTTACTTCCAAAAACGCAAAAGGCGGATTCGAAGTCACTGTCAGCTTGAAAAACGAACAGAACAAATTGATCGCCCAAGCCAAATATCCGAACGAGTCGTATTGGGACACGTTCTTCCTAGAGGACGGCTCGTATGCGGTGATGATGTCCAAACGGTTGAACGGCGCGGAATGGTTCAAGCTCTATTCTTACTCCCCGCAAGGCAAGCAGCAGTGGGTGGCGAAATCCGAAGGTTTCACGCCTTATAAGGCGACGGGAAGCCATCTGTTCGACTACGATTACAAGCAACAAGCGGTATATAAAATCGAGAACGGCAAAAAAGTTCAATCGCTTGTCGATCGGGACCAGCGGTATATGAGTCTGGAGGCCGACGGCTATTTCTATTCCTGGTTGGACAAAAACAACGGATTCCGGATCGCCGCTGCCGATCCGCTGGAGTGGATCGTTGGCGTGTCGGGTCTCCAAGATATCCGGGCATTATGGTTGGGGAACGGCCGTTTAGCGGTTTTCAACGGCACAACGAAGGAATTGCAAACGATCGAATGGAATGAATAAGAGAAGCCGCTAGTATTAGCGGCATGCGGGAGGCCGATGAGCCTCCCTTTTTTTGCCTCGCCATGACCGCCGATACTTAACGAATAAAGGCTCGTTCACAATGCGCAAGCGCATCCTCCAACCATCTAGGATGCATATTCAGCAGCCCTGAAGGCAAATCGGTTACAGGGAAAAATGCGACGTCCAGCGATTCCGCAGAGTTGCAGCGAAGCTCTCCCCCTACGATATCGGCTAAAAAACATGTCGTTACAAAATGTACCGTTCTCCCGTTCGGATAAACAAACACTTGAGAACTCGGTTCGGAGTAAACGCCTATTAGCTTCAAAATACGTATATGCAAATTCGTTTCTTCGCGGACTTCCCGCACCGCGGCTTCGGCCACCGTTTCTCCCGGCTCCACATGACCCGACGGGATTCCCCATAACCCAACGTCGGAACGTTTTTGCAGCAATACCCGATTGTTCCCGTCCATCACGATCACGGCCACGCCCGGCCGAATTTCATCGATTTTCATACCTCTCCTGCCTCCTCTAAAATAACAAAAATCCGAGAAGAAAGATTTCAACGCATCACAAATACGCTGAACCTTTCCCCTCGGACCTTTTATGTCAATAGGTGCCTTTTGCATGGCGCAAAAGATGCAGCCCTCGGTCGCAGACCCGCAAGCAACAACGGCGGAACCCTAGCTGCAGTTTTCCAGTTCATGTTTTATATTACCGAAAAGGCAACCGAAATTCAACCTATGGCATGAATACCCGGTAAACCATTTTAAAACCCTCTACTTTCTTTCACTCTACCCGCCTGGTACAAGTATCAAAAGTCGACTGTTACTTTCCGATATATTGTAGAAGCATCTTTACCATCCAAATATGATGATGATTATGAAAGGCGGAATCTCGTGTACAACAAGGTAATGACACTTATTGCTTTATTATCTTTATTAGTAGGCTGTGGCTCATCTCCCGCCACTACCGGCGACAGCAGCAATTCCGGTTCGGCTGCTTCGGAAAAACCCGTAACGCTTGTCCAGATGGAAGAAACGAAGGCTGAACCAGAAGACGGATATGTGACCATTCCGGGAACATCCTTGAGCTTTGCTCCAGTGGGTGATTTTCAGCAAGCAAGCGGATTTGTCAGTTATGAGAGCCTAACCCACCAAACCAGTATTTTGGTCATGGAACTTCCCGTACCTGATGGAACGCAAGCCATTAACTATTTTGACAATCTGTTCACCGCAGACACGCTGCAAACCAAAGGGTTAGAGCTCGTTTCAAAAGAGATATTACATACTGCCAAGAAAGCCCGGGCGCTTCTCCTCAAATGCAGTCTCGTTAAGGATGGGTTCTCGTATACGCAATGGATTTATCTACTGGAAAGTGAGGAGCAAAAAATAGGACAAATCCAGGTAGCCGCTCCGGAAGAGCAATTTACCCTCATTGAAGATCAAATTACTAACATGCTGGCCTCCTTCCGATGGGTGGGTACATCCTCCGAATCGGATACATACTATTCGCTTGACTTGCCAACCGATTGGAAGCTGTCAAAACAATACGGCTTATTGGAGCTATACAGTAAAGGCGGTGTGTTCCCTGTTCCTGCAGGCGAACCTGCTCTAGGTGTCACGAATCTTCAACAAACCGTTCTTGCCGAAGATAGGCAGGCGTTCTTGGACAAGATGAATTTGCAGCGAAATTATTATTCCGAATTAAAGGTTATAGATTCGAAGGATGTTGAGATACATGGCCATCCCGCCAACATCTCGTATGTATCCGGTATCGAAACAGAAACATCGAAATCGGTAATCAAACAATATTGCTACATTTTTTTAGACGAAACCGTTATTTTCATCGAAGCCGATCAGTCTGATGAACTAAACGAAAATGAATTCGAGAAAATAGTCCTATCCTGGAAATTAAAATAAGAAAGGAGAGCATCGATTGCAAACTATGATTTAAATCAAGCTATTCCCCTCGTGGTTGAAGAGAACAACCGTCTCGGACGGTTGTTTTTTGCCGCGCTAACTCAAATGTTAGTCTAAAACTCTATGGTTATCATGCGAAGGGAACTCAATCGGATGTAATGGCTTCCTTGGATCAAGTCCTCATGTCTGGCGCGAGCGGTTCAAATATTCGGTCAAAAGCTCCGGGGAATACCGTTTGTCCCCCGGGTTGTCCCGTACGTGCTTCCATAATTCCGCCGCAATCCGCATCCGGTTATGGCCGATCTGTCTCGACTGCGGATCCCGATTGAAATCCTGCACGAAACGGTTCCATTGGTAGCTTGACTCGTCAGGATTGTCGACGCGCCTCTTTCCTTCATAGACCGCGATCAGATCGGCAACCGTCATGTCGTGATCGTCATTGCGTTCGGCTTCACGCAGCGCTGCCGCCATTTCTTTCGTAAACGAAAACTTGTCCCGCTTGAAATAAGCGGCAAAAAACTCCCTCGCCTGACGATTAAACTTGAATCCTTCGGGAATGAGCCTGGTCTCCGGCGTGATTTCTTGCAATTGCCGGCTTTGCCGTCGGGTTGCGGCCGCTCGGCGGGCATCGTCGACTCGTTCCCCCTTCAGCAAATTGCGAATTCTCGCTTCCAGCTCTCCCTTTGTTCCCGAAACATGGAGACGGCAGCGGCGACAAATATCAATCAATTCCGTCTTGTACCAATAGTGATTGTCGAACTCTTGTACCGTTATATTCAGCGAAAAAACAGGACGATTGCTGTCGTTCATTACTGTATACCTCCATATACCCAAAAAGAACTTAACCTTCTAAGCAAAACGAATCCCTCTAGATTACTCATACATATCTAAAGCTAACCTGATGAACATTTACAGTTCCAGAAGCCTTATCCTCCACCCCACGAATTATGACATAGACAGTGGCTCTTACCGCATGTTCCGGTACTTGTCCTTGATTTTGCAAACGAATATAATCAAGAGTAGGATGTAGATGTTCGGTAATATTTGCCCCAATGAACTGATTATTTGCATCATAGAAATCCACATATAATTGCAGTTTCGAGCGCTCCAAATGAGGTATATGAAATGAGCCCCCAACTTTAAAATTTTCCAACTCATTTACTTTAAGCTGTTGATAAACGGCCACCACCCCGTCTTTGTCAATTCCGGTGCCTATTATCTTTTGTAAATGCTGTCCGTCAACCAACTGGACTTGAAACTCGCTATTGTCAGCCCCCCATGTTCCTTTATCCCAAGCGTCGGCAATTTCGTCACCACCCGGATAAATATTGAACTCGGAATTTGATAACAGATTCGGTTCGACGGTATATTGGAAATGAAGCGAATCGACATAAATACTTCCAGAGGCTTGGTCGTTAATTCCGCGAATGATTGCATACACAATAGCCTTCTCTGCATCTTCAGGAACTTTTCCGGAATTGGACAATACGATAAACTGTCCATACGTTAGATGTTCATATTCCGTTATGTCGGCTCCCACAAATTCCCCTGTTTCATTAATAAAGTCAACGTATAGTTGAACCTTCGATCCTTGCAACTGATCGATTTTAAATAACCCGCTTATAGTATAATCTTTTTCTTTTTCCGCTTTAATGGTTTGACTAATAGCTACCATCTCGTTCCTTTTCATTGCGGAGGCGACGATTTTTTGCGCGTTGTTGTTGCCGAAGCGAGCGACTTCAAATTGAGAAGTGCCGGTAGTCCAAACCGCTTTGTTCCACCCTCTTGAAATATCGTGATTAAAATCCGAGTCAAAATACGGATTATATAAAAGATTTGTATCGGTTTCATAGCTAAATCGAATGGAATCGACAAAGATAGTTCCTGCTCCTTGCTCTTCCGTGGCTCGCAGAATTGCGTAAATTATTGCTTTGGTCGCAGCGGAAGGAACCTTTCCGTGGCTAGACAATGTTATATTTCCACCGTCTGTGCTTTTCCATTCTGTAATATCAGCCCCAATAAATCCTCCATTTTCATTAATAAAATCTACATACAATTGGACTTTTGCGTTTTGAAGGTACTCCACTTGAAAAATTCCACTGACATGAAATGGTTTGTCCCCCATCACATCGAAAGTTTGACTAACCGCTTGTTTATTGCATAATAGAAATGCCTAATATTGCAGCGTAAAAATGCCGAATTAAGATGCAAAAAAGAGACACTTGTCAGCATCCCACTATCATCCTATCGTTATGTTTGTCGACAACGT
>NZ_JAHLPR010000029.1 GCF_018918005.1 Paenibacillus sp. MSJ-34 | reverse complement strand
GATTATTACAAAGGAGTTCATGGCTATGAATACAGGATAAATGATGTGAAAAAGTAGACTGGGGACAGGGGAAGAAGATCCCCATACCCCAGCTTACTTTGGTACGTATGAACGGAGATGCACGAACTTAAAGGACGCCGTCAGGCGTTTTTCTTATCTTCGGACTCCGACAACGCCTTGCACCCTAAAATAGGGAACAATTGTATCTTATTAGCACTAGCGTTGCAATGGTCCATGCGAATAGCTGCGTCTACGTGTGACTTGGCGGACCCAGATTCCGTTAAATTGGCTAAATGAGTGTTTTTGCTTTCGATCAGAAACCAGGTTTGATATGCGATCGGTCTCTCTCGCTATCCTGAATGAACGGGATTTCGACAGAAGGCGCTTAGAAGGAGGTGCCTAACAGGGGCCCCCATTCAGGGCGTTTCCCTCACGGCACCAAACAAAAAAACGCCGCAAAATGCGGCGGATATCCCCGATTCCTCACAATATTTCGGCGTTTTTCTTGTCTTCTTCCGACAGCAGATCGGTGAATTGGTATACGTACGAACCGTTATCCGCAATCCGCAGTCTGGCAAATCCTTTTCTCTTCAAATAATCCAAATATCCTTTTGCCGCTTCCAAGGACAGATCCGTTCTCAACGCGATGTCGGCGGGCGTTACATAACCTTTATGCTTTGCTGCGATTTGCAAAATAAGCCGCTCGTTCTCCTCATATTTCTCATCGAATTGCACTTTGCCCTTTTCGATCAGCTTTTGTTTTATATTTTTGGAATATTTCACGCCGACATAGATGAGCGCCGCAAGGATGACAATGCCGCCCAAGACCCATAGAATCGTCCAAATATTTTCCGCTATAAATTTAAAAACCGCTGCGATCAGCCCTAAGATAAAAATAAAAGCCAGACAGCCGAGACACGACACCCCTTTATTTTCCACTGCCGCCAAACCGCCTCTCTCCAATGATTATCTTCATTCATTTTACTCGGTTTGCCAAATATCGACAAGGAAGAAAATAGGGCGCTATTGCATGAAAAGCTGTTAAAAATAAAAAGCCCACGCAAACGGCTGCATCGCCCTTCGGTGGACTTGGAAATGTTCGCGAATCATCGGGAATGGGATTTTTTAGGATCCGCCCGTGCGTCTCCGCTGATTGTTCGGTTTTTTCGTATTTTGGCTTTTGAGCGCTTTGATGTTGCCGCCTCCGTTAAACTGGTGTTTTTGGTCAAATTGCTGTTGTTTTTTTTGCGCAAGTTTTTGTTTGATAGCATCGGCTAAATTGATTTTTTTCGGCTCGTTTTGATCCGGCATGAGAACACCCCCAAGCATTTGTCCTCATTGTAAATGTTTTTGCGGACCGCATCAAGCGTAATTTCTTGCTGGGACCGTGGGAACGCATTTCTTGCGCTTGAACCGGACGACCTACGCCAAGTTGCGTCATAAAAACTAGTCTTCATACGGAAAATATATCAGCAACTAAGAACGAGGAAAGAGGTGGCCAGCTTGCTAATCCCAGTGATGCATAAGGAGAATGGGCCCGAATTGATTGATGTCGACGATATTTTGTACTTAACGATCTATAAGAAAGGAATTTCGATTCATACCGCTCATAACGTATATGAGCCGTTAACCACGCTGGAACATTGGCTCAAGTTGTTGAAGCCTAACGGTTTCGATAATCTCGACCGCTCCAATATTGTCAATCTTTCAAAGATTACCTGGTTCGATCCGTATACGAATATCGTATTTTTCGACGGGCAACAAGCATGCACCGTATCGGAGTCGAACATCAAGAAAGTAAAACATTTAAAAAGAAAATAATACCATATTTGACTTGAAAAATATGCACCCGTTCAAGCGGACGAATCGACGTATCGAATCCTCGGAAAAAATCGACAAAATTCGACATATTGTTGAAATTTACCCCGTTATAATGCAATAGAACCAGATATCGATTGGGCACAAAGTCGGGGGGGAAGCCGGAAATTGTCTGGATTGAGTCTCAAAGTAAAGATAACGAAATTGAAGGTGGACGGCCAATGGGTCGATGCGAAAATGTGTTTACAATGCAAAACGTATAAGCCGCTGGACCACTTCCACAATGAGAAACATGGAATCGGGGGAAAGAAAGCGAAATGCAAAAAATGCAGGCAGCACCGCTATGAAAGTTAGCAAATGGCACTCATATTCGACAAGAAGAGGGATGAAAAATGAAATTAAGTATTCGGGTCAAATTGCTTTGCAGTTTTATGTTCGTATTGCTGCTTTTGATTGCAGTAGGTTATATTTCGCTGTCTAGCATGGAGAGAATGGGGAATAGCGCGAAAAATATCGATCAGAACATTATGCCTAACGTGAACGCGCTGAGCGATTTGACCGCGGAAACGTTGAACGTGCAGCGGCTTGTTCTGCGAATCGCATCGGAGCCGAGCAAAGAAAAGCTTGCGGATCTCGAGGGAGAAGTGAATACCGCCGTGAGCAACATTGCGGAATTGAAATCGGAGTATGAAAGTCTTCCCACCACGCCGGAACAGTTGAAGATATATAATTTGTTTACTTCATTATGGGATCGTTATCTTGCGCAAATACCTCCCATTGTCGAGTCGGCCAAAAAGGACGATGCGGCTAAAACGTTAGAATTGGTCGATCCGACGGTACAGACCGGACGCGAAATGAGGGAACATCTGAAACAATTAGTCGCAATACAAACGGACGAAGCGAAAGCGACGACAAACGAAGCGATCGAATTGTATCGGTCGGGTCAAATTAACATTATCGTCATCGGCATCGTTGCGGTTATTATCGCATTGGGCATGGCCCTGTTAATTTCGGCCAATATTTCGCGGCCGATTCGCGAAATTGTAGAGCTGACGGGAAAAGTATCGAAAGGGGATTTACGGGAAAAAGCGAGGGTGAAAGGAAAGGATGAGACCGCCCAACTGTCCGTCTCCGTGAACGAAATGATCGATCAATTGCGGGAATTGATCGGACATACGATGGCTTCCTCGCAAAACGTCGCCGCGGCTGCGCAGCAAATTGCGGCGAGCACGGAGGAAATCGCCAGCGGTTCCAATACGCAAGCGAGCTCGGCGCAAACGATCAACGAGCTTTTCCGCGAGTTGTCTAGAGCCATCGATGCGGTTGCCGGAAACGCCGAAGAGGCGTCTTTGCTGTCCGGTCAGACGAAGGAGAGCGCTCAAGCGGGCATGCTTGTCGTTCAAACGTCCATCGAAGGAATGAACCGTCTCAGCGAACAAATGGCTTTATTGCAAAAAGACTCCGAAAAAATAGGCGAAATATTGGAACTCATCGATGAAATTGCAGATCAAACGAATTTGCTTGCTTTGAATGCCGCGATCGAGGCGGCGCGGGCGGGGGAACAAGGCAGAGGATTCGCCGTGGTAGCGGACGAGGTGCGCAAATTGGCCGAGCGAAGCGGCGGCGCGACGAAGCAGATCGGCGTTATCGTCAGAGGAATGCAGCAAAATACGAATCTTTGCGTCAGCACGGCGGAAGAAGCGGTCAATATGGCGCAGCGGACGGGGGAAGCGCTGCAGGATATTATGGGCAAATCGAACGAAACTGCGCAACAGGTGGCGGAAATCGCAGCTGCAAGCGAGGAGCAGGCCGCACAGGCCGGCGAGGTGTTGAACGCGATCGACACGATCGCCTCCGTCAGCGAAGAAGCGGCTGCCGCTGCGGAAGAAACGGCTTCTTCCTCGCAATCGCTCGCGGAGCTCGCCGAAGATTTGAACGAATCTGTATCGCTCTTCAAACTGCAATAACGGCGGAGAGGCGAGCATTCGTTTAGGAGGTTCGACGTGAAATTCGATAAGCCGTCCATTTCGCATACGAATATGGAACAATTTGACGAGCAATTGAAACTATTAGACCGGAAGCTGCTGCAGTTGGAAGAGGGGGCCGATATCGGGAAGATCAGGGAATTTATACATAGCATCGAGGAACATCCTTCTTCGAATATCCATGCGGCACAGGCGGGCCAAACGATTAGCGTCGATGCGGAGCGGCTTGCGCAACTGCAACATGTAGCCTCCGAATTAATGGTCGGCAGCACTCGCTTGAACGATGTAAACGAGCGTCTGCGCCAGGAAATAGCGGATTCGTGCGGACAAGGCGTCTTGCAGCAGTTGAACGAGGTGACCGCAAGGATAAGCCGGACGATATCGGCGCTTCAAGAAGGGGTTGTGAAAACGCGGCTGTTGCCGCTCCAGCGGCTTTTTCGGCGGTATCCCCGTTTCGTGAGGGATATATCGCGCAAATTGAATAAGGAAATCGACTTCCTGATGGTTGGCGAACATACGGAACTCGACCGGGAAATGATCGATAAAATCGACGAACCGCTCGTCTCGCTGTTATGCAAAGCGGCGGTCCATAACATCGAAAGCGCGGAAGAACGGCAAAAAGCCGGAAAACCGCGCAAAGGCACGCTGCTGATGAAAGCGTCCCGTCTTGACAACGAAGTCGAAATCGTCATCGCCGACGACGGGAAAGGCTGCGGCTCGCAAGATATCGATACGGTTCAAGCCCAAATCCGTCAGCTTCAAGGCCGCCTGGACATCGATGAAACGCCGGGCAAAGGGACGACGATGACGATTCGGCTGCCGCTATCGTCGGCTACCGTTCGCGCCTTGCTGGTACGGCTTGGCGCCGAAGTGTACGCGATGCCCCTTCAGCAGGTCGTTGAAATCGTCCGGCTGCGGCCGGATGAGATCAGCACCGTTCAAGGCCGCGACGTATGCGTCATTCGCGAAACGGTGCTCCCGCTCGTACATCTTCGGCGCGCGCTCAAGATCGTCGCGAAGCCGGAATGCGAAACCAACGCCCGAATGTTGCGCATCGTCATTGCGGAAGCCGAAGGCCGGCGCGTCGCGCTCGCCGTGGACGAAACATTGGGCACCCGGGAAATGATCGTGCAGCCGCTGGGAGAATATTGGGCGGACGTCCCATTTGTCTCGGGATCTACCATTATGGGCGACGGCAAAGTCGCTTTCATTCTCGATATGGCATCTATATCGGCCGAGGGCGGAGCATGAATCCGACTGGCACCGGCGTTGGCAAATGAAGCCGGATCCGCATGAATGAAATTTTCATTGGAAGTCCACGTCATTTATTGACGGATACAACTTAACGGATTGACAGGGTCCTATTTTGAAAAATCAGGGCAATTTTTTAAAATAACGGATTTTCGGCCCGCTAAATGAGCCGATTCCTAGGAATAGGCCAGGTTTTCGGCATTTTCGTTCCGTATAAGACCCTGAAAATCCGTTATTTATACAATTCGCCTCAATAAACGGGAAATAAGACCTTGAAAATCCGTTATTGTAACATTTCGGCGTGAACCGACCTCGCATGCCAAACCCACTAGCCAATCAAAAGTAAATATCCTTGCCGTTCAAGTCGAGCCGGTACGTCCGAATTCGCGTAGTACCCCGGTCCGGCTGGAGCCACGTTTTCTCTTTTAAACCGTGCAGCAATTTGCGTGCATACTTATTTTCGAAGCCGAGATGATCGCAGACGTCTTGGGGGGACAGCGGTCTGCTTAACCGCAAAGCCAACCTGACGATTTCTTTTTCAATAATGGTTAATGAGACGCTCTGCTTCTCCTCTCCAAACCATCGGCCCATGAATTGCTGTATGATCTGCTGGCACAGGCGGGGTCTCTCTTTCAGATCGTCGTATGAGAAACGGAGGACGCGCCAGCCGTCGTCGATCGTGAGATGATTCTGGCGCAGCAAATGATCCGAAAATTGCCAGCGTGATATATTGCGCCAATGCGGACCGTGCCCGTCAATCTCAATTGCAAGCCGGAAGAAAGGGCGGATATAGGCAAAGTCGAGAAACCGGCAACCGTCCTTGAAATCAAACACTTCATATTCCGGATGAAGTTCTTGGAAATGTCCGAAAGCCGGCCACCAAACCTGGTTAAGAAATAGCAATTCCGCATGGCCGCAACCGTCCTTCAGCCTCTTTCGACGTTCTCCGTTGCGTTTTTGCAGATGAGTGTTAATAAACAATTCATAACTTTCTTCGAAATTCATACCGTTTCGTCGCCTCCTAATAAAAGAACGCCGCCCGATTAACAGGACGAATCCTGCAATGGAGCGGCGTGTGCTTCACGTCGTTTTCATAAATTTTACCATAGGGACTGCAGCGCTTCAATCGAATATGTACAATCTACGCGAGTGCCGAAAGACGGTCTGTTTTACTCTTCTTCAAAATCGATTATAATGTTGCTTATTATCTCATGAAGGAGAATGCACGGCATGAGTTCCATGGGACAGCCAGAATTGAACAAGTCCGATTCTCGGGCGGCGCAGCTTCGCATGACGTATTTCTATATGTTTATGGCCTTTACGCCAGGGGCGGCCGTCTATTCTTTTTTTCCGGTGTACTATAAAGAGGTAGGATATACGGATGCGATGTACGGCATGCAAAATGCGCTCATTCCGATCGTAGGAATGGCGGCCAATTATTTATTCGGTTATATTAGCGACAAAACGAGCCGGATGAAAGGCATTATTCTCGGTTTGCTGCTTGCGATGACGGCATTGATGTTCGTCTTGTTTCGAATTCAGAACCCTTGGACGGTCATGGGGTTTATTTTATTGTTTCAATTCGTCTGGATCCCGATCAGCGTGCTGACGGAAAGTATGGCGATGTTGCAGGCGAAGCGGCTGGGCAATACCTATGCGGTCATTCGCGGTTTCGGAGCGGCGGGCTTTGCCGTTTCGGCCGTGGCGATCGGCTGGGTGCTGGACCGCTTCCCCGGCCATCGGACGCTAAGCTGGATCATGATCGCCCTATCCCTTGGAACGATGGCTTGCTTGCTGCCGATCCGTGATCCGCGGGATCGGAAGATTGCGGGTGCCGCAGACCGGGGCGGAACGAGGCCGAAAGTGAACATGCGCGAGCTTGTGGTGTATGTGAAGGATAAACGGTTTATTTTTTTTATGCTCGTACTTGTGATGATGAACATTTCGTTTGTGATGAACGATCAATATTTCAGTTTTTTGATCCGGGAACGGGGAGGAACGCAGTTTGATATCGGGCTCGGCTGGATGCTGCCTGCCGCGATCGAGGTCGGGGTGTTTATGTATCTCGGGCGCAAAGGCGGGAGGTTCCGGCCGCTCGTAATGCTCGCGGCGGCGGCGCTTATCTTCGGCATTCGCGCGCTGGTGCTGGCGTATGCCGCGAATCTGACGCTAATATTGATCTTCCAAGCGGTGCAGGGCGTGGCGATCGCGTTCTATCTCGTCAACTTGGCGGAATATATGATGATTCTGATCCCGGACCGCTTCCGCTCGAGCGGACAGGCGATTTTGAATATGGTGATGAGCATCGGCGCCACGGTTACCGGCAGCTTGCTCGGAGCGACGCTGTACAATAAGTTCGGGATCGAAACGATATACGGCGTTTCCGCCGCTCTCGTACTGACCGCCATTCTCGGCTTCGTCATCGGCCAGCGGCTGGAGCGGCAGGCGGAAGCGAACCGCCGGGCGGCCGCGCCCGTATCGGCGGACGGTGCGATGTAGTCCCGATACCCTTTACGATTCTAATAATTTCAATACGACATGACAACAGTATTCCGGATCGTAAGGGGTATGGTTCGGATTCATGAGGCCGCCTTCGCTTTCCTGCAAAGATTGCAGACGGTTGAACCATTTGTCGATCGTTTCCGTCGACGTCAATATTTCCGCAAAACCGTTTTTGACGAAATATTCGCAATTTTCCTCTTCTTGTCCCGGAATGGGACGGTAGAACAACATCGGAATTTGCTTGGCCAAGCCTTCGGTACAAGTCATGCCGCCGGGCTTCGTAATGAGCAAATCCGAGACGTCCATCAACTTGTTCACCTCATGGGTATAGCCGAGAATATGAATGTTCGGATGCTGGAACCGGGGATCGTTCTGCATTTTTTGAATCATTTTCTGATTGCTGCCCATACAAATAAGAAGCTGAACGCTCTCGCGCCAGCGGGACATGTACGTAAGCAGTTCCTCGTCGAACATCAGCCCCCAGCCGCCCCCCATAATCATCGCCGTAGGCATCTCTTTCAAGCCGAATTGCGCCCGCACTTCCTTCTTGTCATGCCGTTTCCAGAAGTTCGGGTGCACCGGGATGCCCGTCACTTCGATCCGGCTGGGGTGAATGCCGCGCTTCAGCAGAAGCTCCTCTACGTGCGGGGTCGAGACGAGAAATTTATTCACTTCCGGGTTGATCCAAGTTCCATGCGCATCGTAATCCGTAATCAGCGTAAACAACGGAATATCCAGGCCGAGACGCTTCAACCGCGACATGACGATCGTCGGAAACGGATGCGTACATACGACGATATCCGGATTCAACTGCCGGATGACTTGGGAAGCTTGGGTATAGAAAATGCGATGCATCGCAAGCTTGGTGAATCGGTTTACAGATTTGTCGTATTTTTTGCGGTAAAAAAATCCGACCAATTTCGGCTTCGAGCTGACCGTTTTGCGGTAAGCGGACACAATTAAAGGACCTACCGTCGGATTTAAAAATTTGCCCAGCTCGATGACACGGGTCTGTACTTGCGGACAAATCTGCTTCATTCCAACCGCCAACGCGTATGCCGCTTGCGTGTGTCCTGTGCC
Organism: Paenibacillus sp. MSJ-34; assembly: GCF_018918005.1. Lineage (GTDB taxonomy): Bacteria > Bacillota > Bacilli > Paenibacillales > Paenibacillaceae > MSJ-34. The sequence continues at coordinate 78,582 of NZ_JAHLPR010000029.1, read as the reverse complement.
GAACGCTTCGGATAGAAGTAGGACTCGTTTTTTTCGCATATTCTCACCTGCTTCCATTATACCCAATTTACGTTATTAGGTGTATTGCTATGTACTGAACGTTGGCCGATTGCCTATGTAAAGGAATCATTTCATAGATTCCGAGTATTATGACGATGGAACCGGGACGCAACCCTTCAAATAGGGAAAGGATATGACCGATGTCCTTGCAATCCCGTCCCAAGCATGCTACATTAATCAATGACCCTTTGACCGTTTCCGTTCAATAGTCAAAAAATAGATCTTGATGCGCCTGCGCAGGAGGGGATTGTACCATGGCAGTGGACCGCAGAAAACAAATTCTGGAAGCGGCCGCCAAGTCTTTTGCCTTGTTCGGATATAAGGCGACGACGATGGATCAAGTGGCCAAAATCGCGAATGTCGGAAAAGGAACGATCTATACGTTTTTCACCAATAAGGAACAACTGTTTGATCAAATTGTACAACAAGTGATTCAAGAAATGAAGCAAATCGCCGACCGGGAAATCGATCCGGACAAGCCGTTTTTTGAAAATTTGTACCGGGTATTGGATCGGGTGCTCGATTTTCGCGCAAAGCACGAGCTTATTATTAAATTATCCCATGAATTGCGGGAATTCGGAACGCCGATGGCAAACAGCGGACTGGACAAGGTGGAACAGGCGATGCTGGCCTATATCGAACGCGAAGTCGCCCAAGCGGTCGCCAAGAAAGAAATTCGGCCGGTCGATCCGAAGGTAACGGCATTTATTATGCTCAAATTATATACGGCGTTGACCTCGCAATGGAGTCATGCGAATCCGCCGCTTCGCAAAGAAGAAATTCAACGGCATTTCCAAATTCATTTAATCGAAGGGTTGGCTCGGTAACTTCCTCGGTTCGTCCCGTGTTAAACGGCGCGACTGAGGTTTTTTTTCGACAAAAATAGAATAAATGTTTTTTTGTTGACATGCATAGAACGACAACATTACCGAGACAGGTACTTTATAATTATTTTTGTTGCTTCCTGGGTCGATGCAAAATATTGAATATGACGGATGGGCGGGATACATAGTATGGAAGAAGCGAGGAAGTACGAAGCCGGCGCGGAAGATACGAAGCATCCAAGGAACGAAAAAATCGAATTGGACGTTCAAACCATTTTGCATCAAATGGGTATTCAGGAGGATCGATGGCCGTCCGACATCATTGGTCCAATTCAACGGAAATCCGACTATTAAACAAAAACAAATACAATCCTCATCCGATCCGCTTTCCTTGTTCATGATCGGGCCTGAGGATTGTTTTTTCATTTCAACATACGTTCGGCGCGCACAAAAGCGATAAACCGCTTCGCTTCTTCTTCCGTCAGCTTGCGGCCGTCCACCGTAAGGCTGAACCGTTCCAACAAATCCGCATCGGATAATTCCAACTGATCCGTAAATTGGCGCACTTCGCTGTCCATCGTCGATTTCGGATCGAACGTGCGGCCGATTAAATAATCGATCGAAACTTCGAATAGATCTGCAAGTTGCATTAACGTTTCGAAATCCGGTTTTCTTCTGTTTTTTTCATAATGCGAGAGAGCCGCGCGCGTAATCCCGATGGATGCGGCAAGTTCTTCCTGCGTCCATCCCTTCTTCTCGCGCAATTCCGCAATCCGATTTCCATATTTCATAAATTCCCTCCTGACTCCGACTTGAACAAAAAAACGCTTGACATGCTACAAAATGTATCGTAAGTTATAGATACAAATTGTATCGAATGCCAAAATAGATACATTTAGTATCATTATATCCGCCCAAAGCATGGGGATATACCATTCGCATGAGCATGCTTGGGCAGCGTGAATTCTCGATTAAAGGAATGAAAATATGAATCAGAGCGTATCGCCTCAGCCGATCCGGCTTCGTTTGTCGCCTTCGGTCAAAGCGGATTTGTCGATTGCCTGCATTCATGGCCGCGTGATCGATTGCAAAAAGGTGCCTGTATTAATATTAGCGCTCAGTCCGGTCTCCATGGAAATAACGACCAATCTGCTGTTGCCGGTTTTCGGTCATTATGTGCTCTCCTTCGAATTTCAAATCGAGCAGGTATGGCTGAAGCAATACGGACAAGTGGCGCTGAGGAAAAAAGAGGATAATCTGTATCGATACCACATCTCTTTCGTTCCGAACGAATCGAATCGGCGCATGCTGACCGGATTGTTGAACGCGTACATACGCCGTACGCGCCCCAAGCATGTGGAAATTCATCAATTGTACAGCAAGCTGTCGCGTTACGATTCCATCGTATAGCAGGACCTTTTTTTAGATATTCCTTCTTATTTTACTATATTTCGCAATGAACCGCATTAATTCTTTAACACTAGTTATTTGGGTGATTTGTATGATAGACCTCCATTGCCATATATTGCCGGGCCTCGACGACGGTCCGAAAACGGCGGAAGGGTCTTTGAAGCTGGCGGCGGCAGCCATTCGGAACGGAATACATACGGTCGTAGCGACGCCGCACCATGCGACGAGGCGTTACCATAATTCGGCATCGAAAATCCGGAAAGCGGTCGATCGAATGAACGAACGTTTGCGGCTGCGAAGCATGCCGTTGACCGTGCTGCCGGGTCAGGAATTTCGTCTTCATCCGTCTTATTTATCGGACTACGACCGGGGGAAATTGCAGACATTGGCGGACAGCATGTATTTGTTAGTGGAATTGCCTTCCCGGGCGATTCCGCCCTATTTCAACGAGTTTGCGGAATGGATGAGCCGTTCCCGCCTGCAAATCGTCATCGCGCATCCCGAGCGCAATTTGGAAGTGGTGGAGCGGCCCGAATTGCTGCTTGAATGGAGGGAGCGCGGCATCTTCTTGCAAGTGACCTCGCAATCGCTGCTCGGATTGTTCGGCCGAAGAATTCAGCGTACCGCCGCGATCATCTGCAAACGCAAGTGGGCGCATATGCTCGCCTCCGACGCGCATAACACGCTGCAGCGCGGCTTTTACTTGCGGCAAGGGTACGAAACGCTGAAACAATTGGGAGGGGCGGATTACGCCCGTTGTTTGCAGCGCAACGCCGAACGTTTAATTCGCGGCCAAACCGTCGTTTCGTGCAAGCATCCATTGGATCAACCTATAAATACGGAGGCGAGGGATTCGCAGTGGAACTGAAGGAACTCATTCAAACGTTCAAAAAAAGGTTCTGGCTCATTCTGGCGGCCGTTGCGCTCGGCACCGGTGCAACGGGGCTCGTAACCTTTTATTATATTACCCCGCAATACGAAGCGTCTTCCAAGCTGATCGTCAATAAATTGTTCGCGGACGAATCCCCGCAGCCGGATGTGAATTCGATCAACACGAACATTATGCTCATTAATACCTATAAAGAGATCATTCAATCGACGGCCGTTATGGATAAGGTGGTACAGCGGTATCCGAATTTGAACGTTCCCGCGGAAACTCTTGTTCACAAGGTGCGGGTTCATTCCGTACGCGAATCGCAGATCATGACGCTCACAGTCAAGGATGCGAATTACGGCAGGGCGGCGGAAATCGTCAATGCGGTTGCGGCGGTATTTCAAGAGGAAATTCCGAAAATTATGAATGTCGACAATGTGACGATTTTGGATAAGGCCAAACCGGGCGAATCCGTGACTCCGGTCAGCCCGAATATGCAGCTTCATATCGCCGTCGGCTTTGCCTTATCTTTGCTGCTGGGAATTGCGGTCGTATTTTTGCTGGAATATTTGGACGATACGCTCAAGAACGAGGCGGAGGTCGAACAGTATCTCGGGCTTCCGACGCTAGGCGTAATCATGAAAATTCAAAAGAAAGATTTGAATGGCAAGACGGTGCATACCGAGAAAAATCAAGCGGGTGAACAATATGCCACGGTTAGCTCATGAACAAAAGCTGGTGATGGAAATCAATCCGAAATCGCGCATTTCCGAGTCGTTTCGGACGCTCCGGACCAATATTCGGTTTGCGAGATGGGAAAATCCGGTGAGGACGTTATTGATCACTTCGGCCGTGCCGGGGGAAGGGAAAACGACGACCGCCGCCAATCTGGCGGTTTCCTATGCGCATGAAGGCAAAAAAGTGCTCCTCGTCGATGCCGATTTACGGAAGCCTTCCTTGCATCTTATGTTCGGCCAAACGAATCTTTACGGTTTGACGAATCTGCTCACGAACGAAAGGCCGGATCAAGAGGCGATCCGGGAAAGTTATATTCCGAATCTGTCGCTCGTCCCGTCCGGCACCATTCCGCCGAACCCGGCGGAAATTTTATCGTCGTCCCGATTGGACTCGTTGCTGGAAGAGTGGAAGCGGCAATTCGATATCGTCATCTTCGACTCCCCTCCGACGTTGGCCATTACCGACGGATTGGTCGTGGCGACCCGCTGCGACGGAGTCATATTGGTCGTTCAAGCCGGGAAAGTCAAACTTGAACAGGTTCGGAAGGCGAAAATGAATTTGGAACTAGTCAAGTCCACCGTTTTGGGCGTCGTTCTAAACAACGTCAGACGAAGCAAAGCGGCGCAAGCGAGTTTGCAATACTACGAAACGGACTAAGAAGAAAGCGAGCGGCTTGCCGGGCAAGAAGAGGCCGGCTGCAGGTAATGTCTACTGTACCTATACCACCGTAGGCACTCGATCATGCTGTGGGTGCAAAACCTTAGACGTTCATCGTCGATGGTGTGATGTGAGGCGGGGTTAAATGCCCTTTTCTATTTTATCGCGTTTATCCGCTAAATAGAGTTAGCGAACATGCGCTAATAGAGATTGGAGTTATGCCGTTTTGGTTGGCAAACCCCTTGCCGGGTTAAAACGGTGCAACTGCAATTTTTATAAAAAATGAACTGCTGTCCGAAATGGGAGGAACGATATGAAGTACGAGAAGCGAATGACCATGTTGCTTGGAATGGATTTTTTGCTGATAGGGGCAAGCGTTTATTGGTCATACTTTCTTCGCTTTGACGGCGCGATTCCGGACGACTGGGTCCGGCAATTGGCCGTTTATGTTCTTATTTCAAGCGTAATTCATCTATCCTTGATGCACTATTTCAAATTGTACAAAAGAATATGGAAGTTTGCGAGCATCGGTGAAGCCGTATCGATTATAAGGGCGATCGCAATCGGCAGCATCGTATCCTATGTCTTCCATATTGTCATTATGCGGGAACCGGTGCAGCTCGAAATAGCCTTCCTCTCTTTCGTAAACGTATTGTTCGCCGTCGGCGGCTCTCGATTCGTCTGGAGAATCGTTCGGGACGGATACGATAAGCGTGGCGGGAAAAAGGACCGAGCGTTAATTATCGGTGCAGGCAGCTGCGGAAGTATGATCGCGAAAGAATTGAAGTTCAATTCATCGGCGAATATGATTCCGGTTTTGTTCATCGACGACGACAACGCGAAGCATAAATGCCAGGTACACGGCATCCCGGTAATCGGAGGCAGAGAGATGATCCACAAAGCGGTCGAACAGTACGACATCGGCCAAATCATTATCGCCATCCCGTCCGCGTCGAAATGCGAAATGAAACGGATCATCGAGCTGTGCAAGTCGACCAAAGCGAAATTAAAGCTCATTCCGATCTTGAACGATTTGATCGAAGGCAAAGTCAGCATTAACGAAATACGCGACGTCGAAGTCGAAGACCTGCTGGGGAGAGAACCGGTCACGACCGATTTGCATGGCATCGCCGGCTATGTGGAAGGAAAAACCGTGCTCGTCACCGGCGCGGGCGGATCGATCGGTTCGGAATTGTGCAGGCAGGTTGCCCGTTTCCGTCCGGATCGGCTGCTGCTGCTCGGCCATGGCGAGAACAGCATCTATAACATCGAAATGGAGCTGAGGCGCAGCTTCCCCGGGTTAGCGCTGATGCCGATTATTGCCGACATTCAGGATATGGCGCGGATGGACGAAGTGTTCGGCCAATATCGGCCGCAGGTCGTCTTTCATGCGGCGGCCCATAAGCATGTTCCGCTGATGGAGCGAAATCCCGCCGCAGCGATCAAAAATAATGTGCTGGGCACGAAAAATGTGGCGCAATGCGCAAGCAAGTATGCCGCCGAACGTTTCGTGCTCATATCGACGGATAAGGCGGTGAATCCGACCAACGTCATGGGGGCGACGAAGCGGCTGGCGGAAATGATCGTCCAAAGCTTGAGCAGGAACAGCCAAACGGTATTCGCCGCCGTACGCTTCGGCAATGTGCTCGGCAGCCGCGGCAGCGTCATTCCCCGCTTCAAGGAACAAATCAAGCAAGGCGGCCCCGTCACGGTCACGCATCCCGACATGGTCCGCTATTTTATGACGATTCCGGAGGCGGTGCAATTAGTCATTCAAGCGGGCGCGCTGGCGCAAGGCGGCGAGGTGTTCATTCTCGACATGGGCAAACCGGTGCGAATCGTCGACTTGGCCAAAGACTTGATCCGCCTGTCCGGATTCGAGCCGGACAAGGATATCTCCATCGAATTTACCGGCATTCGCGAAGGAGAAAAATTGTTCGAGGAACTGCTTACCGACGAAGAAGGGATTTCGTCGACGAAGCATGACCGGATTTATATCGGCAAGCCGGCGGTTGTCGATGCGGCGCCGTTGTTTGCGGAAATCGACCGATTGCATGAAATCGTTATGCAGCAAGACCTCGAAACGTTCCGCACGCTGCTGCAACTCGTCGTTCCCGGTTATCATGCCGCTCCCGAGGAGGCGCAGACCGCGGCCGTTCCGGGACAAAGCGAAGAAGTTTACGCTTTGGCGGGAGCTTAGAGAGGACGTGTCATTTCATCCGGATGAAACTTATACGAACCGCGCCGTCGCTGCGCTTCAATTTTGCATGGACCTTCGCGGGCAACGTCGTGTATGCGCTCTGCCAATGGGCGCTCATCGCCATGATGGCCAAATGGGGCGGAGCGGCAATGGTCGGCCAATATTCGCTTGGCCTGGCCGTTACGGCGCCCGTCTTTATGCTCGCAAACTTGCAGCTTCGTTCCATTCAAGCGACGGATTCCGAGCGCCAATACGCATTCGGGGATTACATGGGACTAAGGCTGTGCACTTCCGTCTTGTCCGTTGCCGTCATCGCGGCGATCATGGCGATGAATCGCCATTCTTGGGAAATGACGGCCGTCGTGCTGCTAATCGGCTGTTCCAAAGCGATCGAGTCGGTGAGCGACGTCGTCTACGGCATGGTGCAGCAGCGGGAAAGACTGGATCTGATCGCCAAATCGCTGCTCGTCAAAGGGCCGTTGTCGCTGCTTACGACCGCATTGCTCTTATGGACGACCGGAAGCCTTGTCGTATGCGTCGCCGGTTTATGCGCGGTTTGGCTGCTCGTTCTCGTTGCGGCCGATATGCGATACGGCGCCCGATTCGAAACGTTGAAGCCGCGCTTGCGGCTTCAACAGCTTCGCTCCTTGGCCAAGCTTAGTTTCCCGCTCGGCATCGTGATGATGCTCATATCGTTAACCGACGCGCTTCCGCGCTATTTTATCGAATCGATTCTCGGTACGGAAACGTTGGGCTTCTATGCGTCGCTGGCTTATTTTATCGTTGCCGGAAGCACGGTCATGGGGGCGCTGGGACAAACGGCGAGCCCTCGGCTGGCCCGTTACTACGCGGAGAGGCGAACGGCGGACTACAAACGTTTGCTATGGAGGATGGGGGCGCTGGCGGCAGGTTTGGGCGCCGCAGGAACAGTCGTCGCGGCCGTTGCCGGCAAACCGATATTGGCGCTTGTATATACGCCGGAATATGCAGCGTACGGACCATTGCTCGTATGGATGATGGGGTACGCCGCCATATCCTACGCCGCTTCCTGTCTCGGGTATGGCATGACCGCGGCGCGCTTGTTTGCCGTGCAGCCGTATATATTTGCGTTGACGGCGCTTGCAAGCTTCCTCTCGCTGTGGCAGCTGGTGCCGCTCCACGGCGTGTACGGCGCGGTATATTCGCTTATGATCGCGGGAGGCGTTCAGGCGGCCGCGAGTGCGGCGGTCGTCGCGTATGCAGTACGGAAAAATCGAAAACGCGAGGGTGATCGTATTGTCGCAACAACCGCTTAGAATTTTATTTTTTTTCGGAGTGATGAACCGCGGAGGGGCCGAGACGTTCGTCATGGACGTGTATCGGCATATCGACCGCAGCCGGATTCAGTTCGATTTTGTCGTCCATTCGCATAGAGAGGGCCATTTCGATCGCGAAATATACGAATTGGGCGGACGAATTTTCCATATTGCCGCTCCGGTATGGAGCCGGCTGTGGAAATACGAAAGGGACGTTCGCCGCATCTTGACGGAATACGGGCCGTTTGCCGGCGTACATAGCCAGCTGTATTATTTCTCGGGACTCGTCTTGCAATCGGCGAAAGCATGCGGCATACCGATTCGAATCGCGAACAGCAACAGCATACGGGACGGTTACCGGGATACGCCGCTAAGAACGATGTACCGGCGCATGATGCAAAGAAAGATCGCCGCCTGCTCGACCCACATGCTGGGCGTTTCGACCGCCGCGTGCAAGTCGTTATTCGGCGACGATTGTTTCGCCTCCGGCAAAGTGAGGATCGTGCCCAACGGGATTCATACGGATAAATACCTCCGTTTGCCCGAAGACAAACAGCAACTGCGCCGCAAGCTTGGCTTGCCCGAAGATACGCTGCTGATCGGCCATGTGGGACGTTTCGATCCGCCGAAGAACCACCGGTTCCTTCTCCGCGTGTTCGCAGATTTGCTTGCGCGCGTTCCGAACGCCCACTTGCTCCTTGCCGGCGACGGCCCTTTGCGTGCGGAGATCGAGCAGACCGCGTCCCGGTACGGGATCGAGGATCGCGTCCTATTGCTCGGCGTGCGCGACGACGTTCCGGATTTGCTCGCCGCGATGGACGTATTCGTATTCCCGTCTCTCTACGAAGGGCTCGGTTTGGCCGCGATCGAATCGCAGGCGGCGGGAGTGCCGTCCGTCATTGCGCGAACGGTTCCGGGGGAAGTCGATTTGGGGCTCGGATTGATTGCGTTCGCCGATCTGGAGGAACGGACCGACGGGTGGGTGGAGGCGATTTTGCGCCAGCGCGGCCGGGGGAAAATAAGCCGGGATGCGATCGAGCGAAGAATAATCGAGCGGAATTTGGAAATTTCGCAATCGAGCCGGCTGCTCCAATCGATTTACTGTTCGGCTCATAACACCTAACGGAACCTATTGATTGATGCGAAAGGAATATGCTTATGCTATCTCGGGTCAAGATCGAGGCCCCGCGATCCGATACCGGTACGCGGCGCATGACGGGCGATTATCGCAGTTTTCTTATTTCCTGTTACGCGTGTCTGCTCGCGGCAACCGGATTTTTGGCGTTTCAACCGAACTTATGGCATTGGTTCGTGATTCCGGTGCTGCTATGCGGTATCGCGATCGGGACGGACGCCGTCGACTGGCTGAGGGGGAAATCCGATCCGTTCGATCTTTTCGGCGTTATCGGCATGCTGGGCGTGCATTATTTTTTTCTCGCTCCGCTGCTTCACGTGCATTGGAACATATGGATGGGCGAGGTCAGCCCGCCCGACGATTGGAGAGAGTGGCTAGGGTATCTCTCCATTTTTAATTTTATCGGGATCATGATCTACCGCATCGCGCGCAATGTAAGATGGGGAACGAGACGGAAGGCCGCGAAGCGATGGGTTGTCAATCAACGCGCCTTCCTGCCCGTCTGGTTTGCGTTTCTTGCCGCGACGCTGGCTCTGCAATTGATCGTCTATGCCCGGTTCGGCGGTATCGGCGGCTATATTCAATCGTATACGGAAGGAAACGCTTTTCAAGGATTCGGCATCGTGTTTATGTTCTCGGAAAGTTTTCCGATCGTGCTGGCGATCGGCGCGGCGCTGCTGTTGAAGCAGAAAAACGTTTCGGTCCCGGGCTGGGCCGTGCTGTTCGCGGCATTGACCGCATTCACGCTGCTGCAGCTGCTGTTCGGCGGGCTGCGCGGCAGCAGGAGCAACACGCTATGGTCGCTGTTTTGGGCGGTCGGCATCATTCATTACTATATCCGGCCCGTCACAAGGAAAGTGATTCTAGTCGGCCTTTGCTTTACGTTTTTGTTTATGTACATATACGGTTTTTACAAGGACCAGGGACTGGAGGGATTGAGCGGCATGCTGAACCGTTCGGCGGCAGCCGAGCAGGACGGCGGACAGCATAAGTCGTCGTGGCGGATGACGCTGCTTGGCGACCTGGCGCGCAGCGATATTCAATCCTATGTTCTCTACCGGGCCGTCCGCTATCCGGACGAGTACGGCTACGCTTACGGCTCCACTTACGGCGGCGCCCTCGCTCTGCTCGTCCCGCAGTTCGTATGGCCGGATAAGCCGCCCACGAAAGAAAAGGCGGGGACGGAGGCGCTGTTCGGCGAAGGATCGCACGTTCCCGGGCGATTCGAATCGTCAAGGGTATACGGCTTGCTCGGGGAGAGTCTCATCAACTTCGGCATTTGGTCGATTCCCGCGGCGTTCGCGGTATGGGGCTTCATCATCGGCGCCATTCGCAGATTGTCGGAAGCGTGGCGCCATCAAGACGTTCGGCTGCTGCTGCTGCCGCTGCTGATCAATTTATGTTTCGTTCTATTGGTCGGAGACTCGGACAATATCGTGTTTTTTATTGTAAAATCGGGATTTATGCCGTTTCTGTTCCTATGGCTGGTCACGAAACGGGATGAACGATTGGGGGGGTTGTAATGAGGAAAGGGCATTCGTACGCACCTTTTATTTTATTTGCGGTGACCGTTTCCCAAAGTATCGCGTTTATTGAAGGGCAAATCGCCTTCCTGCGCCGGAACGGATACCGCGTCGGCGTCGTAAGCTCGCCGGGCCGCGTCGGGTGCGAAGGGGCGGAGGTGTACTCCGTGCCGATGAAGCGGGGGATTTCCCCGATGAGGGATGTTGTAAGTCTATGGAAATTGTTCCGTTTGTTTCGCCGCCTGAAGCCGACGGTCGTCAACGCCGGAACGCCGAAGGCGGGACTCCTGTGCAGTATGGCGGCATGGCTTGCCCGCGTCCCGGTGCGCATATACACGGTCCACGGGTTGCGGTTCGAAACGGTAAAAGGGGCGAAGCGGGGACTGCTCATGCTGCTGGAAAAGGTAGCCGCGGGTTGTTCCCACCGCGTGCTGGCGGTCAGTCCCAGCTTGCGGAGCAAAATTGTCGATTGGCGCATCGCCCCGGAACGAAAAACGACTGTCGTTCTGCACGGCAGCAGCAACGGCGTCGATTGCGGCGCTTATGCGCCGACAGACGCGCTGCTGCGGAGGTCCAGAGAGATTCGCGCCGAGCACGGCATACCGGAAGACGCAGTCGTAGCCGGCTTTGTCGGCCGTCTTGCCAAAGATAAAGGGATCGAGGAACTGGTCGAAGCATTCGAGCAAGTGCAGCGGACTTATCCCGAATTGTATTTGCTGCTATGCGGCGATGATGAAGAAGAAGACACGATCGGGCTGCCGACGCGGGAACGGATCGCGCGCAACGCTTATATTAAAACGGCGGGATTCGTATCCGACGTCGCTCCTTATTACCACAGCATGAATATGTTTGTGTTTCCCACTTACCGCGAAGGGATGCCTACGGTATTGCTGGAAGCGGGCGCGGCATCGCTGCCGGCGATCGCGACGGAAGCGACGGGATGCGTCGATGCGGTTGTCGCCGGCGTGACGGGGACGATCGTGCCGATCGGCGACAGCGGCCGGCTTGCGCAGGCGATCGAAGATCTGCTGGAACGGCCGGATGCGGCCAAACGGATGGGGGAACGGGCGAGAGAACGAATGGAACGGGATTTCGTCCCGCGGCAAATATGGACGGAACATTTGCGGCTTTATGAAAACTTGTTGGATCGGCGAGGTTATCGTATCGGGGTGAAAATCGAAGCATGAAACTATTAGTGGCATTGGACACCCGTTTCTACCGGACCCCGGACGGCGCCGTCTGGACGCTCGCGCAGAACGGGGCCGGCTTCTGGGAACGGTATTTGGAAGTGTTCGACGAAGTGCTCGTTCTGGCGCGGGTCCGCGATATCGAAGCTTCTTCTTCCGGCTGGATTCGGGCCGATTCCGAGCGCGTGGCCTTCTACGGTTTGCCGTATTATATCGGCCCTTGGCAATATGTGCGGCAATGGCGCCGGCTGAAACGGGAAACAAGGCGGGCCGTCTCGTTATGCGATTGCGCGATGCTGCGGGTGCCGGGCACGATCGCGACGCTTGCCTGGCGCGAGTCCAAGCGGCAGAAGAAGCGGTTCAGCGTCGAAGTGTGCAGCGATGCCTGGGAGGCGCTCGCTCCCGGCACGGTCAAAAGCGTTGTGCGGCCGCTCGTCAGAGCGCTGGGGACGGTCCAGTTGAAGAAGCAGTGCCTGGAAGCGTTCGGAGCTTCCTATGTGACGGAGCAAACGTTGCAGCGCAGATATCCTCCGGGAGAGAAGACGGTCACGGCGCATTATTCTTCGCTCGAAATGGACGGCGGCATGTTCCGCTGCCATATTAGGGAGCCGAAGCGGCCGTTGACGATTTTGCATGTCGGCACGATGGAGACGCATTATAAAGCGCAGGATACGCTCATTCAAGCGTTGCGGATTTGTTTGGACCGCGGCTGCGACGTGCGGCTGCGTTTAGCCGGGGACGGCAGATGCAGGCCGGACTTCGAATCTCTTGTCCGCGAGCTGAAGCTGGAGGACAAAGTGACGTTTCTCGGCATGCTGCACGGCTTGGAACAGGTGGCGGCGCATATGGACGAGTGCGATTTGTTCGTGCTCCCGTCGCTGGTGGAAGGGTTGCCGCGCGCATTGATCGAGGCGATGGCCCGCAGCATGCCCTGCATCGCTGCCGGAGTCGGAGGAATTCCCGAATTGCTCGGGCCAAGCGAATTGGTCGAGCCGGGGAATCCCGTCGCCTTGGCGGATAAAATCGAAGCCGTCATTGCCGATCCGCAGCGGATGGAAGAAATGGCGAGGCGAAATTATTTGAAGTCGCTCGAATACGCGCCGGAAGTTCTTCGCCGGCGCAGAACGGAGTTTTACCGTTCGCTCAGGACGCATGTCCATGCTGTGAACAAGGGGGAGGCGCGTTATGGAACTTGAGGAAAAAATAAAAACCAGAACGGCGGTGGCAGCCGTCGTCGGCTTGGGTTACGTCGGTTTGCCGCTGGCGATCGAAATGGTCAAGTCGGGTTACCGCGTTATCGGGATCGATGTGTCGCAAGCAAAGATCGGCAAATTGATGGCCGGGGAATCATATGTCAAAGACGTGCCGCATGAAGACGTAGCGCAATGCGTCGAATCGGGCCGATTTACGCTCAGCGCGAGCTATGCCCCGCTGCAAGAAGCCGATACGATCAGCATTTGCGTTCCGACGCCGCTGCGCAAAACGAAGGATCCCGATATTTCGTACGTGACGGCCGCAGTCGATGAAGTGGTGAACGTGCTGACGAAACATACGCTCATCGTGTTGGAAAGCACGACCTATCCCGGGACGTCGGAGGAATTGATCGAGCATGAAATCCGCACCCGGTTGGGTTATCGGATCGGAGAAGATTTTTTCGTCTGTTTCTCCCCGGAACGGGTCGATCCCGGCAATCCGTCCTATCATACGAAAAATACGCCGAAGGTCATCGGCGGCATTACGCCGAGATGCACCGAGATCGGGTCGATGCTGTACCGGAACATCGTAGATACGGTCATTCCCGTCAGCTCTACGAGAGTGGCGGAAATGGTCAAACTGCTGGAAAATACGTTCCGCAGCGTCAATATCGCGCTTGTCAACGAATTGTCGCTAATGTGCGAACGGATGGGAATCAACGTGTGGGAAGTGATCGACGCTGCCGCCACGAAACCTTTCGGCTATATGCCGTTTTATCCGGGACCGGGAATCGGCGGCCATTGCATTCCGCTCGATCCGGTCTACTTGTCCTGGAAGGCGAAAACATACGACTTCTACACCCGATTCATCGAGCTTGCGAGCGATGTGAACGGCAATATGCCGCGATTCGTCGTGCAAGAAATAAGCGATCTGCTCAATTCGCGCAAAAAGTCGGTGAACGGCGCGAATATATTGATGCTCGGCGTCGCTTACAAGCGGGATATCGACGATGTCCGCGAATCTCCCGCCCTCGAAATTTATCATCTGCTTCGGGATAAAGGGGCGGAAGTCGCCTATTACGATCCGTACGTTCCGCGCTTTGCCGATAAACACGGCAATGAATTGCATTCGGTCGAGCTAAGCGAGGGGGCGCTCGCGCAAGCCGATTTGGTCATGATCGCGACGGATCACCGCTGCATCGATTACCGGTGGGTCGCCGTCCACGCCCCGCTCGTATTCGATGCGCGCAATGCGACGAGAGGCATTTGCGGGGATCATATTTATTTGCTCGGGGGCCAACGGTCGGCGGGCGACCGGATGCAAGGCCGCGCGGAGGTGGCCTATGTCTAGACACGTCGTTACCGGCGGGGCCGGTTTTATCGGTTCGAATCTGGTAGAAGCGTTGCTCAGGCAAGGACAGGAAGTGACGGTGCTGGATAATTTCTCGACAGGCAAAAGAGAAAATTTGGAGCCGTTCATGCATCGAATCAAACTGATCGAAGGGGATATCCGGGATTTGGAAACATGCCGCGAGGCGGCAAGCGGCGCGGATTACATCCTGCATCAGGCGGCGCTCGGCTCCGTTCCCCGTTCCGTCGAGGATCCGCTGACAACGCATCTGAACAACGTGAACGGCACGCTGAACATGCTGATCGCCGCCCGCGACGCGGGCGTGAAGAAGATCGTCCTGGCGGGCTCGTCGTCGGCTTACGGCGACGCGAAGGAGGCGGTGAAGAAGGAAACGCTCCCGCCCGCGCCGTTATCGCCGTACGCCGTATCGAAGCTCGCGGCCGAACAATACGCCGCCGTGTTCTACGGCGTGTACGGCTTGCCTGCCGTCTGCTTGCGCTATTTCAACGTATTCGGGCCGAAGCAGGACCCCCAATCGCAGTATGCCGCCGTCATTCCGCGCTTCGTCACGAAGCTCTTGCGCCGCGAGAAACCGGAAATTTACGGAGACGGCGAGCAATCCCGCGATTTCACCTATATCGACAATGTGGTGGCGGCGAATTTGCTTGCTTGCGCCGCCGGGACGGAAGCAAACGGCAAAGTGTTCAATATCGCATGCGGCGAGCAAATCTCGCTGCGTCGGCTGTACCGGGCATGCTGCGACATGATCGGGACCGATATCGAACCTGCGTACCTTGAAGCGAGAAAGGGCGACGTCAAGCATAGCTTGGCGGACGTGTCGGAGGCGAAGCGGCTTCTCGGCTACGAGCCGAAAGTCGGCTTCGAGGAAGGGCTGCGCCAAACGATCGGATGGTACGCGCGCCGGCATCGGGAAGACGGCGCTGCCTTCCAGGCGGAGGCGGCGGGATGAAACGGATATTCGATGCGGCGGTTTCCGCGCTCCTGCTCGTGTTGTTCAGTCCGGTTCTCGCCGTCGTCGCCGTGCTCGTGAAACGCGAACTCGGATCCCCCGTTCTTTTTCGGCAGGAGCGTACGGGAAGGAACGGCGTCAACTTTCGCATTCTCAAGTTCCGGAGCATGACGAATGGCACGGATGCGTACGGCAATTTGCTGCCCGACCAGCAGCGGCTTACGCGTTTCGGCTTGTTCTTGCGCAAATCGAGTCTGGACGAATTCCCGCAATTGTTCAGCGTATTGAAAGGCGATATGAGCCTTGTCGGCCCGCGGCCGCTCTTGCCCAGGTACGTTCCTTACTATACGGAGCGGGAGCGGCTGCGCCATACGGTACGGCCGGGAATGACCGGCCTGGCGCAAGTGAGCGGCAGAAACGCCTTGTCATGGGAAGAACGGCTCGAATTGGATGTGCAATACGTTGAGAACCATTCGTTTCGCCTTGATTTGAAAATTCTTCTGCTGACCGTCAAGAAAGTCATCGGCCGGGACGGAACCGTCGCCGTGCCTTCGTCGGTTATGCTCGATTTGGACGAAGAGCGCCGCGACGTATCCGGCGTTCCCTATTAAAACCTTTCAGGAGGAAAAGATGCAATCGTTAATTATCGCAAATCATGCAGCAACGCAAGCTGTCGATCGTTGCCATTCTTCTCGCCTCAGGATCGTTTCCGAACTTCAATTTCCTTGGCTGCCTACTGCGGACGGGTCGGGTCAAACCGTACACCCGTCCGTCGTTTATTTTCCCGAGAAATGGAACGGCTACGCTTATTGGATGGCCGTATCGGGGTATAAGAACGGGATCGCCGCCTATGAGAATACCCATATCTTCGTCTCGAACGATTTGCTGGAGTGGACGGCGCCGCCGAATTTTACGAATCCGATCGATACGGCGGTTATCGGCGATTTCCAGTCCGATCCGAATCTGCTCTTTAAGGATGGCGTGCTGTATTTGTATTACAGGGACGGAAACACGCTTTTGCGCCGCATGACGACGGACGGATCGAACTGGGCCCCGCGCGAATTTTGCACGTCCGATGAGACGGTCGTCTCGCCTTCCGTCCATTATTTCTCGGGACAATGGCATATGTGGGCGGGCAAGCAGGACGAGGGCGGAGGACTTTATAGATACCAATCGAACGACGGAGTCCATTGGGGCGACGGGAGACGCTGCCGCACCAGCACGCGGCCGAATTTGACGATATGGCATTGCGACGTTTGGAGAGACGGGGCGCTGTATCATACGGTCGCTTCGGCGGGAACGGGCGGCTACAGCACGCTGAATACAACCCAATTGTATTACGGCAGCAGCATTGACGGCGAAAATTGGTATATCGACGAACTTCCATGCGTTCCGAAAGGAATCGATCAGCGGTTGGCCTGGCGCATCTACAAATCATGCGTCGTACCGCACGGCGGGAAGCAATTGCTGTTGGTCAGCGGCGGAGACAAACCGGGGGGCACTCAACTGTCCGCCGCCTGCTGGACCGAAATGTCGGCTTTCCCGAAGCCGGACTTTCCCCCGATCGACGAAAGATGGATCGACGATTACGGGACGATGGACGCCGGCGAACGGAAGGACTACGGATGGTTCAAGCCGTTTCCGTATCAACGGTTGCGCGGCATCGTCAAGCTGGAGCACGGGGGGACGCTCGTCGTCAGGCAAGGCGCGGATCCGGCACCCGCCTATACGTCGGTTCAAACGGTCGAATTGGATGCCGCCAAAGAGACGGAAATCGACATCGCCTTATCGTTTCCGTGGGTCAATGTGTCATTGCAGCATGCCGGATCGATCGCCGGATATGTGCGCAATTTTATTAGTTTATTGCGATAAGTCGCGAATTCCGACAATTCCGTATGAGGTGAGTATCCGAATATGTTCAAAGTAATAAGCCATATTGACGATCAGGAGTGGGACAGGTACGTCGGCCAATTCGACGACGCCGTTATGTGGAAGCTGGAATATTATCGTTTATATCTGAATGAAGGATTGCCCCAGGCCGCTGTTTACGAAGACGACGGCCAATTCGTTTTTTACCCGTATTTGAAAAAAACCATCGAAGGCGACTGGCTTCCCGAAACGTTGCGGAACCGATATTACGATATTAGCACCGCGTACGGGTTCGGCGGGCCGCTCGTGAAATGCAGTCCCGACCGCGAGGAACGGCTGATTGCGGAATTTCGGTCGGCGTTCGACCGTTATTGCCGTGCAAGCAACATCGTGACGGAATTCGCCCGCTTTCACCCGCTTCGGCCTTGCGCCGGCAAGCTTGCGAAGCATATGGACGTCGAGAAAAGAAAGCTGAACGTGTACATCGACATTAAGCCGGAATGGCGGGAAGAAGATTTTTTGAAATCGTATTTGAAAACAAGCCGGAAAAAGGTCAGGAAAGCGGAACGTCTCGGCGTTACCGCAACAGTCGATGAAACCGGGGAAAAGCTGGAGCAATTTCTGCAAGTGTACAATCATACGATGAACCGCCGGAAAGCGGCGGATTACTACTATTTCAGCTCCTCCTATTTCCAACATATCGTGTCCCGATTCCGCGGAAACTTCGTTTTTTTCCATGCGTGGTACGAAGGACGCATCATTTCGTCGGAACTGGCCTTCTACGACGACAAATATTTATACGCGTTTTTGGGCGGGACGCTGTTCGATTATTACCATGTCAGTTCCGAAAATTTCTTGAAGCATTTCGCGGTGATGTGGGCGCATGGCAAAGGGATTGAAAAGTATGTGCTCGGCGGCGGTTATCAAGAAAACGACGGTATCTTTATTTACAAAAAATCGTTCGCTCCAAGCAATTTGGCCGCTTTCTGCATCGGCAAAAAAACGCATAATCAAGCGGTTTACGATGAGCTTTACGAAATTAGAAGCAGGCAGGGTTGCTTGACGGATCCGGATTATTATCCGGTTTACCGCGGCCGCTGGGAGACGGCGGAGCCGTTTGCAACCTTATCGGGAAGGTGACGGGCGATGAACGCCAAACGAATTTATTTGTCCAATCCGCATATCGGCCATCTGGAACAAGAGTATGTAGCCGAGGCGTTCGCAACCAACTGGATTGCGCCGCTCGGCCCCCATGTCGACGCCTTCGAGCGCGAGCTTGCCCAAGCGGTGGGAACGGCGGGCGCGGTTGCGCTAAGCTCGGGCACGGCGGCGATTCATCTCGCATTAAGGCTGGCGGGAGTGGGGCGCGGAGATACCGTTTTTTGCTCTACGCTAACGTTTGTGGCGAGCGCGAATCCGATTTTGTACGAAGGGGCGGTCCCCGTTTTTATCGATTCGGAGCCGGATTCGTGGAATATGTCGCCGGCCGCGCTGCAGCGCGCATTCATTGACGCCGAACTGCAGGGAAGACTGCCGAAGGCTGTCGTCGTCGTCCATTTGTACGGCCAGAGCGCCGATATGGCTCCGATTCTCGAGCTTTGCGGCCTTTACGGCGTACCGGTGATCGAGGATGCGGCGGAGTCGTTGGGAGCGACCTACCGGCAGCGCCCAAGCGGCACGTTCGGCCGGTTCGGCGTTTATTCTTTTAACGGCAACAAAATGATTACGACATCAGGCGGAGGAGCCATCGTATCCGACGACCTGGAGGCGCTTGACAAAGCGCGCTTCTGGTCGACGCAATCGCGCGAGCCCGTACCTCATTACGAACATACGCAGATCGGCTTTAATTACCGGATGAGCAATGTAGCGGCCGCTATCGGCAGAGGGCAGCTGCGGGTGCTCGAGGAGCGGGTGGAGTCCCGCAGACGGGTGTACGACCGTTACTTCCGCGCCTTGTCGCGGTTGGATGGCATCGCCTTTATGCCGGAGGCTCCTTACGGCCGCTCCACTCGGTGGTTAACGGCGTTGACCGTCGATGCCGAGCGGACGGGATGGAACCGATCCCGTTTGCTGGAGGAACTGGCCGGGCGCAATATCGAGGCAAGGCCGGTGTGGAAGCCGATGCATCTGCAGCCGTTGTTTCAATCATGCTCCTATTATCCGCATGAGCAACATCGCAGCGTCTCCGATGAGTTGTTCGGCAGCGGCATCTGCCTTCCTTCCGGATCGGATTTGCAGGAGGAAGATCAGAACAGAGTCATCGATGCCATCATGACGCTTGTCTCGTCCGTCGCGGGGAAGCGGGTGCTTCAATGAGAAGGGATGCGATGGGGATGCAAGGGAGCTACGATGTGATCCGGTTAGGACCGGAATATGCATCCGGCATTTTCGAATTGATCCGGCTCGGTTCCGAGCCCGGCATTTACGAAATGACGATTTGTTCATGCGAAGGATACCGCAAATATATCATCCCGTTTCTTGAACGTCCCCCCTTCTCCCTCCATTCGACGTTTATGGGAATTGCGGACGGACGGGGCGTTCTTCTCGGCTTTGCGGAGTGGCGTTTAATCGTCCGCGCTTTGCATTTGAACAATTTGTTCGTGCACCCGGAAGCGAGAGGGAAAGGGATTGGGAAGTCGTTGCTCAGGTGGGGCATACGGTATGCCGAGCGGTACGGCGTACGGGAGATTACGCTCGATGGATTCGTCTCGAACGCAGGCGTGCTCGGCTGGTATGAGAGGGTCGGTTTCCGTCCCGTTCATACGACCGCGTGGCTTGCCGGCGATTTGCCGGCGCTAACGCAATCGGGGAACGGCGGCGGACGAACGTTTCGCATCGGCAACTTGGACGATGCGCAGGACATTCATGCCGTGTATCAATTCTCGAATTTGGAGATTGAAACGTCGCTGGCGCGCTATGTGGTCGGCAGAATCGGCGGAGCTTATTATCGGGTGTCGACTCCGGCCGCTTTGCGGGACAAGGAACTGATCGCGGGATTGAAGGAATTCGATCCGGCGCGCAAGCTTGCGGCTCTCGTGCCGGAAGAAGCGCAAATGCCGGGCTGGCTCGCTAAAGTCGATACTAGCGTAAGAATGATGATGGAATTGGGCGGAAAGCCGTAATACGGTCACGATAATGGGGAGAGTCGAGCATGAGGCGATGGATGAAAATAGCGGCTTGCATCGGAGTCGGATTGCTGTTGCTGGCGGGAGGAACGATGCTGTACGCCTATATAAGCGTCAAGCAAACGGTGGACCGGATGTACGAGGCGCTGCCAAATCGCCCGCAATCGCCGCTTCGCGCGCAAGCAAGCGACAATCCCGTCCCGGTGCGCGGGCAGGGCGAAGCCGACGCCATGCCCGGCAACGCGGCGGAGATGGACGGCGAGGAATTGCAGCCGTTCTCCTTGCTGCTGCTCGGCGTGGACGAACGCGAGCAGGATGTCGGGCGCGCGGATACGATCGTATTCGCCACCGTGAATCCGGCGAAACGGTCCGTCCTTCTCGTAAGCATTCCGCGCGATACCCGGGTGGAAATTGCGGGTAAAGGCACGGTCGACAAAATCAACCACTCGTATGCATTCGGCGGAACGGCGATGTCCGTCGAAACGGTGGAACGGCTGCTCGACGCGCCCGTCGACTACTATGTCAAAACGAATATGGAAGGATTTGCGGAGATCGTCGATCAGTTGGGTGGCGTTGAGGTAGATAATGCGTTTTATTTCGACCACGACGGATATGTATTCGAAAAAGGAAAGAACGTGCTGGGCGGCGAAGCCGCGCTGGCTTACGCCCGGATGCGCAGTGACGATCCCCGCGGAGATGTAGGCAGAACGCTGCGCCAGCAGCAGCTGCTGAAAGGATTGTTCGATTCGCTGCGTGATATTGCCAATATCGGAGATTTGCCGGGCATATTGGATATTCTCAAGAACGATGTAAAAACGAATTTGACATGGGACCGGATCAAAACGTTATTTATGAAATACAAGCCGCACCGGTACGAATTTCATCATGAGGTTGTGAACGGCAAAGGGAAAATGATCGATCGCATCTATTATTATATCGTCGATTCGCAAGAGAAAAGCAGAATTCACGATTTGATCGTCGACCAGCTTACATAACGAGTTCCGTAAGCGTCAAACTGAGCCCATCTTCAATACCGTGATCGAGACCGTGTGTGAATTGAAGTATCGGTTGGGGATAGGCCGTTGGATGATGTCCAATCGAATTGGGTGTTTTTAGTAGAAGTGCGCATTCCCGTTGGAAAATATCCAATATTTTTCGTCTTTCCCCGTCTTTCTGCTCTGTTTGCGAACATTTTATTTGGAAGAAATCCAATGGAGAATCGCACAGTGGGGTTAAAAGGATAATTCATTGGACAAAATCCAATAGAATCGTATAAAACGGTCCGTTGGCCCCCTTCATTCAAGCCCTCATCCGATCTACAAGGTGGGGGCTGCTTGATGCTTAACAAGCTCCCCTCCGCTATGCGCTAGCGGAGGGGAGCGATACTGTCCATGACTATGAGCCGATCAAGCCGAACGGTTTGAACACGGCCAGCGCGTCGACATACGCCCATACGACCGTACCGTCCGTTATCGTGCCGGAGATGCGGGACGGCGCCGAAGTTCCCGACGTGCCCGCACCGATGCAGCGGTATACTTTATTATTGGCGTTCACGGTCGTGCCGACCGTATAAGCTTTTCTGGGCGCCCAAGCGTTCTTGTTGGCAATACCCGCGGCGGTGCATACCCAGCCGACGTATCCGCCCGGCTCTGGATTGGTCCGGTACAGGCAATCGCCTTTCCGGAAAGCGCCGGCATCCGGAAGATCGCTGGCGTTGCTGACGAGGGAGCCGCCGATCTCGATCCGATCGAATCGGGACGGCAGCATATTCGAATCGACGGAACCGTACAACGTCTTGGCGTTGGTAGCATTGGCTCCGACCGTGCAAGTCGAGCCGTTGAAATAGATCGCGTTGCTCGCATGAAGCGGATCGACTGTGACGGTATTGCCTGAGCAGCCGGCGTCCCGGCAACCGAGCAAATAGATATCGCCCCGGTAGCCTACTGGGGAATACTGCTTCGAATTATGTTTGCAAATATTGCTTTCGACCGTAAGTCCGTCCGTATAGCGCGCGTAAATTCCGTATCCTCTGAATCCGGTTACGGTATTGTTTCGGATGGAAATATCGCTGTTTCTCGCATTCGCGTCGCCGCGAACCGTGATGCCGCCGATCCCTTCATTGCTGTTCGACGCATCGCCGTTGCCGTTAAGCGCGTTCCGCTCGATCGAACAGTCGAAGACGTTCGCCCCGATATAGATGCCTCCATTCGCTTCTTCGCCCGGATACGTCATTTCGATCATATTATCGGCAATGCGTATTTCCGAGATCGAAAAGCCCAGGTCTGCTCTGCCTGTGACGAAGATGCCGCATAACGTATTCGTCTTCACCATATTGCCCGATACGAGAATGTCGCGGCCGCTTTTCGTAAGCGGTTCGATTGCGATTCCTTTGCGGGCTTGCACGTAGTTCCCCGTAATGACGACTCGATCCGAGCCGGTCGCGCCGATCCCCCCTTCTTCGTAAATCGGTTCCAAACCGAAGTAGGATGCGCCGAGAAATATATTGTTTTCGATTACAATGTTTTGTCCTTCGATGCCGTCGCAGCCGCTGTCTCCCCATCGGCGGAACGTATTGCCTTTTACGACCAAGTTTTTGCAAAAATCGTAGCTGATCGCGTTTCCGCTATTGCTGTTCGCCCCGCCGCTTCCGCCGATATTGACCCCGCAATTTTGGAATATGCAATTCGTAACGACGATACCGTCGCAGTAGCGCATGTCCAACGCGCGAAATCCCGTATTATATAATTGCACGCCGTCAAAGACAACATTCCTGGAGCGGTCTAATCTTACGCCGACCTGGTAATGCGGGCTTTGCAGCGATTGGTTCGCTTCGTTGCCGTCCAATCCGATTCCGCTGACGATCAGTCCGGTTGCCCCGCCGTTAGAGTCTACCAATAGGCCGGTTCCCCCGAAATTTCCCGTTTTTTTCAGCGTTCCAACGCCTTGAATGATCGTTTTGCCTTGCGGCAAGATGATAGATTTGGATAAAAGATAAGTGCCGGGCGGGATGAAAACCGGAATTCCCTTCGCGCTGTCGACCGCTTGCTGAATGGCCGCCGCGTCGTCCGCGACCCCGTCCCCTTTCGCACCGAAATCTTTAATATCCACTATATTCGCCATGTTTGATTCACCACACTTTCCGTATGCTTATGCAGCAGATTTGATATAACATATGAAACTCGCAAATAAAAAGTGATAGGGAAAAGAATCAACTTTGTTTGGCATATCATAGAATAGAGAAGAATAAGATGTGAGGAGGCGCATAATTTTTGTGGACAAAGGAGGGCGCGGTTTGTGAGATGCGCTGTGCTCGGAGCCGGGGATGACGGATTGCGTTGCGCGATTCGCTTGGCGGCCCTCGGACACCGTGTCGTCGTCGCCGACCGCGATGCCGGGCGGATCGGCCGGCTGCGGGGAGACGCGCCGGACCGGACGGCGTTTGCGGCCGAACGGATGAAGGCGTGGAAACGATATGCCGACAATGATCTGCTCCTCTTTACCGTCAATGTTTCGTATGCCGTCCGGCATGCGGAAGCGGTCGTATACGCATTGCCTCTATCAAACGACGCTTCGGGTTCGGGAGAGGGAGCGGGGCTATCGTCCGCGGAGGGGCAGGCAGGGAGGATACTGGAAGAGCTTGGCCCGAATCTCGGCAAGGCGCGAATCGTTGCGGTTCATACGGCGGTGCGGGCGGGAACTTGCGGCAGATTGGCGCAAAGCTTGCAGGAACGATACGGCCCATCGGTCCAGCTATGGATGATCCCTTCGCTATCCGATCCGCTGCATCCCTACGATCCTTCTTCCCGCTTGACGCGGCGGATTGTCATCGGCGTTCCGGAAGCGGTGCGGGCGGAGGAACAATTATCCGCTTTATTTCCGCTCGGGAGACGGCGTCTGCGGATAACCGACGTACGAACGGCGGAATTGCTGCAGATCGCATTCGACCGGTGGATCCAAGCGCGCGGCGAATGGGCGGAAGCGATGTCCGAGCAGTGCCGGAACGAGGGAGTGGCGCTGTCGGATTTGCTGGGGGAACTGCGGTTTGTCGCGGAGCGGTTCAGAACTTGAACTTGACAACGTTAGTTTGTTGAGGTAAATTGTAAAAATGATACATATTGTAGCAAATTGTTGAAGACGTTTCTAGAAGGGAACGATAATATGAAACAAACGGACAATATTTACTGTTTGGCATGCGGTCAAATTGTGCCGTCGTTACGGGCTGTTTCCGTATTTCGCACCGGCTATTTCCGCATTGAAACGCCGCTAGGCTGTTGCGAAGCCTGTTACGTCCGTCCGGTCTCGGATATGTTCTCTTCCGTCTCCGGGTCCGATTTGTCCGATTATTCGAAATAAGCCTAGGAGGAATCAGGTTGGCAGACAAGACGGTTGTGCAGTTCAGGGACGTTACGAAAAGAATCGGTTCCCGCACGATTATCGATAACATGACATTGGATATTCCCGCCGGACAAGTTTACGGTTTTTTGGGACCGAACGGGGCCGGCAAAACGACGACCATTCGCATGATGGTCGGGTTAAGCTCCATTTCCGCGGGCGATATTTGGATTGAGGGCAAAAGCATCTCGAAATCGTTCGAGCAGGCGGTCCGCCATATCGGAGCGATTGTGGAAAATCCGGAAATGTACAAATTTATGACAGGATATCAAAATTTGACGTATTTTGCACGGATGATGCCGAATATTACGCGGGAGCGAATCGACGAAGTCGTCCGCTTGGTAGGGCTGGAACGTCGGATTGACGATAAGGTGAAGACGTATTCGCTTGGAATGCGGCAACGGTTAGGCGTGGCGCAAGCGATCATGCACCGTCCTTCCTTGCTCGTGCTGGACGAGCCCACGAACGGGCTTGATCCGGCCGGCATTCGCGAATTGCGCGATTACTTGCGCGCATTGGCCCGGGAGGAAGGGACCACCGTGTTCGTGTCGAGCCATATGCTATCGGAAATGGAGCTGATGTGCGATCGGGTCGCCATTATTCAGAACGGGCGTTTGATCGACGAACGCTCCGTTCACGATGCGGGCCGTTATTCCGGCATCGTTCAGGCGGAGTTTGAGGTGGATCGTCCCGATGCGGCGCTGGACGCATTATCAGGCAGCGGGACGGAAGCGTCCGTCTCGGCGGACGGGCAGAGGCTGATCGTCGAAGCGGACCGCGAACGAATTGCCGAAGCGAACGCGCAATTGGTGCAAGCCGGCATTAAAGTGTACGGCATTCGTACGCTGACGAAATCGCTCGAAGATCAATTTCTGGAAATGACGGGAAGTGAGCAGATTGTTTAGCTTTTGGAAATTAGTTCATAATGAAAACTTGAAAATATACCTTCGCTTGGGAACATGGGTCATGATCGGGATATTGGCGGGCTTGTCCTTGTTGATTCCGCTTTTGTCGTATACGGTCGACCGATCTGCGGCGATTACGCTTCAAGATATGGTGTTCAGCTTGCTGCCGATGCTGAACGTTTGCATTACCATTGTGACGATTGTGGTCGCCGCGGGCATCGTCTCCAGCGAATTTGCCTGGGGAACGATCAAGCTGCTGCTGATCCGCCCTTGGACCCGGGGCAAAATATTGCTCTCCAAATATATAGCGCTCGTTCTGTTCGCGTTGTTCATGAGCGTGCTTGTGTTTGCGCTCGTATTCGGCATATCGGCGCTTCTGTTCCCGAATATGCCCGGGCCCGGATTATGGTCGGATTTCCTCATGACGTCCGTTTATAAATTTATCGATTTGCTCGTGATTGCCACATTTACGTTCATGTTGTCCGCCGTTTTTCGCAGCAATGGGCTTTCGATCGGAATGGCGATGTTTGTATTCATGTTCGGCGATATGGTGCCGATGCTGCTCCATCCGGCCAAGTACGGCTGGGCCAAATATTTGCTTTTCCACAACATGCATTTGTACAACTATATGCACGGCAGCACGCCATATCCGGGAATGAGCTTCGGCTTCTCCTCAGCGGTGCTGGCCGTCTATTTTGCGGCGTTTCTCGCTATCTCCTGGATCGTGTTCGCGAGAAGAGATATTGCATGACTTTCCGCGAGCGGAACGGTTTTATCCCGCTTGCTTTTTATTTTTGGCCGATTTTTCGTTCGTCGTCTCCGGTTCTTTATGAAGCGGCGCCGCAGCCGGGCCTTTTTCCATCTGGCTCGATCCGTTGAAGTCGGCGCCTTCGTGAATGATCAGCGACGGCCCGGAATAATTGCCGCAGAGCTGGCCGGTTGTTAGCAAAATGAGCTTCCCTTTGGTCGCAACGTCGCCGATCACTTTCCCGGCGATAATGACGTTCTGGGCGGAAATGTTCGAATGGGCGACTCCTTTCTCGCCGATAATGACATCGCCCGCGGCCACGATTTCCCCCTTGAATTGCCCTTCGATCCGCAGGTTGGCCTGGCCTTCCATCCGCCCTTCGAATTCGGCTCCTTGTCCGATCAGCGTGTCGGTAGGGCGCTGGGACTTTTTCGATTCTTTCAACATGAAAGGTTCCTCCTAACCCTTTGAGTATAGTATTTGAGTATTTGAGTATTTCGGTATTTCGCAACAAAGCCGCTGTCGGTTGTTTATTTTTTCGAATTTTTCACATACGGGAGCGGATCGATCGGCTTGTCGCTTTGCACGATCTGGAAATGCAAGTGGGGCCCCGTGCTGCGTCCGGTATTGCCTAGCTGCGCGATTCGGTCTCCCTTGGACACGGTATCGTTCACTTCGACTTCGATTTTATGCAGATGCATATACCATGTTTTCAATCCGTTCGGGTGCTCGATGACGATGTATTTGCCGTGGGAGCCGTCTTTGTCCGCCGTAATGACTTTGCCGTCCGCGGCCGCAAACACCGGATCGCCGACTTTGCCGCCGATATCGATGCCGGCGTGAAAAGCCGCTCTGCCCGTCAAAGGATCTTTGCGGTAACCGAAGCTTGACGTCAGACGGGTGGAAACCGTCGGCCATTCGGTCGGCGTACCCGCGACGACCTGGGCTTTGTGCAGCGTCTGGGATACGTTATGCCGCATCGTGCCGAGCATTTCCTTGATTTGATTCAGATCGGATCGCGTATCCTGCGCCAGCTGCAAAATTTGTTCCTGGCTTGCTTCAATCAAATCTCCGCCGACGTTGTCCACCGCGTCCCAGGATAATGCCGATATTTCGCTCGTCTTCGTCGGTTCCGTCACGCCGTATGTATCGATGAGCTGCTGCAATTGCTGCTCCAGTTCCGTAATGTTCTGCATTTCGTTTTTCATGTCCTGCGTTTGCGAGGAGAGGCGAATGATTTCGTTTTGCAACGTTTGGATCGCAAGTTCCTTGTTTTTCACCGTGATTTCCATCTGCATCGTGCGTTCGGCCATCATGCTTTCCAAACTGCGAATATGGGCGGAAGATTTCATCTCGAGACCGACGATAAAACCGGATATGGACAGCACGGCGGCGAGCGGAACCGCGACAACGAGCATCTTCGACATATCGAGTTGTTTGACCGATTGATCGGCCTCGCGGATGACGAGCAATGTCATCTTCTGTTTGACCCATCGCTTCTTCATGGCTACTCTCCTAAAAAAGGGTTTATACTTGCTATTTATTCGACTGTCCCGCAAAACATGCTAAAAAATTGTAACCATTTGGATAAGGAGGGTGGATGGAGGGGATGGCTGGCCGCCTTTTTGCTCGTATTTATTTTTTCAAATTGCGACGATTCTCTTGCCGGAAATCCGGCATTCTTCGAAATCCTTGGCTTGACTGTTCGAATCTCACTTTAAATGTTCGAGAATGACGCTTAGCCGCTGCGGCCGCGTTTGGGCGATCAAGTCCCCCGTCCGGCGCAGCCGTTCGCCGATATTGAGCAAATGGAAGTCGGTGGGATGAACGTCCCGGCGCACCTCGTCCCATGTTAACGGCGTGGATACGGACGCGATTTTGCGGGCGCGCGGGGTGTAAGGGGCGGACAACGTTTTGCCGGCGTAATGCTGCAAATAATCGAAATAGATTTTGGTGCCGCGGTCTTTTTTGAGCCGTTCGATCGTGAACAAATCGGGCCTTTTCTCGACGACGTATGTCCCGATAAATTTGCCGATTTTGCGCAGCTGGTCGAAGGTGAGGCCGCGTTCGATCGGCACGAAAATTTGCACGCCCGTCGCGCCGGACGTTTTGGGAACCGATTCGATGCCAAGCGAATGCAGCACGTCGCCAACGAGCGCCGCAGCTTCCATGATGCGGGGCTCTTCCTCCCGGCTCGGGTCGAGATCGATCAGCCATTCGGCGGGGAGCGGGTCGCCAATATAATGGAATGAAGGATGGAATTCCAGGCATGCCAAATTGCCGAGCCAGAGCAGCGTCGGCAAGGAGTCGAGATGGACGTAATTGATTTGTTCGTGTTTGGCGGTTTTGACGAAATCCGGTTTCGGTTCCGGGCAGTTTTTTTGGTAAAAAAACGGTTTGTCGACACCGTCCGGATATCGGATGGTCGTTAAATACCGGTTGCGGCAATACGTCAGGAGAAAGGGAGCGAGTTCGGCCAGTTTTTGCAAGAAAATACCTTTCGTAATTCCTTGTTCCGGCCATAACATTTTATCGGGATTGGTGACCGTCAATTGTTCGCCGTCTATCGCGAGCGTTCCCTTCGCGCTTTTGCTCATGTGAGGCACTCCTTAAAAGTTTTGTGAGCGTATCTTCCGGGAGAAGCTTCGAACAAAACTCGCTTCGGAAGCGCACGCTAAGTTTTTTGTGAGCGGGCTCGTTGATCATTTCATGTGCAGTTTGACGATTTTCGGATGCCGCAAGAGCCCGTCCCCCGTAAACTCCAGCCCGGTTACCTCGCATTTCAATATATGATCCTCGTCGATCCACCTGATCTCTTCTTTCGCCAAATCCGCTGGCAAAGGGTGAAAAGCCGGGCGCCCGCGCGGATGCGATTCGGCGTAATCCTCCAGCCATTGGCGCGTTGCCGTAGTGAGTCCCAGCGAAACTTTGCCGATGTATCCCCCGTTCTCCGAACGCATGACAAGACTTGCCACCCGCCCTTCGTTTCGTTTGACGCCGACGATGTCGGGAACGAGCAGCAGCTTTGTTTTTTTCTTGAACCAATCCTGATGGTTCTTCCCTTCATGGTACGTCGACGAAAGCCGCTTGCTGACGATTCCTTCCCATTGGCGGGACTCGATCCATGCCCACAATGCATGCCCGTCTTGAAATTGGTCGGTGACGAACAACTGCGGCTTCGCCTCGGGAAACAGGCTTGCGAGCCTCCGGTGCCGCTCGGAATAAGGCAAGCCGCGCAAATCCTCGTTCCGGATCATCAGAATATCGAACAGAACATAGGCGATCGGCGTCGCCGCAGCGGGGTTCAAAGACACGCCTCGCATACGCTCGCGCTGCAGCACCTTCTGGAAATTGGGCCGTCCCAATTCCGGATCGAAATAAACGACCTCTCCGTCCAGCCAATAATGTCCTTGCAAAGGAGCAAGCTGTTGCACCACTTCCGGATATACCGCCGTTTTATTCAGCCGTTTGCGCGAGTACAGTTCGACCCGGCCATGGTCGACATGCGCCAACATGCGGACTCCGTCCCATTTCAACTGATACACCCAATCGTCCCCTTCGGGAATGCGATCCGATGAAATCGGCGCCATCGGTTCCGGCGGCCAGTTCATAAGCTACACCGATTCCTTCGTTTTCTTGCCGCGCGTTCGTTTCGGCGCTGTCACGGCCGGCGCTTCGGCTTCCGCTGTTTCCGCGGCTTTCTTCGCTGCCGGCGTTTTGCGGGCGCGTTTACGCGGCGTCGCCTCGCCAGGGTCCGGCGCGATCGGCTTGACGGCTTCGATGCTCGCTTGCAAAGCCGCCATCAAATCGACCACATTCGCTTGCTGCTTCTGCTCCGGCGCGATCTTCACTTCCTCGCCCGCCACTTTCTGCTGAATTGCCGCGAGTACCCGTTCGCGGTAATCGTCCGTATATTTCTGCGGCTCGAACGGCGTCGATAATTGCTCAATCAGCAGCTTAGCCATGCCGAGTTCCTTATCGTTGACGTTGATTTGTTCGGGAAGGTTGGGGACTTTCTCGATCGACCGGATTTCATCCGGATAAAATATCGTCTCGATCGCCAGACAACGGTCGATCACCCGGATCGCCGCCAGACTGCTCTTGGAACGGATCGAAATTTTGGCCACGCCGATTTTGCCCGTTTGGCGCATCGCTTCAAGCAGCAAGTTATAGGCGTTCGCTCCGGCGTGATCGGGCGATAAATAATATGTTTTCTGGAAATAAATCGGATCGATTTCCTTCAAGTCGACGAAATCCATAATCGTAATCGCTTTGTTGGCCTCGTCGTTCAATTGTTCGAGCTCTTCTTTTTCAAACAGGACAAACTTGCCCTTTTCGTATTCGTATCCTTTCGAAATGTCGTCCCATCCGACTTCCTGCTCGCAAACCGGACACGTTCGCACATACGACAACGGGCTGCCGCAAACTTTATGAATGTAGCGCATCGAAATATCTTTATCTTCCGTCGCTGCGAACATTTTGACAGGCACATGAACCAGCCCGAAGCTGATGGCTCCTTTCCAGACGGTAAGCATACATTAGAATCTCCTTTGCGTAAGTGGTGGATGTCTCAATTTGAACAACCGCTGTTAGTATATGTGTATCCGGGGCAAACTATTTAGCGGAGGTGCGATGAGATGGCAAGGCAGGACGAGGAAAAAGAACGGGATGAGATAAGCGAAGGCCGAAAATCGTATTTTATGGATATCGACCGTATGGTAAACGAAGGGCTCGGCGGCGGACAAGTGACGGGACAAAACGGATTTATCGGGGCGTCGACGACCGATACGATGGACGAGACGGACGAATCGGCGGATAAGTAACCGGCGACGATATAGTATGGCGAAACAATGTTTTATGCTCGAATATTGAGTTTATTGGAGGTGTAGCATGGACGTTAACCGCGCAAAGGAAATTTTGCATTCCAAAGATATGTTTCCCGTGCATCTTGACGGCAACTCGGTGTGGATCGAAAGCGTGGACGAAGCGAACCGGATGGCGACGGTGCAGGTCGGCACCAACCCCGGCAACACGCAAACCGTTTCCGTCGATCGTTTGCAGGAAGCACAATAAGCTGTTGCAACCGGCGTCTCGGCTATGAGCGCCGGTTTTTGCTGTTGTCGCTCGGATGAGAGGCGGGAGTGGCGGCTGGCGGACCGGCGGAGGATGGGCTGGCGGACTAGGGGACTAGCGGGATAGTGGACGGTGGATGATGGACTGGCGGAATAGCGGACGGTGGATGGTGGATGGTGGATGGTGGGCTGGCGGACTAGCGGGCGACGGACGATGGTGGAAATTTCGTACACAAATTGCGATTTGTGCCCTGATCCTGCAAATGTATGTGAAAAATCGTACACAATGAGCGGCGCACATATCGAAATGGCCGATTTTGTTCGAAATTTCGTACATAAACAGCGATTTGTGCCCTGATCCTGTATATGTATGTGAAAAATCATACACAAATTGCGTGCTAGTCCGCCAAAGTGCCGGAATGCGGCGTTTGAGCACAAACAGTCCGCATCTCGATCGGGCCCGGCCGCCCCGCCGGCAAGGTCGAGGATCGCATTCCCGCCGGCGGCTTGAAAGAACGATGCGCGAATCGTTGCTTGCGGCGCAGAAACGAGACCGATATAATAAGGTCAATATCACGTGGAAGGTGAACGGATGTCACAACTGGACGAGTTCGGGCTCATCAGGATGTTGACCGGCGGGCGCGCGAATGCGGAGCAAGCCCGCGAGCGCGGCGTTGTCGTCGGCATTGGGGACGATGCCGCGGTGGTGGAGGCGGCCCCCGGGACGGAATGGGTCGTTACGGCCGACATGATGGTGGAGGAAATCCACTTCAATTCGCGAACGATGAGCGCGGAAGATGTCGGCTATAAGGCGATCGCTTCCAATATAAGCGATCTGGCGGCGATGGGAGCCGTCCCATGCTACGCGCTCGTCTCGATCGCTGCGCCGCCCGCATACGATCCCGGTCGTTTAAGCAGCCTATACGACGGAATCTATCAATGCGCCGACGCTTACGGCTTTGAAATCATCGGAGGCGATACAACGGCGTCGCCGGCGCATATGATCGTAAGCGTGACGGCCATCGGACGAATCGAACGGGGCCGATCGCTGCTTCGCTCCGCCGCCCGGCCCGGCGACATCGTGTTCGTGGCCGGCGGACGATTCGGCTGCTCCGCCGCAGGGCTGCATTGGCTGCAGCGATCAGGCGGCACGGAAGCCATACCTGCTTCCGAGGCGCCGCCGGCCGTGCGGCCTTTGGTGCTTGCTCATCGCCGTCCCGAACCGCAGGTGCGGGCAGGGCGTCTGTTGGCGGAATGCGGATTCGGACATGCCTTGAACGATATTAGCGACGGGCTGGCGAGCGATGCCGCCGAAATCGCCGAAGCGTCGAACGTCGGCATCATACTCGACGCCGCCCGCATTCCGCTCGATCCGGCTTTGAACGAATATGCCCGGACACAAGGAGCGGATCCGCTGGATTGGGTATTGTTCGGCGGGGAGGATTATCAGTTGGTGGGCACATTGCCGGCCGATCGGGCCGATGAGGCCAGGGAACGATTTGCCCGCGAAGGAATCGGCTTTGCCGTCATCGGCGAGGCAAGCGGCGATTTTTCCGGGATGATGCTGCAGGACAGAAACGGAAAGCGCCATGTGCTTGAAAAGCGCGGTTATAATCATTTTGCATAATAATGTTCACTGATGAAGATGGGAGTTGAGCGGTATTGACGCAAACCGCAACATTTGCATACGAATCGCATAGCGAAGAAGAAACGGAGCGTTTTGCGGCAGCGTTGGCGGGCTGGATCGAACCGGGCGCCGTCATTGCTCTTGACGGGGATCTCGGCGCCGGGAAAACGAGATTTTCACAAGCGCTCGCGAAGGCGATCGGGGTGAAAGATATCGTGAGCAGTCCGACGTTTACGATTATTAAAGAATACGAAGGGGAGATCCCTTTATATCATATGGACGTCTACCGGATTTCGCTCGAGGAAGCGGACGAGCTTGGTTTGGATGAATACTTTTACGGGGAAGGCCTGACTTTGGTGGAATGGGCGAGCATCATCGCCGACCTGCTGCCCCCGCGGCATCTGCATATTTACATCGAAACGATCGGCGCTACCGAGCGCATTTTCCGCTGCGAGGCTTATGGAGAACCGTATGCTTCATGGTGCGACAACTTGAAACGGAATGGAGTATAGATTATGGGCTTAAACGACGATAAGGCGAATAAGCGGTTATTGGCGCTTGACACTTCTACCGCTGCGCTGACCGTTGCCGTGACGGACGAAGCGGGAACGAGAGCGTTCGGTGAAATATCCTCGCATTCGGAACGAAATCATTCGATGCATCTGGTGCCGACGGTAAAGCGGTTGTTGCCCGAGCTCGACATGACGCCGGGCGATATTGGCGGGATTATAGTCGGGCGGGGACCGGGATCGTACACGGGCGTGCGCATCGGCATTACGGTGGCCAAAACGTTGGCATGGGCCTGGAGCAAGCCGATTGTCGGCGTATCGAGCCTGGAGGCATTGGCGATCGGCGGTTTGCGGCAGGGCGATGCAGAACAGGGTCATGCAGAACATGGCGATGCGGACCAGAGCGCAAGCGAAGCGGCAGAAAGCAATATGCTCCGAAACGTACCGATGTTAGCGCCGGAGCAGCCTTTCTCATCTTGGAGCGGAGAAGGCAACGGGGTAGATTGGGTGATCCCGCTGATGGACGCTCGGCGCGGACAAGTGTATACGGCGTTGTTCGCCGGCGCCGGCGCGGGATTGCGTTGGCAGCGCTGCGCGCCGGACGGAATCCGCTTAATGCGGGACTGGGCGGATGCGGTGGCCGCACGATTGGAAGCATATATCGGGACCGACCGCTCGCTTAAGCTTGGCGGGAAAGCCGATTCGAACGGAGCGGACGGGAACAATCCGCGGCAGGATGGCGCCGGTTTCGGGTTGCCGCCCTTTCCCGGAAGCGTGCCGGATGTGAAGCCGGCGCGTGTTTGGTTTGTGGGCGATATCGAACTCCATCGCACGGAAGCGAATCGGCTGCAGGAGCGGTTCGGCGAGCTAATCCGAATCATGCCCGCTCATATGCAAGCGCGTTGGATCGGCAGAATCGGGGCGGGACCGTACGCTGCAGGCGATTTTGCCGATGTACACCGCTTGGAGCCGAATTATACGCAGCTTGCGGAAGCCGAGGCGAAGTTGCTGGCGAAGTCATGAGGAGGAGGCGGTACCATGGTCGGACATAGCGAATCGGGCGATCTTTGCTTTCGTATGATGCAATTGGAGGATATTCCGGCTATCGCTGCGCTGGAGCGGGAATCATTCGCCTTGCCGTGGACGGAGGAGGCATTCCGGAACGAATTGCTGCAAAATCATTTTGCGCGCTACATGGTGATGGAATGCGACGGCGTCATTATCGGATATGGAGGCATGTGGACGATCGTGGACGAAGCGCATATTACGAATATTGCCGTTCGGCCTGCGTACCGCGGCCGCAAGCTGGGAGAAAGGCTGCTGCGGGAGATGATGAAGACGGCGGCATTTCTCGGGATGCGGAGAATGACGCTCGAAGTCCGCGTTTCCAATACGATTGCGCAAAATCTATATGCCAAATTAGGCTTCGCCCCTTCCGGCGTTCGGAAACGCTATTATTCCGACAACAACGAAGATGCGTTAATTATGTGGGCGGATTTGCCGGGACAAAAAGTATAACGAAAGAGATGAACAACAGTTGAAATGGAATTATTGCAAGATAAGCATAGCGGGGTGGCGACGGTGACAGCAACGGCAGATACGAAGAAGTCATGCTACATTCTGGCGATCGAAACGAGCTGCGACGAGACGTCGGTCGCGATCGTCAAGGATGGGCGCGATATCGTCGCCAACATCGTTTCCAGCCAGATCGATACGCATCAAAAATTCGGCGGCGTCGTACCGGAGGTAGCGTCGCGGAAACATGTAGAAACGATTACGTTCATTATCGACGAAGCGGTGCGGAAGTCGGGGCTATCCCTTGCGGACTTGTCCGCGATTGCGGTCACGCAAGGGCCAGGGCTGGTCGGCTCGCTGCTGGTCGGCATCGTTGCGGCGAAAAGCTTGGCGCTGGCTCTAGATTTGCCGCTGATCGGCACGCATCATATCGCGGGACATATTTACGCGAACGCATTAGTCCATGAGATGGAATATCCCTGCATAGCGCTCGTCGCTTCCGGCGGACATACGGAACTGGTATATATCGAGCGCGAAGGCGTATTTCGCCTGATCGGGCGCACGCGCGACGACGCGGTAGGCGAAGCGTACGATAAAGTGGCCCGCGCGCTGCAGTTCCCGTATCCGGGCGGGCCGCATGTCGATCGGCTGGCGGGCGAAGCGGACGAAACGATCGAATTGCCGCGCGCTTGGTTGGAACCGGAATCGTACGATTTCAGCTTCAGCGGGCTGAAATCGGCGGTGCTGAACGTGATCAACCAAGCGAAAATGCGCGGCGAGCCGCCGATGCGGGCGGCGCTGGCCCGCGGCTTTCAAGAGTCGGTCATCGACGTTCTCGTCGAGAAGTCGATGCGGGCGGTGAAAGCCTACGAGGCCAAGCAGTTGTTGCTATGCGGCGGCGTAGCCGCCAACAAAGGCTTGCGCGCGGCGCTCTCGGCCCGTTGCGAGGCGGAGCGGGTGCCGCTGCTTGTGCCGCCGCACGAGCTATGCGGAGACAATGCGGCGATGATCGCCGCCGCCGCTTACCTCAAATGGCAGCGCGGCCAGTTTACGCCGCTGGACATGAAAGCCGAGCCCCTGTTTTCGCTAGAGGGCTGGTCGGTAGAATGATAACGGATGTAAGGATCGGGTAGAGTATGCCTTATTCGCGGGTTTCCTCTTCGCGAATAAGGCATATTTGCTATCGCGCATTTTTTACCCGCTTGCAATTACTACGAAAACGTAGTAAAATGAGCGCAAATCAAAAAACTTCACTTTCGTAGTAATGGAGGAACATCGTTTCGATGGAGCGGATACTCGAATTTTATGTGAAAACCGGCCTTCGCCCTTTGAGCTTGTTGCCTGAAACGGCTGAATGGGAGCAGAAGGTGAATCGTTCCGAACTGACCGCACTGATTTTGCTGCATTTATACGGCGAACAGACGATGTCCCAGTTGGCGGCCGACTTGGGAGCGCCGCTCAGCACGGTAACGAGCCTGACGAAACGGATGGCGCGCAAAGGGTTGATCGAACGCGTCCAATCGGATAAGGATCAAAGAATGATTTTTGCGCGGATTACCGGGCAGGGCGAGCAGGTTGCGCAGCAAGCGCGTTCGTTCATGGAAAGCGTCATCGCCAGGGTCGAATCGGCGTTAACCAAAGAGGAACTGCAGCAGTTCATGAGCATCGCCGTCAAAATAGGCAAAGCGCTGCAAGGCGACGGTCCGTGCAATCGAACGGCGGGGCGTTCGTCCGGCAACATTCGCAACATTCGGATCGACGATTAACCTTGGTCGGACGACTCGCGCGTCTCGTTCGCCGGATCGGCATCGAAATTTTTTTACTCAATTACTACGAAATCGTACTATTTTGCAGGGGGGATGCCTTTGATTTGAATGGGAGAGATGCGCCTTTGAATTGAATGGGATGATGTTATCGTTTGCAGGTCATACGTTAGCTAAAAAATAGATCCGATAGGAGGAGATGGAATGAGAATTATCGTGTATACGGGAAAGGGCGGAGTCGGCAAAACGAGCGTCGCCGCGGCGACGGCGGCAAGACTTGCGAAGGAAGGACGGCGTACGCTCATCATGAGTACGGATGCGGCCCACAGTTTGTCGGATTCGGTCGGCGCGCAGCTCGGCGGCGATCCCGTGTCGATCGCTCCGCGGTTATGGGGCCAGGAGATCGATAGCCTGAAAGAAACGGAAAAGCACTGGGGAGAAGTGCGGCAATGGCTCACGAGCTTGATGAATTGGGCGGAGTTGAACGATGTGACGAACGAGGAAATGCTCGTATTTCCGGGGCTGGAGGAATTATTCAGTCTCATGCAATTGAAGCGACATGCGATGAGCGGGGATTACGATTGCATTGTCGTCGACTGCGCCCCGACCGGCGAAACGTTGCGGCTGCTCAGTTATCCGAACGTGCTGCATTGGTGGATCGAGAAAATATTCCCGTATCAGCGCCGCCTCGCCAAAGTGGCGCGCCCTGTCGCCAAAATGGTGAGCGGTTTGGAACTTCCGAACGATAACGTCATGAACAAAATCGAAACATTCGTGCGCGAGTTGGAAGATATGCAGAAGCTTATGCTTGACCCGGATATGACTTCGATC
The DNA here is from genome assembly GCF_018918005.1 of Paenibacillus sp. MSJ-34. GTDB lineage: Bacteria > Bacillota > Bacilli > Paenibacillales > Paenibacillaceae > MSJ-34. The sequence continues at coordinate 40,809 of NZ_JAHLPR010000029.1, read as the reverse complement.
CGTCTGGTCGTCAATGCGGAAAAGATGGTGATCGCGGAGGCGCGTAGAGCGTTCACTTATTTATGTTTATTCGGCTTCAATACGGATGCCGTCGTTATCAACCGCATTCTTCCGAAAGAGGCCGCCACCGGATACTGGACGGAATGGCATAGCATCCAGGAGAAATATGAGCGGGAGATCGAAGCGTCCTTCCTGCCGCTGCCGATTCTGCGCATACCGATGATGCAGACGGAAGTCGCCGGCCTCACGATGCTCGAACGAATGGGCGAGGCCGCTTTCGCGGAGCGAATAGCGTCAGACGTCCTGCATCGAGGGAAAATACAAGATATTCGCAAAGAGGAAGACGGGTATGTACTTGACTTGAGCATTCCGTTCGTGAACAAAGACGATCTGCAATTAAGCCAAAAAGGAGACGAGTTAACCGTGCAAGCGGGGCCGTATAAAAGGAAGGTTCTGCTGCCGCGCGTATTAATGGGCCGCGATATCGAAGGCGCCCGCTTTACCGAGCGCAAACTATCGATTCGATTTGGAGGGAAATCCGATGAATAACCGCTCCGTTCGAGAATTGCTGGCAGGCAGATTAATGGACTGTTTCATAGAGGCGGCGGCCGAATGCAGGACGGAACTTCTTCCTGCGGAAGCGCGGAAACATTTTCGGGCGTCGCGCAAAGAAATGCTGCTCGGCGTACGCGCTATATTGGACGAGGCGATCGAGAAATGCGATACATCCGGCCAAGCGGGTCAGTCGGGGCCGGGACGGTCTTCCGTACGCGCAATTCCGATTACGGATGAATCCTGAACGGAGACAAATGGCTATTGTTTCCGGTCTTGGAACGATAGCGGATCATGCCACGTTGGATTTTTTCCAATGTTTTGCCTACCAGGTCCCTTATTGATCTCTCCCATTGGAAAAAGTACATTGGAATCTGCAAAAACAACGATAAAAAGCAAAAAACGAGCGAATCTACTGGATCGATTCCAATAGAACCCCGTTCCGTCCAACATATTTGCAAATTTTTATTGGGTGTTTTCCAATGGGCAATCATTTGAATACGATGTGGACAAAGTTATCCACATATCCTGTGTCTTTTGTGTATAAGTACTAGAAAACGGCGAAAATTAAAGTGTGCGCAATTTTTGAAAAATGAGGACAGTATTTTCACTATTATGCTGTGGATATTGTGGATAATGTGGATGAATTAGTGGATAATGTTGGGTTGTCTCCAAATTCACCTGAAAACCGGGCGAAAATGTGTGCGTTTCACCCTGGATTCATCAACAATATTCACGGTTTTTGTGGATAAATCTGTGGATATGCCCAAACGCAAAAAAGCCTCGACCCGGCTGCCGCATCATTCGCGGCAATATCGCCTCCGGATCGAGGTTCTTCTATCGTTATCCCATGAGTTCGCCCCATGCGTCGTATGCTTCTTCCAATTGCTGCTTTTTCTCGTGAATCTCCTCTTGTTTTTCCTGAACAAGCACATAATCGTTATAGACTTCGGGAAGCGTCAATTGCTCTTCCAGCTCAGCCACTTCCGCCTCCAGGCGGGCGATGTCCTGCTCAAGCTGCTCGAGTTTGCGTTGACGGCTTCGTTCCTCGCGCTTCAATTGTTTATCCGCTTCGTACGAGGCGGCGCCGGACTTCTCCGTCTGATTCGCTGCCGAAGCGCCGCTTGTTTTGCCGGAAGATTCCGCCGGTTTGCCGCGTTCCGCCGACTCCCGCGCGATTTCTTCCAATTCTTGTTTTTTGGCCACATAGTCGTCGTAATTCCCTAAATATTGCTCCGTGCCGTTAGGGGTTAGCTCAATCATGCGTTCCGCCATTTTGTTCAAGAAATAACGGTCATGCGAGATGAATAAGAGCGTTCCTTCATATTCCATTAACGCCGATTCCAACACTTCTTTGCTGAAAATATCCAAATGGTTCGTCGGCTCGTCCAAAATTAATACGTTCGCATGCTGCAGCATCAATTTGGCCAACGACACGCGCGCCTTTTCGCCGCCGCTTAATGCGGCCACTTTCTTCAAAACGTCTTCGCCGCTGAAGAGAAAGTTGCCCAGCACGGTACGGATCCGCGCTTCGTCGATATGGGGGTACGCGCTCCACACTTCTTCCAGCACCGTATTGTTCGCGTTCAGGCCGGTCTGCTCTTGATCGTAGTATCCGAGCTTTACGTTCGTTCCCCAACGAATCGAACCGCCATCCGTCGTTTGCCGGCCGATCAACGCTTTCAGCAACGTCGATTTGCCGATTCCGTTCGGTCCGATCAGCGCAACCGTTTCTCCCCGGCGCAGCTCGAAGGAAACCCGTTCGAACAACCGCTTGCCGGAGAACGAGACGGACAGATCGGCGGCATGAAGAACTTCCTTACCCGATTGCCTGTCGATTTCAAACGAGAAATAGGCCTTTTTCAAGTCGCCCAGCGGTTTGTCCAGCTTCTCCATCCGCTCGAGCGCTTTGCGGCGGCTTTGCGCCCGTTTGGTCGTTGTCGCGCGGACGATATTGCGCTGGATGAAATCTTCCATTCTCGCGATTTCCTCTTGCTGTTTCTCGTAATGCTTCATTTGAATTTCATACTCGGCGGCTTTCAATTCGATATATCGACTGTAGTTGCCGGTATAGCGCTTCGATTGATGCCGTTCGATTTCGACGATGGCCGTAACGAGCCGGTCCAAAAAATAGCGGTCATGCGATACGACGAGAATCGCGCCCGGATAAGTGCGCAAATAATCTTCCAGCCAGGTGAGCGTGGCGATGTCCAAATAATTCGTCGGTTCGTCCAACATTAACAAGTCGGGGGCTTGCAGCAAAATGCGCGCGAGCGCAAGACGCGTTTTCTGCCCGCCGCTAAGCGTACGGATCGGGGTATCCGGCGGAAAATGACCGAATCCCATTCCGTGCAGCACGCTGCGGATACGGGTTTCCATTTCGTAGCCGCCTTGCTCGCGAAACCAATCCGAGCGGAGCGCATAACGGTTTAACGTGTCCTCGTACCGTTTGGCATCCTCCATAATCGCCGGATCGGCGATTTGTTGTTCCAGCAATCGCAATTCCCGTTCCGCTTCTATTAAATGAGAGAACACATGAAGCATTTCGTCCCATATCGTGCGTTCCGAGTTCAGCCCGCTATTTTGGGCCAGATAGCCGAGGCGCGTTTCCTTCGCTTTATAGATTTGCCCGCCGTCCGCGCTCATTTCACCGGCGATGATTTTCAATAACGTCGATTTTCCGGCTCCATTGACCCCTACGAGCCCGATTCGTTCCCGTTCGAGAATTTGCAAATGAATATTGGAAAGGACGCTGGTCGTCCCATAACTTTTGGATATGCCCGATGCTTGCAGCAACATTGCCGATGTAACCTCCTAAAAGTTTTGTAAAGCAATTCTTCTCAGTTATAACGCCGCAACAAAACTTGCTTCGAAAGCATGTGCTCTGTTTTGTGAAGTTTGCAGATGATAATAATTGTACATGAATTTGCGGGATTGTGCGACGATAGGGCAGGAAAAGCCCGAATATTGGCGAAAGTAACATAACAATGATAAACTGGGGATAGGCTTGATCGCTGAAACCGTGTAAGGATGTGGTCTACGACATGAGCCGGCAACAGCGCAAACGACAGATCCGTTTGCAAATCGGCAGCGAGCGCTCGTCCTTGCCGCCAACGGAGCATGCGCGTAAGTCGCAACTGATTTGCGCGAAAGCTATACAATCTTGTGTAAGGCCGATGCTGGAGCAGCGAAACGGGCTTGCCGTCTTTACATATATACCGTTTCGCGGGGAATTGGATACGATGCCTCTCGTCCGCTATTGCTGGGAACATGGCATCGCCGTGTACGCCCCCCGTACCGACCGGGATAATCTATCGTTCGATCTGTATCGAATCGAGTCCGAGAACGATTTGGAGGCGGGCGCATGGGGAATACGCGAGCCAAGAACAACGTTGCCCTGCTTGCCGGAAGAGGAATGGCCGGGGATCGATATCGTCGTCGTTCCGGGAATCGCTTTCGCCCCCGGATGCGGCAGAGTCGGATACGGCGGAGGATATTACGACCGTTTTATTTCGACGCTTCGGCGGCTGCAAGGGAACGCAGAACGAAACGACAAATCAACGTCTCTATTGCTTGCGCTCGCTTTCGATTTGCAGGTAATTGACGAAGTGCCGATGGAGGAACATGATTTTTATATAGATAGGTTGATAACGGAAACAAAGATGTACGATCGAAATTTTCATGGGAGGGAGAGTCCGAAATGATCTGGAAAGTGGCTGTTCTAACTGCGAGCGATAAAGGTTCGAGAGGTGAGCGGGAGGATACCAGCGCTCAAGTCATTCGCGAATTGGTCGAGGAGGAGTTGGGCGGGGAAATTGTAGATTACCGGATCGTTCCCGACGAGCAAGACGAGATTATGGCGGCGTTAATCGAAATGGCCGATTATTATGAAGCGGATCTGTTGCTTACGACAGGGGGAACGGGCTTGGCCGAGCGCGACGTAACGCCGGAGGCTACGATGGGGGTCATCGATCGGCTCGTTCCGGGAATGGCGGAGGCGATGAGGCTTCACCAATTTCAGAAAAATAAAAGAGCCGCTATGACTTCGCGCGGCATATGCGGCATTCGCGGCAAAACGCTGATCGTCAATTTGCCCGGCAGTCCGAAAGGCGTGCATGAAAACTTGGCGGCGATTATGGATGACCTTCCCTATGCGCTGCGGATGATTACGGGACTCGAACGGGAGCAGAGCGTGTGAACATGCGAATTTCAAACTTCAAACAATTGTCAATGTATTTATCTATTTTATGGAATCAAGTTGTGCTATGATAAAGGTCACAGTGGACAAAAGCGTAAATCGCTTCCCGGGAAGCGATGGCATGAAATTAAGGAACGAATAGGAGGAAAATGGAATGGGTGGTAGCGGTATCGGTGTAACCGGGTTCATTTTATTGATTGTAGTAGCTCTGTTGTTATTCGGACCGAATAAGCTGCCGGAGCTGGGCCGTGCATTCGGCCGTACGTTGCGGGAATTTAAAGCGGGCGCGCGCGACATCATCTCGGACGATGACGATTTGGACCGCAGAGACAGACGCAGAGAGGTGCGCACGATTGACGAAACACCGCCGCAATCGTCCTCTACGGAAGACAAACGGGAGAATGACAGACGGTTGCCGGATTAAATCGAACAGCATTTGATTTCATAGAACAATCCCTTCTTCACGGGAGGGGTTCTTTTATGCCCGTCTCAGGGCAAAAGTTAACGGATTAGGTTGGTGGTTGCATGTCCAAAAAGCGCGAAGACGCAATGTCTTTGTTCGAACATCTGGGCGAATTGCGGCGGCGGATTATATATATCTTAGTTGTGCTCGTTGTGATGATGGTTGGCGGCTTGCTCGTCGCCGAACCGATCTTCTCATACATTATTTCAACGAAGGAAGCGAGTCAAATTACGCTGCACGCGTTTTCACTGTGGGACGCAATCGGTTATTACATGAAAATCGCATTCGTCGTAGCGCTGGTCGTCACGCTGCCATTCACCCTATATCAGCTTTGGGCTTTCGTCAGCCCCGGCTTGCGGGAAGTGGAGCGGAAGGCGACGCTTCGTTATATTCCGTTCGTGTTTGTCATGTTTGTTATCGGACTGGCATTCGCTTATTTCGTGGTGTTTCCGCTTGCTTTTAATTTCACCACTAATATGACGAGGCATCTCGGATTGCAGGAAACGTACGGAATTTCGCAATATTTTTCGTTTCTGTTAAATATATTGATCCCGATCTCGCTATTATTCGAATTGCCGATCGTGATTATGTTTTTGACGCGGATTCGCATTTTAAATCCGAAGCGCTTGCGCAAAATGCGCCGTGTCGCTTATTTTGTCTTGATTTTCATCGGCGTAACAATCACGCCCCCGGATTTGGTCTCCGACTCGCTCGTGGCGATTCCGCTCATTTTGCTGTACGAATTCAGCGTATTTTTATCCACAGCGGTGTACCGCAAGCAGTTGGAGGAAGATAGAGCCTGGGAAGAGGAATTCGATAAAGGCGCTTTGGAACGATAAACGCTTGTCTTGTAGCACAGGACAGGCGTTTTGTGTCATAAGCCTTCATAGTTGGCATATTTTTCTTGCATATGGATACAATGAGGAAGGCGCGCGATTGTTCGGGAGCATCGTCGCTCCTGTAAAATGTTTATAAAAATAATTCAAAACCACTTGAAAAATGAATTCAAAATGAGTATCATAAAAATTGTTATTAGCACTAAACGACAACGAGTGCTAATACATATGAAACATATTGAATAACGATCCGATTTATTGGTCCGATCGATAAATGGGATCGTTCCATCAAACATAATTTAAAGGAGGCTATTTTTCATGATCAAACCTTTAGGTGAACGCGTATTGGTTGAACCAATCGAGAAAGAAGAAACAACGGCATTCGGTATCGTATTGCCGGATACGGCGAAAGAGAAGCCGCAAGAGGGGAAAATCATCGCCGTAGGCAGCGGCACGTTGAAAGACGGCGTTCGCATTCCGCTTGAGGTGAAAGAAGGAGACCGCGTTATTTTCTCCAAATACGCAGGCACGGAAATCAAGTACGAAGGCAAAGAATATTTGATTATGAAAGAAAGCGACATTCACGCGATTATCGGCTAATTGGCCGACGATCATGAATCAAACTATTAGGGAGGGCTTTATACAATGGCAAAAGAAATTATTTTTAGCGAAGACGCGCGCCGCGCAATGCTTCGTGGGGTAGATGCTTTAGCGAATGCTGTAAAAGTAACGCTCGGACCGAAAGGCCGCAACGTCGTGCTTGAGAAAAAATTCGGCAGCCCGTTGATTACGAACGACGGTGTGACGATTGCGAAAGAAATCGAATTGGAAGACGCATTTGAAAATATGGGTGCGCAATTGGTGAAAGAAGTAGCTACGAAAACGAACGACGTTGCCGGCGACGGAACGACGACAGCTACGGTTCTCGCGCAAGCGATGATCCGCGAAGGTTTGAAAAACGTAACGGCCGGCGCTAACCCGATGGTAGTCCGCAAAGGGATCGAAAAAGCGGTTCGTGCGGCTGTTGAAGAATTGAAAAAAATTGCAAAACCGATCGAAGGCAAACAATCGATCGCACAAGTGGCTTCCATCTCCGCCGCCGACGAAGAAGTTGGCGCCCTGATCGCGGAAGCGATGGAGAAAGTCGGCAAAGACGGCGTTATTACGGTGGAAGAATCCAAAGGCTTCAACACGGAGCTTGATGTAGTTGAAGGTATGCAATTCGACCGCGGATACGTTTCCCCTTACATGATCACAGATACGGATAAAATGGAAGCCGTTCTGGATAATCCGTACATCTTGATTACAGACAAGAAAATCTCCAACATTCAAGAGGTTCTTCCTGTACTCGAGAAAGTGGTGCAACAAGGCAAGCAATTGCTGATCATTGCCGAAGACGTGGAAGGCGAAGCGCAAGCGACATTGATCGTGAACAAACTTCGCGGAACGTTCACTTGCGTAGCGGTTAAAGCTCCGGGCTTCGGCGATCGCCGCGAAGCGATGCTGCAAGATATCGCCGCATTGACAGGCGGTCAAGTGATTACGGAAAAATTAGGTTTGGAATTGAAATCGACTTCGATCGAGCAATTGGGTAGCGCGCGTCAAATCCGCGTCACGAAAGAAAATACGATCATCGTTGACGGCAACGGCGCGAAAGAAGATATCCAAGCGCGCATCAACCAAATTCGCGCCGCTTTGGAAGAAACAACTTCCGAATTCGACAAAGAGAAACTGCAAGAGCGTTTGGCGAAATTGGCCGGCGGCGTAGCGGTAATCAAAGTCGGCGCAGCTACGGAAACGGAATTGAAAGAGCGCAAACTTCGCATCGAAGACGCTTTGAACGCGACTCGCGCCGGGGTTGAAGAAGGCATCGTTGCCGGCGGCGGTACGGCGCTTGTGAATGTATATTCCGCGGTGCAAGCCGTTCAAGCGAGCGGAGACGAGCAAACGGGCGTTAACATCGTGCTTCGCGCTCTGGAAGAACCGGTTCGCACGATCGCATCGAACGCGGGCCAAGAAGGTTCCGTCATCGTTGAGCGTCTGAAAAAAGAAGCGGTAGGCATCGGCTACAACGCAGCTACCGGCGAATGGGTCAACATGATGGATGCAGGTATTCTGGATCCGGTGAAAGTAACGCGTTCCGCATTGCAAAACGCGGCATCCGTTGCGGCAATGTTCCTGACAACCGAAGCGGTTGTTGCCGACAAACCGGAAAAAGACAAACCGGCTATGCCGGATATGGGCGGAATGGGCGGAATGGGCGGCATGATGTAAGCCACCCACAAGCTTATCATATATCAGGCTCCCGAGAGGGAGCCTTTTTACACATAAATCACATTTTCTGCGAATGACTAACCTGGGCGGGTATCATACACATTATCATCTCACTCATATATTTTCGTCCATCGTTTATTGCTCGCATAGCGTAGTCATGATATCATAATAATAAAGAAGGAGCCGGTTGCCGCCGACTCCCTATACAACAGCCGCTTCAAGAGCGGTCGGCTTTGGGTTAAACGATCAAGAAATAGACCGGTTACCTTTGCAGAGGGCGGTCTATTTCTTTGTGTTATGGATAAGTGCGATGACGATGGTTATGACCAGCGTCAGCACTGCAATAAGCAAAGAACCGAAATCGATCATAAGCGTCAAGGCATCCTTAACCTCCACGGCATCACCTCCCTTCCGGGAGATTAGCCGACCGCCCTTGTAAGCCGTTCAGTTGTACAAGCCGATTATAGCATAGGAGTCTGCATATTTGCAGGCTCTTTTCTTTTTCTCTGAGAGGGGTGAGATTTTACGAATGAATGATGAGAAGGTATGAGAAGCTTTGGCGGAGTTGGAATAATGCGGAATATGGATGGTCGCTGTAGCTTCTTGGATTATCGGATTCATATTAAACAAAGGTCTTTCATCAATTCATTGAAATGTTGAGAGTTCTTTTTTCTAATTCCGAGTAAGGTGCATTTTCTACGCCGATAAATTACGGGCGAATCGTTACGCGTGTTCCAACGGGTATCATTTTCGCCAGTTCGAGGACATCTTGATTGTACATGCGAATGCAGCCATGCGAGACCTCTTTACCAATCGACGACGGGTTATTCGTGCCGTGAATCCCGTAATGCGGTTTGGATAATCCCATCCAATAAGCACCGAATGGCCCGCCTGGATTAGGACTTTTATTTACAATTGTAAATTCGCCAGACGGAGTTTGTGTAAGCATCTTGCCAATGCCCACAGGATAGCCTCTGACAACAATATCGTCGTTAAGCAAATATAACATTCGATCAGATAAATCAACAATGATTCTATACACCATGATCATCCCCTTGCGCTATTGTATGCCAGAGCGGTTATTGGTGACCATCGACATCTTCGGCCTGTTGAGAACGGGACCGGCTATTCCAGTTGTACATTTTGTTACCGGCCAAACGACATTAAACGATCGATTGAATAATTCAGACACGATTCACTATAATAAATATGTAAGCGAAAACGCATTCATTTTGATAGGGGGATTGCCATGAGACTTCAAAACAAGGTTGCGGTCATAACGGGGGCGGCTTCTGGCATGGGGAAAGCGATAGCGATTTTGTATGCCAAAGAAGGAGCGAAAGTCGTTGTATCGGATTTGAATGCAGACGCGGCCAATGCAACGGTCGAAGAAATTAAAGCAAACGGCGGGGAAGCGATCGGTATCGCAGCGAATGTAGCCAAAGAAGAAGATATTCAAAATCTTATCGACACAGCGGTTGGTACATACGGTACGTTAGACATCCTCGTGAATAATGCCGGCATTATGGATAATTTCGTTCCTGCAGCCGATGTAACGGATGAGTTATGGGACAGAGTGTTCGCCGTCAATGCGACCGGACCGATGCGGGCCATCAGAAAAGCGCTGCCGATTTTCCTGGAGAAAGGCAACGGGGTCATCGTCAATATCGCTTCCATTGGCGGCTTAAAAGGTTCGAGAGCGGGTGCCGCATATACGGCCGCGAAACACGCGCTTATCGGGCTGACGAAGAATGTCGGGTTTCAATATGCGACATCGGGAATTCGTTGCAATGCCATCGCTCCGGGCGGCGTGAACACAAATATCGGCACAACCATGAACAACCCGAATGCGTTCGGCATGGAAAAAGCAATGTCCGGGTCGGGCAATAACCCGAGATCCGGCGAACCGGAAGAGATTGCGAAAGTCGCCTTATTCCTCGCTTCCGACGACTCCGGATTTGTGAACGGCACCGTCGTTACCGCGGATGCAGGCTGGACCGCTTATTAAGAAGCAGGATAGCTCATCAATGCCGGTGTCGTGCTGCAATGCCTGCGGGAATGCAGTTTTTTCCATGCGAGGCGATTGATTTGACGAGAAAACCTGCCAAGGGAGTCCATTTCATAAAACCACAACGGCTGACGACCCGTCGGGCGGGACGAAACGTAAACACGCTAATCGCCTTGTAAATTACCTTGTTGCTGGTGTAACGAAACGAAAAATAGAACGGCGATCGAATTGCAATTCTTGTTTGACATTTAGTAAACTGGTCTAAAAGCTAGGGCAGGTGCAGCAGATGAAGATTGAAATTCGGACAGGACGCATAGAGGAACTTCAAGAAATCATGGAAATGATCGCCCGTTGCGTAGCGGCGATGCAGGCCGGGGGCAGCGATCAGTGGGATGAGCATTACCCTAACCGGGACGTGATCGGGGAGGACTTGCAGCGTGGGACGCTCTTCGTCGCGCAAGGCGATGGCCGGATACTTGGCATAATCGTGCTCGATGAGAATCAGGCCGAGCAGTACCGGACTATTGATTGGAAGCAGGCGGAGGGAGCGCCTTTGATGATGCATCGGATTGCCGTTGATCCTGAAGCGCAGGGCCAAGGGATTGCCCGCAAATTGATCGCCTTTTCCGAAGAATATGCGGTGCGCGAAGGATACAGCAGCATCCGGTTGGATACTTACGCCAAGAATACGGCAGCATTGAAGCTGTATCGCGGATTGGGCTACGATCAACGTGGCGAAGTGAATTTCCCGGGCAGAACGGCTAACTCTCCTGTATTTGAGAAGGTGCTGTCATAACGAGTTTAAAAGCGAAGGCTCCCGCAAGGGGGCCGATTTTCGTTGCCGGTTAACCAAAGATTCACATGACAAATGAACTTTTATACGTTATGATGAGCATGGAAAATCGAATAATCGAAACAGGTGCCGATTATGTTTGGCCAAACTAGGCATGAATCGGTTAAAAGGGAAGCGGGTGTAAATCCCGCGCGGTCCCGCCGCTGTGAAAGAAGAGTCCTTGCAAGATGCCACTGGGAAACCGGGAAGGTTGCAAGGGCGATGACGCTTGAGCCAGAAGACCTGCCTGTTTTGTTGCACCAATCAACTCTACGAGCGATAGGGGGTGTTTATTAGTGAATGCTATAGCTGCTATGGCCGTTATGGCTGTTATTTCTATTAAACCTCTTAACGATTCTAGTTAAGAGGTTTTATTATTGTACAAGAAAACCCCCAGTTCGACTGGGGGTTCAGGAAAGCTTATAGCTATGAGTAAAAATCCCTTGACCTTCATGATAAAATGGTAGCCGGTCTGCCAACCGCTACAAAGAGATCAAGGAGGACAAGGGAATGGATAAGAGCAGTCTAGCACATACACGATGGAACTGCAAATACCATATTGTATTTGCACCGAAATATCGTAGGCAAGTCATTTATGGAAAACTAAAAAGAGAAGTTGGAAAAATCATACGGGAGTTGTGTGAACGAAAAGGTGTAGAGATTCTGGAAGCAGAGGCATGTACGGATCATATCCATATGCTGGTGAGTATTCCCCCAAAGCTGAGCGTGTCGGAGTTTATGGGATATCTAAAAGGAAAAAGCTCATTGATGATATTCGATAAATTTGCAAATTTGAAGTATCGATATGGGAATCGACAGTTTTGGTGCAGAGGATACTACGTGGACACGGTAGGGCGAAACAAGAAAGTGATCGCCGAATACATTCGCAATCAGCTGGCAGAGGATAAGAATTACGAACAACTCACAATGAAAGAACTGTTCGACCCGTTTACGGGTGAGTCGGTAGGAAAGGGCAAATAAAAAAGCCCCTTTGAGGGGCAAGCCCGAGACCGCTCGCGGTTGGCAGACTTTCAGTGCGCCTTCTTAGGCGCTTGCTAGTACCATGCCCTTATAGGGCTGATGGAAGCCACCGGCTAAGCCGGTGGTTATGACTGTTCGCGGGAACATCATTGCAATTTCCATAGGAAAGGAAGAAACGATTCGATGAAAAAGAATAGATTTATGGCTTGGCTTCTTATTCTGAGCCTTATTTTATCCGTGAATTCACCCGGCCTATCCATCATATCCTATGCCGAAGAAACGGAAGCGTCGGTCGACGGAGGCGATGCGGAAGCGGTTAAGGAATTGCCGAAAGAGATACCGGATGTACATTCTATTACCGATCACGTCTATGAGGAAACCCCTCAAGAATCGGCGATCAAGCTGTATGAGTCCGTAAATTCGGTACGGGAACAACTGGACAAAAACCTTGCTTATATTTTGGATACTGTCCCCAATCCGGAATTCGGAACGTTAGGAGGGGAATGGTCCGTTTTATCGTTAGCCCGGGGAAACTATCCGGTTCCTGACGACTATTACGACCGGTACTACGATAATGTAGTCGGCATCGTGAAGGAGAAAGGGAACAAGCTGGACCGCAGCAAATGGACAGAGCATTCGAGACTGATATTGGCGTTTACCTCGATCGGCAAGGACGTTAAAGATGTGGGCGGCTATAATCAGCTTGATAAGCTTGCCGATTACCAAATGGTTATTAGGCAGGGAATAAACGGTCCGATTTTTGCTTTATTGGCATTGGACAGCAAAAACTATGAACTACCGTTCCTGTACGATCCTCCTGTTCAAGACGGCAAAATAGCCCAAACGACCAGGGAAGCGCTTATCCAGTACATATTAGACCGCGAAATCAATACAAATACGGCGGCTGCGGGCGGATGGGCATTGGGCGAAAAAGCAGCCAATCCGGATCCCGATATCACAGCTATGGCCATTCAAGGGCTTGCCGCTTATATCGATACGAATCCGGCCGTAAAAGCGGCAGTTGATCGGGGAATTCAGTGGTTGTCGGATAACCAGACGCCGGACGGCGGCTTTGCCAGCTGGGGCACCGTTAATGTTGAAAGCATCGCCCAGGTTGTTGTCGCTTTAACAGCGGTCGGCATCGATCCGCATACGGATCCGAGATTTGTGAAGAACGGGCATTCGGCTATAGATGCCTTGCTGACCTTCGCTGCGCCGGACGGCGGCTTTATGCATGTGAAACCGGGAGATACGGGTAACGGCGGCGCGGAAGCGGGGAAAATCGACGGCATGGCCACCGACCAGGGGACATATGCGCTTGTCGCGTACGACCGTTTTGTGAACGGAAAGAACCGCCTCTACGATATGACGGATACGGAGTCCGATAGTCCCGTCGAAATCAAGCCGGATGGGGATCGGCCCCGAATTGTTATTCCTGACGATCATCGCGATTATATTATTCCGATATCCTCAACCGACCGCGATAAAATCATAACGATTGAAATTCCCAGCGACTATAAGGCTAAAGTTTCGACCAACCTGCCTTTCGCTACCCCTCTTCCCGAAATTAAAGCCGCAAAAGGCAGCCTGTTTGCGCTGATTCCGGCAGGGGCCAAGGTGGTTCAGGGAGATGCTTCGTCGCTTGAGCTGTTGACTGAGGTAACCGTAACGGAGGCGATGACCGAGCAAGTTGCCGCAGCCGTTCCGCAAGGGAAGAAACTGGACGGCATCGCGCGCGCTTTCTCCATGGGCGGCCCGGCGAGCGTCGAATTCAGCGATTATGTCGTTTTGACGTTCCAAGGTTTGAAGGGGAAGGAAGCCGCCTATATCCAAGAGGAAGCGGCGAAACTGATCCCGAAGTATGCGGGGGACGCTGAGGGGCTTAGAAGCGGCAAACCGGAATATGCGTACGACAATGGTAACGATCTTGTCGTGAAAACGAAGCATTTCACCGACTTTGTCGCCTATTCGTCCAGTAGGGCGGAAACGCCGGGCGGGGGCGAGAACGGCAACGGCGGCAATGGCGGCGGAGGGAACGGCGGCAGCGATGGCGGCGGAGCCACTCCGCAACCGAAAAAGTATGCAACGATCTCGGTCGATAAACGGACGATCAATAAAGGATACGTCGTGCCTGCGACCAAGGTAGAGCTGCAATCCGGCGACACGGCTTGGTCGTTATTGAAGAGAATGCTTGACGAGCGCGGGATTAGCTACGAATATGAGTGGAATTCCAAATATGAAAGCGTCTATGTGCAATCTATCGCCGGGGACGGCGAATTCGACCACGGCAGCGGCAGCGGCTGGATGTACAACGTCAACGGATGGTATCCCAACTACGGGGCGAGCAAATACGTTCTGAACGACGGGGATACTCTCCAGTGGCGCTACACAACCGATCTCGGCGGCGATCTGGGGGAAGACCTAAGCAAGTGGGAACCCCTGCCGGGAATGCCGGCATCCGGCGGCGCGGGAGCGGCGATCGATCCGAACGACAGAACGCCGGTCATCGAAGTGCCCAAACATATTCAACGAGACTATATCGTCAAGATTACGAAAGAATTGGCCAAGGCCGAATCGATTACGATCAACATACCCGAAGACGTAAAAGCGAAAGTCATCGTAAACGTGGAAGATGTCAAAGACGATATCCCGATGATAAAGGCGAATAAAGGCGATATCTCGGTGGTCTTCGCCAAGGGTACGCGACTTACGGCCGGCGACGGCCACATCGAACTGTTCGCATGGATCGACCCCGGTCAGTCTGCGCTGCAAAAGCTTGTGAAAACCGCCGTAACCGGGAACGAAACATTCGATAAGATCGTTCGCGCCTTTATGATGGGCAATGCCAAGCAAACGGCGGAATTCGATAAACCGCTCGTCTTCGCGGTGAACAACGGCAAGGGGCTGCTCCCCGGATTGATTGAACAAAACGAGTTTACGCCTATTGCCATATACGAATCGGAGGAGCAAGGGGCGCAAGCAACCAAAGACGGGGATCACGCGCCTTACGCCTTCGCGAAAGGCAATGATCTGTATGTGAAGGCGTACCGGATGGCGACCTTTGTCCTCTATACGACTGGCGAGAAAGCGGCAAACCAAGGCGATTCGGCACAACAGGATTTGCGGGAACGCTATGCGGATGCCGATGCCATCTCGGCTTGGGCGTATGAAGCGGCCCGCAAGGCGACGCAACAGGGATGGATCCAGGGCAACGACGGAACATTCAAGCCGAAATCGAATGTGACCAGAGCGGAATTCGCCACAATATTGGCTAATACTCTAGGGCTTCGCCCGCAGACGTACCAGGCAGCCGACTTTGGGGATGTGGCTCAAGACGATTGGTATTATCCTTATGTCAATGCCGCTGTTGAAGCCGGCTGGATGACGGGATATAACGATCGATTTCATCCGAACGAACCGATCACTCGCGAGCAGATGGCCGCAACGTTGGCAAGAGCTCTCGATCTGAAACCGGCCCAACCCTCCGCCGTCCCGAAAGATCTGGATTCGGTGTCGGCATGGGCGAGAACGGATGTGGAAACCGTCGCGGCGCTGCAGTTGATGACGGGGCATGACGATAGATTCCATCCGCAAGATGCGGTGACCAGGGAAATGGCGACCGTTGCCGCCGTAAGAGCTTATGAATCGCAGACCGGGAACCGTCCGAAAGAAAAGGCCGAGGTAAAGATCCAGGCGGTGCAAAAAAAAGAACGTCCGGAGATTCGAAAGCGGATCGACGAAACGGCGAAGTTTCTGCAAGAAACGATTGCCGATCCGGCGATTTCCACGATTGGCGGAGATTGGACCGTATTCGGCCTTGCCCGTTCGGGCGTCAAGGTGCCGGATGGATACTATGACAAATATTATGCGAACGTAGAAAAGACATTAAAGGAAAAGTCCGGGAAACTGCATCGTGTGAAATATACGGAGTACGATCGGGTCATCCTTGCGCTCACGTCCATCGGCAAAAGCGTGGACGACGTCGCCGGGTATAACTTAAGGGAACCGCTTGCCGATTTCGATACATTGGTGAAACAAGGCATTAACGGTCCCATCTTCGCCCTGATCGCGCTGGACAGCAAGCGTTACGATATCCCTGTCGTGAAGGAAGTGAAAACGCAAACGACAAGGGAAAAATTGATCGAATTGATATTGAATAGAGAAATAGCCGGCGGCGGATGGGCGTTAGGGGAAAAGCCCGAAGCGCCCGACCCGGATATTACGGCCATGGCCATCCAAGGGCTTACGCCGTATTATCAATCCGATTCCCGCGTGAAGGCGGCAGTTAATCGCGGCGTCGCCTGGCTGTCGAAGGCGCAGAAAGCGGACGGCGGTTATGCCAGTTGGGACTCCGACAATTCGGAGAGCGTCGCCCAGGTGATCGTCGCTTTGACCGGACTCGGCATCGACCCGCACACGGACAAACGATTTGTCAAAAATAAAAAATCGGCCGTCGACGCCTTGCTGAGCTTTGCCGCTCCGGGCGGCGGGTTCTACCATATCAAAGCGGGCGGAACGGATAACGGCGGGGCGGGGCCGGGCGAAGTCGATCTGATGGCCACGGATCAAGCGATGTATGCATTGGTCGCTTACGACCGTTTTACGAAAGGGCTCCATCGTCTCTATGATATGACGGATGTGAAATAGCAAGGTGGGCGAATCCGATGAAACATAAACGATGGTTGACGGCGTTGCTTATTTTGGCCGTATTAGCGATCGCGTACTTCTCAACCGGGGGCGGCGGCGCAAGGACGGATGAGGCCGGCCCCGGCCTTGCCGTTCAGGCGAACGATGTTAGCGGGCAAGACGGCGAACCGGGCAAGGACGAAGGGAAGACGGCGGTCGCGGAGGAAACGGAACCGACGAAAGATCAATATCTAACCGACCCCGTTCCGGAGGGAAAACCGAAACCGGTGGAATGGCAGGATGTCACTTTAAACAAGGACAAAAAATTAACCGCCACGTTGTCGGTAACCTGCTACACGATATTGGACAATATGGATCTGTTCAATAAAGACAAGCTTGAGGTGCTGCCGGAAGACGGTGTCATTTATCCTGCTCAAGCCGTGACGTTCTACGAGGGCGAGTCCGTGTTCGACGTATTGCACAGAGAGATGAAGGAACATCAAATTCATATGGAATTTTCCATGACGCCGATCTACAACAGCAACTATATCGAGGGCATCAACAATATTTACGAATTCGACTGCGGCGAATTAAGCGGTTGGATGTATAAGGTGAACGGATGGTTTCCCAACTACGGCAGCAGCCGCTACATGCTGAAGGACGGGGATGTCGTCGAATGGGTATATACATGCGATTTAGGCCGCGATGTCGGAGGAGGATGGGCGGCTGCGGGAGGAGAGAACGGTGAGGGATAGTTTTTCTTCTTTTCATCCGCTTGTCAATTTTGTTTATTTTGCCGCGGTATTGGCTTGCAGCATGCTATTTATGCATCCCGTTCTGCAAATCATATCGCTCGCAAGCGCTGCAATCTATTCGGTCACGTTACAGGGTATGAAGGCAATCCGATTTCAATTGCTATATATGCTGCCGCTGTTATTGTTCATGGCGGTTCTCAATCCGGCCTTTCATCACGCGGGCGTTACGATTCTGTTCTATCTGAAAAGCGGGAATCCCGTTACGCTGGAGTCCGTTCTGTTCGGCGCGGCGGCAGCCTGCATGTTTATCACGGTTATCTTATGGTTCTCCTGTTACAATGCCGTGATGACGTCGGATAAGTTCATTTATCTTTTCGGAAAAATACTGCCTTCGCTGTCGCTTGTTTTTTCGATGACGCTTCGTTTCGTACCCAGATATACGGCGCAAATCAGGGCGATTTCCCGCGCGCAGCGATGTATCGGAAGGGACGCGACGCAAGGAAGCTTGGCCATGCGGGCGCGGAATGGGTTGACCGTCCTGTCTGTCATGGCGACCTGGGCGTTGGAAAATGCGATCGAAACGGCAGATTCGATGAAATCCAGAGGATACGGCTTGCCGAACCGTACCAGTTTTTCCATCTATCGATTCGACAACCGGGATAAGGCCGTCTTGTCAATCATGACGGGATTCATCGCCATTGTGGCTATTGGCGCCGTTATGGGGCAAGCTGCGATGCGTTTCTTTCCTTCCTTGAAAATGGTAGAGATGTCGCCGTTCAGTATCGTCGTGTACGCCGCTTATTTCGTTCTATGCATGCTGCCCGTGATCATCAATTTGGCGGAGGGTCTGAAATGGAAATTTATCGAATCCAGAATGTAAGCTTTACGTTTCCCGGCCAAGATCGCAAGACGCTCTCCCATCTTAAACTATCGGTGCAAAGCGGAGAGTTTGTGACGATTTGCGGCAAGTCGGGCTGCGGCAAAAGCACGCTGCTTCGGCAGTTAAAGCCCGTTCTTGCACCGCACGGCAAGCGAAGCGGGGACATTTATTATCGCGGCCGGCCGATCGAAGAAATGGACCGCCGCACACAGGCGGCGGAAATCGGATTCGTGCTCCAAAGTTCGGACAATCAAATCGTAACGGATAAAGTATGGCATGAGCTTGCTTTCGGGCTGGAGAGTCTAGGTTTCGACAATCGCACGATACGTTTGCGCGTGGCGGAGATGGCCAGTTTTTTCGGAATTCAGACATGGTTTCATCACCGGGTGACCGACCTTTCCGGGGGCCAGAAGCAGCTTCTCAATTTGGCTTCCGTGATGGCGATGCATCCTTCCGTCTTACTTCTGGATGAGCCAACCTCTCAGCTGGATCCGATTGCGGCGGCGGATTTTTTGGAAACGGTGAAAAAAATAAACCGCGAACTTGGCACAACCGTCATTATGACAGAGCATCGTCTGGAAGACGTCCTTCCGATATCGGATCGTCTGGTCGTCCTGGATCGGGGAACGATCGTTGCGGACGCCGCTCCGCGAAAGGCCG
Organism: Paenibacillus sp. MSJ-34; assembly: GCF_018918005.1. GTDB lineage: Bacteria > Bacillota > Bacilli > Paenibacillales > Paenibacillaceae > MSJ-34. Next base: position 21,744 of record NZ_JAHLPR010000029.1, on the reverse strand, counting down.
GAGAAGCGCTGCGCGCCATGCGGCATCCGATGTTCGTGTCGATGCCGGCGCCGATGCGGATTTATGCGGCAGTCGACAATGATTTGCCTTGTCCCGTGACGGTGAAGGAAGGCCGCACATGGCTTCAAGCTTACCTAGACGGCAAAACGGCCAGGCATGCGGCCACCGAGCGGGAAAGCCCGGCGGATGCCCCGCGGCCCGTCGCCGTGAAGTTCAAAGACGTGTGGTTCAAGCATGACAAGCAGGGTCCCGACATTATTAAAGATTTGTCGTTCGAAGTGAAGGAAGGGCAATTCTACTGCATCGTCGGGGGAAACGGAACGGGAAAGACGACGGCGCTCTCCCTGATTAGCGGGATCTATCGCCCTTATAGGGGGAAAGTGCTCGTCGGGGGCAAGGACCCTGCCAAGATGAGCGCCAGAGAGCTTTTTACGAGAAATATAGGCGTGCTGCCGCAAAATCCGCAAATGCTGTTTGTGAAAAAAACGGTAGAGCAAGATTTATATGAAATGCTCGCGCAAACCGACCTGACGCGGGAAGAAAAGGCGGATAAAGTGAAAGCGGCCGCTTCGTTTGCGGAACTCGAACATTTGCTGGACATGCATCCGTACGACTTGAGCGGAGGGGAGCAGCAGCGGGCGGCGCTCGCCAAGGTGCTTTTATCGGAACCGGCAATCCTGCTGCTCGACGAACCGACCAAAGGGTTGGACGGATTTTTCAAGGAAAAGCTTGCGCTCTTTCTAAAGAAGCTGAACGCGGACGGAGTGACGATCATGATGGTTTCGCATGATATCGAGTTTTGCGCCAAGCATGGAGACGTTTGCGCCATGTTCTTCGACGGGAGCATAGTCACGTCGAATGAGACAAAGCGATTTTTTGCGGGCAACAGCTTTTATACGACCGCGGCCAACCGTATGGCGCGCCATATATGGAGCGAGGCGGTAACCGCAGAGGATGTGATCGAACGATGCCAACGCAGCGGAGCGAAGATCGTCGGTTAAGACGAAGAACGATACTGGCGTCGGCGCTTATTCTTATTGTCATTCCCGCTACGATCATGGCGGGTGTGTTCCTGTTAAACGACCGGAAATATTATTTTATCAGTTTGTTGATTGTGCTGTACACGATGATTCCTTTCGCCTTCGTATTCGAGCATCGAAAGCCGCAGGCGCGGGAGCTCATCGTTATCGCGGTATTGGCAGCCATCGCCGTTGCGGGACGGGCGGCGTTTTTCATGCTGCCGCAGTTCAAACCTGTGGTGGCGATCGTTATGATTGCCGGTGTAAGCCTGGGGGCGGAAGCGGGTTTTCTGGTCGGCGCGATGGCGGGATTCGCCTCCAATTTTTTCTTTGGGCAAGGGCCATGGACGCCGTGGCAAATGTTCTGTTTCGGCATCATCGGTTTTTTGGCGGGCATTTTGTTTCGAAAAGGGCTGCTCAAGAAAACGAAGCTTTCTTTATGCGTATTTGGCGGATGTTCGACTTTCATCGTTTACGGCGGCATTATTAATATCGGCTCAGTGCTGATGTATACGCCGCAATTTTCATGGGAGGCGTTGCTGGCCGCTTATATTTCGGGTTTTTGGTTCGATATGGTGCATGCGGTCGCGACGGTATTTTTTCTTTTCATTCTTTCGCGGCCGATGCTCGAAAAATTGGATCGAATCAAAACGAAGTACGGACTTATCGAACCGTAATTCGCTACGAGACTCATCAATTATGGAAATTCGATGAAAAACGGGAGGAGGGCAACTCGTTGGAGAAGGTTACCGTGACTGCTCATCGATAATACGACGTACGTGCCGGTGCGATCGGTTGCAGAGGCGTTAGGCGCAACCGTTCGGTGGGACGGCAAGGAAAGAAAAGTGGAAATTACGAAATAAATGGTCTTGGGCCTACCGGGCAAACGGCCATGCTTCGATTGGACAATTGACATAGGATACAGTAAAGAGTCCGATCGCGGAGGTGTTCATGCATTGGCCTGTTCCGGTACGAGCAGAAGAAAAAAGAGGAGAAGCATCAAACGGCGGTTTACCGTAACGAAAAAGAGAAAGAAATCAACTTGTTTCAGGATTGGGACAACATCAAAAAAGGCGTCGAAGATTAAGAAGCGAAAGAAATGGCTAATTCGAAAACGATGCCGGCAACGGAAAAAGTATAGGATCGGCCGATTAAAACGCTATCGCTTCCGGTATCGCTTCGCCAGAGCGGCATATCCCCGCGCATGGAGAGCGCCGCTGAGAGCGGGCAGTCCGCCGCAAGGCGATCCGAGCCCCCAAGCCGGTCCTCAAGGAGTGCCGGGAGCGCAAGGCATGCGAGGAGAGTCCGGACCCCAGGGTCCGCCGGGTCCGGAAGGGAAGCAGGGATTGCGGGGGGAAGCTGGAGCCCGCGGGCCGGCGGGAGAGTCCGGCGCGAAGGGAGAGCCGGGCCGCGATGGGTCGCCGGGGGAAGCTGGAGCGACGGGCCCTCAAGGCGAGCGGGGCTTGCCGGGGCTGCCTGGCCCGCCGGGAGAGCCCGGTCCCCAAGGAGCGCCAGGTCCGTCGGGTCCGCCCGGCCCCCAAGGCGAGCGGGGGCCTGCCGGATCGCCCGGACCCGAAGGAATGCCGGGCGCGCAAGGCGAAACGGGCCCTCCCGGCCCGCAGGGTCTCCCGGGGCCCCAAGGTCCGCAGGGCCCTCAAGGGCCGCAAGGACCTCCCGGCGGCCCGGTCACCGGCATCAACATTATCCCGACCGTGAACCGATATTATTATATTCCCGAATCGAATATTGAATTGTCGGACCCGGAGACGATTCCGGCTGAAGATTTTACTGACGATAACGGAAATCAAGCGGCGGAATTTGCAGGATTGGGAACGAACGGATACAGCAACTTATCGATTAACGGGATTCTTCAGGAAGGCCGAATGTACAACGTCGCGCCGAACGCGCTTACGTTGAACGCTACGGGGGATACCATCTACGCCGGTTCCCCGATCATATTGGAAACCGTTCAATTCATAGGGGAGCTAGTCTTTTAAAAAATGATATAAAAGAATGAATAGAATGGCCGTCTCCCAACCTCTATTTATCGCATTAAATAGAGGGAGAGGAGGTGAACCTGATGGCAGTGACAAAACCGTTTCTTCTGTCTTTGCGATATGCTTCCACCATCGGAGACGGAACGGGGACGGGCGCTACCTTTGCGATTGCCGCTACAGCCTTCACGGATGATACCGGTGCGGCTGTGACGGCATTTCCAGCGACATACGCATTCTACAATCTTTATGTTAACGGCGTGATCCAGCAAGGTGACGCTTCGACGCTCAGCACGACGGCCATTACGATTCCGGACGGCAATTTGCTTAATCCCGGAAATCCGGTAACCGTTGAGATCGTTGTAAACTGACAGAAGATGTCGACAATGCAGCTTGCTTGTCGGCATACATATGATAACTATTAAAAATTGATATAAATGCTGCGGTTGCCTTGTCCATACGTTTTCTACCACTCCGGCATAGAATGAAGTATCTTCCAAAAGGAGTTGAATGCTAAATGGCTGTGCAGTTCATTGATTACAACGCGAGCGTGCCGACGCCGGTTTCCGGCGGCGTGGCAATCCCGGTACCTATCACTCCGGCAGGCGTAGGGATTGCGTCTTTCAGATTAACGGTTCCGGGCGTCCCCAATTTCGTAGATTTGAAGGCGGTTGTAGGCGTACGCGGAGATACAGGCGTTTCAGACGTCTTGTTGCGCATTTTCCGCGACACGAATGTCATCTATTATGTGCGTCAAGGGATCGAATCCGGTTTTGAAAAGTATTATTCAGTTCCTGTCCAGTTCACCGATGCAAATGTTGCGCCAGGCGTTCACGATTACACGCTCTCCATCGAAAATTTATCGGCGGGTACGAGCGCGACGGTGATCGGTCCGATCGCTTTCAGCGGTATTTTAACCACGTAATTCAATTCCGGATACGAAATTTGCGTAAAGAGGCCGGCTCCCAAAACCTTGGGGGGGCGGTCTCTTTGTTGCTGCGGCCTTCATTCCTGCACGGGGAAAAATGATAAAAAGAGATGTGGTGCGTGGAATGATTCTGTTATAATGTGGGGTGGGAATGATTTCCTGAAAGTGACTATGCAAGCGAAAGAGAGAGCCGATTCAAAGATAAATACGGATAGGAGCCACATACATATGCATAGCAGATCGATGGTGTATCTGGGGTTAATCGTCAGTTCGGTCATTTGGGGATTCAATTTTGGCATTTCACGTTTGATCATGGAATCATTGCACCCGGCTACGCTTGCTTTTCTGCGGTTTGCCGGAGCGGTGCCGCTCTTTTTTATCGTCTTAAAGCTTAAGGAAGGAAGCGTACTTGTCGGATGGAAAGATATGATCAAGCTGCTGTTCCTGGGATTGTTTGGCGTCGCGGTTTTGGAAATCGGCGTGCTCTATTCGATTCAGTTAACGACGTTGGCCAACGCATCATTGCTTAACGTTGGGCCCTGGCCTATCTTTACGATGCTGCTTGCTCCGTTGTTCACGAACGAGAAAATAACGGCGCGCCTCATGATCGGCGGAGGATTGGCATTTATCGGCGTCGTGCTGATCATCCTCGGCGGGGGACAAGGATTGGATTTCGGATCCGAGCATTTATGGGGCGACCTGATATCGCTTGCGATCAGCTTGCTCGGGGCATTGTTTAATTTGGCCTGCATGCCTTTAATGAAGCGTTACTCCGCGCTGCGCGTCAGCACCTGGTATATCTTGTTCGGCGTATTGTTTATGTTCCCGTTCACATGGGGGACGTGGACGGCAATCGATTGGGCCGCGCTAGACGCGGTGAAATGGATAGCGATCTTCTATAATATTGTGCCCGCCACATTTTTCGCGTTTTTCGTATGGAATTACGGCATGCTCAAAGCCGGCGCCAGCCGGGCCAATTTTTTTCGTTATGCCGTGCCCGCCACCGCCGTTGCGGCAGGTTATTTGATGTACGGTGAGGTTGTCAAAGGTTGGCAAATCGCCGGCGGCGTGCTGATTGCGGCCGGATTGGTCTGGGTCACGCTGGAGAAAACGGGCAAGGCGGCTCCGGAGCAAGCAATCGTACAGAAACAGGCTTAGAATTGTTCTTCGATATATTCGCGCATATGCTCGACCGGAACCGCCAGACCGACGTTGATCGATTCTTCTTCGCGTTCGATTTTGGATGTGGCGAACACGACGGCGATCACTTTGCCGTTCCCGTTTATGACTGGGCTTCCGCTATTTCCTTTGTAGATCGGGGCATCGATCATCATAACCGGCAAATCCCAACCGGTAAGCGAGGTTAGCCCGAGAATCACGCCTTCATTGGCGATTTGATAGAAGGATAAAGGGTTGCCGACCACATAAACGGAGTCTCCGGCTTGCCATTGCGATTCCGTCTCCAATTCCAGCGTAGGAAGATCGTCATGATCGCCGCGAATTTTCAAGATCGCGGTGTCAATCGCCGGATCGCTAAAGACAACGTCTGCGGCATAGATATCCCCTCGAAGAAAACTGACGGTGCCGACCTGCATCCGGTCGATCACGTGCTGGTTCGTAATAATGAGGCCGGTTTCGTCGATATTGAATCCGGTGCCTTTGCTGCCGTCGGTATTTACGCCGACAACGGCTTGCTTATATTGCCGAATCTGTTCCTTCTGCGACAGCTCATTGTTTTTTTGCAAAAAACGGATCGCCGGGAGGCTGTATATTTGCGGCAGGAAGGCGATCAAATTGCCGAACAGCATCACGGCAAGCAAGCCCGCCAACGTTCTTCTAATCCATTTTCTTCGCTTCTCGGCTTGCCGTTCTCTCTCTTCTTCATCTTCGTCTTCCTCCTCCCAGAAACCTTCCTCCTCCCATTCGTAAATCGGTTGTTCCGCATCGTCTGTTGGTTTTAGCGCGTCTTTATCATCGTTCGCCGCATGATTTTTAATAGCATTCTCCCCCTCTCCGAATGGCTCCATACCCTATTATATCAAACCTCAATCAAGCGATCTCTCTTTTTGCCGCGGCAAAAATTCCGCCCGCAAACCGAATTTTATTCCGCCTGCGGACCGATTATTTTCCTTTATAACCATGATAAGGTTTGGTAAGAGCGTGAAATAAGGAAAAGAAGACTAGAGGCGGTGAAATCTATGGAAAAGAAAAGTACGCTTGGAGTGTTTAAAAACGACAATTACCGCAAATTGTTTTCGGCGACGGTGACATCGCAAATGGGCAGGGAGATCGGCATGAGCGCCTTCGCCTTTTATTTGCTCGAACGTTTCGGAGAGCAGCCGGTTTATACGACGTTAACGCAAATGATGTATTCGTTGCCGACGTTGGTCGTTTTTTTTATTGTCGGCGTAGTGGCCGACCGGATGGACCGGCAGAAGATCGCCGCGAACAGCGATTGGATCAGCGCCGGGCTGTCGATCATGTTTCTCGGCGCGGTAACGCTGGGCTGGATGCCGCTCATCTTTGCGATTTTATTTCTGCGCAGCGCGGTCGCCAATTTCTTCGCTCCGGCGGAGGCGGCGATGGTGCAAGGGGTATTGCATAAGGACGAGTATACGACCGCGGCGGGATTAAATCAGATGGTCATGAGCGTCTTTATGCTGTTCGGCACGGCGCTTGGCCTGTTTTTCTACCGTTTTATCGGCATCCAAGGAGCGATCCTGGTCGACGCGGCGGCTTTCCTCTTGTTGGGCTGGTTTATCCGCACATGCCGCATGAGCGACAAGGTACGCCTTCCCAACGGGAGAACGACATGGCGGCAACTCCAATTCGGCAATGTCGTTCGCGATTTTAAAGACGGAATGATCTATATTTTGAAAAACAAATTGCTTCTCGCAATTATATCGGGTTTCTTCTTGTTTGGCATTGTGAATGGCGGGTTTTCCGTGCTGTTCATGTACGTAACGAAATACAAGCTGGACCCGGTCCGTTATGAAACGAGCATGGTGGCGTTGTCCATGTTATTCGGCGTTGCCATTATGGCGGGAAGCATATTTGCCACGTTCATGGCGAAGAAGGTGAAGCTGTATCAAATGTTGATCGGCGGAATTCTCATGGCCGGCATTCTCGTTACGCTCAGCGGATTTGCTTCGTCGAAAGCGGTATTTTACGGCCTCGCGTTTTTTACCGGATTAACGCTAGGTCCGATCAACGTAGCGATCGGCGGCTGGATGCCGCAAATCGTAGATCCGAAAATGATGGGGCGGGTGCAGGGCTGGATCAATCCGCTCATGATGCTGGCGCAAACGGCGACATTGGGCGTGATCGCGGTGGCGTTCCCGCGGTTTATTAATGTAGATATGCTCTTCTACGGCATCGGAACCGTAATCCTGATCGTCGCTGTTTATTATATTGCCACTTTGCCGAGATTGGCGGCGAAGCATCAGCAACAGACGGAGCAGGCGCAGGTTGTTACCGGCTGATTTGAACATTTCGAAGGAGAGGGTACGGTGTTTAAACGGATGACGGTCGGGCATACCCCGGCCATTAGAAACCGTCAGGGCGACGGAGTTTCATCGGGCGTCGCCCTGATGGAACAAATGAATGCCGGCGGGTTAAAGCAATGGGTCGTTATCCGCGGCCATCATACCGGCAATCCGCTTTTGTTGTTTCTGCACGGCGGTCCGGGAGCTTCGATGACGGGGGCGTTGCGAAAGTATAATGCGGAACTGGAACAGGCTTATACGGTCGTCAGTTGGGACTATCGCGGGGCCGGCAAAAATTACGATCCATCGATAGCGCCGGAAACGATGAATATCGGTCAGCTTGTTTCGGATGCACGCGACATCGTCATGCAGCTTCTCGATCGATTCGATCAACAAAAATGCTTTGTTGCGGGCGCATCTTTCGGCGCCGTCGTCGGAATGCGTTTTGTTCAAGCTTTTCCGGATTTGGTTCACGCCTATATAGGCGTGAACCAGCCACCTGCCCCGCGGAGGAGGAACGGCTTTCCTATGAGTTTGCATTGGAAAAGGCCCGCCAAACAGCGAATGGCAAAGCCGTCCGGGAATTGGAGCGGATTGGCGCCCCCGAACAAGGCTTTTACCGCAACAAGGAAAACTTTGTTAAGCAGCGGAAATGGTTGACGAAGTTGGGAGGGGCGACCTATGAAAAAAGCACCTTCCGAATCAATATCATGAGCAATTTGTTTACCCCGGAAATATCGTGGAAGGATCGATTCCGGTTTGTGAAAGGATTTTCGTTCTCGAATCGATATCTATGGCAGGAGTTTCTGCGCTGCAATCTGTTCGCGCAAATTCCCGAAGTACACACGCCTGTTTATTTTATTACGGGCCGGCACGATCGGATCTGTTTCTTGCTGGAACGATACGCTTCTCTGCTTGAAGCGCCGCAAATCGAGCTTGTCGTTTTCGAACGTTCCGGCCATCTCGCTTGTTTCGAAGAACCGGACAAATTTAACGAGTTCCTGATTCGCCGCGTACGGAAGGAAATTGTGCCGTGACGACTTCTACAAATGCTTGAAGGGGACGCCTCGGAGCCCGCGATTTCGGGTCAGGCGTCCTCCGTAGATCGCAAAATTACTTGCATATACAAATAATATATGTTACATTTTAAATATCGGTTATGAAAAAGTCTCGACGCTTGGTATACTGAGTACGTATGAAGTTACCGAAACTAACGCTAAAGAGGGATAACGATGGACCGGAAACAACAGGTTTGGAAGATGCTGGGGTTCCAAATCGGCCAGACGACCAAATTGTTGCAGAACAAGATGCAGATCAACTTCAAGAATGCAGGTTATGATATTACTTTTGAACAATGGACAGTATTGCTTTCGTTGTGGATTAAGGACGGCCGCAGCCAGCAAGATCTGTCTATGGAGACCAAGCGCGATCAAACGAGCCTGTCCAGGCTGCTTGATAATATGGTCCGCAAAAATCTGATCGTTAGAGTGCAGAACCCGACAGACCGTCGAACCAACTTGATCTACTTGACGCACAAAGGCAGGGAGTTGGAACGACCGTTGATTGAACAGGCCGAACAACTTAATCATCAAGCTGTAGAAGGGATCGATGAAAGCGACTTGGTTCTGTTTCATAAGATGCTGGGCAAAATTATCGACAATCTAAAATAATGTAATGTCAATTACTTGTATATACATATATTGTATATACATATATTCCAACAAGGGAGGAATTTTTATGAATATTGATCGTTATTTTAATCGGTTGAATGTCGCCGGACAACAAGCAGCGGATCGATTATCGTTTCTGGAATTGCTGCAAATGCGGCATGTACAAACGATTTCTTTTGAAAATTTGGATATTATGGAGAAGCAAACACTGTCCATGCAATTCGGCGATTTGGAGCGGAAAATCATTGAGCGGAGCCGCGGTGGGGTTTGTTATGAATTAAACGGACTATTCCGCCATTTGTTATGTCATTTGGAATATGATGCCCGTTTAGCGGCTGCAACGACTTATATTGGCGACCGCTGGAATCCTTACGAGGATACGCATATGATGATTCTGGCCCATGTGGACAATCAATCTTATGTGGTGGAAGTTGGGTTAGGGGGGAATTCGCCTTCCAAACCTGTCCCGCTGAATGGAAAGGAAGTTCGCGATGTGGACGGCGTGTATCGAGTTGTCCGCGAAGAAGATATGTATTATTTGCAAAAAAATGAGAATCAAGACTGGAACAATCTATATCGCTTCCGAATGGATGAAAAACAGACGGAGGATTTCGTACCGTGGTGCGACTTTGTGCAAACCTCGCCAGAATCACCTTTTAACAAAAAAAGGTTTATTTCCAGAGTAACGCAACAGGGGAGAGTGACATTGTCCGGCGATTCTCTGACGAAGGTGGAAAATGGGGTGAAAGACAAACGCGTCCTGCAAGCGGATGAGATTGCGGAAGCGTTGAAGCGATGGTTTTATTTAGACGAGAGACAATGAGACAGTGCGGTCGCCGAAATTGAAAACTTGTCATGCTCGTCAAACCCGTCCGCATATTTGGCCAAGGTCCCTCATAGACATGTATCAGTGAAAAATTCATTTGTGCAGAGGGGATGATTTCATGCGTCGGATCACATGGATAGCAGCCATCGTGATGTGTGCAGCCATTATGCTCGCGGGATGCGGGAAAAAAGACGCGGCAGCAGTGTTGAAAGATTTGGATCATGTGGTCAGCAAACTGGAAAGTTATCAAGGGACGGGAACGATGATGCTGCATACCGGCCAGCAGCCTCAAGAATATCAAGTTGATGTCTGGTACCAGAATCCGTCGTATTATCGAATCGCCTTGAAAAATGCGAAAAAAGATATTACCCAAATCGTCCTGCGAAACGACGAAGGGGTATTCGTGCTGACGCCGAGTCTGAATAAAAGCTTCCGCTTCCAAAGCGATTGGCCGGAGAAGCAAGGACAGGTATACTTGTACCAAACGTTGATACACAGCATATTGGCCGATAGCAGCCGCCAGTTTGCGACCGAGAAAGACTCGTATGTGTTCGATGTGGCGGCGAATTACCAAACCGCTTCGTTAGTCCGGCAAAAAATTTGGCTGAGCAAGGAAAATTACGCGCCGCAGCAAGTGCAAGTATCGGATGCCAATGCAAACGTCGTCGTCGAGGTGAAATTTAATCAATTCGAATTCGACAAAAAATTCGATAAAGATTCTTTCGAAATGCAGCGGAATATGACCAGCATGAATGTAACGACATTGCCGACCGTCAGCCAAGTCGACGAGAACGGCAATCCGATTGACGACGGTTCCGTCCCGATTCCGCAAGATCAACTGGCCGGCAAAACGCAGGAGCTCGGATCGTTCGGCATTATCGAACCGGCTTACACGCCGGAAGGCGTGAAGCTGCATGATACGCAGCAAATTAAAAATGCCGCCGATCATTCCGTATTGCTGCGCTATAGCGGCACATACAATTACACGCTGCGCGAGTCGAGACCGCAGGACATGGAAGTGTCCATGACGCCGGGAACGCTGTTGTTCCTCGGGCATACGGTCGGTCATTTAAGCGGGGAAGACCTGAAGACGCTCGCCTGGACGTATGACGGCATCGAATACCGGTTGACGAGCGCGGATTTGCCGCAGGACGAAATGATTAACATTGCGGCGTCTTTGCAAGACCAGCCCGGCAAATAAAATAATCGTATCCTTCTTGTGGCGGCTCCCGCCCGGGAGCGAGCGGACGACGGTCTGCCCATTCCCGGGAAGCCGCCTTTTTACAATTTAGGTGGACTAAGGAAGAAATGCCGTTTTTCATTGACAGCCAGACAGCTTAACGATTAACATAATCATATTGGTTATGGAGACCGTTTTGCGACAGATAAGAAGAAGGTGGCTTGTGTGAACTCATTTTATCGTTCGACGAGAGTGGAGGTATCCTTTGACGCGCTGCGTCATAATGTGGAGGAATTTCGGAGGGCGCTTCCGCGGTCGATGAAGCTGCTCGCATGCGTCAAGGCGAATGCGTACGGACACGGAGCCGTCGAAATGACGAAAGAATTGGAACGGTTAGGCATCGACTACGTGAGTGTCGCATTTTTAGATGAAGCGATTCAATTGCGCCGGGCCGGCATAACAACCCCGATCCTTGTGTTAGGGTATACGCCTCCCGAAGGCGTGGCTGCGGCTTGGGCGAACAACATTACAATAAACGTATTCAGCGAGGAAGTGCTGCGCGAGATTGAAGCTTTAGCGTCCGGACCGCTCGATTTCGCCGGCGGATCGGGTACGGCGGTTTACGGGGAAGAACCGCGCCGGTTAAAGGTGCATGTCAAAATCGATACCGGGATGGGACGGCTCGGTTTATTGCCGGGCGAGGAGGCCGTCCGGTTCGTCGAACGAATCAACAGGCTGCCGCAGGTGAACTTGGAAGGGATGTTTACGCATTGCGCGCGTGCGGATGAGGCGGATCCGAGCTACACGATCGAGCAGCACCGGAAATTTCGGCAAATGGCCGAAGCGGTGAAGGAGCGCGGAATCGATATTCCGATATTGCATACGGGGAACAGCGCCGTCAGCATCGAGCGCCCCGAATGGTCCTACGACATGGTGCGCATCGGAGTCAGCCTGTACGGGCTATACCCATCGGCCGAAGTGAACCGCGAACGCGTAGCGCTGCAGCCGGTGCTTGCATTGAAGTCGCAGCTTTCATACGTCAAATCGCTTCCGCCTCATTCCGGAATCAGCTATGGGACGATTTATTTTACGGAAGGGGAGGAACGGATCGGAACGGTGCCGATCGGTTACGCGGACGGATATTCGCGATTGCTCAGCGGCAAGGCGGAAATGCTCATCCGGGGCCAACGCGTGCCGGTGGTCGGGACCATCTGTATGGACCAATGCATGGTTCGGCTTGACGCGGTTTCGTCCGATGCGGACGAATCGCCGCTTGCGGCGGGCGAAGAAGTCGTTCTTATCGGGCAGCAAGGCGAGGAACGGATCGGAGCCGAGGAATTGGCCTCCCATGTTGGGACCATCAATTATGAAGTGATCTGCGCGCTGGCCCACCGTATTCCGCGCGTCTATATGCGCGAAGGGGAAACCGTTCACGTGTCGAACCCGTTGCTCGGATAGCGAGGTTACATTTACCAGGCAAATATTTTGTTGGAATTAGAGGGATTTCTGTTATCATTAGCGAATACATTTATGTAGGGTTGCAGCAGCTGTGCTAACATACCTTATATACATTCGGCATATACATTCTTTTGTATAAATTTTCTTAGTTATCGACATACTGGTATTAAAGGTTGGAAAGTTTTTGGGGGGCGAGAGCTGGTGTCCAATGTTCAAAACACGAAACGAATTATGATTAGTTTGCCGGATCATTTGCTGCAAGAGGTCGACGGCATTGTGGCAAAGGAAAATTCCAATCGGAGCGAGTTTATTAGGCAAGCGATGAAATTGTATTTGGTAGAGCGTAAGAAGCGCCATATCCGGGAATCGATGCAGCGGGGCTATTTGGAGATGGCCAAAATCAATTTGACCATGGCATCGGAAGCATTTTACGCGGAGGAAGATGCAGAGGGCACTCTTGGTCGTTTAGTGAGCGGGGTGTAAACATTGATCGTAAAGCGCGGCGACGTTTTTTTTGCTGATCTCTCGCCTGTGGTCGGTTCGGAACAAGGCGGAGTGCGGCCCGTTTTGATCATTCAAAATGATATCGGCAATCGCTTCAGCCCGACGGTGATTGTTGCCGCGATTACGGCGCAGATCCAAAAAGCGAAATTGCCGACTCATGTGGAAATCGATGCGGAAACCCACGGATTCGATCGCGATTCCGTTATTTTACTCGAACAAATTCGGACGATCGACAAACAAAGGCTCACCGACAAAATTACGCATTTGGATGAGGAAACGATGCGGAAAGTGGACGATGGGCTGCAAATCAGTATCGGATTGATCGATTTTTAAGATGAAGCAAAGGCGAGGGTGGCGCAAGCCCTTGTTTTTTTTTGCCGTTTTCGCGAGAATAGTGGGTAGACGATCTAGGGAATAGAGGAAGGGGAGTTTGACGCGTATGGAAAAAGGAACGGACATGCCGGTTCGTACAGCGAACGGACAGGAGGACCAGAACGCAGGATCGGACGAGTTGGCCGTTCAATTGGAACGGTTGAAGGCGGAGGAGCCGGAAAGAATAACGAAACAAATTGCGAAAGAACTTCAATTGTCCGTCAAACAGATTCGCACGACGATGGGATTGTTGGACGAAGGCAATACGATTCCGTTCATTGCGCGCTATCGCAAAGAGATGACCGGAGAGCTCGACGAGAACGAGCTTCGGTCCGTCGAAGAGCGCTTGCAATATTTGCGCAATTTGGAGGAGCGCAAACGAGAAGTCATTCGCCTCATTGCCGAGCAAGGGAAACTGACGGTGGAATTGCAAACCGGAATTATTGCCGCCGAGAAGCTGCAGGAGGTTGAAGATTTATACCGTCCATATAGGCAAAAGCGGAAAACGCGGGCAAGCGTCGCCAAGGAACGCGGACTGGAACCGCTCGCTGCGTGGATTTGGGCGCAGCCGCAGCAAGGGGATCTTCAAGCCGAAGCGGCTCGTTATATCGATGCCGACAAAGGCGTGGCAACGGCGGAAGAAGCGATCCAAGGCGCGATGGATATACTGGCCGAGACGATCGCCGACGATGCGGCTATTCGCGCCTGGGTGCGCAAATATACGTTCGACCACGGGCTCGTTCGAACGGAAGCGAAGGATGCGGAGCAAGAATCGGTGTACGAGATGTATTATTCGTATCAAGAACCGGTTAAGAAGCTGCCCCCGCACCGGATTTTGGCCATTAACCGCGGCGAGCGGGAGGATATATTGAAGGTTGCCATTGAAGTGCATGCGGAGCAAGTGCATGCGTATATTGCGAAGCGGGTCGTTCGCGGCGGGGGCCGGTCGGCGGTGCATGATACGATCGTCGCGGTGATCGAAGACGCTTATAAGCGATTGATTTCCCCATCGATCGAGCGCGAGGTGCGGGGCGAATTAACGGAGAAGGCGGAAGAGCAGGCCATTCAAATCTTTGCCGGCAATTTGCGCAATCTGCTGCTGCAGCCGCCCGTCAAAGGGAAGCGCGTGCTTGGCGTCGACCCGGCGTACCGCACCGGTTGCAAGCTGGCCGTTGTAGACGATACCGGCAAATTGCTGGAGGTGGCGGTGACGTATCCGACCCCGCCGAACAACAAGATCGCGGAAGCCGAAGCGAAATTTACGCAATTGATCGAGACATACGATATTGAATTGATCGTGATCGGCAACGGTACCGCGTCGCGCGAAACGGAGCAGTTCGTCGCCAATCTGATCGGCAAACTGAAAGGCAGGGAGCTCTCGTACTTAATCGTCAGCGAGGCGGGAGCAAGCGTCTATTCTGCGTCCAAGCTGGCGCAGGAGGAGTTTCCGAAGCTCGATGTGGCGGAACGGAGCGCGGCGTCGATTGCCCGCCGTCTGCAAGATCCGCTTGCCGAACTGGTCAAAATCGATCCGAAGGCGATCGGAGTCGGGCAGTATCAGCATGACGTATCGCAGAAGCGGCTGGCGGAAAGCTTGAGCGCCGTCGTAGAGTCGGCGGTAAACCACGTCGGCGTCGACGTGAACACGGCATCGCCCTCCTTGCTCGCTTACGTTGCCGGGATCAACGCGACCGTAGCCAAAAACATTGTGAAATATCGCGAAGACAACGGCAAATTTACCGACCGTTCGCAATTGCAAAAGGTTCCGCGCCTTGGAGCGAAGGCGTTCGAGCAATGCGTCGGGTTTATGCGAATTACGGACGGCGGCAATCCGCTTGACCGGACGCCGATTCATCCGGAATCTTACGCTGTGGTCGACCGGCTGTTTCAGGAGCTGAAATTGGAATTGAGCCGGCTCGGATCGAAGGAGCTTGCCGCGGCGCTGGCCCAAGTCGATCCGGAGGCGCTTGCGCCTCAGCTTGGCGTAGGCGTGCCGACGCTGCGCGACATCTTGGACAGCCTGCAACGCCCGGGACGCGATCCGCGGGAGGAGCTGCCGCCGCCGATTTTCCGCACCGACGTGTTGAAGATCGAAGACCTCGCGCCAGGCATGGAGCTGCAAGGAACGGTGCGGAATGTCATCGACTTCGGAGCTTTTGTCGACATCGGGATTAAGAATGACGGCCTTGTCCATATTTCGCAGCTTAGCGATAGATTTGTAAAACATCCGATGGATGTCGTTTCCGTAGGCGACAATGTTACCGTCTGGGTATTGAACGTCGATCTGAAAAAAGGCCGCGTCGGCCTGACGATGCGCAAGCCTTCCTAAAAAAACAGGGTAACGGCAGCATGACAAAAGGTCATGGCGCGTTACCCTGTTCCATTTGGGCCGCGGATTCCGGCGGCAACGGCTTCGTACGGTAGAAAAACCAGCATTCGTTCAAAAGTTTGATTTGGCGGCGGTCCTTTTTTTGAAATGCTTTCATCAATTGGCTGCTTAACCACTGCGGCAACGTTCTTCCTCCCCCACGTTTCATTTATGTAGTTATACCATATGGGCGAAAGGTGGAAAGTGTGCAGGTCCTACAAAAAGGTTCCGCCGCCGGATCATTCATGAATGCGATTCCGCTTCTTCCTCGTACCATTGCTCAAGCTGCGCTTGCAGGGCGCGAATTTCGGTAAGCAAAGAAATGAGCGGATAGCTCTTTTCTTCGATCGCGGCGAAGTCGCGCTCCAACTCGTTGATGTAGGCTAACCCGCCGACGATCTCGTCCTGTTCCGTCAATAGCTCCAAATCGTTGCATTCCGCAACCGCCCGCGGCAGCGCGGGAACGTTCGCAGCGGTCAATTTATCGATTTCCTTGTTCAGGCGCAAGTTCAGCGCGCTTAGTTGATAGGCGTAATCCGCAGGCATTTCCACCAAAACCATTCCGCCCGGGCCGTGCATAATAATGTATCTCATTTTCGCGTTCGACATTGGTTGACAAAATCTCCCCTCACATCTTACTACTTGACAGTGTAGCCTAACTTAGGCTTACAATTCAAGTAGCGCATCGGTTGGTTGGACAACCGGGCCGATCAAGGAAGGGCGGGATGAACGCGATGGACGATAAGGAACTGCAGTCTTGGGTGGAGCGCATATCCATCCATTCGTTCGGCCTTCCGTTCAAGCATAAGGCGACGTTTAACAAGCGACTGAGAGCGACCGGCGGACGTTATTTTATGAAAACCCATAATATAGAGATCAATCCGCATCAATTGGAGGCTTACGGAGCCGAGGAAGTCGAGAAAATCATTAAGCACGAGCTATGCCATTATCATCTGCATTTGCAGCGGAAAGGATACCGGCACCGCGATCCCGACTTCAAGGCGCTGCTTGCCCGCGTCGGCGGCAGCCGCTATTGCCGGTCGTTGCCGTCGGCTCAAGGGAGAAGGCGTCCGGAGCCTTACCGTTATAAACTGGTATGCGCCCGCTGCGGGACGGAATACCCGCGCAAACGGAAGGTCGATCCGCGCCGTTTCGCGTGCGGCAAATGCCGCGGACCGCTGCGTATCTATCAAATTTTGCCGCTTGACTTCCACCCAAAACCGTGATAAATTAATAATTGTCACTTTAACGTTCCCTGATAGCTCAGTCGGTAGAGCACTCGGCTGTTAACCGAGTTGTCACAGGTTCGAGTCCTGTTCGGGGAGCCATTTTCTTTGGAGAGATACCCAAGTGGCTATAAGGGGACCCTCTGCTAAGGGGTTAGACTGCGCAAGCGGTGCGAGGGTTCGAATCCCTCTCTCTCCGCCATACATAACGAATAGAGAAGAGCGAGGCTTGCGGATAGATTTTCCGCGAATACTCGCTCTTTTTGGTGTCATATCGAATTTAGCCGCTATGTGATATATATCGTTTGACTTATTGATGACGACAGTGATACAATAGGGGCAGTTTGCGGGGGGACTGTTCGCAGTTGAGAAGGTTAAAACCTGACCCTTTGAACCTGTTGGTTAATACCAGCGCAGGGAAGCGACAACTTTACTTTGTCATGCGTATGCGCGTACAACGAGAGTGCTTTCCGCCTATAGGAAAGCGCTCTATTTTTTTATGCGAAATATGGATGCGCATGTTTACAATCGAATACGATTTCATCGTTTGCGGGGGGACTGTTCGCAGTTGAGAAGGTAAAACCTGACCCTTTGAACCTGTTAGTTAAGACTAGCGTAGGGAAGCAATCCATGTTCCAGCATGGTTTTTTTCCCTTGCCGTTTTTCGGACAAGGGATTTTTTTTATAAATGATCAATAGAAATGGAGATGATGTACCGATGAAAACAGCGCTAACCATTGCCGGCTCGGATTGCAGCGGGGGAGCGGGCATCCAGGCCGATCTGAAAACTTTCTCTGCTCACGGCGTATTCGGCATGAGCGTGATCGTATCGGTGGTGGCCGAGAACACCAGCCGCGTGATCGATATACAGGATATGCGGCCGGATATGATCGAAAAGCAAATCGAAGCCGTGTTCGAGGATATAGAGGTGGACGCGGTGAAAATCGGCATGCTGTCGCAGCCCGAATGTATGGAGGCGGTGGCAGGAAAGCTGAAACAGTACGCTCCCCGGCATGTCGTCATCGATCCGGTCATGTACGCCAAGAACGGCTGCCCGCTCATGAACCCCAATGCGATCGATACGTTGATCCGGAAAGTGCTTCCGCTGGCGAGCGTCTTGACCCCCAATATTCCCGAAGCGGAAAAGATCACAGGCCTCAAGATCGGCAGCGTCGACGATATGAAAAAAGCGGCGGCGGCGATTTATCGAATGGGTTGCAAACATGTCGTCGTGAAAGGCGGCCATGCCGCAGGGAACGCGCTGGATATATTGTTTGACGGGGAAGCGTTCCATTCGTTCGACGCGCAGCGTATCGAGACCAAGAATACGCACGGGACAGGCTGTACTTATTCGTCTGCCATAGCCTCCAATCTTGCGCTTGGATACGGATTGCAAGAAGCAGTGCGCAGAGCGAAGGAATACGTTACCACGGCCATTCGGCATTCTTTGCCGATCGGCAAGGGGAACGGGCCTACTCATCATTTTTATTCGCTATATAAAAACGGATTAGAGAAAGGAATGGGGACGGATGAATAACGGAATGCTGACGGATGCCGCCGGATTGATAAACCGCGTCCGGCAATCGAAGCCTTTGATTCATCAAATTACAAACTACGTTACGGTAAACGATTGCGCGAACGTCACCTTGGCCATCGGCGCTTCTCCGGTCATGGCCGACGATGCCGATGAAGTCGCGGAAATCGTCGCCATGTCTTCCGCACTGGTGCTGAATATGGGAACATTGAACAACAGGATCGTCGAATCCATGATCGCCGCCGGGCGGCAAGCGAACGAATCGGGCGTTCCCGTTGTGCTGGATCCGGTGGGAGCGGGGGCGTCGCAGCTTCGAAACCGTACTGCCCGGACATTGTTGGAACGAATTCAATTCAGCGTCATCAGAGGGAATATATCCGAAGCGAAATGTTTAGCG
Source organism: Paenibacillus sp. MSJ-34 (assembly GCF_018918005.1). Taxonomy (GTDB): domain Bacteria; phylum Bacillota; class Bacilli; order Paenibacillales; family Paenibacillaceae; genus MSJ-34. The sequence continues at coordinate 2,783 of NZ_JAHLPR010000029.1, read as the reverse complement.
GGCGCAAGCGCGAATACGAGAGGCGTCGACGCCTCGGAGACGGATGCGGCGGCCGGCACGGAGGGGAGCGTTGAAGTAGCGCGATTATTGGCGCGTCAATACAACTGTGTTGTTGCCGTTACAGGCGAAACCGATATCGTGTCCGACGGCGCCCGGACGCTCTGTATCCGGAACGGGCATAAAGCGCTCGGTTCCATTACCGGTACGGGATGCATGTGCTCTGCCCTCATCGGTTCGTTCTGCGGCGCCGGTTCCAATTATTTGGCAGCGGCCGCGGCGGGCGTGATGACGATGGGGATTGCCGGCGAAATTGCGTTTGAACAAGAGGGGCATAAGGGGCTCGGCAGTTACCGTGTCGCTTTGATCGATCAAATCGGCCATTTAGGCGGAGAAACGATCCACGCGAGGGGGAAAATATATGAATCGGAACATTGATTACAGCCTCTATCTCGTTACGGATCGCGGCCTGATGAGTACGAATACGGTGGAACGCTCGGTAGAGCTGGCGATTCAAGGAGGGTGTACGCTCGTTCAATTACGGGAGAAAACGTTGTCCACATTGGATTTTTATCGCACCGCCGTACGGGTGAAGGCCGTTTGCGACCGCTATAAGGTGCCGCTTCTGATCAATGACCGTGTGGATATCGCCTTGGCGGTAGACGCTGCCGGGGTGCATGTCGGACAAAACGATTTGCCGGCCGGAATCGTGCGCGGCATGATCGGAGAAGGCAAACTCCTTGGCGTCTCCGCCTCCAACCTTGCCGAAGCCTTGCAAGCGGAAAGGGACGGCGCCGATTATATCGGCGTCGGCGCGATGTTCGCCACGGGAACCAAAGCCGATGCCCAATCGGTGTCCATGAACGAATTACAGGAGATCAGGACAGCGATTCGTTTGCCCATTGTGGCGATCGGCGGCATCAACCCGGACACGATCCCGTTATTCCAAGGGATGGGGATCGACGGAATTGCGGTCGTTTCCGCGATCGTTTCCGAAGACGATATTGCGCTCGCGGCCAAGAAAATAAAAGATTTGTTTCTTAGTATTTAGTATAAAAATAAAATGGTATAGGAGAATGTGAAGATGTCATTTTCAAGAACGCTCAAGGAAAAGTCGGGTGCCGTCTGGGAAGAAGGTTACAATCATCCTTTTCTGCATGAAATGGGGCGGGGAACGCTGGATAAGGAATCGTTTAGGTTTTATCTGATTCAAGATTACAAGTATTTGATCGAATATGCGAAAATTTTCGCTATGGGCGCGGTAAAAGCCAAAGAGGAAAAGCTGATGGCCAGGTTTACCTTGATTCAGCACAATATCCTGAACCGGGAAATGGATTTGCATAGAAACTATATGAAAGAATACGGGATCGCGCCGGATGAAGCGGCAACGTCACAACCATCCCTTTGGAACAAAGCCTACACGTCCAATATGATGGCCGTCGCGCAAACGGGCGGGGTTGCTGAGATTTTAGCGGTCATATTCCCCTGTGCGTGGACTTATTACGACTATGCCGCAAGGTTAAAAGAACAATACCGGGGATCGTTGGAAAACAATTTTTACAAGACATGGATAGAAAGCTATGCAAGCGACGAATTCGGAAAATCCTTCGAATGGTTTTACGACACGCTCGATGAGTTATGCCAATATAAATCGCAAGAGGAATTGCGTGCCATTGAAGATATTTTCAGAACAAGCGTGGAGTTTGAATATTTATTTTGGGATATGGCGTACAAACGGCAAATGTCGTATTGACGGTATTGGCGAACGGTTCAGGCCGGTCGTGAATGCGCGAAAAGAGCCTGGCAGCAGGCTCTTTTCGTTGTTAGGAATTCGCTTCGTCTTTGATTTCCTCGCGCATGCCGCGCAAACTTTGGCGGCGGTTTTCGTTTTTGTTGCGAATTTGTTCCGCTTCTTCGCCGCTAATTTCGTCGGCATGCTCATCCAGATAGTCGCGGGCTTCTCTCATGTTTTCAATCGTATTTTGCACAGCGTCTTGCAGGTGTTCCACATTATCGGAACGGTCGTCCGGCTTGGCCATGTTACACTCCTCCTAAACAGTTTGGTAAACATATTTCCAATTCACGTCCGTTACAATAATCGGGACATGAAGTCAATGTATAAGATGGCAAGGTTGGGGCGCTATTATTCACCGCTCGCTTGTATATTTGTGGGAAAACGCGGCGTTTTGAACAACGATGCAACAGTAAATAATTGGATGAAAAATTACTGTATAAAAAGACTTGCCATCGGTCGTATTTTCTTGTATAATCAATTTTGTTGTCACGAAAGTGAAGGAAACAATTACTTCATACGGCCCGTTGGTCAAGGGGTTAAGACACCTCCCTTTCACGGAGGTAACAGGGGTTCGAATCCCCTACGGGTCACCATCTCTTTTTCAACTATTTGAAAAATGTGGCGAGCAACTTGCGTAGACAACGAGAGCCATTAGCTCAGTCGGTAGAGCACCTGACTTTTAATCAGGGTGTCGGAGGTTCGAGTCCTCCATGGCTCACCAGTTTTTATTTTTCCCCAATGTGCGGTAGTGGTGGAATGGCAGACACGCTATCTTGAGGGGGTAGTGGGCGTATGCCCGTGGAGGTTCGAGTCCTCTCTACCGCACCATACATAACAAGCTCAGATCCCTTGCGGCGCAAGGGATTTTTTAAACATTATAGAATTTATAAAATTTTGGGGTGGGCAGGGCTTCCGCCTCGTTTTTGTTTTTGGTAAGGTTAGGATATGGAGACGAACGTGCTAAAACGAATCTTCTTTGATGAACATGGAC
>NZ_JAHLPR010000028.1 GCF_018918005.1 Paenibacillus sp. MSJ-34 | reverse complement strand
ATTCCGGAAAGTCCAGTCCCAAATTTATTTTTCAAAGATCAACTGGAAATTTTGAAGGCGGCCGCCAGTCCCCTAGGGGACTGGAAGTAAACTCAAAACTGCCTTCAAGAAATACTATATGAGGAGGACGTACAATGAATGATCTAGCACGCTACAAGCTGATCGCGGGAGCAGCCGTCCCGCCAGCTGCAAAGCTGTTGTACGGCTATTTGCTGGATAGTACGGGCGGGCGACACAAGTTGGTCTACCTGTCCAGTACAAAAATGGCAATCGATGTAGGTTTTTCTCCTTCGACGGTATGTCGAAACTTGCACCGTTTGCAGAGTAAGGGCTTGATTCGGATCATGACCCGCTATTCGGAGGAGGGGATTCAACTGGCCAATCAGATTACGATCTTATGAAAGGAGAAAGGTACCGTTGACCTCGAAAATACAGCATATCGTTGATTTGTCCGTTCATGCCGCCCGCACGGTTGTGGAACATCCCGACCGTTGGGCGGATTTTTTATCGACAGCGGCGTGGAACTACAAGTATCCGTTTCAAGATCAGTTATTAATCTATGCACAGCGGCCCGATGCTACAGCTTGCGCATCCATCGACGTCTGGAACAAGCGGCTCAACCGTTGGGTCAAACGCGGGGCGAAAGGTATTGCACTTATCGAAGACCGGGGCAACCATTTTGGGTTACGGCATGTGTTTGATATCTCGGACACGCAAAGCCGAGATCCTCGACCGGTCTCGCTTTGGCGCATGGAGCCGGGCGATATAGCGGTCGTTACGGAAACGTTGAACAATGCGTTTGGCGAGCAGGAACCGGATGCGGCATGGCCGAATGCGCTGCTGAGCGCAGCACGGAACGCGGTGGATGACAACAGTTCGAATTATGTGGATTCGCTGGTTCGAGAGCTTGAGGGCAGTCTGCTTGAAGAACTGGAACGCCAACCTGTGGAAGTGCTGTTCCGTCAGACCGCGTATCATTCCGTTGCCTATATGGCGCTAACCCGCTGTGGTATGGACGCCTCTCACTATATTGGACGGGAGGACCTTTCAGGCATCGGGAATTTCAATACACTGCCCGCTCTTTCGCAGTTTGGAGCAGCGATCAGCGACATCGCGGAGATGATGCTGCGGGAAATCGAATCGACGATACGGGTGCAGCGGCGTGTAGAACGTCAGACTTCACAGGCTAGAGACGTTCGCACCGTTGCAAGAGAAACGGCCTTGACGCAAAATGAAGCTAAACGATTGCCAGAAAGGATGGATGAACATGGAAGTGACTTACACCCGTCAAGGGGACTATCTGCTGCCCGACCTGACACTGACCGAGGATCATCAACTGATCGGCAAGTATGGGATGTTGCGCAAAAACTACCTGAAAACCGAGAAGAAAGGCACATACGCCAGCCTGATGCTCTCGGGCGAACTGCACCAGCATCTGACGGAAATCGACCGGTCGGCGCGGACGCAGCTCGAACAGACGATGAACGAACTGCTCCGTCTGCACCCGGCCCCGGACAAAGCGAGCGATCCGCTGGGCTGGACGGGTTACATGAACAGCCTGAAGCAACAGGCGGAGGAGACCATTCTGACGGAACTGATTTACAACTAAAATGGTATGATCGAAAAACGGAAGATCGGAGTCTTCCGTTTTTTCATGACCATAACGCCATCAACGATCTGCTGCGCACTGCTCCTTTATTGAAAAGCAAGTCGGAAATCGAGGCTTTTTTTGCCGCGCATGAAAATGAAGACGAGCGGGCGTTGTATGTGCGAAGCCTGTTTGCGCCGGGTCAGACCGAGCTTACGCTGGACGAAGACCTTCTTATCGGGTATGAACCGTATCGCAATGTGCTCCATCTTTGGACGGGTCCGGCAAACGAACCAACCGCACAAAGTTTTTATGATTGGGAAGTGATCGTCGGCCATATCAACAGTATGATAGTACTTAACGAATTTGACCCGGCGCGAAAGACGAAGCCATCGGTTCAGCAGCAAACCTTATTTATGGAACAGGCGGAGGCGGATACAGCCTCCGCTTTTGTCTGGCCGCAGGCGTTGATCGATGCGATTCTCCAACAAGGCAGCGGCTTTGCTAACAGCAAATATCGCATTGCTTTGTATTTTCAGCAATCGTTATCGACAAAAGAAAACGCCGAATTTTTGAAACGGGAATACGGCACGGGCGGGCGCGCCCCTGTACTGATCGGCACGGATATTTATGAGCACCATGATAGCAAAGGCATCACGTTGACCCGACGTTCAATGACGGATCAAGAGCAAAAGCTGGTGTTGCCTTGGATGAAGGTACAGAAGCGAATCGGCGAGTTGCTGGCGGCGGGACGTTATCTGAATCGTTTGGAAACGGAACGACTTCCTGCTTTTGCCGAGCAACAGGAGGAGCGCCGCGGGCAGATGGCCGAAGAAGCGTCTGCTCGCGAACGGTTGGAACAAGAACAGCCCTCCTCCTCACAGCAGTCGGAGACGATGGATCGGAAGCAGGCGCGTTATGCCTATGCGCCCGGCGATACGGTCTTTTTCGGCGCGGACGAATATGAGATTTTGCTGGTGGAAAACGGTAACGTGATGTTGCGGGATGTTCATTTTCCGCTTTTCACAAAGGAACTGGAACGCCGAAATTTTGAACGCATCCTGCGTGAAAATCCGCTTAATGATCATCTGCTAACTGATGAACAAGGAGTGGAAACCGAAGCGGAGGAACCTGCCGAAAAAGAAATGGAGCTGGAGCTTTCCGATGGAGATGAGCCGAAGTCTGCCTCGGCATCCCTTCAGTTAACCGAACAAGTATCGGATGAGGCGCATAATGAGGAAGCATCCTCTGCTCCTTCCGCTGTCGAGGATGTACGGTCTGTTGCACCGCAAACGTCTGCGGTGAATTACCGTATCACCGATGACCAGTTAGGGCATGGCGGAGCCAAGGTTAAGTATGGTTTTAATGTAGCCGCGATTCGCTTACTCAAACAATTGGAGCAAGAAGAGCGCCAGGCAACTGCGGATGAACAGGTCGTTCTCGCCCGCTATGTCGGATGGGGCGGAATCCCACAAGTATTTGACGAAGCGAACGCGCAATGGACGGCCGAATATGCCGAGCTGCAATCGTTGCTGGAGCCGGACGAATATGCGTCCGCTCGTGCATCAACGCTGAACGCTCACTATACGTCTCCAGTTGCCATTAAAGCAATCTATGGTTGTCTGGAAAGGATGGGCTTTCGCAACGGCAATATTTTAGAGCCGTCCTGCGGGATTGGCAATTTCTTCGGGTTAGTTCCGGAGTCGTTTCAAGACTCTCAGCTATTTGGTGTAGAACTGGACAGCATCACAGGTCGCATCGCCAAGCAGCTTTACCCGCAGGCGACGATTGCGATCAGTGGGTATGAGGAAACCGCTTTGCCGGATAGTTTTTTTGATTTGGCCATAGGGAATGTTCCTTTCGGCGGGTATGGTGTGGCGGACAAACGCTATGACAAGCACAAGTTTCTCATTCACGATTATTTCTTTGCGAAAACATTGGATAAAGTGCGTCCGGGCGGCATTATTGCCTTTATTACATCCAAAGGCACAATGGATAAACAGAACCCGGCTGTCCGCAAGTATATTGCGGAACGGGCAGAACTGCTGGGCGCAGTTCGTTTGCCAAACAACGCTTTTCAGTCCAACGCCGGAACGGAAGTGACAGCGGATATTTTGTTTCTGCAAAAGCGCGACCGAATGGTGACCGTCACCGAACAAAGTGCGGAATGGATTGGCTTGGCAGAGACAGCCGAAGGCGTGCCGATCAATGCGTACTTTGCTGCGCATCCTGACATGGTGCTGGGCACGATGGCGTTTGATGATCGGATGTATGGCAATAGGCAGGAGACGACCTGCAACCCGTACCCGGATGCTAATTTAAGCGAACTGCTGGGAGAAGCATTGACCAATATTGATGCCGACTGGGAAGAGGTAGAGCGTGAGGTGATGCCGGATGAAGAGGACACGTCCCTCCCGGCCGATCCGACCGTGCGCAATTTCAGTTATACCCTTGTGGACGGCCAACTGTATTACCGCGAAAACAGCCGGATGCACCGAGTGGACACGTCGGCCACGGCCGCCGGGCGAATCAAAGGTATGATCCGATTGCGGGATACGGTGCGCGAACTGATCGAATACCAGACGGAAGATTATAGCGACGAAGAGATCCGGGAACAGCAGCGGAAATTGAATGCGCAGTATGATCGTTTTACCGCCCAATACGGTCTGATCAACAGCCGCGCCAACAGCCTGGCATTCGCCGACGATAGCGCCTATTTTTTACTTTGTTCATTGGAAGTGCTCGACGAGGAAGGGAAGCTGCTACGCAAAGCCGATATGTTCACGAAGCGTACGATTCGGCAGCGCACGACCGTTCGGCATGTGGAAACGGCAGAGGAAGCGCTGGGCGTCTCCATTGGAGAAAAAGCACGTGTCGATCTCCCCTATATGCAAGAATTGACCGGCATGACAACGGAACAGCTTGTTCAGGAGTTGCGCGGCGTGATCTTCCCCAACCCGGAAAGACTGGATGAGAAAGGACAGCCGGTTTTTGAAACGGCGGATGCTTATTTGTCTGGCAACGTTCGTGACAAACTTCTGATTGCACGGCGTGCCGCCGAAGTGGATGCAGAGCGGTATGGCGAAAATGTCAAAGCATTAGAAGCGGTGCAGCCGAAAGATTTGGATGCTTCCGAGATTGATGTGCGGTTAGGAGCGACGTGGCTTCCTCCGGAAGTGATCCGGGAGTTTATATTCGAACTGGTGGACACGCCATACATGTTCCGGCAGTCTATCGACGTCTTGTATTCCGAATATACAGCTGCCTGGAATGTCCGAGGGAAAAGCAATGACCGCAGCAACAACATTAAAGCCAACGTGACCTTCGGAACGAATCGTGTGAATGCGTATAAGATTTTGGAAGATACCTTAAATTTGCGAGATGTGCGCATTTTCGATACCGTGCTGGAGAATGGCGTGGAAAAGCGCGTTTTGAACAAGCAAGAGACCGCAATTGCCCAACAAAAGCAGGAGATGCTGAAAGAAGCGTTCCGCGATTGGATTTGGAAAGACCCGCAGAGGAGGGAACGATTAACGCGTTTGTACAATGATCGTTTCAATGCGATCCGCCCGCGCGAGTACGATGGCAGTCATATTCGGTTTACGGGAATGAATCCGGAAATCCGGCTGCGCCAACATCAAGTCAATGCGGTTGCCCGGGCGCTGTATGGAGGCAATTCCCTTTTTGCTCATTGTGTAGGCGCAGGCAAAACGTTTGCCATGACCGCTGCGGCCATGGAAAGCAAGCATCTTGGCTTATGCAGCAAAAGCATGTTCGTTGTTCCTAATCATTTGACGGAGCAGTGGGCAGCGGAGTTTTTGCAGCTCTATCCATCGGCCAATATTCTGGTAGCGACCAAGAAGGACTTTGAAACAAAGAACCGGAAGAAGTTTTGCGCGCGGATTGCCACCGGCGACTATGACGCGATCATCATCGGACATTCGCAGTTTGAGAAAATTCCCATATCGATGGAGCGCCAACGTCAACAACTGGAGGAACAAATTTACGAGATCACAAGCGGCATTCGCGAGCTGAAGGAGGCCAAGGGCGAACGGTACGCGATCAAGCAACTGGAGAAGACGAGGAAGACGCTGCAAACCAAGCTGGCAAAGCTGAACGATACCAGCCGCAAGGATGATGTGGTCACCTTCGAGGAGCTGGGAGTGGATCGGCTATTCGTGGACGAGGCCGATTCGTACAAAAACCTGTTTCTTTACACGAAAATGCGCAATGTGGCCGGACTGTCGCAAACCGAAGCGCAGAAGTCGTCGGACATGTTTGCCAAATGCCGCTATCTGGACGAACTGACCGGAGGCCGGGGTATCATCTTTGCGACGGGTACGCCGATCTCCAATTCCATTACGGAAATGTATACGATGCAGCGCTACTTGCAATATGAGCGGCTGCGAAAGCAAGGATTGCAACATTTTGATTCCTGGGCTTCGACGTTTGGCGAGACGGTCACGGCGATTGAACTGGCACCGGAAGGTGTAAGCTGTGGTGGAGGGTAAAACCCAAATCTAGCTGATGGTCAACTCATTTGTGGCGAAATGAATTTTGGCTAAATGAAGGACATAGATTTTGCAAGTGTACCGATAAATGCTGGAAGCTTGCGAAGAAATATACCAATACGAGAATAACTCTTATCATACAGGCTGAAAAGAAGATTGCCAATGGCGCAGGCGTGGCGATCTGTCTTGTTCAGCCTTTTTTGTGTGCCTTTTAAGCTCTGAAATGGCGCTGTAGGCTGCGCTAAGCGCATGCAGCGTATTAGGAATGAAAGGAGCCGTTACATGACCGAATATCAAAATCCGGATGCTGTGTCGCCGAAACCCGATTTACCCGTCGCCGCGCGCAGGTTATCCTGCAAAATTGGCTCAACGACCTACGATGTGACGATTCATTTCAGTAAGACTAGCAAGGAAAACATGAATGACAAGATACTGCGTCTTGTCCGCAACGATTTGCAACGCCGCCTGACGGAATAAACGGCACAATGGAGGCGGCAACTGAATGCATGATAAAATGACACCAGCCACAAATGAGTTGACTGTCTGAAAGGAGCTATTATGCTTAGACAGTCAAATGAGAAAATCACCGCCCTGTACGAACGCCTTTCGAGAGATGACGAATTACAGGGAGACAGCAACAGCATAGTCAATCAGAAGAAGATGTTGGAGGATTACGCAAGGAATAACGGCTTCAAGAAACTTGTTCACTTCACAGACGACGGCTATTCAGGCACGAACTTTGAAAGACCTGGCTGGAAACAGCTCATGGCAGAAGTTGAGCAGGGAAAAGTCGGCGCAATCATCGTCAAGGACATGTCGCGAGTCGGGCGTGATTATTTGCGCGTTGGCATGTACACGGAGGAATTTTTCAAAAGCGGCATACGCTTTATCGCAGTCAATGACAATGTGGACAGCGACAACGGGGACAACGACTTTACCCCCTTTCGCAACATCATGAATGAATGGACGGCGCGGGACACCAGCCGTAAAATCCGGGCGGTTTTCCGGGCTAGGGCTATGGAGGGCAAGCGCATATCGCCATCAACGCCTTATGGCTATCTGCGCGATCCGCAGGACAAGCAAAAATGGATTGTGGACGTGGAAGCTGCGGAGGTTGTGCAGCGCATTTTCCGACTTGTAATCGAAGGGTATGGCGTCTACCAAATCTCTGATATATTGACTGCTGACAGGGTGCTTATTCCTTCCGCTCATTGGGAACGCATCGGGGCAGATAATCAAAGGCACAAGCATTATCAAGACCCGTACCGTTGGCGCGGCGGCGTGGTGGCCAAAATCCTTGAACGCATGGAATACATGGGCCATACCGTAGCTTTCAAGACTCATACCGTATCCTACAAAGACAAACGATCCAAGGCGACAGCGCCGGAAGAACGGGTAATCTTTGAAAATACGCATGAACCCATCATCGACCCGGAAACGTGGCACAATGCCCAGCGGCTGCGTCGAACGGTGCGTAAGCCTGATAAGAAAGGAAAGCCAAGCAGGCTGACAGGGCTTCTTTATTGCGCCGATTGCGGCGCGAAAATGACCCATGACCGCTCCCATGACAAGCGACCGGGTAGAAGCTCCAAGAACGAATACTATTGCTCCAGCTACCGCTCCCAAACCCGTAGTTGCTCGATGCATTATATCCGCGTTCCAGTTGTCGAGACGCTGATTCTAAATGCGCTTCGGGAGGTTAGCTCTTTTGCAAGGACAAACAAGCAAGAATTTATTCGTATGGTTACGGATAGTACCTCCGAGCGGCAGGATAAAACGGCAAAGCAACAACGGAGGAAGCTGATCGCTTACCGGAAGCGGAGTAATGAGCTTGATAATATCATTCGTAAGCTGTACGAAGACAATTTGAGCGGAAAGCTATCGGACAAGCGTTTCGAGAAGCTATCCAGCGATTATGAACGAGAGCAGGAAGAACTAGAGCAGACTATCGAGCGCTTACAGAGCGAGATTGACAACATGGAGAAGCAGACGGTCAATGCAGATCGATTCCTCGACTTGGTTGATCGTTACACCGATTTTGAGGAACTTACTACGCCAATACTGAATGAATTTGTGGAAAAGGTAGTTGTTCACGAAAGGGCTAGAAGCAACCGCTACACGACCACGCAAAAGGTGGATATTTATTTTAACTTTGTGGGGCTAGTGGAGTTACCGGGAGAAAAAAATAACGTCTTCCCTGTTAGCAGTACCCTGCAAAAAAACGTTTCAAAAAAGGCCATGAAAGCTTATGCGCCTCTTAAGCAGTATTTGGAACAGCAGAGTGCCGTCTCGCTTCAATTGACCATTTCTGAAATTGAGAGGGTCATTGGGAGAAGACTGACGGCGACTGCGTACAATTACAGGACGTACTGGTATCCGCGGAAGAATCGTCCATTAGCCAACATCATCTATAATGCCGGCTACGACGTTGAAAAGCTGGATTTGGTGCGTCAGGTTATTCTGTTAAAAAGAGCAGAAACTGACGTAAAGCAGTTTATAAGCTGATTAGGATGATACTTCGGATGGGACGCGCCTAGCGGGGGATAAGGAACGTTGGGGAAGCGTTCACACAATTTTAAATGCCATAGTTAATCCTGTTCTCGAATACGCCCGTAAGGTTTGGGGTTATCGGTCAGCCCTAATAAATAATCGACACTTACTTTATGGAACTTTGAAAGTTTTATTAAAACAGATGTTGGAATATCCAAATCACCGCTTTCGTAGTGGGAATATGTGGCTTGAGTAATATTTAAGTGTTCCGCCATTTGTTGTTGTGTAATGTCTTTATCTTCTCGTAAATCCCTTACCTTTCTGTACATGTCTATCACCCAAACCAATACTACTTTATGCGGTTTTGGTATATTGACATTTATGCGATATTCGTATAATTTTGGTTCTATGGTATATTTGTAGGAAAATGGAACTACTGGGGTGATGGAATGTTTTATTTCACGTGGCTAGAAATGCCTACATGGGCGAGAGTGATTTACTTAATAGCGGGTATTTTGTCATGGGTTATCTGTTTTATACTTGAAGCAAAATATCGACGGGAATTAAAAAAATGCCGGGAAAGCGCTCCCGACACCAAAACATATTTTCATTAAAGGTCGTCAAAACAGTTATCGTCCAATACCTTTCCTCGTAAAAGGTGCGGCATATTTTCGCGGACAAAAAGCTGGGAGATATATTCCTAGCTTTTTGTGTTACTTTACATTCTAAAATGGCATTAATAGACGATCCAATTGATAGATTTTTATTTCAACAACAATATTTTCGAAAAGCGCATTTCTGAAAGATAATCACGCTTCAGATTGATGTTCGCAACGCGAGATGGTTGTCTCGCGTTGCAGCAAGCACTGAATCTGGTCTCCCAAATTTGCTTGTTGAGGGCTGCACCCCCAATCCCCCAATTTCACACTGCCGCAGCGGTGGCGGAGCATGGTAGCTTTGTCTGTAAAGTGTCATGGGATTACAATGTGATTGATTTCATTGCTATACGAATCAACAGGAGGTGATGATAGAAATGAACCATATGTCAGAAATCCTTGAGAGGGCCCACATTCAGTGTATTCGTGAATATTTGCTACGTGGCGCGGCAGGCACCGACATCAATCCGAAGGGTAGTGTCCCGTCAAGTGGTGTAAAATCGATTTCTACCGCGTGACCCAGATATTTACTTCTGCAAGAGTGTGGTGGATGCAAGAGGAAGTTGCTCCCCGTTGACGATTTTGGCCATGGATTCAAGACTAAAATAACGGCGTGCGACGGTCCATTCATCTTGCTGTTCGATCAAGATGGCACCGATCAATCGGATAGCGGATTCCCGATTCGGGAATATCCCTACCACATCAGAACGTCGGCGGATTTCCCGATTCAAGCGCTCCAGTGGGTTGGTGGAATGAATCTGCCGCCAATGCTCTCTGGGAAAGGCCATGTAGGCCAGTACGTCACTTTCTGCCTGCTCAAGAATATCCATGGCTTTCGGGAACTTACCACGAAGTTGCTGGGCGACTTGTCGGAGTTGCAATACAGCCGCCTCTTGGCTCGGTTGCGCAAAAATCGTCCGGATGATCGACGATACCATCGATTGCGACGACTTCGGTACCTGGCTCAGGACATTGCGCATGAAGTGAACACGGCAACGCTGCCAAGTGGCGCCCACCAGAACCTGCCCAATCGCTCTGCGCAACCCTTCATGAGCATCACTAATCGCTAATTGCACACCTCGAAGTCCCCGAGCGACCAGTTTCCGTAGAAACTCAAGCCAAAATGAGCCGTCCTCGCTCATGCCAAGATCAAAACCGAGAACTTCCCGGTCACCGGTCTCCCGGATACCGATGGCCACGATAAGCGCCATGCTGCGTACCCGGCCGCCCTCACGTACTTTGGGGAACGTGGCATCCAACCAGACATAAGGGAATTGCCCTTCGAGCGGGCGCTCCTTAAAGGCCATTACGACATCATCCAGCTCTTTGCAGATCCGGGAGACTTCGCTTTTGCTAATGCCTTTCATGCCTAGGGATTCAACGAGTTCATCTACTTTTCGTGTACTGACGCCGTGTATGTACGCCTCCTGCACAACGGAAAGCAATGCCTTTTCCGCACGCTTCCGGGGTTCAAGCAGGGAAGGGAAGTAGCTGCCTTTGCGAAGCTTCGGAATATTCAGATCGAGTGTTCCGACCCGTGTATGCCATTCCCGTTGCCGGTAACCGTTGCGCTGGTTGCTTCTTTCCGTGTTTCGTTCATAACGCTCGGCACCGATCTGGGCCGCTACTTCCGCCTCCATCAAGGAATGAACAAGCACATTCAAGGCTTCTTTGAGAAAGTCTACATCACCATCAGAACCAGACTTGCGTAAAAGCTCCAAAAGTGACATTCTATCTATAGAAGCCACGGTTTGATCCTCCTTCTAAAGTAGAGTTGCGTCACTTTAGTAGAAATCATACCGTGGCTTCCCTTGTCAAGAAGCCCGGAGCAATTTTACACCACTACTATGGACTATAACTATCCGAAGAGCCACAAGGAACGGATTGACGAAGTGCATAATTCTGCCATGGAGCTTATAGAGCAAAAGTTCCCCAATATGGATGAACACGAGGAAGTAACCAAAAAGGTTTATAACTATGCGGGCACCTGCGAAGATGTGTATATGGAAATTGGACTGCAATGCGGTTTTATACTGGCGGTGCAGTTACTCGGTAATACGCAAACAAAATAGGAAACCGATGGAATCATATCGTGAAGGACTGCCATAAGTGGCGGTCTTTTTTCTTTTGAGGCGATACTGGCGCTGGAACGGCAAGTCGACACGTTTTGGCGCTTTTTATTTAGAGCCCCCCCTGCTCGTTATTGACGGGAAGAAGCGGTTTCTGTTCGAATCAGGTACCGTTCATCATGAACCACGTTCAGCTAACGGGACCAAATGCCGGCGGGAAAACGGAGGGGTATTAGGGGCGCTGCCCCTAACAAGCGAATTTGGATATCCAAATTCAGTGCTTGCTACAACACAAGACAGTGGTCTCAAGGTAGAACTCAAGAACTCGCCGAAGAAGAAGGAGTGGAACGGATGAAAGAAAACGTTACAGCAATTCCCATAGACCAGTTGTATTCTTTTCACGAAAATCCCTATAAAGTGGCGGACAATGAGGAACTGCAAGCCTTGTCCGAAAGTATAAAGATGTACGGAGTTATTTCGCCGCTGGTAGTACGCCAAAGAACCGAGGGGGGCTATGAAATTATATCAGGTCATCGCCGGAAGGCAGCCTGTGAAAAGGCGGGGATTGATATAGTTCCTGCCTTTGTTCGTGAAATGGACCGATACGCCGCCATTATTGCCTTGGTGGACAGTAACCTCCATCGTGAGCATGTGTTGCCGTCCGAAAAAGCCTTTGCCTACAAAATGAAACTGGAAGCCATCAAAGCGCAGAGACAACGTAATGATTTAGTCGAATCTGCAACTTCTGACCGAATCGGACACAAGTCGCGCGAATGTGTGGCTCATGATGTTGGGACAAGTGCAACGCAAGTACAGCGCTTTGTTCGGCTGACCAAGTTGATACCGCCCATTCTCGATATGGTGGACAATGGAAAAATAGCTTTTAGCCCTGCCGTCGAATTGTCTTACTTAACCGAGCAAGAACAGACAGACTTGCTTGAAACGATGGAAAGTGAAGACCGCACACCGTCACTTTCGCAGGCACAGCGGATGAAAAAACTAAGTACTGATGGCCTACTCGATATGAACGTTATTTTCGATATCATGACGGAGGAAAAAGCCAATCAGAAAGAGCAAATCAAGTTGAAAAAGGAAAGCATCAAGGACTTCTTTCCAAAGGGCTACACGGCACAGCAGATGGAAAAGACCATACTGAAATTATTGGAAGAATGGCGGAAAAAGCGGGAACGAAGCCGCCACGATGCGCGCTGATTTTTTCTCGGCCGGTAATAAAGGCATTAGATGACAATATGAAAGATCGTTTGAGTATATTTTATATTCGGTTGACGGCAGGAAAGAAAAAATTTAGTGGCACGAAATATCTGAATATCCCCCAGGTGGCTCCGGGCCAATTCAATAGACAGCATGATAAAAAAAAACGTCCAATTTGATAAGCGTAACGTGATTATAGCCTAAAATAATTGAAAAAATAAATTTTGATGATATCCAGCTCTGTTACTGGTTAGGAATCATGGTACGGGAGGCCCTTCAGCATTGTGACGATTGTAAAAGACTATTTTTGATCGTGAGCAATATGCGACTTAATTGCTAATAGCTGGTATAATAAATGTGTAAAAAACAGATGTTTAGTGTAATCACTGATCTACCATTTTAGTAGGAGGAATCCCAACCATGATAAAAGAAAACAAAGTCTCGCAGTCCATTGAAAGTCTTGCAAAGGTGGTTAATATTGCGAAAGTAACGATTGGTCTACGGCTAAAGATTGCGGCTATTATCATTCTGAGCATCCTTGTTTCTTCTCCAATATCGGCCTATTTGAATACCATTGCCAATCGGGTTTTGACCGGGAATATTGGGATATATTTGACGGCCTCCATGAATCTCATCGTGACGACGTGTATCATACTGCTATTTGTCCAATTTTTTATTATTAAACCCCTAAAGACGGTGTTGACAGCTACCCAAGAAGTTTCTAAAGGGAATCTAAAGGTGCAAGTTTCCTATCGATCCAAAGATGAACTCGGACAGCTCTCCAGTTCTTTTAATCAAATGATTGAAAACCTACGAAATCTCATTGTCGATATGAATCATGCTTCGGATTTTGTCGCACAAGCCTCCGATCAATTATCCCATGTTTCCAAGTCGGTCGTGCAGTCATTTGACCCCATCGTCGAAAATGTAAACGGCATGGCTAAAGGAGCGGAAACACAGGTCGCCGTTTCTCAAGAAAGCAGCAGGGCATTAGAAGAAATGGCTGCTGGCGTGCAGAAAATCGCTGAAACCTCTTCTTTCGTATCAGAGTTGTCCTTAACGACACTTTCCGAAGCAGAAAAAGGTAACGAAGCGATCAATCGGGTGAAAGATCAAATGCAGGACATCAGTCAATCCGTCAACGATTCCGCCTCCATTATTTATAAAATGAGCGAGTTGTCAGAGAAAATAACAGGTATCACCAAGATGATTAGCGAAATTGCTTCTCAAACCAGTTTATTGGCCTTGAACGCCTCGATTGAAGCAGCCAGAGCGGGGGAAGACGGCAAAGGTTTTGCTGTTGTCGCGAATGAAGTTAAGAAATTGGCGAGTCAAACGGAAAATTCCGCAGCCCAAATCAGCGAGATCATTGGTCAAGTGGATCGAGTTTCTACCGACGC
Organism: Paenibacillus sp. MSJ-34; assembly: GCF_018918005.1. Lineage (GTDB taxonomy): Bacteria > Bacillota > Bacilli > Paenibacillales > Paenibacillaceae > MSJ-34. Next base: position 76,168 of record NZ_JAHLPR010000028.1, on the reverse strand, counting down.
GGTACAATCCATGAAAAAGGGAGTACAAGAAGTCCAAAAGGGAATTGAAATTGCGATTTATTCAGGGGAAGCCTTTGAAAAGATACTGGATGCCGTCAAAAATGTTTCTGTACATATTGAGGAAGTTGCCGCAACTGCCGAACAAATGGCGGCAAGTTCCGAGGAAGTAAGCGCCAGCGTTACTGAACTATCCGGAATTGCAACAGGCACCTCCGATAAGGCGAATCATGCGGCAATATCTACTAAAGAACAATTAAAAGAAATGGACAGGATTTTAACATCAGCCGAATCTTTGGCTGAAATGGCGGCCCAATTGAAACAAACAGTTGGGAAATTTTCGATGGCTTAAGATTGGCCTTGCCTAGTCACAATGAAGGGCTTTATACAAATGCGATCAGTAAAAACCTCCTTGACAAACTGCACCGGAAGGAACGGGCTATCGAGCGAAAACCCGGTTTGCCCGTTTTTACAATTTGCCGGAACTGATGAATATGTTCAAGGAAGTGGCTGACATCCAGACGGCGGACATGCTCCAGCTTCCCGTACCGAAATCCCATTTCCACAATGTTGCCGTGCCGCCAAGCGACTTCCAGCGGGAAATGGTCGCGGATCTCGCCCACCGTGCTGAGCGGGTGCGAGCCAAGGAAGTAGAGCCGCACGAAGACAATATGCTCAAGATTACGAATGATGGGCGTAAGCTGGCACTGGATCAACGGCTGGCCAATCCGATGTTGCCCGATGACGAAGGCAGTAAAGTGAGCGTTTGTGCGGACAATGTGTTTCGGCTATGGAAGGAACACGAGGAAAAGCGGCTAGCCCAACTGGTGTTTTGCGATCTATCCATCCCAAAGCAAGACGGAACGTTCAATGTGTATGACGAACTGCGACGCAAGCTGACAGAGAAAGGGGTGCCTACCGAGGAGATTGCGTACATTCACGATGCCAACACCGAGGTGAAGAAAAAGGAACTGTTCGCCAAGGTGCGGACTGGCCAGATTCGTATACTGCTCGGATCGACATTTAAAATGGGGGCGGGCACCAATGTGCAAACGAAGCTGATTGCGCTTCATGATCTCGATTGCCCTTGGCGCCCGCGCGACCTGGAGCAGCGAAGCGGACGCATTATCCGGCAAGGCAATGAGAATAGCGAGGTACACATTTTTCGGTATGTGACGGAGAACACGTTCGACGCTTATTTGTATCAGACGCTGGAGAATAAACAGCGCTTTATCTCGCAAATCATGACCAGTAAATCGCCGGTACGTTCTGCCGAGGATATCGATGAAGCAGCCCTTTCTTATGCCGAAGTCAAGGCGCTGGCAACCGGTAATCCGTATATCAAAGAGAAGATGGACCTGGATATCCAGGTTTCCAAGCTTAAGCTGCTCAAGGCTAATCACTTGAGCCAACGCTACGCATTGGAGGATCGGTTGCTGAAAGTATTGCCGCAACAAGTCAAATCTACAGAAGATCGAATTGCCGGGTATGAACAGGATGTCGCTCTATATCTGCGTTCCAAATCGGCTATGCCGGAGGGAACGGATGAATCCAAGTTCCCAGGTATGGTCATTAAGGATTTTACCTACACGGAGAGAGCGGCAGCAGGCGCGGCCTTGCTGGAGGCGTGCAAGGGAATGACTTCATCCGAGCCGCAGGAGGCGGGCAGTTATCTCGGTTTTTCCCTATGGTTATCCTTTGACAGCTTCCATAAAGAATACAAGGCGACCCTGCGCGGCGCATTGGGCCATACCGTCTCGCTAGGGATGGATGCAGGCGGCAACATCACCCGGTTGAACAATATGTTGGCGGATTTGCCAGCCAAACTGGAACATAGCCGCCAGCAACTCTCCACGCTGCTCCAGCAGATGGAAACAGCGAAGGAACAAGTCGAAGCTCCTTTCGAGAAAGAACAGGAGCTGCTAACGAAATCGGCGCGACTCGCGGAACTGAATGCCCTGCTAAATATGGATAAGCGGGAGAATGAAGCCGTGGACAGCGTTCCGGACGAAGAACCGGAAGCGCCCGAACGGCGAGTGGTGGGCCGTGGGCGATAACGGCCTGACACCGTTGTTCCCCCCTGAAAGGGAACTTCATGCTGACCATTACGGAGAAGAACATGGTATCGGTGCGAGCATTTCACAGGTCGAAGATCGCACACTTGTTAAAATTATCAATTTCATGACGAATGGGACTCCGGTTTTGGGGTCCTTTTCTCGTTTCCGGAGGAATGAACATGTTGTATGCCGGCCCAAGCGGCGGATGCTTTTGTCCGATTTTGCCGCCTTTTGGTTACGGAACCAGCTTGATCGAGGAGGGAGAAACCGTGCCATCGTTGGAGTTGATATCCAAAGAGAAAAACGGATTTGGCGACACGCATGATTACATCCGCGACTCAAACGGGGTGACCAGTCAAGTTCATGAAGGCGATTTAGACGCATTCATGAACAAGAAAGGCGTTACGAAGTTGAAGGAAGGCAGAGCTTATACGTACCCCAAAAAGAGGGGGAAGGCACGATGAACCATAACCCCATCGGACGCTGCCTGGATTTCCAAAAGGAGCTGCGGCAATGAGCTATGTAAACAAGGAACAGATCGAACGTGCCAAAAGACTGGACCTGCTCACATATTTGCAAATGTACGAGCCGGCAGAACTGGTCCGATGCTCCCGCAATGTCTACACCACCCGGACACACGACAGCTTGAAAATTTCCAACGGCAAATGGTACTGGTGGTCAAGGGGGATCGGCGGGCGCTCGGCGCTGGACTATTTGATCAAAGTGCGGGGCATGTCTTTTCCCGATGCGGTGCTGCAAATGGAAGGCGTTCATCCAGGCAGCGCACCTGCATTTTCGCAATCTTTGCAACAACGCTCATCTCCAGCGCGGTTTGAACTTCCTGAACCGAATCGTACATCGCATCGCGTCATGGCCTATCTCAGCAAACGTGGTATCCATCGCACGTTGATCGACTACTGTCTCGAAACGGGGCGTTTGTATGAAAGCCGCCGCTATCACAACGCGGTATTCGTCGGTTTCGATGAGCAAGGAACGCCGCGCTATGCGGCGATACGCGGTACGACAAGCACTCGTTATATGGGGGAAGCCGCTGGCAGCGACAAGCGGTATTCGTTTTCCATTCCGGCATCGGGAAACTGTACGGAACTGCATCTGTTTGAGAGCGCTATTGATCTCTTATCCTACTGTACGCTGGAACATCTCGCTGGCCGGGATTGGCGGCAGGCGCATAAGCTGTCGCTGGCCGGAATATACAGGCCCAGGACAAATGGGAAGGACTCTACTCCCCCGTCTGCCCTAACGCATTACTTGCAGTGCTTTCCCCAGGTGAATCGACTTGTCCTGCACCTGGACAATGATGAGCCGGGGCGATTGGCGGCAGCCACGATACAGAGGCTCCTCTCCCCCGCCCTTCTCATATCCGATGAGCCGCCTAAGTTCGGAAAGGATGTAAACAACGATTTGATGGAATTCCGAAGAAGACGCGGTGAACCATCCCGATAGCGGTAGACGCTGAACGGTTGGCGTCTTTTCTTTCTGGGCTAATGAAATTTATCACAGCATGTGGATAAGATGTGAATAGATGGGGATAAGTGCAGCCGCATTGATTGTATAGCATGTAATAGGTATAATAAAATCAATATACAGCTATGCAAGGAGTGACCAAGATGATTATCAAACCTTCCGCCAGTATCCGGCAAAACTATAATGAAATCGCCGATCTATGCAAAACATCCGGGGAACCGGTTTATCTGACCAAGAACGGTGAAGGCGATCTTGTCGTAATGGACATTGATACGTTTTCCCGTCGCGAGAAGATGTTAAAGCTGCGTGAAGAACTGCTCGCTGTGCAAGAAGATCGTTTGGCGGGCCGTGTTGGCGTGACGCCGGATGAACTGGACGCTTACCTGGAGGGCATTATTGACGAGGTGCAGCATGGAAAAGATGCCCCGTTATAAGATCATCGTCTCCGATCGCGCCCGCCAAATGCTGGCGACTCATGTGCGATTTCTTGCGGAGAAAAGTCCGGATGCGGCGCGAAAAACGAAAAACGAATTACTGCAAGCGATACGTTCCTTGGCGCGAATGCCGGAGCGCTATCCTTTTCTGGAAGCGGAATTTATTCCGTCCAACAAGTACCACAAGATGTTCGTGGAAAAATGGTATCTGGTGTTATATCAAATTCAGGATGAAATCGTGTATGTCGATTACATTGTAGACTGCCGTCAGGATTATCGCTGGTTGGTGAGATAACAAAAAAGTTCGAAGGAAGGCGCTGAGCGGATCGGCGTCTTTTTGTGTTTTTGGGGTTCTCTCTTGTTCCCGGCGGGTGCTTTTGAAGGCAACGCGAGACGACTGTCTCGTGTTGTAGCAAGCACTGAATTTGGATATCCAAATTCGCTTGTTAGTGGCACAGCCCCTAAGACCCCGTTCGCACGATGCAATTGTTTGATGCTCGATTTGATCCGCAGCGTTGAAATTTTCTGTCGGAAGCTCATGTTCGGAAAGGGGTGATGCAAATGAGGAAACGACCAATCTCTTTTCTGGTTCGCTTAGACGAAAGCGAACATAAGCGACTAATGAGAGAAGTGAAAAAAACGGGACTTTCTCGGGAAGCGTACATTCGGGCATTGATCAATGGGTATATTCCCAAACCGCTACCGCCGCTGGAATATTACGCGATGATGCGTGAACTGAACGCTATTGGGAATAACCTGAATCAACTCACTGTGAAGGCCCATACGACTGGACATCTGGAACGGGCTGCATTTCAGGTGGAAGCCGACCGCTTGCGCCGCGCAGTCCAGCAGATTCAACAGGCTGTAACCGAACCGGAACGAAGACCACCAGTGAATCCAAATGTGCATCCGCCGTAAGGGGGGAATTTCGCGTGGCAACGACCGCAATCTGGGGTGTGACCGACAGGCTTAAGCGGGTGCTGGATTACGCCGCAAATCCTGACAAGACAGCAGAACGTAGCGAAGGCGGAGGTTTGGAGCAGGTACTCGTATATACACAGGCGGATGCCAAGACGGAGAAGCAACTATATGTCAGCGGTGTCAACTGCGATCCGTCAACGGCTTATGAGCAGATGCAGCGGACGAAGCGGCAGTTTTTTAAGACGGACGGCATATTGGCCTTTCACGCCTATCAAGCGTTTGCGCCGGGTGAGACAACGCCGCAAATCGCCCATACCATCGGTGTTAAACTGGCACAGGAGTTGTGGGGGGAGCGCTTTGAAGTCGTCATATCGACCCATTTGGATAAACAGCATGTGCACAATCACTTTGTGTTAAACTCGGTTTCCTTTGTGGATGGGAAACGGTATTACGACAACAAAGCTTCCTATGCCCTGCTGAGACAGACATCCGACCGGCTTTGCCAGGAACATCACTTGTCGGTGATCGAGCATCCCGAATCGGGCAAAGCCAAGCATTATGGAGAATGGAAAGCGGAACGTGAGCGAAAGCCAACATGGAGAGGGCTAATTCGGCAGGACATCGATCAGGCTATCGCATCTTCCATGACGATGACACAGTTTTTTGCCCATTTACAAAAGCAAGGCTATGAGCTTAAAACGGCGGTCAAACATGTGGCGATACGGCCGCCTGGAAAGACACGCTTTGTCCGTTTGCGCAGTCTAGGCGATGGCTACACCGAGGAAGCGATCAAGCAGCGAATATTGCGAAACCGGATACCTGAACGGGAGAAGCCACACCATGTTCGCAGACGACGTGCCGTGTGTAAGGGTTATGTTCGGGCTGGTCGCAAGTTGCGCGGTTTGCAAGCTTTATATATCCGCTACTTGTTTGAAATGGGTGTGCTTCCTGGAAAACGAAAGCCTGTCAAAAAGCCATCCTTCAGGCTTCGGGAGGATTTGAGATACTTGTCGGTATTGATGGAGCAAACCAAGCTGCTATGCAAGTACCGCCTCACCCATCAAGAGGAGCTTCTCACTTTTCATGACGGGTTGGAGGAACAAATCCAATCTCTGCACCAGAAGCGCAAGTCGTTGTACAACCGAATTCGCCGCTGCAAGGATGCTGGCCAGCGAGAACAATACAAAACGCAAATTGCTGTTTGTTCTAAACGGCTTGCCTCGCTTCGAAAGGAGGTGAAGCTGGTTCAAGGCATTTTGGAGCGATCAGGAGAATTACGAGAGACGTTAAACAGAAGTGGCGCACAGGATCGAAAGGAGGAAATTTTCGATGAGTACCGAAACGGAAGCCGCCAATCAGGTCGTCAACATGAGCTTGAAAAGCATCGAAGTCATGGCCAAGATTTCCGGCGAAGGCGCTAAGCATTTGGCGGTATATTTGTTTGCGGCCTTGCAAGGACAGAAACGAACAAAGGGCAGCATCCGCTTGGAGAGTTTGCTGCGCAGCGGGAAAGAATTAAAGGTATTTGCGGTCAAGAACGAAGACCTGGCAACCTTCTGCAAGGAAGCCAAGCGGTATGGCGTGTTGTACTGTGCTTTGCGCGACAAAAAGAACGTGGACGGGATGTGCGATGTGATGGTCCGGGCGGAGGATGCGTCCAAAATCAATCGGATCGTGGAGCGTTTCCACTTGGCCACTGTGGATACCGCCAAAATTAAGAGTGAAATTGAAAAATCCAGTGGAATGTCCGAAGCGCCTGCTGTGGAACAAGGACATGAACCAGGTCACGAGCAAGTTCAGGAACAAGAGCTGCCGAAGGAAATCGCAGAAGAAAGGAATACAGACGACTTGTTGGATGAATTGATGGGAAAGTCCGAACTGCCGGAGCCGACTCCATCGGAGGACGACCATTCAACAGCGGAGAAGGAACCGGCGGAAACGTCCCATCCGTCCGAGAATACCTTCGAGCGCAACGAGGTTACCGCAAGGGATACTGATCCACCTTCTCGTCAAGAGCCGGAGCGAGTGTCCGTCCGTCAATTATTGCGGGAAATACGCGAAGAGAACCGCCAGCAAAGGAAATGGGAGAAAGACAGACAGCCGCGGGAACAAGCGGAGCCGTTGCCGTCTCGAAAGGAGCGGATAGCCGCCGATAAACAACAAGCCAACAAAGCAAAAGGTCGAAAGCGAGGGAAAGCCAAATGAGCGAACTGGATGATTTATTACGACAGGATGCTGCGGCTTCCTCTTCTTTCCGTACAACCGAACCATCCTTCGATAAAGAAGCATGGGTGCAAAAGAAACAGGAGCTGCGGCAATGGACATATGATACGATTGATGCCACCACCTTGTCGGTGATGCAGAACGGTGAGGCGTTCCAGCAATATTTGGATGTCCAGAGCCGCTTTGACCGCTATAGCGTGGCCAATGCGCTGCTGCTTCTGGCGCAGCGGCCAAACGCGACTCGCATTGCCGATTTTGACACATGGAAGGAACAAGGGGTATTCGTTCGTCGAAAGGAAACAGGGTTTTACATTCTGGAACCGGGCGAAACCTATCAAAAGCAGGATGGCAGCACCGGTATCAGCTACAATCCGAAAAAGATGTTTGATATTGCTCAAACGACCGCCGTGTTGAAACGGGAAGAACCGGTATTCCCGGATGATCGCGCCCGTATTAAAGCATTAATTGACCGCGCCCCCGTTCCGATTGGCATTGGTGATTCGTTGCCATCGGAAAAGCATGCGCTCTATCAGCCAGAACCAAAAAACATTACCATTCGTCGCGGGCTTGAGGCCAGCGATATTTTTCGAGCGCTTGCCCAAGAACTGACACATGCTGAACTGGATAGCGGCGATGGACGGTACAACCGCTCGGATAACGAGTTTTTTGCCTACTCCGCTTCTTATGTGTTATGCAGGCAATTTGGCGTTGCAACCGATACCTTCCGTTTTGATCGAGCGCCGGAGAGGTTGAACGGGATGGAACCGCAGCAAGTCCGTGCCGAGTTGACGCTCATGAAGGAAGCTTTTCAACAAACAACCCAGAGAATGAACCGGAACCTGTCACAACAGCGCCAGCCTAAACGATCCGATCCGGTTCGCTAAGTTTTGTCTGGAGGGAGTGCTATGAAAAAACAGGAACGAATCTTGTCTTTGAATCATTATGAGCATGGGATAGTCGTCCATGCGCTGAATGCGTTACGAAATGACTTAATCGGTGAGAAACGACCGACGGATGCCGTGGATGATTTATTGTTAAAAATGATTGATGCCCCATATCAAACCCATAAACGCCGGAGGCGCCATGAGGCGCGATGAAACCGCAAGGAGTAATCTAATACTCTTTGCGGTTTTTTTTATTCCCGTCATCTGGTCGGCGATGTTGGTCGCCCCCGCATGGGCAGAAGGGTTGCCGGACATACTGGCCCATCTCAGCACGGCGATTCGCCGTCCGTTTGACATTGAGTGGGTGGACGAGACGCCACGTTGCTTGTTGATCTTTTCGCTGACTTATGGTCTTTGCGCTGGGGCATATTTCGCGACTCCGCGCAACTATCGCCGACGGGAAGAGCACGGCAGCGCCCGCTGGGGCCGAGCGAAAACCGTCAATGCCAAGTATCGAGACAGACGGCCGGAACAAAACAAAATTTTGACGCAGCGGGTCAAAATCGGTCTAGATGGCCGCAAGCATCGCCGGAACCTGAACGTGTTGGTTGTCGGCGGCTCCGGCGCGGGCAAAACACGGTTCTATGCTAAGCCGAATGTGATGCAAGCCTCGACCTCTTACGTTGTTCTGGACCCAAAGGGGGAGATTTTGCGGGACACCGGTCATCTGCTTAAAGCCAAAGGCTATGACATCAAAGTGCTGGACCTGATTCACCCGCATCGTTCGCATGGCTATAACCCGTTTGTCTATTTGCAGGACGACAAGGACGTCTTGAAATTGGTGACCAACCTGATTCGCAATACGACACCCAAAAACAGCAACACGAACGATCCCTTCTGGGAGCGTTCGGAAACAGCGCTGCTGGAGGCGCTTATGTTGTACTTGCTTTATGAAGCGCCGCCGGAGGAACAGAACTTTCCGATGATTATGGAAATGATCGCCGCGGCGGAAGTGCGGGAGGAAGATGAGACGTATCAGAGTCCGCTGGACGAGTTGTTCGAGCGGTTGGAGATGCGCGACCCGGAGCATTTGGCGGTCAAACAGTACAACATTTTCAAATTGGCTGCCGGAAAAACGGCCAAATCCATTTTGATCGGGCTTGGCGTACGGCTGGAGAAATTCAATCTGACCAGCATCGCCGGCATGAGTACGGTGGATGAATTGGACTTGCCCCGCATGGGTACGAAAAAAACTGCCTTGTTTGCCGTCATCCCTGACAACGACAGCAGCTTTAACTTCATCGTCGGCATGCTGTACACGCAGCTTTTTCAATCGCTCATGTATGAAGCGGATTACCGGCATGGTGGGAGGCTGCCAACGCATGTTCATTTTGTAATGGACGAGTTTGCCAATGTGGCGTTGCCAGATGAATTTGACAAGCTACTGTCGACCATGCGGAGCCGGGAAATCTCGGTGTCGATTATCCTTCAAAACCTGGCGCAACTTAAAGCGTTGTACAAGGATGCCTGGGAATCGATTGTCGGCAACTGCGATGTGTTTTTGTACTTGGGAGGCAATGAACAATCCACACACAAATATGTGTCGGAACTGCTCGGCAAGGAAACGATTGACACCAACACCTACGGTGAGAGCAAGGGGCGCAGCGGTAATTATTCGATCAATTACCAGCATTCGGGAAGAGAATTGTTGACCCCGGACGAAGTGCGGATGTTGGATAACCGCTATGCCCTGCTCTTTATCCGTGGGGAACGTCCGATACAGGATGACAAGTATGATCTGCTGCGGCATCCGAACATCGAGCTTACAACGGATGGTCAGGCTTCGCCGTTCCAGCATGGAGGTACGGATTATGCCATCGACTGGTTATCGGTGCAGCTTCATGAAGACGGAGATTACGAGCTGTTGGCAGAGGATGAAGTGGAGTCATTATTTTTAGGAAAGGAATGATAGACGTGAAGCATCGATGGAAACGATGGATGACGCTGTACATGGTTTGCGTACTGATGGGGAGCTTTGCTACACCTGCATACGCGAGCGATCCGATGACTACCGTGAACAATTTGTCTGATTTTATTTTTGGCCTGATCCGGGCTGTGGGCATGATTATTTTGGGTTTTGGCATTGTGCAGATTGGTTTGTCTTTCAAGTCTCACGACCCTACCCAAAGAGCTAACGGGTTCTTAACACTCGCCGGTGGCGTGGTCATTACCTTTACGAAGGAAATTCTCAACCTGATTGCCGGATAAGTACGGGTATTCGCATTCGGGGAATAAGCCAGCGGTTTGTTCCCCGAATCTGGGGGGAGGGTGAATGTGTCTAAGAACAGTTGGATCATCGACAATCTCGAAAATGCATTAGAGACCTGGAACGATAAAATGTCGGAGATTTGGGAGTTGGTCACCGAGTCGCCGGCGGATTTCAAAGGCGGTGGTATATGGCGCGTCATCTTAGATATTCACGGTGCGTTGCAAGCTACGGGATTGGCCTTGCTGGTATTGTTTTTTGTGATTGGCGTGATGAAAACGACCGGTAACTTTGCGGAAATGAAACGACCGGAGGTTGCCGTGAAGTTATTTGTTCGATTTATTTTGGCCAAGGCGGCGGTCACGTATGGTCTGGAATTGATGATGGCGCTATTTTCGATTGTACAGGGCATCATTGCCACCATGATTGGCCGTTCGGGATTTGGTTCATCGGACATGATGACATTGCCGGATACGATTGCCCAAGCGATTCAAGATGTGGGCTTCTGGCAAAGCATTCCGCTGTGGGTGGTAACGCTGCTTGGCAGCCTGTTCATCACCGTTTTATCGTTTATTATGATTCTCTCTGTTTACGGCCGTTTTTTTCGTCTCTATATTTACACAGCCATTGCTCCTGTCCCCCTCTCATCGTTTGCTGGGGAGCCGACCCAATCCATCGGCAGGTCCTTTTTAAAGGGATATGCCGCCGTTTGTTTAGAAGGGGCGATCATTGTGCTGGCTTGCATTGTTTTTTCGGCATTTGCTACCGCGCCATCGGTCGTGAACGAAGGCGCACAGGCGGTGACCATGGTCTGGACGTACATTGGCGAACTGATTTTCAACATGCTGGTTCTCGTCGGCATGGTGAAAATGGCGGATCGGATCGTGCGGGAGATGATGGGGCTGTAATCGAGGGCATGCTGCCGGGAGGGAAGGCAGTTCGGGGAGGATTAACGGATGGCTGCCAAAAAGAGCCTCAAAAGCGCCAGTGCATCGTTTCGTTGCTTTTCAGTACATTGATTTAGCGCAGCTAAAATCAGTTCGGTATCATTGCTTTTGCTATTTGTCTCTTGCTCCAGCAACAACGGCACATTCTCACCTCTCAAAAAAATGGCGTAGAAACAGTCAAACTTGATGTCCTACGCCTTTGATGTCCGTTAATATTTAAACTCTTCCGTCTCCGCCTGTGCCATCAATTCAGCTTGCTGAAGCACCAGATCAATGGCCATCTTTTCCAGATCCGGCGGGTAACCGTATTTCTTCAACAGCCGCTTGACGGTAATTCGCATCTGAGCACGTACATTCTCACGAAGCGTCCAGTCGACCTTAATGTTGCTCTTGATCGCTTGGGTCAGCTCATGTGCAATCTGCTTCAGCATGAGATCGCCCATCAGTTCCTTGGCCGATTCATTCGAAGCGAGCGCATCATAGAAAGCCAGCTCTTCCTTGATCAGACCGAGATCTTCGCCGCGCTTGACGGCTGCGTTCATTTCTTTGGCCATCTGGATCAGTTCTTCGATAACCTGTGTCGTTTCGATGGTACGATTGTTGTATTTCCGAATGGCTTCCTCCAGCATCTCGGAAAATTTCTTCGATTGCACAATACTGGTTCGGGAAACGGCCTTCACTTTCCCCTGAAGCAGCCTGCGGAGAAGTTCCACAGCCAGATTTTTCTGCTTCAACCCGCGCACATGTTCGAGAAACTCATCCGAAAGTATCGCAATGTTCGGTTTCTGCAAGCCTACAGCTTCCAGAATATCGACAACTTCATCGGATACGACAGATTTCGAGATGAGCTGATTCAACTCGGTATCGAGTTCTTTCGTCGTTTTTCTCTTGTTTTCGTCTGTTATCAGCTTAATTATACCAGATTTAACCGCTTTGAAGAAACTGATTTCGACATTGACTTCCTCCGCGGCGGGAGTCGTCGCGCAGAGCGAGAAGGCTCTTGCCAATTCCGTCGTCCAATTCAGGAAGTTCCGCTTGCTCTCTTCACCTAATCCAAGTACGTAATCGACCGTCTCAACAATGGCCTTCATCCGTCCGGCTGCTTTCTCCGAAGCGAATTTACTGTAGTCATACCCATGAAGCAATTCGCGGATGAGCTGCAGCCTTTCCAGCATAAAGTCAACGGCTTGGTCTGTATCGATACCAGCAGTTTTTCGGTCATTTTCCGTATATTGTTGAAGCGCCGATTTCAGCAAGTCCGCAATTCCGATATAATCGACGATCAGACCGCCCGGCTTGTCGCGGAATACCCGATTCACGCGGGCGATCGCCTGCATCAGATTATGGCCTTTCATCGGCTTGTCGATGTACATCGTATTCATGCTCGGCACGTCAAAACCGGTCAGCCACATATCACGGACAATGACGATCTGAAGCGGATCGTTCACATCTTTCATCCGCTTCGCGAGATGTTCGCGTCGCCGCTTGTTGCCGATAAACGGTTGCCACTCCTCCGGATCGCTGGAACTTCCGGTCATGACGATTTTGATTTTGCCTTCGTTATCATCATCGCTGTGCCAATCCGGCCGGAGTGCAACAATCGCTCTGTACATATCGATGGCGATCCGCCGCGACATCACAACAATCATCGCTTTGCCGAAGCCGGCTTTCTGCCGTTGCTCGAAATGTTCGACGACATCCTGCGCGACTTTCCTGACCCGTTTCTCTGCACCGGCCAACGCTTCAAGCCTAGCCCAACGCGACTTCAGACGCTCCCGCTGCGTGTACTCCTGGTACTCCGTAATATCCTCATACTCGCTGTCAATGACCGGGCGCTCCGCCTCCGACAACTCCAGGCGGGCAATGCGGCTTTCATAATAAATTCTGACCGTGGTTCCGTCTTCTACGGCTCGGGTCATATCGTAAATATCGATGTAGTCACCGAAAACGGCAGGCGTATTTTTGTCTGTCAGTTCGACCGGCGTTCCGGTAAAGCCAATATAAGAAGCGTTCGGCAACGCATCGCGCATATACTTGGCATAGCCATACTTAATGGCCGCTTCGTCGTCCCCGGCGACCATATCCGCCTGAAACCCGTACTGGCTGCGATGCGCCTCGTCCGCAATCACAATCACATTGCGGCGTTCCGTAAGTACAGGATACTTGTCTTCATTTTCATCGGGGGTGAACTTGTGGACCGTTGTGAAAATGATCCCGCCCGACTCCACCGACAAGAGCTCACGCAAATGAGTCCGATTTTCCGCTTGCTGAGGCGTTTGCCTGAGCAAGTCCTTCGACTTGCTGAACGTGCTGAACAATTGGTCGTCTAGGTCGTTTCGGTCCGTCACTACGACGATCGTCGGGTTGTTCAGCGTCAGAACAAGTTTGCCCGCGTAGAATACCATAGACAAGCTTTTGCCGGAGCCTTGCGTATGCCAAATAACGCCGATTTTTCGATCTCCTTCATCCATCGTCGCCCGTTCCGTACTTGCAATTGCCTTGTTGGTGGCGTGGTATTGGTGGTATCCCGCCAATATTTTGAACAGATGCTCCCCATCGGTCTGAAACAGCACGAAATGCTTGATAATATCAAGCAGTCGGCTTTTCTCGAACATTCCTTTCACAAGCACTTCAAGCTGGGGCAGGGAGGAGGGCGCCACGTCATCGCCGTCGATCGTGCGCCACATCATAAAGCGGTCTTCATTGGCTGTCAACGTGCCGACCCGCGCATTCACACCGTCACTGATGACCAGAAACGAGTTGTAGGTGAACAGGGACGGTATCGCGCCTTTGTACGTCTGCACTTGATTATAGGCATCGCTGATCCCGACTTCTTCGTTGGAGGCGCTTTTCAATTCAAATACGGCGATCGGCAATCCATTTACGAACACGACGATATCCGGGCGCTTCTCTCCCTGATTTTCAACGACGGTAAACTGGTTGACGACCAGAAAGTCGTTGTTGTCGATCCGGTCCGGGTCGGTGTCGAACAGCCATACTTTCTCTGTCGGATATTCGCCATTGGCGGCTTGATACTGCACGTCGATCCCATCGGTAATCATCTTCTGGAACGCCTTGTTATTGATCAGCAGGCTGGGACTGCGCGGCACTTCAATGACCCGGATCGCTTCCTCAATCGCTTCTCGCGGCACATGCTTGTTGATGCGAATGAGAGCCTCGCGCAGCCGATCTTTCAGGATGACGTCATGGTAAAACTGTCGTTCGGGATACTCGCCTTCCGGAGAAATATCCGGGCCGTATGCTTTCTCGTAGTTCAGTTCTTCGAACCACTCCAGTGCGGCCTGCTCCAGGTCGCTTTCGGTATAGGACGTCGTATAGTAGGCCATGTTGCACCTCCTTTGGATTAGGGCTGATAGATTGCGCTGCTCTCCGCAACCTTTGGCAGATCGGGATGATTATGATCCTGCTCCACAGGGACACGGATCTCGCCCGACATCAGTTTGGGGAGAAGGGTGTCGCGGATTTGGGTTAAATCTTCATTTTCTTCTTCACACTTTTGTGTTAATCTCCCTATCGGTTCAACGATCTCATTAAACTTCGCAAGGACATTTTCTGTAGGGATAAGAACAGGCACTCGCTTCATTTCTGTCCCGGATATCTCCTTAAAGGTTGAGCCCGATGCACGACATTCAATCGTCTCAACATTACTCTTCAAGAGATAATAGACGAATTCTGAACCAACATGTTTGAATGGAATAACGGACTTAAATCCCTGATTTGTTGTAACTTCATTTTTAGCTATTGCAATATAACCAATAGGAGCTCGCGAACTAAATAAAACTGTCCCTTTCGGTAAAAGCTTTACACTGGAGTTGCTAAACCCTTTCTGTGTAATATCTATTTCGCCGCGCGAGATATATTTGTTGTTAGTTTTCGATAGATCTTTAGGAGTGATCCAAGGAATGCCTCTAACGGTATAAAAGTCTTCGTTTTTCTTAGAAGGCGTTGCTCCTCCGGCAACCTCACCAAGTTCACTAATTGTCCCCTGCTTCCACCCCTTCGGAATCAACCCCAACTCGCTTTCCTCAAACTCGCCGCCACTGGATTTATACGGTTCTCCGTTTTCATTTGGAAACTCGAAGTCCACAAACCAGCTATTAAAAAGGGCTTGGGCCATTTCTTCAAGGTTTTTGTTGATTGCGTTGTTGAGTTCGATTTTATAATCCAATGCGGTTAAAATATCCGAAATTTTTATTTGTTCAGAAGTTGAAGGAATTTTCATAACAATGTCTTTTATCAATGATTGCGTTAATAGCGGTTGAGAACTACCAATCCGCATATTATACAAGTTCATACTTTTCAATTTATAATAAAGATATCTGCCTGTCCCTTTAATACATGGTTTGGCAGCTATCGCATTATCTGATATCCAGCAAGGTTGGTTTTCATAATGAACATTTCCACAATAAGCACCAACTCGTCCTATTATCACTGTTTCTCCTTCTGAATTGTAGCTATTAGTGTAATCCATGATCCCATTTCCGCCGTAAACCGGGATCTTTCCACTTTCAGAAGGCCTTTTTTTACCATTTGCAAATTCTGCGATATCGGATAACCTAACTTCCTTCCACTCAAAACTCAAACCCGATCCCCCCTAGCCGCTTGCGAATCTCGTCCTCCAGTTGCCGGGACTTGGCGAACTGCTCCGCCAGCTCCGTTGTCAATCTTGCCATTTTATCCTCGAACGGTTCTCCGTCTTCTTCCGCATCTTCAATACCAACATAGCGGCCCGGTGTCAAAATGTACTCATGCTCCTGCACCTCCGTAAGCTTCGCCGCTTTGCAGAAGCCTTTCACATCTTCATAGATTCCGGCTTCTGCCTGACCGCGCCATGCATGGTAGGTATCGGCGATCTTCCGGATATCCTCCGTGCTCAATTCACGATGCGTGCGATCCACCATATGACCCATTTTGCGGGCATCGATAAACAGAATCTCCCCGCGGCGATCTCGAAGCCCTTTCGGCGCTTTGTTCTTGGCGATAAACCAGAGACATACGGGAATTTGCGTAGAATAGAACAGTTGTCCCGGCAAGGTGACGATGCAATCGACCAGATCGGCGTTGACGAGTTTGCTGCGAATCTCAAACTCTGCCGTCGTGCTCGTTGACATGGAGCCGTTCGCCAGTACAAATCCGGCAACGCCGCTGGGCGCAAGCTTGTTCACGATATGCTGAATCCACGCATAGTTGGCATTCCCTGCGGGAGGCACCCCATATGCCCAACGGGTATCCTCCGTCAGCCGCTCGCCGCCCCAATCGCTAATATTGAAGGGCGGATTCGCCAGAATGTAATCAGCCTTCAGGTTTTTATGCAAATCGTTATGGAATGTATCCGCATGATGCTCACCGAGATTGCCGTCGATGCCGCGAATAGCGAGGTTCATTTTGCACAACTTCCACGTTGTCGGATTCGACTCTTGCCCGTATACCGCAATATCACCAATGCGCCCCTGATGTTCCTCTACAAACTTCTCGCTTTGAACGAACATGCCGCCGGACCCGCAGCAGGGGTCGTATACGCGGCCCTTGAACGGCTGAATCATCTCAACGAGCAGGCGAACCACGCTGTTCGGGGTGTAGAATTCGCCGCCATTCTTGCCTTCCGCGCTAGCAAATTTGCTAAGGAAGTACTCATATACCCGACCCAAAACATCCTTCGAGCGGCTCTCTTCATCGCCGACCTTGAACGAGAACAGGTCGATTACTTCGCCAAGGCGGGTTTTATCCAGCGCTGGCCTAGCGTAATCTTTCGGCAGTACGCCTTTCAGCGACGGATTTTCCTTCTCGATGGCAATCATGGCATTGTCGATGATCTGCCCGATATCCGGCTTCTTCGCGTTATCCTTGATATGGCTCCAGCGCGCTTCCTTCGGTACCCAGAATATATTTTCTGCAACGTATTCGTCCCGGTCCTCCGGATCGGCATACGGTTCATTTTTCAATGCTTCATATTTTTCTTCAAACGCATCCGACACATATTTCAGAAATAGAAGACCGAGAGCTACATGCTTATACTCCGCTGCATCCATACTGCCGCGCAGTTTATCGGCCATGCTCCATAATTTTTCCTCGAATCCAATGTTCGCTGTTGCCATGATCCTAATTCCTCCTCAGTAGAGTTCCTCGTATAACTGGCTCTTCACTTGTTCCCAGCGATTCATCGCTTCCCGAACAACTTCTTTATATCGTTCTTTTTCCCGTATATATTGCTCTATTAACTCGTGCTGCTTATCTTCCGGTACCAGAGGCAATTCCAATTCCGCCACATCCGCCGGGTTCAGATTCATTACAGTCGTCCCCCGCTGGAAGCTTTGAATAAGGGCTGTTCCAACCGGGCTTTCCAGAAACATTTTGGCAAAATGACTCTTGATGGCCGACTTGAACCGGATCACGATCATATTCGAGGAAGCGATGACCATCCCTTGAGCCTCCGGAAATACAGCCAGCTTGTTCACGGTGCCGCGGCACGTCATGACCAGGTCACCCGGGAGAATCTCGTAACGTTTCACTTTCCTCTCTTCCTCGTCAATCGTTTCAAGCTGATCCAATAGCACTTCGCCGTCATCCAGATTGGATATATTCAGCACCTTAATGTTCCCGGGCTTTAGATCCTGCTTAAGAATCGATTTTCCCCGAAAAATTTCTGCCACATCGCGCAACTTCACTTTCGGGGTTGCCGCCTGCTGAAACGAACGAAGTATATCCTGATCTTCATCCAGCAGCAGTTCGATTCGCCAATGATCCAGCTCTCGGAACCGATCCGGATGGATGGTAATCTCCCGTTCCCCCACAAGCTTTGACTTCTCCATATGGAGTCGCCCGAGGATCACCTCTTCCACAGGCACTTTGCCGAAGTCAACCTGATAGGTCTTGATAGAAGTGTAGGGACGAAACAAGCCGTCCGGAAGCGAATAGATCGTTTGCACCGGCGCCTGATCATTCATTTTCTTCCGCCAGCTGGCGATCGCGCCGGATTGAAACAGCATCCGTGCAGGAAAGGTCACGCTCAATCTCCCGCCGTCTTGCAAGAGTGGAAGGAGGTAGCTGGCCGCTGCGCCTTCGGATTCCCGAACCGCGACATCGTCATCGTTCATCTTCATACCAAAATTCGGCATCGCCAGGATCGCGTCGAATTGATGTTCTGCGGGCAGCGGCTGATAAATGGACCCTTGAACGATGCGGATATTGGAATAGGGCTCGAAATACGTTTTGAACAATCTGCCTACGATGTAGTTTTCCGTTAACAATGTGATTGTCCATGGTCGATGGTAACATTTCGTTTCGATGAGTCCTTTGATATACTTTTCAGTTTCTGCAAACAGAATGTTCTTGCAACCATGTCGCTCACACTGATCGACAAACCGCTCGACGATTCCTGGATGGACGACAATGCTCCCTGTAACACGATCTTGTTGGATGGTGAGCATGGCGTATTCCAACAAGTCCATATCCTTGCCTGCATGGTATAATTTATAAAATAAATCCCGATCGCCGGGAAAATGGCCTAATTCTTTGTCTAAGGCTCGTTCCTTCATCCACTGAAACAGCTTCTCAGGTTCTGTCATTAGCTCCGTTTCGGCCAACTGTTGCTGTTCCAGAAGTTGTTGCGTCCGCTTCACTCTAATGGCCTCGCGAAGCAACTGATCACGGGTTGATATATCGTGAAGCAGACAGATATTCCAAAACGACTCAATCAATTCATCACCTTCTTTCGCTGCCAAAAGCCAACTAAATTATACCATCAATGAATTGAGTATTACAATACCAAAAATAAATTCAAACATGTATAGCCGGATGTTTTCAGACTGTCGAAAAATCGGTAGAATGTGAATCCGGCTTTCTATATAACGCATTTTGATGTGGGTGGACTCAACTTTTATAAGAAAAATCGATTTAAACCGATCTGATCACCTTGTTTTTACTTTTGATTTCCTCGTGCCTATTCGAAAAGGACTTTCTCGACAGTCTGATATTTTCCCGTTATCCGATACGCCCAACCCCTAATTGAATCGCGTTGATAATGCTCAACCATATCGATAGTGAAGCCGTTTCATTGGTTTAAAATGTTCTGATCCCAGTGGCCGCCTTTTTGAACAAGCCCCTCAAGAAGCAACTTAATGTCACGCTTAACCGTCATTAGTGAAGTCTGCTGGGTTGGGTGGAGGAGCAATGTCGAAATGGACCAATCATCCGGCCGGGCAATTTCGATAACAAACTTAGTCGTGATACCATGATTCGCCTGTACGATCGCACAGGATCGCCTGGAGCCGTTTGGACATACAGGCTCCCGGAGGTGACGATCACGTCATTGCCGGTATGGGAATGCCGCACATCCTCTCGACGAGCAGTAACTCACGGAAAATTGGAGAATCGCATAAACGTAGGAGGGGCTCCAATACATCTTGACTTGCGGCTCGAATGAATTCGAAACACTGGAAAGCAATAAATCATCTCGTCAAACTGTTGAAGCCCAAGCTCCGGATTTTATATGGAAGTCAATCAAGCTCTTGGGCAAGTTAAATCCATTGCTCATCAGATCTTGATTCATTCTGCTATTGTTATTCTATGTACAATACTTTCAAATGGCTTGATTTGATCAAATCCCGTTGGTGTAGATTTGTCCCATGCGCAAATGGGGGACTGTTCCCCAAGGGTAGGATATAACTTTCAAGTCCCCGGTTACCTCCGAAATGCGACTCGAATTCTCCAATTCCCTTTGTAGTCCGCGAAAGGGGATCCGAACCAAAATAACTCAACTTCCAGATTCTCGGGAAACGGCTAGATACGCAGTGTCAATGCAGCCATAATGGAGTCACCTCAGCAGATGCAATTCGGTTTATTACTGCCCCTTGTCAAATACAACGATTGATTTCATCCGATACCTCTTGGGCATATCCTGGTCGCAGTCAGGCTTTTTTCACAAGTTTCCACCGTTTTTGGGCATTCGCCGGCCATTTTCCCAGCAGCCCAGCGAACAGTTACTAGGTGAACAAGAAATAGAAATCATTGACCATGTTGCTACAGATGGTATCGCCCTCTTAATGGGTCATTCATAGACTGGACGATGACGAGTAGGAGATATGGCTGAAATATCATATGAGAACATGTAGAGAGCGGAGTATCTTGGGGATGAGCAATCATGGATTAGTCATTGTTAGGAAGAAAGAATTAAATAGTCCGTCAGGAATACAGGGTACCAAGAAAAAATGAAGGAGATGTTATAGGAAAGATAGATTGTCATACTGGTCAAGAAATAACTCCTTGGCAACCCCTGTCTCACAAGGTAATTGATACACCCCTAACAGCAATCGCCAAGGCAGGTAATCCCCATCCCTGGTGATACTTAACCGAGCTGAAGGCGTGACGGCAGTTGAAAGTATAAATCACATTTCATATAAATGGTTCGAGTTAGGGAAGTGAAGCGTAAGTGTCGTATAGCTTCCCTCTTCCGATTGGACGGACAATCGGTGTCCGAGTTTGACGGCCATGCGGTTAGCGAGATATAACCCCAATCCTGTCGATTTTGCAAGTTGCCTTCCGTTAGTGCCCGTAAACCCCTTCTCGAAAATACGACCAATATCTTCAGCTTTAATACCAATACCCGTATCCCTTATGGAAAGCCTCTTCTCTTCGTTATCTGCCTCGAAAGAGCAAACGATGCTTCCGCTGTCACCGACATATTTCAAGGCATTCGACATGATCTGATCTACGATATATCCGAGCCACTTAGCATCGGTATGCACCCATTCCTCTTTTTCCCACATTGTAAAATGAACTCGCTTGGCTACAAACATTTTTGCGTACTTTCTCACACTGTTTCGCACGATTCGGTTTAGAGAGACTTCCGCGATCAAGTAATCCTTGGAAAAGGAATCAATTCTTGCGTAAAACAGGGCTTGCTCGACATAATGGTCGATTTTGAACAATTCATCTTCGAATACATGGATCAGCTCCTCTACCGACTTACCTGACGCATTTCTAAACAGCAGGGTACATGCCGTAATCGGCAGCTTGACCTCATGAATCCAGGAAACAATAAAATCATGAAAATCTTTTTTCTCGTCTTGAAGCCTTCCGATGGCCTCAAGCTTATTGCTGTAGAGCTTCTTGATCAGTGCCGTATACTGACGCTGTTCATATGTTAGAGGTTCGGGCAAAGCTACGGTTAGTTCGTCCCATCTGTTGTTTACCAGGTCATGTAATATTCTGTTGCGGGTTCTCCAGCGCAAATAGCCTCCGACCACGTATACCGCGGCCAACAACACGCATCCGGATAGAGTATACATTATGTCTCCAACACGATACGTTCCCTCGGTGCTTACGAACATCATCAAAGCAACGAAGGATAGCATTCCAGCAAAGAAGATCAGAAAATAACGTTTATCGTCCAAATAACGTAGAAAGCTCATTTGATTATATAACCTTCTCCCTTGATCGTCGTAATGAACCCATAACGTCCAATCTCATCCAATTTCTTTCGGATTCGGGTCATGTTCACGGTCAGCGTATTGTCGTCGACGAAACTTTCGTCCTCCCATAGGCAGCGCATGATTTTGTCCCGGCTTACGATATGGCCCTTATTCTGCAACAATAGCCGTACGATGACGAATTCGTTCTTTGTCAGTTCAATCGATCGATCGCCGGAAGTAAGCTTCCGATCACCTAGGTTCAGCAGGACGCCTTCGTGCTCGATTATGTTGACTGGCGTTTCGGCATAAGAGTAGGTTCTGCGGAGCAGCGCTTTGATTTTCGCGATAAGTACTTCGTCGTAGAACGGCTTCTGGATATAATCGTCACCGCCCATATTCATCGCCATAACCATATCCATCGGCGAATCCCGTGAGGAGAGAAAAATAATCGGCACGTTAGACAATTCCCGAATTCGGCTGCACCAATAATATCCATCGAATATGGGTAAATTAATATCCATTAACACGAGGTGCGGTTCGGTCTGAAGGAACATGTCTTGAATCCTGTTGAACTCGTCACACAATACGGATTCGTATCCCCACTTCCCGACGGTCTCGCCGATTAACCCCCGAATAGTCGGGTCGTCTTCTACGATCATTATCTTCATCTTCATTCCATACGCCTCCATATCCTTAATCCTATTATATCTTAATTCGGCTAACACTACTGCAACTAGTACCGTGACAAAAATGTAAGCTCGCCAGTAGAAAAACGTAAGTTCAGCGTAAGGATAACTAGTCACCGGCATGGTACGATGGAAATTGAAAAAGGGAAAGCAGGGAGGAAAGATACAGTGGAAACGGTTATTGAAATAAAAGCGTTAACGAAAAGTTATGGGAATAAAGGGAACGTCGTGCCGGTGCTTCACGGGATCGATATGTGCATAGGCGAAGGAGAATTTGTCGGCATTATGGGGCCATCGGGCTCCGGGAAGACAACACTGCTTCATATGGCCGCCACCATCGATGAACCGACCTCCGGCAGCATCGTGATCGACGGGGAAAACGTTCTTCAAATGAACGAGGCGCAGTTATCGGCTTTTCGGCGATCCAAGCTAGGATTCATTTTTCAAGACTATAATTTGCTGGATACGTTGACGGTCAAGGAAAACATTCTGCTCCCCCTCGCGTTGTCCGGTATATCGGTCGACGAATTGGAGAACAGAGTGTCTGCCATTGCGGAACGATTTAACATCAAGCATATTCTAGAAAAATACCCTTACCAAATCTCCGGAGGTCAGAAACAGCGAACTGCTGCCTGCCGTGCCATTGTGACGCGTCCGCGACTGATTCTGGCCGACGAACCGACGGGAGCGCTGGATTCTAAAGCTGCGGCCAGCCTGCTAGAGGCGCTAAATGAACTGAACGAACAAGAGCATGCGACCATTCTGATGGTGACTCATGATGCATTAGCGGCAAGCTACTGCAGTCGAGTTCTCTTTCTAAAAGACGGTGTCATTTTTGCCGAGATCGTCAAAGGAACGACACCGCGACAAGCATTCTTTAAAAAGATACTGGATGTGTTGACGGTGCTTGGAGGGCGTACGGATGACGTTATTTGAGTTGGCCAAGAAAAATATAAAAGGTAATCTTCGCAACTATTTCATATATTTATTTTCCATGTTCGCAAGCGTCGCCATATTTTATGTCTTTGCTTCACTACAATATAGTACGCAGGTAGTCGAGGCTGTCGAATCTTCAGATAGCATGCAATCTGTGTTCATGGTTGGATCAATCATCCTGGTATTGTTTGTATCCGTCTTTATGATGTACTCTGGCCAATTTTTTACCCACAAACGAAAAAAAGAAGCCGGGCTATATGCTTTATTAGGTTTTCCAAAAAAAACAATCGGCCGGATGCTGTTCTATGAAAATATGATAATTGGAGCCGGCGTCCTGGTTCTCGGCATTGTGGCCGGTACGCTATTGTCGAAGCTGTTTGCCATGATTTTAATGCGCTTATTGGGAGTAGCTGTCGATGTCGGAATCACGTTCTCCCTTCCTGCGGTGCTTACCACTGTGGTTATATTTCTTATACTAATTACAATAACTTCTATACAAGCTTATCGATTGGTCTATCGATTCAAGCTTATCGAATTGTTCCGCGCAGAGCAGGAAGGGGAGCAGGAACCGAGGGCGTCGATCGTTCCCGCTGCCGCCGCGGTCGCGTTGCTCATCGTCGGCTACGGATTCGGACTTCGGAATTTTGAAAATAATGAACAGATCTTTACGAACCTGGGCGTCATGACCGTCGGCATCATCGCAGGAACTTTCTTGCTTTTTTCATCGCTCGTTATTTACCTGCTGAAATACGCCAAGAGGCGGAAGTCCCATTATTACAAGGGCATGAACCTAATCATGATTTCCAACCTGGTGTACCGAATGAAAGGGAATGCACGTACGCTAAGCGTCATTTCCATCTTGTCCGCTATCGCATTATGCGCCTTCAGTTTCGGTTTCAGCACTTACTACGCTTACGAGCACACGGCACGTGTAACGGCACCTTTCAGTTACATGCATATAGCGCAGGATGACGAAGTCGATCAAAAGATCGAGGAGATCATACGTGGCGACAATGCACATCCCGTGAAAGCCAAGATGTCGATTCCGGTCATCCATCTGAGCGGCGAAGCGTCAAGTGACGAAATCTTGTCTGATCGTGAGCGCAAGGCAGCCGAGCATCCGGTGAAAGTGATATCGGTCAGCGCATATAATCGCGTAGCGGAGGCACTGAGTCTTGACCGGTTAACGCTGAACGAATCAGATCAAGTGATCGCGATTCGCCCCATGTATACCGATTACGAATGGGCGGATTATGCAGGAGAAACCATCACCCTGGATTTGCCTAATGGGAACGTTAATTTAGCATTTGCAGGCATGACGATTGAACGTGTTCTCAATTGGCATTATCCGGATATTATGGTCGTCGTTGCGGACGATACATTTCGCATGCTGGAAGCGCAAGTTCCTACCGAGCAATATGTTGGTTACATCGTTCAGGACCAGAAGAATACGAAGGCGACCGCTGATGCGCTTGCAGCTATACAGACATCAGAAATGAAGCTATCGACCTATTATTCCGTGTATCGCCTCGGCATCGAGAATGCAGCTTTTAATGTTTTCATTCTAGGGTTTTTGGGTGTGATGTTCCTTCTCGCAACGGGCAGTATCCTATACTTTAAACAGTTGACGGAGGCGACGAACGATCGTTCTCGCTATGAGATATTGAAAAAAATCGGCGTGAGCCACAAGGAAATCGCCGCTACGATCCTGAAACAGAACGCACTGATCTTCTTGTTGCCGCTGTTGGTCGGCCTCGGTCATTATTTGATTATCTTTAACTGGCTGCGGAAGCTCTTCGGAGGAATGGGTGGTATAAATCTCCTGCTTCCAATATTGGTTTGCGTTGGATTGTTTATGGTGATCTATATGACATATTACATGATCACAGTAAATTCTATCATAAAGTTTATCAACGGGGAGTCTGCTCGTAAGGTTAGGTTCGCCATGTTCGCCTCAGCAGCCGTAATGGTTGCGGCCGTTAGCCTGTTCATCTTGGCTGAACCGCCAGTACAATACGACGAACCGCATACCGGTGAACGGATTCACATCACGTTACCTGAGCCGACTGGCGAGATGCCAGTGGGCGTGACGGAGCTCCACTTGACAGATATCGACCGAGCCGATCCTTGGGTAAAGGATCGAAAGCGGGAGCTTATGATCAGCATCTGGTACCCGGCCACCCGGGAGGTTGGCCAGAAAGCCAAATATATGCCGCCAAACGCAGCTGCATTTTACGACGAAACCGTCATGCCGACAATCGGAGTAGAGCCCGGCCGAATCGATCTATCCAACATCGGAGTTCATGCTTCGCTGAACGCACCCGCAGAGCACGGAGAGAAGGGCTGGCCTGTCATCATTTATTCTCCGGGCGGATCTGTTCCGAGAAGTCTAGGTACGATTAACGTTCAGGAATTGGCCAGTAATGGCTATGTCGTTGTGACCATTGACCACACATATGAGACAACGGTCGTCGAGTTTCCCGAAGGGAGAATAGAGACCGAGCAATTGCCTGATTTCGGGCCGAATACGGTACTGAAAATGATGAGCGTCAGGGTTGATGATGTCCGGTTTGTACTGGATCGACTGGAGGCGCTCAAGGAAGGGCAAAATCCCGATCATGCGAAGCGTGAGCTGCCTGAAGGGTTGGACCTTGCACTGGACTTATCTAGAATCGGCATTTTTGGTCATTCTGCTGGCGGCGCAACGGCTGCCCAAGCGATGTATGAAGATGAGCGAATCGGCGCCGGTATCGATATGGATGGCTCGATGGGCTATTTACCCAACCACCTGCTTCCGGTTGCTCAGCATGGACTTGACCGCCCGTTTTTACTAATGAATGCTGGTTTTACCGACGAGGGAGAGGTGGATTCCCATCTCACGGCGGAGGATAGGGCATCGTTCTGGAACGAGTCGAGCGGGTGGAAACTAGATGTAGCGATACCGAACGGGGCGCATTATACGTTCACCGATCAACAATATCTGCTGCCGCAAATAAGCAGTAAGCTGAGCCTTTCTCCTCAAGTCGTCCAGGGGAGTGTTGGAATCGTCGAGCCGGAACAGGCGCTTGCGGCACAACGCGATTACATTACCGCGTTTTTCGACATGCATCTGAAAGGGTTGTCGCAGCCCCTGTTAGAGTCATCAAAATCTCCTTATGCGAATGTGGAGGTGTTGGAATAACGGTCACAACTGAACCATCTTGAGGAAAAGTTGTAAAATCAAGCACTACGGGTTACTACTCTAATTTTAAGGGGCTGTCTCAAAGTCATAAATGACTAGGGACAGATCCCTCTTTTATAATCTTGCAGTTGTCGGGAGGGGGAACGAGTTCTGGCCGCTCTTGAACGTCGTGTTCTTGGAAAAGGTTAGAAGAGTACAACACGACGTTCAAAGGGCGGACGTAAACTCCTTCACCCATACCCACTCCCTCGCCCTTTTGTAACCTGAATGAGCCGCCTGCAGTCATTAAGCCCATGCGCGCTTCACTTCTGCGCGAGAGCATACAAAAAAATGAAAGCGTGTATGAAGTACAAATGCGTTACTACCGATGTGCAGACTTGAAGGTTGCCCACTTAAGGAGCGTTGCAGCAAAGCGCAAGGGAATCGCGAGATTAAAGTGAGAAATGACTTATCTTGGCTAAAAGGCAAAAGCACGTGAAGAACTTCAGAGCGAGGAAGGTCGTGAACTTTCCGTCCGGCGCATGATCGAGGTGGAAAGTGTAATTCGGTGAAATGAAGAACAACCGGGGATTCCGGCGTTTCTTGCTTCAAAATTTGCGGAAGTAAGCCAAGAGGTCGGATCAGACTTACCAAGAATACTAGAAGTTAATGGCCGCCCTGCTGGATGAAGCAAAAGCGAATAACACAATAAATCTGGAACATGATTTGCGAAGACCGACCGATCACATTCATGACTCGCCAAATACTTCAGAAACTAATCGCTGGGTGAAGATATTGCCTTGAATTCTACATGCCTTGCGATGCTTAGCTCTTGTGTGTAATGCGGACGTCTATAAGTCGGATCACCGGTCAATGCATCAAGTAAGCATGAGCGGCGTGTATCATGCAGGGGAGCGGAAGTTTCCATTGTTCCGACCGATTGTTCCAATGATTTTGTTGTGATAAACGTATGAGACAAATCATCTTCTCCTCTGCGTGGAGTGATTGGTGTTATTTCTATTTTACGCAGAGAGTCAAGGGAGTCTCTTTTTACATTTCATAGAACTGAATTTGGGCAAGTAAAGTTAATCAAGCTAAGGGGTGGGGGGGTTCATGAAACAGGCAAGTAGGTTATAGTGACAAGTGGAAAAATAGAGTGGAGGAGTTAAGCATGGTCAAACAACGCAAAATTTTACTAACCGCAACTATTGTCTATACCATTATTGTACTTTATTTTATGTTCTTCGCTTTCGGCAGAGGAGAGGCTTCGGAGCAAATTTCCAGCTACACCTTTATTTTTATGCCCGAGAACTTTATTAGTTTGCCGTCTCCAGCTGATCTCCTGCATCCCAACCTAATGAGTATGGTGGCTTTCGGGAACACTATTGCGTTTATTCCTTTCGGTATATTGATTCCATGGCTGTACCGGGTCAGCTTCGTCCGGTTCATCACCGTATTCTTCATCGCGATTCTTGTGCTGGAAACGATCCAAGCCCTTACATTCCTGGGCAGCTTCGATATCAACGACGCTCTTCAGAATTCGATGGGAGCAGCCCTCGGTTTTGGGGCGTACAAGCTTGGTTTCCGTTACCGGAGCCTCGGGCGCAATCTGGTGGCAACGGCTATATCGGGTATGGTTCTTTTTATAGCTTTATGGGGATTAGGGGCGGCGGTAGAAAAAATAATAACTAAAGTAGAGGGTCCGTTTGTGGCGATCACTGAATGGGCGGATAACTCGGGCAATTCATCCACCGGAGACAAACCGGACAGTATTCAAATCAACGGACAGAAGATACCGCTCCGCTATAACCTATATGGCGCTGAAGGCGGAGATTCCAGAACGTTCACGTACAAGTCTGAGGGACAGACGATTTTCTCTTTCGATTACGGATGCCCCGAACCAACGGATTATTCCGATAGTATCAGTGTTACTCGGGATGGCAAGGAGATCATGAGCAGTTCTGGGGAATTTCAGCGTACTCATCCTGATTTGTTCCCTTCGCAATTCAAGATTCCGCTTGAGCCGGGGGATGAGCTGAAGATCACGATTAAGGGCGACATGAAAGCGTGGAATGTCGGGTATACGCGGATGCAGTATTTCTGGAACTAAGTGCTTAAAGGGTTTCGCCGCCATTCTATCATGAATAACACCTAGCGTTTTGGGTTTTCAAGCGCTTTTTTTACTTTTGAGATCGAGATTTTCAGAAACCTGGTTATAACCTAGGCTGGTTGGTTGTCCAATTGGGTATTTTATTTTAAATGAGCTGAAGGTCTGGAGAACGATCGGCTCCTCCGCTTACCGAGTATATCGCTATGAAGGGAAGCTCAATCTCTTGGAAAATGCCGCCCTGCTCCGATGTTGGAAAGAGGGAGATGGCTTTGAATCTAAGCTGTTGAAGGCCTCTGAGCACGGATATTTCACTGAGCAATGAAGAGATTCTATGCTATTACAGCAAACGTTGGGACATTGAAACGTATTTTCGAACTGCGAAAGTACAACTGACCATGGATCGTTACCAGGTTCGATCTACTCAGGCGATTGACCGTTACTTGACCCTGCTCACGTTTTCTACGTTATATTACCAGTATGACAGCCAAGGAAGTTTAAACGATGGGTTACATCACTACCGTATCCAGAAAAAGTATGGCATGATTGAATATATTTACAACCAAGCCAAAAGCGAGGCAACATTAGACCAAATTAAAACATGGCTAAGCGTTGCATAGGGATACTGTCTGCTCTTAAAACTTACAAATTATTGAAGCGATTATTGGCAAGTACAGTTAAAGAAAATACAGAGCGAAATCCCGTGTAAAAAAGGGAAACGCTCTTTTTGTGTTAATGGCGATAAAGAATGGCTATCCAGACTTCTCTGCGGCATCTATTGATTTGAAAATCTCCGTTGTTATCTTATGGATCATCTTTACGTCTTCGCTTTTCTTCCCTAATAGAAATTGGTAGTGGACCTCAAGGACAGTTCTGGTCTCAAATTCCTGAGAATCTGGATCGATTTCTCGAAAATCAAAAAGATCACCTGGCTTTATGTTAAGAGCGTCCATGATTTTTTCCAATGAATCAATGGATAGATTTCTTTTTCCAAGTTCAACTTCGGTTAGATATGAGGTTTGTTGCCCTGTTATTTGGCTTAACTGAAGTAGGGTCAGATTTTTTTTATTACGTATGCTACGAATTTTTTCACCGATCAGTTTTTTTAAATCAGACATCGATTTACAACCTCCCTGCTTATCCTAAGGGTAAGTGTTTCAATCGAAAAAATACATAACATTATAAGTTAAATATATTGACTCAATTGGGACTGCGTATTAGTGAGTTGATCACTATTTATAGCGCCTCAATCAAGCAAGTAGGCGGCGATACGATGCTAATTTATTCAACTGGAAAGTTGAGTCCCGAACCAGTAGAGGTTTCAAAGCCAGCGAATCAACTAGTAGTATACGCATTGGATAAAATCAAAGAATATGCAGTGCCGTTACAAAAGGAATCAGGGCTTCCATATTTGTTCCTGTCAAGAAATAGAAGCAAAAAAGGCTACCCGGTTGGATTGGCTTCGCATTCAAATTGGAATAAGAATCATTTGCGACCATGGATTAAACAGCATAATATCCGAGATAAGAACAACGAATTAATTGATTTTACTAGCCATACATTCCGTCATGTATTTGCAAGCTACGCATTAAAGGGTGGGGCATCGATAGAGGTGGCGTTACAGCATATTTGCCATCCTCCCACCTAAACCTTGTTGAACCTTTGTAACCGTCAAGTCCTTTTGATTTTCAAAAAATTAATAGTAAACATTACGAAGTGGTTGACATATAAAAGTAGTCGCTGTTACAATATGCATGAGTTAATCGTAATGATTACGATTAACATCATTTTGAGTGAAGTGTTGTATGAATCAAAAGACAGGAGGTTCAAAGTGATGCATGCATACAAGCGGCAAAATTTACTTCGCCAATGGAGCGGAGGACTGCTAGCAGGAGTTATGTTCGTATCCGGTTGTGCAGCGCCGTCCAATCCTGCGAGCGACAATAATCGTGATGCATTGGAGTTATCGCCGTCAGCGGAGTCTAGACCTGTATCTGTTCATGATGCGGAGGAAAGGGAGTCGTTTCTCACGTTCGAAGACGACACTGGAAGGGAGATTCGGCTGCCTGAGCAACCACAGCGCATCATCGTCCTATCGCCGCAGCTATTGGATTTGCTTTATTCGGTTGACGGTCACGCCATTGCCCACGCCACATCACCGGGTGGAACGGTGCCGGATAAAGCGGAGCGAATCGAAGAAGTCGGGGGAATGACGACCGTCAATACGGAGAAGCTACTTGCTTTAAAGCCTGATCTCGTGATCGGCTCTGTGGTGTTTCACCGTGAGTTAACGGCGATTTTGGATGCGAGTAACGTGCCGTTCGCCCTGTTCAATCTGAGTACATATGCAGATTTGCAACAAAAAGCGGTGTTGTTCGGTCAGCTCTCTGGGACGGAAAACAAAGCTAGGGAAGCACTTGCCGATTTGGATCAGGAAATTCGTGAATGGACTGCCCGGGTACCGGCCAGTGATGCACCAACTTTCATCATGCTGAACGTGACCCCTAACAGCCTTTCTGTGCAGCGGCAAGATACCGTCGGAATCGAGGTCGCAACTATGCTGCATATGCACAATTTGGCGGAAACATGGGAAGCAGCAAGCGACAGTCCGTCGACTGCACCATTTAGTCTGGAAAAAATCGTCGAGCTAAATCCGGATTATGTTTTTATTCTGATCCACGGGGCGCGAGAAGATGGGGAGAAGAAAATTCAATCCGATCTGGCCAGCCAACCTGCATGGACATCGCTGCGTGCTGTGAAGGAAAACCGTATGATCATCTTGCCGTCTGATCGGTTTCTCTCAAACCCGGGATTTCGATTAAGTGAATCGGTCGAATATTTGGCTAAGCTTGTTTATCCGAATACATATGAGAATGGTCATTAATGCTTTCCGTGTTCCGATGTCCAAAGGCGTTCTAGTCATTGTCGCTTTGACGGCTGCGGTAATCCTCGCTACTGGATTCAGCATCGGTACCGGAGCAGTCCGCATTTCTTTTTCAGAGATTTGGTTATATGTCTTTCACGGTTATGACGGTCCAATGAAGGAAATTGTGTGGAACATTCGGCTGCCTCGCACGTTAGTGGGCATGCTCGTTGGCGCTAATCTGGCACTGTCCGGTGCGCTCTTGCAAGGCGTGATGCGGAACTCGCTGGCAGATCCGCACATCATCGGCGTGTCATCTGGAGCAGGATTATTCGGCATCATCGTTCTCATTTTATTTCCACATCTATGGTCGATGCTGACACCTATCGCTTTTCTTGGCGCTTCCGGAGCTGCCGCCATCATTTATTTACTTGCCTGGAAGGACGGTGTACAGCCGGTGCGCCTAATACTTGCAGGCGTGGCCGTGTCCGCCTTTCTCGGCTCTGGCATCTCCGCATTGTTAATTTTCTTCAGCGATCGGGTGAACGGTGCCCTCGTGTTTATGGTTGGCGGCTTGTCCGCCAAAAGCTGGCCAGAGCTTGAAATCATTCTCCCTTATTCGCTCATTGGCATGAGCCTGGCGTTCATTGGCAGCTCGCATTTGAATATACTTGCCCTTGGCGATTCCAATGCACGCGGCCTCGGCTTGTCGGTGGAAGCAGCTCGCTTCTTCCTGACGGCGCTCGCTACCTTGCTTGCCGCAAGCGCGGTCAGCGTCGTCGGCCTGCTCGGCTTCGTCGGTCTGATCGTTCCGCATTCAGCCCGCTTGCTGATCGGCAGTGATTATCGGTTCTTACTTCCTGCATCCGTGCTTCTTGGAGCGGCCGTTGTGACCTTTTGCGATACACTCGCCCGCTTGATGTTTGCTCCTTTGGAGCTGCCGGTCGGCATTATGATGGGAGCTTTGGGGGCGCCGTTCTTTCTATATTTGCTAAGGAGGGAAGCGAGATGACGTTGTTACGCTTGGAAGACGTGTCTGTGAGGCTTCACAACCGTACGGTGCTGGATTCGCTGAATTGGCAGGTGGAGGTCGGAAAAATTTACAGCATTATCGGTCCGAATGGCAGCGGCAAAAGCACCTTGCTCAAAACTTGCGCCGGTCAATTAAAGCCTGCGCAAGGAAAGGTGCTCTTGCAAGGCAGACTGCTCGACAGCTATCCCCGTCGGCAGTTGGCACGGCATATGGCAATGCTTCAGCAAAGTCAAGCATCTCTGCCGGACGTGTCCGTGCGTTCGCTGGTCAGTTACGGACGTTTTCCTCATCAGCCTGTATGGGGCGCAAAGCGCAAGGAAGACGAGAAGATTGTCGAATGGGCCATGGCTCAGACCGGAACGCTTCCCTTTGCGGAGCGAAAGCTGTCTAACTTATCCGGCGGAGAACGGCAACGCGTATGGATTGCCATGACCTTGGCACAGCAATCGGGGCTCATCTTATTAGATGAACCGACGACCTATCTCGATGTCAATCACCAGTGGGAGGTTATGGAGCTAGTCCATAACTTAAATCGCAAATATGGCATCACGATCGTCATGGTCCTGCACGATCTCAACCATGCTGCAGCTTGCTCCGATGAATTGTTGGTGATGCGAGCTGGCGAAATGTATGCCAGCGGACCGCCGGAGCAAGTCATCACCGATCGCATGCTGCGCGATGTGTTCGGTGTGAGAGGGAGCGTAGGAAGGGATGATCGAAGCGGTCGCATGCATTGCCATATCGAAGGGCTGCTTGAGGCGGTTGACTTCTCAGCTCAACCCGCAATCGCAGCAGTCAAATAACGAATGTCTAATACATTTACAAAGGAGAGGATCAACATGGAGGGGAAAGCAGACGTATATCCGTTCGCGGCAATCGTCGGACAGGACTTGATGCGCAAAGGGCTGCTGCTTAATCTTGTCAATCGGAAGCTCGGCGGCATCTTGATCCGCGGGGAGAAAGGCACAGCCAAATCGACGGCCGTACGCGCACTCGCGGACTTAATGCCGGAGCTGAGCGTCGTGAATTTGCCCGTACATGCTACGGAGGATCGCGTCGTCGGCACATTGGATATCGAGCATGCGATTCGAGAAGGAGAGAAAAAGTTCGAGCCGGGACTGTTAGCGAAGGCGCATGGACATATTTTGTACGTGGATGAAATCAATCTACTCGATGATGCGATCGTCGATGCGCTGCTCGACGCAGCAGCCATGGGGGTGAACACCGTTGAGCGAGAAGGCGTCTCCTACTCGCATCCGAGCCGCTTTATCTTGATCGGTACGATGAACCCGGAGGAAGGGGAGCTGCGGCCGCAGCTGCTGGATCGCTTCGCGCTTTCAGTAGAGGTGAATGGGGAACGAGATGTGGAGAGCCGAATGGAGGTCATTCGCCGGCGCCTAGCATTCGAAGCAGATCCAGACGAATTCCGAAGACGTTATGAGCCGCAACAACTAGAGCTTCGGGAACGGATAGAACGAGCGCGTCAGCTGCTCGAGCAGATCAAACCGTCCGAGGAGTTACTGAAATGGACCGCCGCAGTCGGCATTCGGCTGAAGGTAGACGGACATCGTGCGGATATCATGTTAATGAAAACCGCCATGGCGATGGCTGCATTCCAGGGAAGAACGCAGATCGTGGCAGACGATATGGTAGAAGCGGCGATGATGGTGATGCCGCATCGCATGCGCAAGCGGCCGTTCGAAGAGGGAGCATATGACCACGAGACGATACGCGAGCTGCTCGGCGACCTTCTGTCCGAGGTCACCCATGCAAGTTAAGCCTCACTTGTATCCGTTCTGTGCTGTAGTCGGTCAAGAACGTGCGCAAAAGGCGCTGCTGCTTCATGCTGTAAATCCGGGATTAAAGGGGGTGCTGCTGGCAGGCCCACCAGGAACGGCGAAGTCCACGCTCATCCATGGTGTTGCAGAGTTGCTGCCGGAACTTAACGTCATTAACATTCCTTTGAACGTGGATGAGGAACGGCTTTGGGGCGACTGGGATATGGCAGCTGCTGTCCGCAGCGGCAAACGAACGTTTGTACCCGGCTTGCTTGCAGCTGCGGATGGGCACATCGTCACGGTAGACAATGCGCATATCATGCCCGAAAGGTTAATGAAAGCGGTCCTGACTGCTGGCGACAATGTGGCGGGCGAGCCCGCGCATGGGCATGTCCGCAAGAGCTCTGAGCGAAGAAGTGGCCTTGACAGTGCAGCATTCCGCCTGTTCGCAGCTATGAGTCCGGACGATAGGAGGCCGCTGCCGGCGATGTTTGATCGCTGCGGGCTATATGTGCGACTGGAAACCTCGGCGGACCTTGCGGAGCGAACGGAAATCGCAAGCCGCTTGCTCGCCTTCGAACAAGATCCTGAGTCGTTTCGCCTAGCTTATGAATCGGAAACGAAGGAATTGAGAGCACGTATCGCAGCGGCTAGGACTCGGCTGCCTGCTGTACATATTGATGGAGAGCTGCTACGTTTGGCTGCCGAAATCGCTGAGGAAGCTGGCTGTCTGGGACACCGCGCGGACATCCTGCTGATCGAAGCGGTCCGTACGATCACAGCTTGGGAGGGTCTTAGCGAGACGACACAGGAACATCTGCAAGAAGCGGCGGGCTTTGTGCTGCCGCACCGGATGCGTGCAGCATCTCAACCGGAAGTGTCGCGAGGGAAGTCGCCTGGAGACTTGCCGGATCAAGAGCAAACGAAGCATGATTCGAATGGCGATCATCCATCACCAGGATCGCATCGCGATAAGGAAAGCCAAAGAGAAAGCCAAGCGGAAGGAGAGAATAATGCGACAAACGGCGAGCAAGTTGACCGGTCACAATTCGCTTCGCCTGCACAACTTGGGGGCGACCACAACGGCGAAGCCGATAGTAGACAATCTCTTTCCTCAGAGGCGCGGGCTGTAGTGGAAGCCGTTGGACGGGAAATCGCTGTGCAGCCATTCGTCTTTACCTCGCCGCATCCAATGAAGCAAGCGCAAACTGGGAAACGAAATCAAGCGTCAGTAGGAACGGTAAACGGTCGATATGTGCGGGCTGCGATGCCGCGCGGCCCTCTAAGAGACATTGCGTTTGATGCCACGCTTCGTATGGCGGCTCCCTTTCAGCGGATACGTAAGCAACAATCAAGTTCATATAACACGAACTTAAAGCTATGGATTGAGCCGAGTGATGTGCGTGTGAAGGTTAGGGAAAACAAGACAGGAACTGCTTTGCTATTCGTCGTCGATGCCAGCGGTTCGATGAATGCAAATAAGAGAATGAAGGCTGTCAAAGGTGCGGTATTGTCTTTACTTCGTGATGCGTACCGGCAGCGTGACCATGTGGGCTTGATTGCCTTTCGCGATCAACAAGCTGAATTGCTGCTCGGGTTGACACGCAGTGTAGAGCTCGCGGAACGCAAATTGAGGACGCTGCCAGCTGGCGGGAAAACTCCGCTAGGTATTGGACTGGAAAAGGGACTTATGGCGATCCGCCCTTTGTTAAATAGAAGAAGTGGACTCATCCCCGCGATGATCGTCATGACCGATGGAAAGGCGAACGTCAGCGCAGAAGCGGCAGGTGATCCATGGCAGGAAAGCCTGCAAGCTGCACAACGCATCGCAGCGGCTGGCATACGCACACTTGTGATCGATACGGAGGATGGTGTAGTACGGTTCGGCTATGCCCGCAAGCTGGCGGAAGCGATGCAAGCGCGGTATTACCGGTTAGAACAATTGGAGGCTGGGAGTATCGAACGAGCTGTACGGACGTTGATCTAAAAATAATGATTTATGGATTACGGAAAGGAGGATGGCGCGTTGAAGCTATCCATACTCACAAACGGGGAAACGACGTTGTCGCATTTGTCTGAAGCATATCAATTGCTTGATCAAAATCAGAAAAATCAGCTGCATCTGACCATCATCGATTTAGGGAATCGGAAGATCGACGAGCTTGAGGACGTGGAAGCCACGCTTGTTGGAGCTGACCTTGTCATCTTCGATGCACATGGCGTCCGCCAGGACGTTGTCGAATGGTTGAGTAGCCTGCTAAGCAAAGGGACGGCTCATATCGTTCCGCTTGGCGGCAACTCCGCTGAGATCGCTTCGCTGCTCAGGCTAGGCAGTCTGACCTTTGCAAATTTGCCTAGACAAGAAGGGCATACACATGCGGCAACGTCCTTGCCGCTAGAAGGAATGGATGAGGGTAAGGCGGATTATGAACACTACGTTCGATTTACCGAATATTGGCGGGGCGGAGGTACTGACAATATGCTCGGTCTGATTTGTCTGGCTGGCCGAGAATACGGCGGCTGTCACCTGTTGCCGGAGCCTAAGGATCCGGTATATGTTCGGGAGTTAACGATCATGGAGCCGAGCAGTCGCACGGTTTACTCGTCTGCAGCCAGCTACCGGCAAAGCAATCGCTACGACGAAGGTCGGCCGAATGTCGCGATTTTATATCTTGGGAATAGCAATCCGCTCGATACCGCAGAATGTATTGCGCAGCTTAAGGAACAATTGGAGGCTTTCGTGAACGTCATGCCGATCGCGTTTCCTTCAGTGATGAACATTCCGCTCGACCGTCTGCGCGAGTTGCTACTTGGCGACGGTCACCAAGTCGACCTTATCGTGAACCTGCTGCCTTTCCGACTTGGGATTGGTCCCGGCGGAGGAAATCAGGACGGGGCTGTGCAGATGCTGGAACAGCTCGATGTGCCGATGCTGCATCCGCTATTGTTGAACAGTAGAACGGAACAAGAATGGAGACAGTCTGCGAGTGGACTTGAACCTTCTTTGCTGCTCGTTCAGGTCATGCTGCCGGAGCTTGACGGGAGCGTGGAGATGTTTCCGATAGCGGCACTGCAGGAAGACGGGGAAGACGCCGAGCTAAACGTTCCGCTAAAGCGGCTTGCACTTATCCCTGAACGGACGAAACGCTTGACAGATCGCATCCGCCGCTGGCTTGCCCTGCGGAGCAAGCCCAATGCAGAGAAGAAGCTGGCGCTCATTGGCTACAATTATCCGCCAGGCGAAGGAACGGTGTTCGGCGGTTCCTTCTTGGATACATTCGAATCGATAGCACGTTTATTGAGCTGGCTGAAGCAGCAAGGATATCATACCGAGGAACTGTCAGCGGCGGAGCTGCGTGCCAGATTTATAGAGGGCGGTCTAGTCAATTCCGCAAAATGGTCTGATCCTCAAGCTTCGAGTCAGTTGATCCGTTATGCGGATCCCCATTTCACACAGAAGCTATCCGGTCGTTCATGGGGAGAAGAAGCGATAAGCCGCTGGGGTCAGCCGCCTGGTGACATCATGACGGACAACGGCTCCTTTCTCATACCCGGTCTAATGATCGGCCAAGTGTTTATCGGCCTGCAACCTTCACGCGGTATCCATGAGGATCCAGAGAAGTCGCTGCACGATCGTTCGTTACTACCTACGCATCAATATACTGCGTTTTATCAATGGATTCGTGAACAGTTTCAAGCGGATGCCATCGTCCATATCGGGACACACGGCACCTTAGAGTTTCAGCGGGGGAAAGAGGCCGCTCTGTCTGGGGACTGTGTACCGGATGACTTACTCGGGGATTTGCCAAATTTGTACTACTATTACGTAGGGAATCCGTCCGAAGCGATGATCGCCAAGCGGCGCAGCCATGCCGTATTGATCGGCTATCAGGCGCCGGCTTTTACTGAAGCTGAGCTGTATGGCGAATGGCGTGAGCTTGAAGCCTTGCTGCACGAATATCGTGAAGCGAAGCAGCTCGCGCCGGAACGATGTGAGGCGATTCTACAAGAGCTGCAGGCGGTAGCGAAGTCGCTTGACTTCTCCGCGGAGACCGTAGAACACATGGAGGAGGAGCTCTATCGCATGCAGCGTTCGCTCATCCCTAGTGGACTGCATGTGCTTGGCGACAGCTATTCTCCTGAAGTCGCTTTGAACCATATGCAATTCGTGCTTCGCCACGAGCGGGGAAATATTCGCTCAATTCGCGGACTGCTCGCTGAACGTCAAGGCGTTCGGGCGGATGCGCTAACTTCGGGCAAGCATGTGAGCTTGCTGCGCCAGCTCGATGAGGAAGCGAATGCGTTAGTGACCGCTTATGTGTCAAACAAGGCAATCCCGGACATGTATAAGAGTGAACATCCAGATTGGCTTAAGCAGTTGGAAGCTTCGCTCGAGTACGGTTACGAAGCTTACCTAAGATCATTGCAAAATGAGGAAGCAGAAGGGCTGATGCGGGCGTTGGAAGGCCGGTACGTTCCAGCTAAGCTCGCTGGTGACGTGCTGCGAACACCTGAAATATTGCCGACCGGACGCAATCTGTACCAATTCGATCCCCGCTTAGTGCCCAGCCGTACAGCTGCTGAACGGGGGGCGATTGTCGCCGAAAACTCCATACAGCAATATCGCGAGCAGCACGGGGACTACCCGCACACGACGGCGGTCATCCTCTGGGGGATCGAGACGTCGCGCACACAAGGGGAAACCATTGGGCAAATCCTGCATTATATGGGGGTTCGCATTGGCGGGGGAGTCGGAACGTTCCGTACAGAATATGAAGTGATCCCGCTTGCGGAATTAGGCCGACCGCGCTTGAACGTCATGGTGCATATTACTGGGGTTTTTCGCGATTTGTTTCCGAATTTGCTGGAAGAATTACATGACCTATTCCGCAAGGTTTCGGAGCTGGATGAACCTGATGAGCTCAATTGGTTCAAGGCTCATACACGAAGCATGGAGGAGGAGCTGCTTGCTGCCGGATATGAGGCAAGTCAAGCGCATGACTTAGCTTGCGCCCGCATCTTCGGCCCGGCAGAAGGAGAGTATGGCACGACGGTGACGCGGATGATCGAGACGAAGCTATGGAACGAGGAGTCTGAGCTCGGAGCGGCATACACGGACAGCCAGCAGCATGTATACAGCGCACTAGCGCGAGGACAGGCGGAGCCGGAATTGTACCGGTCACATATGCTGGAGGTGGATATTGTGTCGCAAATTCGCAGCAGTCATGAATGGGAAGTAACGGATTCTGACCACTATTATGAGTATTTTGGCGGCTTGGCAAAGTCTGTGGAAGTAATGAAAGGTCGTAAAGCAGACATT
The DNA here is from genome assembly GCF_018918005.1 of Paenibacillus sp. MSJ-34. GTDB lineage: Bacteria > Bacillota > Bacilli > Paenibacillales > Paenibacillaceae > MSJ-34. The sequence continues at coordinate 36,641 of NZ_JAHLPR010000028.1, read as the reverse complement.
CATATTACGGATACGACAGGGGAGCAAATCAAGACAGAATCTGCCGAACATGCGATTGCACGCGGAGTACGGACTCGCTTAACGAACCCGAAATGGATCAACGATCTCTTGAAGCATCCTTATCATGGCGCAAAGGAAATGGCCAGCCGATTCGAGTATGTACTGGGACTTGCAGCCACGACTGGAAAAGTAGAACCTTGGGTATTCGATCGTCTGCATGACGTCTATATGGCTGATGAAGCACTTAGCCGGAAGCTGCAGGACAACAACCGTTGGGCTTACCATGCGATGATCGAAACATTGCTGGAAAGCGAGCAGCGAGGATACTGGACACCGGATGAACAAGTTTTGCATCAGCTGCGGCAGAAATACCTAGAGCTTGAAGGAGAGTTGGAAGGGGAATGAGAACAGCTTGAGGCATAAGCTGAAATCCATTTAAATTAAGAAATGAGGTGTTTACCTAGATGATCGAAATCTTACGCAACGAAGCTGCTTGGGAACAAGCTTGGAAGGACGACCAAACGACAGGTGTAAACTTGATGAAATCAGCAGGGATCGAGCCGAGATTCACTTTTGGCGCCATCGCGGCCCAAAACTACAATGAGCAATCGTTCAACGATGAAGGAAGAAGACGGTCAGCACGTATTATCGGCTGGTTGGAAAATCAAGGCGTAAATTTTAATGGCGCCTCTGTCCTCGACATCGGAGCGGCCTCTGGAATATTTTCTATTCCCTTTGCGCAAAGAGGAGCAGATGTGACCGCCGTTGAGCCGTCGCTTCCGTTCACAGAACTATTGGAGCACAACAATCAAAAATGGGCCGACGGTAAGGTAAAGATCGTGCGCGCAGCCTTTGAAGATATGGATACGAAGACATTAGGCTGGAACCAAGCTTTTGATTTTGTCTTTGTGTCAATGTGCCCGGCGATCACAGACTGGGAGATGGTGGAGAAAGTGATCAGCTGCGCTCGAAAATTTTGTTATATCAGCTTGGCAGCAGGTCCTAAAGAACACAGCCTCACCCTTGAAATATTACCGCTGTTAAACCATTCATACAACAAGCATCAAAACTCCGAGATGATGTATTTGCTGCAGCTGCTTTATCTAAAAGGGTACGCCTTTCATTCACTCGTCACAAAAGAAATGAAAGCCAGGGTTGTGTCTCGTGCGGAAGCCATTCAAGAGGTTTTACATTGGCTTAACTTTTACAATTATCCAGTAGATGAGAATACGCAGGCCATCATTGAAGATTATCTGGATCAAACTTATCCTGGAAAAACGATCCCAATCAAACAAGGAGGGCGCTTCGGCAAAGTGCTCATTCAGTTAGAAGAGCAAAGCATGTTTAATTATTCATGAGGATGAATCAACCAAAGCGCCTACATCAGATGAGTTCCCGCATAAGGGACGCGTTGTACGAAACAATGGCGGTTCCGGAAGTGCGGGAATTTTTGATCCAGATGGGCATGATATTCAGGCGGATGAAGAAAGAGGCGTGTACTTTGATTGTGTTTGCCTTTGAAAAACAACACTTATCATATTAAATGGAATGGTCATTGCGCTTGTTGGCATGTTAAGTGGTTTAGTCGCTTCTTATGAATTGGGTACACCACCCGGCGCTTCCATCACATTAATTTTAATGTTGATTTTTTCAGTCATAACACTTGCAAAGTACATGTTAGATTACTTGAAATTGGATAGACTATTTAATAAAAGTCAAGTCTAGAATGAAATATGCAGAAAATGACAAATCGAGTTTACGCCGTAGATTTGCCATTTTGAAAATAAGCCCATGCATTATACTGAGTAATCACTTCTCGTATGGAAAGTTAAACGAAGTGGGAGGGAGTTAATCATGAAGGAATTTGATGTTGTTATTATTGGAGGAGGTCCTGCAGGTTTAAGTGCTGGACTTGTACTAGGACGTGCTAGAAAGAAGACATTGATTATTGATGAGGGCCAACCGCGTAATGCAGTGACTAGAGAGGCTCATGGCTTTTTAACACGTGATGGCGTTAGCCCACATGACTTTCGAAAAATTGCGAAAGAACAGCTTCGCACTTATCCATCGGTTTCACATCTGGAAGATATCGTCAGGTTGATAGAAGGGGAAGATGGACAATTTTTGTTGGAAACTGTTTCGGGGGTGAAGATAGCCGCTAGTAAACTGCTGTTTGCTATCGGAATGAAGGATCGTGATCTTGGCATACCAGGGTTGGCAGAGGTCTATGGTAAGAGTGCGTTTGTATGCCCGTATTGTGATGGCTGGGAACTAAGGGATCAGCAATTAGTTATCATAAACAGAGGAGCGACATTAATGCATTTTGTCCCATTGCTTTCTGGATGGTCGAAGCAGTTAGTAGTTTGTACAAATGGTCCCGATGAATTGAGTGAAGCAGAACGTGAAGAATTGCGCGCACATAATATCCCGGTATTTAATGCACCAATACATTCAATCCAATCAAATCAAGGCATGGTAAGCCATATCAAGCTTGAGGATGGGACGGAAATTTCGTGCACAGGGATTTTCTTCAAGCCGGAATTGGAACTTGGATCGGATTTGCCAGTTGCCCTTGGTTGCCGGATGTTGGATACTGGAATCATTGAAGTCGATGAGTTTGGAAAAACTAGTGTACCTGGTGTTTATGCAGCAGGGGATGCAACTACACACTTACACCAATCTATTGTTGCAGCTGCTTCAGGTGCTGTATCCGCAGCTGCAATAAACGGGGAATTAAATCAAGAAGAATGGCGGAAGAGCAACGTTTGATTGAATAACCATGAACACTTTACGAGCCTTCCTCACCCAAGTATCATGCTCATAGAATAAACTTCAAGGGTGAGGAATAACTATGAGATCTTCAAGACATAATAGGTTAGTCAACTTTATCCTTTATTTTAAGAGAACCCACACCAATAATTGCTCCCAATATCACTAAAATTATACTGGCTATTATTTCATATCCTTGCAATGCATCGATGTAATTGACGAGAAACCAACTTGGTCCCCCGCCTGCCAATCGATTTATGATACCTCCAACTCCCTGAAGCAATAGAAGTAAACTTGCACCGCTTGTAATCTCTTTCATAACGCTACATCTCCTTTTTACATAACGAATATCAAGATAGAACTCCCCTGATGCCAATATTGAATAAAATCGCCCCAATAACTGCCACTCCGACTAATACAGAAGACAACGGAGCTTTTACTAATTTTGATCGCAGTTGTTCAAGCTGATTCATTATCCAGTTTTTACATAGTATAAACACGATCAATAGTAAGATTGAAGGAAGTACCATAATCGCGTTATAGCCAAGTAAAATGCCAATGGACAAACCCGTATGAAACGCTAAACCATCCATTAGTAATATCGAGTAAAAATACGGTAAAGCTGTGGTAAACTCAATCGCAAAGACAATAATACCGAGTATGATCATTCCTCTTATAGACACTTGCGTAGGTAACCATTCCAAAAATCGGGATTCCATCCCTTTTTTAGGCTTATAAAAACTAATGAGTACAAAGGCGACTCCAAGTATCGTATAAAACCAACTTGAAATTTGATTGTTCGCCATGCTTTCTATAATACCAAGAATCGGCCCAACTCCGAGATAAACCAAGATACCCATTATAAAATAGCAAAATTGTGTCGAAAATAAAAAAACGATCAATCGCGATGCTGTTTTTTCTTTTTGTATGAGAAGGATATAAGCTGTAATCGCCAATACCCCGGGGCTTAAAATATCAATGACAGCACAGAGCACAATAATGAGGAGTGCTGTTGTGAAATCTATGTTGGCAGGAATTAATGATTCAATGAATTCAATCACCTAAACATCCTCCTTATTTATTTATTTCGCGCACTGTGATAAAATAATAATAACACAGTGTGTTAAATAAGACAAGAGGTGATTTGAAGTGCCGAAAATTGTTGATCATGATCACAAAAGAAAGCTCATCGCTGAAACGGCTTGGAAAATTATTGAAACCGAAGGTATTGAAAAAGCATCTATCCGCAGAATCGCATCTGAGGCTGGAATGTCTGCCGGAGCATTGAGACATTATTTCTCAAACCAGGATGAGTTACTATTATTTATCATGGATTATTTTCTTGCTCGCGGGAAAGAACGGTCGAAGAATAAATCATGGTCACAAGACCCTTTCATTGCGGTACAGGAAACGTTGTTAGAATTGGTTCCTGTCGATCGGGATAAACAAGCTGAAGCTGGCGTATGGCTGGTTTTCGTCATTCGTTCACTTACAAGTGCAGTTTTGAACACGAAAAAAGATGAACTCATCGAAGGAGAATACATTTTAATGGAGGCACTGCTTGAAATCTTGATAAAGGCAGGCTATGTAAAAAAAGACATAGATATTGAAATCGAAAAATTAAGGCTTTCTGCAGTCATTGAAGGTTTATCCATACATGCTCTATTAAGACCGGATATATTCACCATTGAAAAAACGGAACAAATTATTACTCACCACTTAAAAGAACTTTGCAACCAATAAATATTAAGTTAACATTTGATTCGAAATAAACCTTGTTGAAGAAATCGACAATGAAAAGAAGCAGGTCCCACTATAAAAGCCGAAGGAGTCAAAAAGTTTTTTGTCTTTTTCTAAAAGTCTTCCAACGAGTATCGAGTTAAGCGAACCAATAGCTGCTGACGCCGTTTAAAGGGTCGAGGGCAAGGTATATGCTTTGGCTTACATATACGCTTGTGGTATATTAAAGAGTTCTGCGATTCCATATCTTATCTGAAAGAAAGCGGTGTGGAATATTTGACACCGTATCGTGACCATTCGACAATGGCATCTGCCAGTGAGGAAAGGCTTCAGAAACGTTTCGAGCAAGAGGCCGAACGAATTCGTTCAATACTTGGCAACAAGGTTCTGCAATTAGAGCATGTTGGATATACTTCGGTGCCGGGCCAAGCCAATCATCGATATGTTGCTGGTAGTAGAGAATTCAGCTGACGAAACGGCCTACGTTTCCGACTTTGAGGAAGAAGGGTACACCCGTCAAAAACAAATGTAGCCTACTTTTTCAAATGGCCGATGACGTGACGGAGTCCCTCTAACAGCACTTCGTTTGTTGATTTGAATCCCTTCTCTGTGGAAGAATGGATCCGAGAGAAGAGGTTGACGGGTTGCTTCTGCGGGGCGTCAAACCGACTATTTCCGTGACCGAATAACCCTTTTCAATCTTGTAATCTTTACTCGAGCTGTCTCTGACCTGCCCCAACGCTTCGAATGCTCGACCATACGGTTTGATCACATCGGAGTCGTCCTCCAGAATTAACGCGTCCTCATCAAGTGCATTCACCATTTATTTCGCATAGCGGGTGGTGAGCGACGGAGACGGTCGTTGCAGATTCTGACTTAATCGATCAATTGTATTCTTTACCTGAATGAATTCATTCAAGGCGACTGCGATATTTCTAAGAATCACACTTTTGGACTTCAACAGACAGTAAATGGTTTGGGTAATAAATTTGGATTCGACTTGACCAGATTCGGATACCAGGTCTTTTGCAAAATGTATCGTTTCCCGTTTTGTTACATACACATCTGTGGTGGAATGGAACATGTTAAAAACCCCTAATAATTTACATTTTTGTTTAGATTAATTTTGGCGGTACTTAAATTATACCAATCAAAGGGAGGTTTTTTGCTGTTTTCAGGTAATATTTCTCACTTTTCATCTCTGTTTTGGGGGATTTTCTTAAGATACACACCTCCGTAATTACATGCCATCCATTTTTGCGGAAACTCAATTAATTAAATTGGTTTACAAGTAGATTTATGCATGATAAAATATATATTATTCAAAAATGAACGGAGGTTCACGAATGCAATATTTAAAAGAGGAAATTAAAAAACGAATCTTAATAGCTGCATTGGATGAATTTAAAGAGAAGGGTTATTTAAGTGCATCCGTTAGAAATATAGCCAGTAACGCAGATACTGCATTAGGTACAGTGTATAAATATTTTAGGAATAAGGAGGATTTGTTTAATTCTGTAGTAGAATCGGTTTATAGCGATTTGTTTGCTACGATCAATAAAATTATTGTTGCTGATGTTAACCCTAATGAAAAATTGATTGAAATTAAAAATAGGATTTTGGACATTTTTAAAGGAAACAGTAAAGAAGTCTTAATTCTTTTCGGTAAGAGTAAGGGATCTAAATATGAGAACTTTAAAAACGAGGTCGTGGATGTTCTTCATAATATTATTCAAAAAGAAATATTCTCTCGTTTTGAAGATAAAAGCATTGTGAAAGAACCATTTATTTTCTATGTCCTATCAACAAATTTTGTAGAAGGATTATATACCATTTTAAAGACTCAAGAAGATGGGGAAAAAATTAGCATCCTCATTGACCAGTTGATGTTTTTCTCATTTCACGGTACTGAAAGCCGATTTAAAGAAATGTCTCACATTTAAATAATGTGGATATTTTTTTGAAACAAAAATGAACAATCGTTCATGGTGTTTATTTTATCAATTTGGTTGTTTTAGCACATATACAGACAGGAAATACAGGAGGAGATTACATTGGCAAAGTATCTTTATAAATTAGGAAATTGGTCAGCAACACATAAAAAAAGCGGTACTTTTTGGCACTGTAGGAATTTTGATGATATTAGCAGTATTAGTACTGAGTTTAAAACCATCTTTTCATGGAGAACTAACTATTCCCAATACACCTGCGGAAAAAGCAGCCAATTTGATTAAAGGAGAATTTGCAGGTACTTCCGAACAATCAACTGTAAACATCGTATTTAAAGCACCAGATAATAGAACGTTGGAATCAGAGGATGTCCAAAGCAAAATTACGGAAGTACTTAATGAAATAAGTAAAGATTCGAAAGTAGCAAGTGTTCAATCACCGATAGAGCTGAACAACTTAAATGAAGATAAAACAATTGGTTACGCACAAGTTACGTTTGCGTTAGAAGCTGACAAAGTGTCAGAAAAATCGAAAGAATACATTTTGGATAGTATTGAAATAACAAGAGATGCAGGTATTCAGACAGAAATAATGGGAGGAGATATTACCTTCTCTAGCATACAGTTTGAAGGAATTTATGAAGTAATTGGAGTAGTGGTTGCATTTATTGTATTAGCAATTACTTTTGGTTCATTTATTGCAGCAGGCTTACCAATTCTTATAGCGGTATTAGGTTTAGGAATTAGCTTATTAGGTATTATGATTGGTGCCTACTTTATTGATTTGAATTCTATTTCTATAATTCTAGCAGCTATGTTGGGTTTAGCGGTAGGTATTGACTACTCACTATTTATTATTACACGATTCAGACAAGAATTGGCAAAGGGACATGCCATCAACAATTCAATTTCAATAGCCATAGGAACATCTGGAAGTGCTGTAGTATTTGCAGGTTTGACTGTTATTATTGGACTATTGGGTTTATCTGTAGCTCAAATTCCATTCTTAACCCTTATGGGTGTTTCAGCCGCTATTAGTATACTGGCAGCCGTGCTTATTTCGATTATTACTTTACCAGCAATTTTAGGTATGATAGGCCACCGATTGTCGCCTGCAAAGGAAAGTAGATTTTGGCAAAAAATCAATGGTCAGAATAGAACAGACGAAGAAAAAGCTAATAGATGGGGGAGATTGGTTACTAAACATCCTATCATTATATCGCTAGTATCCATTGCATTCCTTGCAATTCTTACAATTCCTTTCTTCCATATGAATTTGGGGCTACCATCTGATGGAACAGCTAAATCAACGGAAATGACGGAAAGAAGAGCATATGATTTACTAACGGAAGGGTATGGAGAAGGCTTTAATGCACAATTAGTTGTTGCTGCAAAAGTTAGTAAAGTAACAGAGGAAACACCTCAAGTTATTGGAGAAATAGTGAAAGAAATTAGTGATTTAAAAGATATTAAATCTGTATCACCACTTATACCTGGACCTTCCGGAGAAATTTTTATGATTCAAATTACACCAGAATCCGGACCGGATGATATAGAAACAAAGGATTTGGTAAATCTTATTAGAGACAAATCTAAAGAAACAGAAAAAGAACATGATATTGCATTAATGGTAACAGGTAGCACGGCTATGAACATTGACATATCACAGCAATTGAATGATGCTTTACCATTATTTGCATCCTTAATAATTGGTCTTGCTTATATACTCTTAGTAATGGTCTTTAGATCACTATTAGTACCGTTGAAAGCAGTAGTTGGATTCTTACTTTCATTAGGAGCAACATTAGGATTTATGGTATTTGTTGTTCAAGATGGGCATTTCATTAATTTCTTTGGATTTCCATCGGAATCTCCAATATTAGCCTTTTTACCTGTTATTACAATAGGGATATTGTTTGGACTAGCTATGGACTATGAAATATTCTTAGTTAGTAAAATGAGAGAGAGTTATATGCATACTGGAGATAGTCGTAAAGCTATTTTATATGGAATGAGAGACAGCGGTAGAGTAGTAACTGCTGCAGCTCTTATTATGATGGCAGTATTTTTCGGATTTATGATGAATCCTGATGCGATGATTAAATCAATTGGAATGGCACTAGCCTTTGGAGTATTCTTCGATGCGTTTATTGTCAGAATGACAATAGTACCTGCTGTAATGACTCTAATGGGAAAATCAGCTTGGTATATTCCGAAGTGGTTAGATAAAATTCTTCCTAATATAGATGTAGAAGGAGAGTCTATTACGCATAAAGAAAGAAATGAAGAATAAATCAAGAAAGTAGCATTCTGCAGCTTTCCAGAATGAAGACAAACTCCCGATGCGATGCATGTTGAATGTTGCTCACTGTTAATTAGTTACCCCTGAAAAAATCAGGGTTTTGATCAAAAATAAAAGGAATTCACTGCCTCAAAATGGAATTAGTTATTGTCCAGATAACCATCCAAAGGGGGGCCGAATTCCTATGCTTATGAATTCTTCATTGCCCCTCAAAATCCTTTTGAGGTGAGAAAAATGTTGAAACTTCGTGAAGAACAAATCACATTGTGGGATTCCATCATCTCTGAGAGCGTATGGTCGTTGCCTGAAGAACTGGCTAAAATAGATGCCTTGCTGGATGATGAACGTTTCATGCAGCCTTTTCTAGAGAAGCATCACACCCGAAGGGGCCGTCCGACCAAAGCGATTGAAACCTTCCTGCGTCTCATGTATCTGAAGCGCCGCTACAATTTCGGTTACGAATCCCTCGTGCAGGAAGTAGGCGACAGTCTGACGTGGCGGCGATTTTGCCGCATACCCATTGACGAAAAGATGCCTGATCCGACGACCTTGATCAAAGCGCGCCAGCGCTATGGCGAAGAATGGGTCGAACAACTCAATGAGCTTTTGCTTCAAAAACTGGATGAAGCGAAGGTGCTCAAACACCGGAAGCTGCGGACGGATACCACCGTAGTCGAATCGGATGTACATCATCCGACCGATGCGACCTTGCTGCAGGATGGCGTAAAGGTCATCACTCGCCTGGTAGGCAAGATCCGGAAAGTGGCGTCCGAAGCGACCCGGAACTTCGAGGATAAAAACAGTGAAGTGAAGCAACACATCCTTTCGATCGCCAAGTTGCTGCGCCGGCGCACGCAACAGTCATGGGACGAGCTCAATGCCATAACGGAGCAAGTCGTTGCGATGACGGAAGACGTATGTCAGAAATCAACAGCTGTTATGAATCTTACAAAGGATAAAGGTAAGGCGTCCGTCAAGGCGATGAAAGAGAAGTTAGGTGAAGCTATTACCTTGACCCAAAAGCTCGTCGATCAGGCCAAGCAAGTGGTATCCGGAAACCGCATTATTCCAGATCGGATCGTCAGCTTCTTTGATCCTGAAGCACGCCCGATCAAAAAAGGGAAGCTATCCAAGAGCGCGGAATTCGGATACAAAGCGCGAATCGATGAAACCGAAAATGGGTTTGTAACCGGCTATGAGTTATACAAAGGTAACCCCTCGGACGACGAAATGCTCGTTCCCGCCGTGGTACAACATAAAGAACGATTTGGCTCGGTGCCCCGTGCTGTGGCAACCGACCGCGGCCTTCGGCAGCAAGAAAAATGAATCGACCCTTGCAGAACTGGGTGTAACACGAATCAGCACCCCATTCTGAGGGAAGAAGAGCAAGAAACGTGCGGAACTTGAGAAACAGTTATGGTATAAAGATTTGCAACGCTTCCGCGCTGCAGGTGAAGCCAAAATCATTTTACTGAAACGCAGGTACGGTTTAAACCGCAGCCGGTACAGGGGCTTTGTTGGCTCAAAAACCTGGATCGGCTTGGGAATTTGGGTTCATAACCTCAGAAAAGCCGCTCAGATGATCAAATAAGGCAAAGAAATGGAATACAAAGGAAATATGTCCACCTGAAAATTTCAAGGAGAGTAGAGCGAACTCTAAATTCGAATTTTTCAGGGGTAACTAATTAGAAACGAAAAGTAATCCTGAATTTCGAACGTACAGCTCCGTGGAAACGTGAAAAGGGATCCAAATCTTTGGTAGAATGGTGTTTGACTGAAACACATCACCCAAAGAGAGGAGCACCTTTTAGGTGAAGTCTACCACACCCGTCAGCAAGATCAAGACTGAATTTTCCTTGGAGAATGCCACCAGCTTCGGAGGCATCAAAATCTTTCTGGAATACCTTGAGAAAATAAAGCTCTCCGAAGCGTTACGTGACATCTCTTGCGGCAAAGGACGAAATTCTCTCTTTCCGATTTACCGCATTCTGCTTTATCTCATCGTGGGTTGGATGCTCGGCTGCGAGCGGCTCTTTCATTTTCGCAAACTATAGCGCGACTAGCTTCTGAAGCGATTTCTTGGCGGGCGATGCCCACACCATACCTTGCTGTACAAAGAACTGATTCGATTGAGAACATCTTGTCCTAACTTGCGGTTCGAACTGCGAACGCTCAATCAGACCGTCATTCGGCCCTGCCTGCCGTCTAAACTTGTCCTTGATCTGGATTCGACGGCGGAAACCGTATACGGCGATCAAGTCGGCGCAGAGAAAGGAAAGAACCCGCACAAGCCCGGCCGCAAAAGCTACCACCCGCTACTGACATTTGAGGGGCAGTCTCGCCTGTGCCTGAATGACTTCCTCCGATCTGGGAACACGCATGCCTCTACGGATGCTGCTTCATTCTTAGACAACACGTTCGAGCTCCTTGGCGGACGTTCGGTGAAATATGCCCGATTCGACAAGGGCTTCGGCGGCGAGGAGTTCTATAGCCTGTGGGAAGGCAAGAACATCGGCTACGTCGGCAAGCTGAAAAGGACGCAGCGCCTTGCGGCGCAGGTGCAGCCTGCCGGTACTGGAAACGATTTGTCGATGAAGACTGGATTATCGAAGGGATAACGCTCATTTACAAAGCGACATCCTGGAAAAAGCCCCGCCGCGTGGCGATCATTGTAGTAAAACCTATTGGTTTTATTGATAGAATACAATCCATACTTGAAAATAGGAGTATCGGGATCTGGAACTACAATGTAGATCCTTTTCGAAGTATCTCAAGTTATTTCCGTTTTAAAACGACTCCATTTGCCTTCATAAATATTTTGGGTAATATTGTTACGTTCTGTCCATTAGGATTCTTAATCCCTACTATTTTTACAAAGTACAGGAAACTTTCTAAGACTTTGTTGATTTGTTTAATCAGTATAATTGGGATCGAGAGTTTCCAATTTGTCACAATGTTAGGTTATTTTGATGTTGATGATATCATTTTGAATATGACAGGTTGTTTAATTGGATATTTTGTTTATAGTGGGTTTAGAATATTAGCCAGGAAAATAGCTAAACCTGAATTTCGAAAGTAACAACTCTATGAATACGTGAAAAGGGCTCAAAATCTTAGATAATGGTGCTGGATGCTGAACACATCACATAGAGTGCGATTACTTGACTTTCATAGAAAAAGGGGTTAAATAACTCAACTGGATATAAGGACCTGCAATCAGGTATTAAACTTTTATAGCCGTCAGCTAGTCTGACCGCTAATCCGCGTAGATTTTTGCCCTGGAAACTTTGCTTCCACCGGGTTAGCATCTAGGTAAAAGAAACAGTACGCGAGCTAGAGAACTGATCTTAGTACGCATTATTTCATGAATAAAAATTGTAAATAGACTGTTGTACGGTCTTTTTTCGTTTATAGCGATTTGAATTCAGATTTAGAAGTCTGTTTTCCTATTACAAGCGTTTATTATACGCACATGGAGTTTACTCATTTGACTGATTTGTAAAGAAAATAAGAAATGCTGATGATCTTGCAGCATAAGGTTATCGGCATTTCCCGACGGTGTTTCATACTCGTGGCTTACAATTTCGCGCATGAGTGCCATTTGCTCTCCGGGATCCAATTTGCGGCTAACCAGGGGCGCAATCAAGCCGTAACGGAAGTTAGCCTCTTGCTGCCTTGCTTGCTCATCCATGCAAAATCTCCTCTCCCTGTGGTCTATGAGAGTATCCCATAGACGCTAGAAACCAGGGAGGGCGCATATTTTGTGGGATCGGGAGGGCAACTTGCCGTCCAGGCGATTTTTAAAGCGATTTTGGGGGCGACTTTCGCTTGCCGTGCTCCTTGGCGGCGGATGCTGAAGGAATTTATAAGCGTGATGCTGCAGGTAACCCTGCATTTAGAAAAGTCCAATAGCCCCGTCTAGATGCGCCAGCGGGGATGAATCGGGATAACAGTTTGTTCAGCCAATCCAGTGTGTCCATTGGCGTTGGATTCATCATGGTGGGGTAAAGGCGGAGCATATCTTCGTCTACTCCCCCGGCAATGAATTGCCCGGCAACCCAAAGTGCCGCATTTGCTGCGCGGTGCAAATGCCTTGCCCACCAGCGTTTCAACGTACGGAAGCTGTAACGGACGCTAGATGTTGTCGTGCTTTCTGCGATCTGCCGCCAAGAGAATCCCTTGCGCTTGCGCTTCAATGCCGCTTCTCGCACCCAAGTCGCATACCGGGCCCATGGAATCAGAAATTCCGGCAGAAGGGAAATCGTCTTATTACAAGCAGGACAGTACCAGCGGTAGATGGGGATCAGGATGACTTCGTGTTTCGTCACAACGCCTCGCCAATAACGACCGTGTTTATGGAGAAGCCGGCCGCAATCGTCACAGCAGATTTGGACGTCAGGAGATTGATTCTCGAAAGTGCGTAAATAAGCCTTGCAAGAAAGGCCGAAATAAAGTACTTTTGACATGATGAAGTGAATGCTCCCGGGGATCCTCGCCAAAGGTTCGGGAGCATTTTTCTTTTTAATCGACAATAGCCTAATCCCCCGTCAATGTACAGAAGGGATTAGGCTATTGTCGGCTGTTTATTCGGTTTGGCTCCGCCACACCGAATGGCGAATCCATGGTTTTTTTCCGCCAAATAATCAGGCGGCGAACAGCATATCATGATTTCAAACGTTTTTAATAATAGACAAACATGATATTGCTTTAGCATCTTTTCTGAAAGCTATGAAATAAAAAGAGGGAGGGAAGGGGGGCGAAATAACAAGAAAAAATGCCCGATGAAAAGAAGTTTTGAGCTGTGTTATTAAGGGAAGAAGAAAATTGAAAGGAGTATATCCGGGTTTGCTAAAGGACCTAAACCTAAGGTAAAGTATCCGGAATCACCAGTAAAATGAAAGAGCATAAGCTTACGCGTCCTTTTTGTCTCAAGAAGCATGCAAAATTGCAGTCTCTAGTTAGGTATCCTATCATGCCGCATATCTACTACGAGACCAGTTTGCCGCATAACCCTTGAACCAAGTAAAAAGGCCGTCGTTTCCGACGACCTCCCCCTGATATTTGATCATTGCTTGGTCTCCGATAAATTTAACCTATGATAATCTTCTATTTTGAAAATAGTTTAATGCTTGGTTATTTAATTATGATTATAGTGACTTCACTTCTTGCTTTCCTCCGACAGAAGTATTATTTGATAGGGAAATCTATGAAATGGTTATTCCGCACGAGATCAACCCGTTCAAAATCAGTACCCTAGAATCTGGCTACAAGGCTGGTATGAAGGAACGGTTTATTATAAGCATTAATTTTGCCGCTAGTAATCATTCGTTTTCAGTCATCCTTCATATCTCCTGTTAAGGTTCTGTCACAAGGATTGGCGGATCATAGTGGTACTAAACTGGGAAGAACCCGCAAAACAATTCATTCTACGTTTATATCATCGTCGTTGAAATGGATTTTAACATTTCAATCATTCTTTCAATAAAAATCGTAATGATAAAAGGACGATGATTCACGATACAAATCCATAATCCGTATCCAATAACAGATACAGCCCCAAAAACTGCTGCATCCCGATAAAGTCTCTTTCGAAGCAATCCCAACATCGGTAAACCTATCAAAGGCGCCAGCAGGATGTGAAGCATCAACATGTTCAATTCATCCTCCTTTTCGCTTCTCGAACGTGCGTTTGACCCATGTTGTCACTAGCAACAAAAAGGGGATCAGTAGAACAAAGAAACTGTCATATATGAATGTATATTTTTCATCCCATTCCTCGTTTTGGATCGGGTTTTCATAGATGGACAAGGCGGTCGCCGACAACAAAATCGTCAAACCCAGAAAATGAGGCCACCGGGTTTTTGGACGAAATACTTGACGCAGCGTTTCGGAAGCTCCGTAAACGAGTACCAACAGCTTGATAAAAATCAGAATCAGTAAAATAACGGAGATAATGGAATGGATGTTGACGATCACCTCTCCGATGGAAATTTCCTGCACGGTCGTATACACTGGAAAGGTAAGTTGTGACGCCCTCTCCACTCCTAATAAACCGATAATCATAAACAAGGTCATGCTAAGAGAAAGGGAAGCGGTCAAGAGCCCAAGCAAAAAGGGGCGTGTTGCCCCCTGTTTGACCAGCGGAAAAAGCATCGTGAGCGCTATGGCTTCCATATAGGGAAAGCCCAAAAAGGAATGGTATTGCAAAATGGCACCCAGGCCGGAATGGAAAGCTGGCTGAAGTCTTCCCCAATCCCAGTTCACCATTGCCAGCAACAGAACAAACCAGAACGGGAAGAACAAAAACGGAGTGATGATTTGATTTAATCGTCCGATGGCTTCCGTCCCCTGAGCGACCGTGTAAAAGGCGACAAGCAAAAACATGACGTGAAAAACGGTTTTCGGCGTCTCCGGCATGATGGTTCCATTTAAAAAAACGCTTAAATTTCGAAGAGCCCATCCAGCCAAAATACAGAAATAAAGAAAATACAAGACGGAGACAAGCGTTCCCAGAGAACGTCCCCAAGCTTCCAGCGGGATTTGCACCAGACTTTTGCCCGGGTAGTATCGGAAAAGAAAAGTCCAGAACAGACCGACGAGTATGCCAAAACTTCCTGCCCACAAGGGCATGAGCCAGGCATCCTGTCCCGCCTGTACGACTAGCCGCCCGATCAGCACGAAAAGGGTGGTTCCGAGGATATAATTGATTGTCAGCAGATAAAACTGGAATCGGGAAATCATTGGCTTCATCCTGTTCCTCCATAAGGTTGACTCATGCTTCCCGTTCGGAGCAGCCGGGTATTTGCACGAATCTCAATTTGTACATTTTTCGCCGCTTGGTCGATATCCGGATGATTTGGCGTTTGTTTGCGCAACAAGTCGTTGATGCTTAACAGATCCCAGCCACGCTCCCTTATCATTTGATAGAAAGCAAGCGACTCGTCTGCTATGATCTGATTCAGTCTGTTTTCAAGTCTCTCCACCTCGTTCCGAGACTTCGGGACGGACTCGATTGTATAGGCAGTGGAAAGTTCGAGGTCCATGCGGATCCGAACGACAGGTTGGTCGGATTTCCAGAAGACCTCACGTTTTATGCGAACCAGTCTCAATTCCACGGATACCTGTTTTCCTTCCACCTGAAACTGTCGCACGTGGCGACCTCGATCGCCATTTAGCAAATGGTACCAGACCAGCTGCGTATCATTCAGTTTGCCCGCCATGCGATAATCACGGAAAACCGCCCCGCCTCGGATGATAAAGTTGTTTTGATTGGCGTCGATATCCGCCGACCTTTCCCCGCTGTTGGAAGAAGGTGCCTCTGTCATTCCGGTGATCAACGGTAATACGATCGTATCTGACTTTTCCATCCGTTCAATGACATCACTGACCTTGATCTGTTTTCCCACTAGGAGCGAATTCCGGATCAGCAGGTCGAGCCTGGAATCGATCGTGTCAGACGGCACCCGCTCCAGGGGAGTTAATGTTCTCATGACCTGAGATATCGATCCGTCGACAATCAGCATCGGGACCGACGAACGGCCATTAGGTTGCATTTCGATAAAGTTGACAATATCGCGTATGTTTTGTTTGGCCACCCGTCGAGAAACGAGCAGCACCTTGCAGTGGGCCATAAATAACTTGCGCGGCAACATTTTGTAAATCGTAGATTTGATTTCTCCAAAAGAGGATCCACTGATTTCGTAAGTGTATACAGGGGCTTGTTCGCCTCCCGACGTACCTTTGGCGGAAGTGCCGCTGAGCGGGTTGATGTTCTGGTAATATACGGTTATTTTTCCACTCTCAGGATCTCTGTCCACCCCCATCATACTGACCAGCGCCAGTTCGTTCATTTCCGTTCTGTCCCAGCAAGCCGTAAGCAGGGCGGTAAACATCATCAGGATGAACAGACCCGCTGCATACCGGTTGGTCATGTTTGATCCTCCAGATTACTTTTTCTCTTCATATTCCGAATATATCCGGGCAGACCGTTCGGATTCAGCCAGGGCCGGGGCAGCCGCACCAACACATCTTTCCAATCGGTTCCTATGTACGGGGAAGCGGGAGTGAAGTAAGGAACGCCAAAGGACTTAAGCGACACCAGATGGGCAACCAGAAACAGGGCACCGCATAAAATGCCGAAAAGGCCCATAAAGCCGGCCAACAGCACGAACGAAAAACGAAGCAGGCGTTGTGACATGCCAAAGCTGTAAACCGGAACGACAAAATTGGTGATGCCGGTTATGGCTACAACAATGACAATCGCGGCGGAAATGAGACCGGCTTCCACCGCCGCCTGCCCCAGTACAATCGCCCCCACGATCGAAAGCGCCTGTCCGACCGTTCGCGGCATACGCAGCCCCGCTTCCCGGATAATTTCAAACACGACTTCCATTAACAACACTTCGAAGATGGCGGGGAAGGGAACCCCTTCCCGCTGGGCGGACAAACTGATCAGGAGTTGGGTCGGGATCAGTTCCTGGTGGAACGTCGTGGCCGCGACATACAAGGAAGGGACGAACACGGCCGTAAAAAAGGAAATCAACCGAATCCAGCGAATAAACGTGGCGATGTCCGCTCGCTGATAATAATCTTCAGGAGAACTGAAAAACTCGAAAAACGTCATGGGGGCAAGCAGGACGTTGGGCGTTCCGTCCACCATTACGGCCACTTTACCATCCAGCAACTGGGCAGCTACCATATCTGGGCGCTCGGTGTTGGTAAGCGTCGGAAAAGGAGACCAAATCCGGTCCTGGATGAATTCCTCCACATAAGCGCTTTCCAGCACACTGTCCGTCCGGATGGCTGACAATCTGCCGCGCACTTCCCGGACCAGCGATTCCGGGGCGAGGTTCTCCATGTACACCATAAGCAAAGTCGTCCCGGTTTGATTGCCGATGTTCATTTTATCAAACCGGAGGAATGGGTTGCGGATTCTTTTGCGGACAAGCCCCACATTGGTCAGAATGCTTTCCGTAAAGCCTTCGTGCGGCCCGCGAATGGTCGATTCCGACTTCGGTTCTTCAATGGAGCGTTGTTTGGATTCGGTCACATTGATGAGACAAACGCGCTCCCTTGCAAAATCGGTTAGTGCGCAATGGCCTGCAAGGAGTGCTTTTACGGCATGTTCCCGCAACTGTTCATATGGATCGGAAAAGGAAAATTCGCGCAAAAAACCGCTTTCGGCGGAACGAGGCGCTTCCCCTTCGGAAAACGTATTTTCCGTGAACGATTTCAAAATGTATTCGTCAATCGTTTTTTTATTGACCATCGATTCCAGATATACGCACTGCACGGTTTGTTCCCCTTGGACAAACAAGGATCGGCAGACCAAGTCCGGGGGTAACCCGAGGGCTGATTGAATGTCTCCGAAAAAATCATTCTTGATCGATTGATTTTGTTTTTTTCTTGCCATCGACGAACCTCCAGATTCTCACATCTCATCATTATCATTATTTCCTATTGGGTGGATTCTTATTCCATTGGCAGTTATGCTGTTGCAAATTATCGTGAGGTGAAATCAAGATTCAGGTTACGACATTACTAAGTTATTCGATAGGTGAGGATGTCTAGTACATGACCGCAACTGCCGCAGTCTTCTTGAACATACTTCCCGTACTTGCTGGCATGAAGGTAGAAGCAGGTTTTTATAGATCCGCTCGCAGCATTCGCCAAAGTTGGATGATCTAACGTAAATACGACTCTCTTATTCATGATTTATAGATTATCGATTAGAAAAAAAAGAGGGTCGCCCGTTGACCTCATATTTGTGCACCGTCTGCAAAAACAGGCAGAACAATTCGGCTTTGCGGATCGCGTGACTATTCTGTTTGTAAACGAACTCCCCTAGTCCGTCGAGAACGAAAATGGGGTGGTGGTACGGGGCCGATTTGAAGACAGGAAGGTGTGCGCGTGGACAACCCAAGGCGGCTGTTTCCGTCGGTCTAACGCCCGCGCAGGCGCTCCGGCGTTAACTATCGGATTCATGGATATTACCGGCAAGGCGAATTTGATCGTATCCCTCAACATGGGCGCACACTCGCGCGAATTTTATTTGGGCCTTGCGATCATGTACTGACTCTTCTCTATCTGCTTCCCCGCCATCTACGGCGGTGACTCTGTCAGATCGTCGTGGATTTAACGGATCGACTGCCGGTTGTCATCGGAAAAGCTACCGGTTTTACTGGCAGGTTTGGGTGGACAGTATCATGTTTGATGGGGCTCGTGACTGCCTCGATAACCGTAAGCATCGTTCTCGCCCCAGAAGTTCCTCAGCTGACTTCCTCTTTTTCTGAAATACAGCTGTCTTAACAAAAATTTAACAACAGATCAAATACACTGTGGTTAAGTAGTCGGGGAAAAGAAAAAATGAGGTGAAAAAAATGAGAATGAAACGTTTTTTAATTACGGCTGTTTTGTTGATAACCGTGTTGCCCATGACCGCATTTGCCTTGGCAAATGATGCGCTGCCAGTAACGATTCAAACGAGTGATGTTGTTTCGAAGTCAGAGGATATTTCGGGTCAGTCTTCTGGAGCTGTTACAGTAAATCAACAAGCAATTTCTCAAGTGAATGACACAAACCCAACTTCAAGTGATGTCACTGTGGACGGGCAGCCGGTACACAAAATTCAACTATCAGAGGAAAACATCATTGAATTGAATCTTGGGGATTCTGACGATGTTGGTGTACAGGCTACTTATCCGGTTAACTTCAACTTGCCGGGATCATCACTTGCCACAATAAGTGATGGGTCTGGAAACCCGTGGTATTTGACTCGGAACGAAGAGGTAACCATATCATTGACATGGCTGCCTCGGGACGCTACACTTCGAGTTGGTTTAATCGACTCGGACAATACATTTTTTTATGTGAACTTTACAGGCGGTGCCGATAGTCGAACCTTTGTAGTGAATGTCGCTGACAACTATCGAGTGGGGATTTACAATACCGATACCCATCAAGTGACAGTCACCGGAAATATCACGATCTAAACAAAAACCATTCCCCGACTACATTGTTTTATGAGAGGTGAGCAAAAGATGCGGATGCTGGTAATTGAAGATGAGCAAGATTTGGCCAATGCGATTAAAAAAGGATTGGAAATGGAAGGATTTGCGGTAGATATTGCATTAGATGGAGAAGAAGGCTGTCACCTGGCGGAAATCCATGCCTACGATATCATCATCTTGGATTTAAACTTGCCAGATAGGAATGGGTTAGACGTGCTGCAACACATACGACATCTGTCCAAACAAATCAGAGTGCTGATTCTAACAGCGCTTTCTGATACATCTTCTCGTGTGAAAGGATTGAATTTGGGAGCGGACGATTATCTTGGTAAACCATTTGATTTTGAAGAACTGAAAGCAAGAATACGCGCCTTATTGAGACGTGATCTTTTACGAGAAAGCCCGTTGCTCACTTATGGCCCTATCGAGTTGAATCCGATTACGAAGACAGCAACTTGCGCTGGGCAACAGTTGACACTCACTCGTAAGGAGTTTGCCATATTACAGTATTTTTTATCTCATCCCGATCAAGTTATCTCTTCTGAACAATTGGTTGAACATGTGTGGGATCAGCATGCGGACCCTTTTTCCAGTTCCGTCAGGGTACATATTACGACTTTGCGTAGTAAGATAAGATCCGTTATCCATGCAAACTTTTTGAATACAGTGCCAGGGTACGGCTATCAACTGAACAAACAAATTGAGGAGTTGCCAAAATGACGAAAAGCAGGCGGCTTACATTGGCAGGAACAATCGTGTTGTGGAACCTGGGTTTAATCATATTGACAGGTGTGTTTCTGATGGTTTCGCTCAATATTTTCGTGCAAATTATGCTTCCTGCCGTCCATGTGAAGCCTAACGATATACTGCTTCCACAAGACCAAGAAGTGATCGTACCCACCATTGAAGTGAATCAGGTAAACGAAGAGGGAATGCTCATATCGGATGTAAGCTTTTCATCTGAATTGATCGCATTTAAAGGACAAGTTCTCCTTTTTTCGCTGATCTGTCTGATCATCATGATTATATTAGGTGGGGTCGGGGCGTTTTATCTCTCCAAAAGAAGTCTGTGGCCAGTGCGTTTATTGAGTGAACGGCTTATGAAAATCAATGCCAACGATTTGTCTGTGCAGCTTCCTGTTAAGGAACTGCCCAATGATGAATTGAAAGAATTAACGGAATCGTTCAATACCATGCTGAAAAAAATAGAACATGCTTTTCAACAGCAAGATCGTTTTATGGCCAATGCCGCTCATGAATTTAGAACTCCCTTGACGATTTTGAAGACGAATCTGGAAGTCTTGAGGAGTGACCCATCCGCGACTATGGAAGATTATCAGCAGCTCTCGGACATTTTTGAAAAGACGTTAAAACGAATGAATCATATGATCAATGAACTGCTTGTACTGGCTAAAAATAATGACCCGGATAAGGATGTGATTGAAGTTGGTTCGCTGATCCGTAAAGTAGTGAGTGAATTAAACGATTTAGCTTCAAGACAGACAATTTCTATTGAAATCCACAACCATCCTGGTGTTGAGATATACGGGAACGATCTTTTAATCCAGAGAGCCATTAGCAATCTGGTCGAGAACGCTATTATGTACAACAAGCCACAAGGAAAAGTGATCATCACATGCACAAGTCAAGAAGGCGAGTGTTTCGTTTCAATTATGGACACCGGAGATGGTATAGATGAAAAACACATTCCATTTATCTTTGAACCGTTTTATAGAACTTCGGAAGGCAGAAGGAAGAATAAGGCAGGCACAGGTCTAGGTCTGTCCATAACATTATCCATTATTAAAAAGCATGAGGGAACGATTGAATACAGTCGTGAGCAAACGATGAAAGGCTTTATCGTCCGCCTTCCTGTCATCGACTAGCGGAAAGATGTACTCCATTCTATTTCAAGTTAATAGTACCCCCAGCATTGTCGATCGAAGTGATTTGACATGCTCCGATAAGGCCCTACCTAAATAAAAGTTTTTTGGTAAAATAATAGAAAAAATGTTCATATCTTATGACGGTTGCCAAATAAGGGAGGGGGGCAAGCCATGATCATAGCCACGAAACTGCATATTCCTCGATCGCGAAGCTCGCTTGTTGTGCGTTCCCGTCTCACCCGGCGTTTGCATGAAGGGTTAGATCGCACGCTTACTTTGATCTCAGCTCCAGCCGGGTATGGCAAAACGACATTGCTCGGCGAATGGGTGATGACGCTGGAAAATCCCGTCGCCTGGGTCTCGCTTGATCAAGGGGATAATGATCGCACGCGCTTCTGGGCACATACCATTGCAGCGTTAAAACAAGCTTATCCGTCTTTTGACCAACAGGACGTCCTTCGTCATGCCGCAGAAGATCCATCGGGTGTGTCACTGATTGCTGCGCTCATCAACGGGCTACATCGCATTTCACACACGATGGTGCTCGTATGGGATGACTTTCATCATATCGAAGAAACGTCCATCTTGCAGGGCGTCACTTATCTGCTGGAACGTTTACCACTACATGTCCATCTCTATCTTGCAAGCCGAAATTCTCCAGCGCTTCCTCTTTCCAGACTACGAGCAGAAAATAGGCTGATCTCGTTGGAGGCGAGCGATCTCCGGTTTGTGCCGGACGAAACGACTGAATTTTTTGCGAAGTGCGGTGGTATACAATTATCCAATGAAGATGTGGCGACCGTACAAAAAAAGACAGAGGGTTGGGCAGTGGCGATGCGACTGGCGGTCTTGTCAATGCACGAACATACCGATCCCGTATCTCTAATCCGGAAGATGGCGGGGACGGAACGTGATATATCGGATTACTTCTTTGATGAGGTGTTAGCCCGACAATCCGCAACGATGCAGCAATTTTTACTCTATACTTCCATTTTGGACCGGATGAAGGGCGAACTTTGTCAAGCGGTAACCGGTATAGCCGAAAGTCATGCGTATCTGCAACAATTAGACAAGGAAAGCTTGTTTCTTGTAGCTTTGGACGAGTGGCGGGAGTGGTACAGGTATCATCATTTATTTCGGCAATTTTTGACGGCGCAGTTGAAAATGCGCGAGCCGCGGCAATGGCAAACACTTCACATGACAGCGGGAAAATGGTTGGAAGAGAACGGTTATCCGCATGAAGCGGTAGATCATTACCTTGCGGCTGCCGATTATGAACATGCGCTATCATTGATAGAGGTGATGACACCGGAGCTGATGACCAATGAATGGACGACGCTTTGCAAGTGGTTAAACGCAATTCCCGACACGCTGTTATTTGCCAGACCGATGATGCTGTTGACAAAACTCGCTTCCCAGTACTTGTCCGGGCATGTCGAAGCGGCCACTGACGGGTATTGGCAAGCGGTTCGCAGGCTAGAAGAGGACACAGATCCCCTTCCTCCTGAAGAAGCCGAAACATTGCAAGCCGGACTCGCTTTTCTGGCTGCATTTCGCACGTTTTTGGATCGTGATTTTGAATATGCCGTTCAATTTTCACATGAATATGTCGAGAAGCATCCGGAAGGCGATTTCTTCATTGAGTTTGGGAGCGACGAGGATGGCTATCATCCGGTGTGGGATATTTACGTGTCGGATGACAGCCTTCGATTGGCGGAGCAGGTGTTGACGTCCTTGCTGTCGATTTGGTCTGAAACCCGAAATGTCTATTTTGTTGCTCATCTTTATATCGACTTAGGCAAAATGCAGTACGAACGAAATCGCTTGGTCGAAGCGGAAAAGCTGATGCGCCAAGCCTATGATATTGGAAGATTGCATGATCATCGAAGCTTGGCGACCATCGCAGCGCTATGGCTTGCCCGCATTGCCGCCGTACAAGGAGACGAGGCGACGTCAAAGCACATATTACGCGAGCTAACCCAACTCACGTCCAAGACGGCGAATTCGCGTTTGTCCGGGAAAATCGCCTCGTTTCGCGCCATGCTGGGCAGGATGCATAGAGAAGAGAAACCGGTGAGACAATGGCTGAGAAAGAGCCGCTTGCGATTCCGTGATGAAATTCCGGTATCCATGATCAAGGAATACGATTTACTGGCCTCTATATTGGCGGAGCAAGGAAAAATGGAAGAAGCCGCAGCATTGACGGAGCGTCTACTCCAGCTGTCAATAGAAGAAGGACGGCAAAGCGACCGAATTCGTCTGCTCGTTCACAAGAGTATGATCCTATCCTTACAAGGAAAGATTTCGGACTCCATGGACGTGTTGGAAGAAGCGCTTGCATTGGCGTGGCCAGAAGGGTACATTCGAACCTTTGTTGACGAAGGAGCACCTGTTGGCCAATTATTGGATCAATATATCCAACTGCGTCAAAAACAGCATCGCCGCCCCAGCTATAAGGTGTCTTTATCCTATGTGAAACGGCTGCGGAGACTGATTCCGCAAGTCGAAAGGGAAGCCGGTACTCCCCATGAAGGAACGGTGGTCGTTTTAACAGACAGACAACAAAGCGTGCTTCGGTTGATGGAAACGGGAATGTCTAATAAAGAAATAGCACTCAAGCTGAATGTTTCCTTATCAACCATAAAAACACATATTAACAACATCTATGGAAAATTGCAATCCAAAAATCGATTACAAGCGTTGGAACGTGCCAGAACACTGCAGTTGTTCTGATTCGTTCCTTTTTTTATCCAAATAAACTCCACCCCCTTCTTCAACCTTTGTGATTTTTGTGACAGGCAGGGTTGATCACAAAGGGATTGGAAGTTTGTATAATAAATCAGATGAAGCTATAAAGAGATTAACCTGAAGGAGGATTTGTAAGAGATGAATCCATGGGGAAAAAGCATGAAACAATCATATAAAAGCAATAGGAGGAGCGGCTTGGTGAGGTTGTGCATCGCTTTGCTGCTCATCCAGTCGTTTCTGATCACGGTACCCTATGACAACGTGTCTGCTCAAGGGAGTTTTCATCCAGCCTTGAGTGATCGTTCGGGAGGAATCCTGCAAATCGCAGGAGGGCGGAATCATTCCTTAGCTTTAACAGCGGACGGGAAAGTGCTCGCCTGGGGGGAGAATAAAATTGACAAAACCATGGTCCCCATTGAAGTCCCCGATGAAGCGCAGTCCAATATTGTCTCGGTGAGCGCGGGAGATAATCACTCCCTGGCTCTCACAGTAAGCGGCGAGGTCATCGCCTGGGGGGGAGCAGAGGGAACCGATGTGCCGGAGGAAGCGAAGAGCGATATCGTAGCCATTGCTGCGGGACCTGGTGCCTTCCATTCGTTAGCCCTCACATCTTCGGGGAAAGTCATTGCCTGGGGGAGAAACGACTACGGACAAGCGAATGTACCTGATACAGCGAAAAGCGGCGTGATCGCGATTGCAGCGGGATATTGGCATTCTTTAGCGCTAAAAGAAGACGGAGATGTGATTGCGTGGGGAGATCGGGGAAGGGGAAAACTCAATGTGCCTGAAGAGGTGCAGGGCAAGGCAGTAGCCATTAGTACAGGAGCTCATCATTCTTTGGCATTAACTGAATCGGGGGAGGTGTTTGCTTGGGGGAGAAACGAGTTCGGAGAATCTTTTGTGCCGGAGGAAGCGAAAAGCGGGGTTGTCGCCATTGCGGCAGGGTATGTACATTCTCTTGCCTTGAAGTCTGACGGCTCTGTCATTGCCTGGGGCATTTCAGACAACACAGAATCGGACGACCACGGACAAACGGTTGTACCTGATGCAGCGAAAAGCGGCGTGATCGCGATTGCAGCGGGATTCTATCATTCGCTTGCCTTGAAAGAGGATGGGACGATCGTGGCCTGGGGTGATAATCGTTCAGGTCAACTCAACATTCCAACAAGTGATCTCAAAACGATCAAACTGACCGATCAAAGTGGTGGAGAATTGGAGTTCTTGTTTGATGTTTCGGAGCAGGAATACACTGTTCTAATTGATAATAGCGTCACTTCAGTGAATGTGCTGGCTACATTGGAAAACCCGGAGTATGCCGATGTGTATGTGAATGGTAAGCGACAATCCGATCAGGTCGAAGGAGTCAAGGTCGAAGTTGAAGGTGAACAAACAGTTGTTCAAGTGAAAGTATCCCCTTATTTGCAAGAAAGTAAAACGTATACGATCACGCTCTCACAAGAAGCGGAGCCAGAGCAAGTATCGAAGCCAGTCGCCAGTCCCGCGGGCGGTGCAGTCTTGGCTGGTACAACGGTGACGTTGAGCACGTATACGAACGATGCAATGATCTACTACACAACGGACGGCAGCACGCCTACTAGCAGCAGCATCGAATATACCGCGCCCATCGAAGTGACAACAGAGATGACGATTAAGGCGATTGCCGTAAAGAACGGCATGCTGGACAGTGAAGTGCTGGAGGAGCATTATACGATTGCAACGATACCTGCACCGGCGAATTTAACAGCTTCGGCAGCTGATCGTTCCGTTACATTAAAGTGGGATGCTGTCACGGGAACAGGCAGCGTGACTTACGCCGTTTACCAAGCGGAAGGCACATCAGCTCCTGTCGATCCGGCGAACTGGAAGCTCATTCAATCGAATGTTACAGCGAACTCCTACATCGTCACGGGATTGACGAATGGAACAACGTATGCATTTGTAGTGAAGGCTATCACTGTGAAGGGGGCCAGCGATTTCTCTAATGTAGCGATAGCGACCCCAAGAGCACCAGGAGGTAACAGCGGTTCCGGTGGTGGCGGGGGCGGTCGTATGTTATCCAACAATGCGGATCTTGCGGACCTGCAAGTATGGGCGGGAGGCAAACCGTTGAAGCTCAGCCCATCCTTTGCTTCGGGAACAACAGAATATACGGCACGTACAGAAGCCGAACAAGTGGAACTTGTAGTAAAAGAGGCGCATTCCGCAGCCAAAGTAATTCTACACGATAAAAAAGTCATAACCGACAGGGTGAAAGTCGATCTGGAGGAAGGCGACAATACGATTGAACTAACGGTACAAGCGGAGAATGGCACGAAGAAAAAATATACGTTGACCATTTATCGAGATGTGCCAAAGCCAACCGAACCGGTTATTGAAATAACAGACATCGCCGGACATTGGGCGGAAAGCTACATCAAGCGCGCCACAGCGAAAGGCATCGTCAGCGGTTATCCAGACGGCGCATTTAAACCGAACCATCCGGTCACCCGCGCCGAGTTTACCGTGATGCTGGCAGGTGCTATGAAACTGGCAGGTAACGGTTCTGCGCTAACTTTCACGGATCATGACCGGATCGGCGGATGGGCCAAGCAAGCTGTTGCGCAGGCCGTACAAGCGGGCATCGTGGTTGGATTCAGCGATGGCAGCTTCCGGCCAAACACGCAGATCACACGCGTAGAAATGGCGGTGATGGTCGCCCGGGCGCTACAACTGGAGCTTAACGCGAATGCGTTACCCGGTTTTGCCGATGATGAAGCGATTCCGCAGTGGGCGAAAGGGGCCGTTGAAGCCATCCGCAAACTTGGCATTGTCGATGGACGCGGCGGAAACCGTTTTGTGCCGAACGAAACGGCTACCCGCGCAGAAGCGACGGTGATGCTGCTTCGGTTGATGGAGAATATCTCCGTCCCATCTCTCAATGTGCCTGCCAAAGAAGCACTAGGTTCCACGATTTTTTAAAAAAGAGGGCTTACACAGCCATCGATTCGATTAGCCATTGTTCAATGGCAGCATATGGAAGGAGGATTGCAGTAATGATGAATTCAATGAAGTACCCGATAAAGCATGTATCCCTATGGCTGATTGCCATGCTCTTGCTCAATCTGTTTCAATCGCTGCTGGTTATACCAACGCCGGCTTTGGCTCAAGAATCCGAAACCAATGCAAACGTGATCGGCGTATTATCGTTCGGATTGAATAATTATGGCCAATTGGGACATGACAATAAGGAAAATCAACACACGCCAAAGAAAATCGAAGGTTTGTCAAACGTTCAGGCGATTGTGGCGGGTACTTATCATTCCCTTGCTTTAACGAAATCAGGAGAATTGTACTTGTTCGGATTGATAATTATGGTCAATTAGGATATGGCGATACGGATGATCTACTTACGCCAAAGAAAATCGGAGGTTTGTCGGACATTCAAGCGATTGCTGCCGGGTATAATTATTCCCTTGCTTTAACGAAATCAGGAGACGTGTACTCGTTTGGATATGGTGGTGTTGGCCAATTGGGACATGACAATAGGGAAAATCAACACACGCCAAAGAAAATCGAAGGTTTGTCAAACGTTCAGGCGATTGCGGCAGGCATGTATCATTCCCTTGCTTTAACGAAATCAGGAGACGTGTACTCGTTCGGATTGAATAATTATGGCCAATTAGGACATGACGATACGAATGAACTACTTACGCCAAAGAAAATCGAAGGTTTGTCAAACGTTCAGGCGATTGTGGCGGGTACTTATCATTCCCTTGCTTTAACGAAATCAGGAGACGTGTACTCGTTCGGATTGAATAATTATGACCAATTAGGACATGGCGATAAGAAAAATCAACACACGCCGAAGAAAATCGAAGATTTGTCGGACATTCAAGCGATTGCTGCCGGGCATAATCATTCCCTTGCTTTAACGAAATCAGGAGACGTGTACTCGTTTGGATATGGTGGTGTTGGCCAATTGGGACATGACAATAGGGAAAATCAACACACGCCAAAGAAAATCGAAGGTTTGTCAAACGTTCAGGCGATTGTGGCGGGTACTAATCATTCCCTTGCTTTAACGAAGTCAGGAGACGTATATTCATTTGGAGATGGTTGGTATGGCCAATTGGGACATGACAATAGGGAAAATCAACACACGCCGAAGAAAATCGAGGGTTTGTCGAACATTCAGGCGATCGCTGCCGGGTATAATCATTCCCTGGTGCTTGCCGTTGAAGAAGACAGCACCCCTGTCCCCCCAACTGATCAAGTCGCCAAGCCAGTAGCAGATCCGTCCGGCGGTGAGGTTCCATCAGGCACGAAGATAACATTAAGCACGACAACGGAAGACGCAACGATTTACTACACGACGGACGGGAGCGAACCATCGAGCAGCAGCAGTGCCGAATATATCGCGCCCATCGAAGTGACGGAGGAAATGACGATCAAGGCAATTGCGGTGAAGGAGGGCATGTTGAACAGCGACGTGCTGGAGGAGCGGTATACGATCCTGGAACAGGTCGCCAAGCCAGTTGCAGATCCGTCCGGCGGTGAGGTTCCATCAGGCACGAAGATAACATTAAGCACGACAACGGAAGACGCAACGATTTACTACACGACGGACGGGAGCGAACCATCGAGCAGCAGCAGTGCCGAATATATCGCGCCCATCGAAGTGACGAAGGAAATGACGATCAAGGCAATTGCGGTGAAGGAGGGCATGCAGGACAGCAAAGTGCTGGAGGCGAAGTATACGATCCGACTTCCTGATCAAGTCGCCAAGCCAGTTGCAGATCCGTCCGGCGGTGAGGTTCCATCAGGCACGAAGATAACATTAAGCACGACAACGGAAGACGCAACGATTTACTATACGACCGACGGAAGCACGCCGTCGAGCAGCAGCGCCAAATATAACGATCCCATCGAAGTGACGGAGGAAATGACGCTCAAGGCGATTGCGGTGAAGGACGGCATGCAGAACAGCGATGTGATGGAGGAGCATTATACGATTGCAACGATACCTGCACCGGCGAATTTAACAGCTTCTGCGGCTGATCGCTCCGTTACATTGCAGTGGGATGCGGTCACGGGAACAGTTAGCGTGACATACGCCGTTTACCAAGCGGAAGGCACATCAGCACCTGTCGATCCGAAGAACTGGAAGCTCCTTCAATCGAATGTTACAGCGAACTCCTACATCGTTACGGGATTGACGAATGGAACAACGTATGCATTTGCAGTAAAAGCTGTCTCTGAAGAAGGGGTCAGCGATTTCTCCAATGTAGTGACAGCGACCCCAAGCGCCCCAAGCGCACCAGGCGGTAACAGCGGTTCCGGCGGAGGCGGAGGTGGGCATGCGCTGTCCGGCAACGCCAGGCTTGCCGATCTGCAGGTATGGGCGGAAGGCAAATCATTGAAGCTCAGCCCATCCTTTGCTTCGGGAACAACAGCATATACGGCCCATACAGAAGCCGAACGAATTGAGATCGTGGTCAAAGAAGCTCACTCCGCAGCGAAAGTCATATGGAAGGACAAGGTAATTACGGATAGAATTCAAGTTGATCTGATGGAAGGCGACAATACGATTGAACTAACGGTACAAGCGGAAAACGGCACGAAGAAAACCTATACGCTGACCATATACCGTGAACAGCCAAAGCCAACCGAACCGGTTATTGATATTACCGACATCGCCGGACATTGGGCGGAAAGCTACATCAAGCGCGCCGCAGCGAAAGGGATCGTCAGCGGCTATCCAGACGGCACATTTAAACCAGACCATCCGGTTACTCGCGCCGAGTTTACCGTGATGCTGGCAGGTGCATTGAAACTGGAAGGGCAAGGTGCTGCGCTAACTTTCACGGATCATGAGCAGATCGGCGAATGGGCGAGGCAAGCCGTAGCGCAGGCTGTGCAAGCGGGCATCGTGGATGGGTACAACGATGGCAGCTTCCGTCCAAACGCACAGATCACCCGCGTAGAAATGGCTGCGATGATCGCTCGGGCGTTACAACTACAGCTTAACGCTAACGCGTCAACCGGCTTTGCCGATGATGAAGCGATTCCGCAGTGGGCGAAAGGTGCGGTCGAAGCCATCCGCAAACTTGGCATTGTCGATGGCCGCGGCGGAAACCGTTTTGTGCCGAACGAAACGGCTACCCGTGCAGAAGCGACGGTGATACTGCTAAGATTGTTGGATAGATGATAGAGCATCGTGCTGACAAGTATTTCCCTCATCGTCACGAAGTGAAATCAATGTCCGTCCTATATAGACTGGAAACGCACTTGTAATCTGTATGCTGCATGATGACGATCACCGGAAAGCCGTATGAGGGAAAACCTCACGTACGGTTTGATGAGGAGGGGCTGGCTCCGCCCAGCCTTTCACTCTAGCTTCAATGTTTTCAGTTTGAAATGAGTAAATCTTTTTATAATGGTTGCCAGGTTTTTAGCGTTTTCTTCATTGATACATTGATACAAAGGCGGTTCGATTACTTCATCAGCGGCCATCGGTGCCGATGGTACGATTTATGTGGGTTCTTACGATGGACATTTATATGCGATCGGGCAGGTTGATATAAATGCTCCGACTAACGTAACGGCAAAGGCTGGAGAAAGGTCTGTGCAGCTTGAATGGGAGGTGGTTTCTGATGCCTCCTCTTACGCAATCTATATGGCTACAGGATCAGAGCCGCCGGATACGCAGGATTTATCGAACTGGAAACCATTAAATGACGAGCCGCTTATGGACACATCATGGCTGGTTGATGAGTTAAAGGCAGGAACAAAATATTGGTTTGCTGTGCAAGCCGTTACTGAAGGGAATAGTAGAAGCCAGTTGTCAGCTCCGGTTAGCGCAACGCCGTATGCTGTGGTAAAAGCGGTGAATGATCTCAATACGCTTGAAATAAGCAAGCATATCACGAGCGATCAATTAGCGCAATATTTGCCAATCGAGGTTTCTATACAACTGCACAACGAGACGTTAGAGCCGGATGTGGGAGTCAATTGGGAAATAGTGAATTCTGATTACAATCCGGATCAATCTGGGACATATTGGATATCTGGAAGCTTGCAATTGCCCGAATATTATCTGAACCCGGATAAATTGAAGGCAAAGCTACAGGTTCGTGTTTTACCGGGGTCGAATGCCAAGTTGTCTGAGATTCGAATCAATGGTAAAATTTTAGAAAATTTCAATCCGGATCTGTTTACTTATTATTTGACGGTACCTTATTCAATGGATCGCGTGACAGTAACAGCTTCAACTTACGACTCATCGGCATCGTATGAGGTGATTGGTGGGCAAGAAGCGGTGCTCGAGATCGGTGACAATTCGATTTATATCCAAGTTATATCAGAAAATGAAAAGGAGGAGCGCACTTATTCTTTATACATTGAGCGCCAACTGCTAACGATTACGGAAATTCAAAGGCCAGATACGATATATGTGCCTTATAACACGAAGTTGCAGGATGTTTCCGTACCCGATTCGGTGTATGTTACGTTGGACGATCTTCGCACGATTGAGGTGCAAGTGAGCTGGAATGAAGTTCACCCTGAATACAATGGCAAGGTGGCTGGTCGTTATGAATTTATAGGCACCTTGCAATTGCCTGAGTGGGTGAACAATCCGCTGAATATCAAGGCGAAGGTAAGTGTGATCGTGCTGGACGAGCGTAAGCGAAGCTCCTCGTCATCACCGTCTTCCCGTACGGATCGTGTTTCCAGCGATGCCAAGCTTTCATCACTGGAAATATGGGCAAACGGTCGGATGTTAACTTTACAACCTTCGTTTGCTCCTGATGTGCATGATTACACCGTATTTACAGATGCAGAGGAAATGGTATTTATTGCTCAAGCAGCGCACGATGCGGCCGAAGTGTACGTTGATGGTGTACTTTTGTCACGCTCGGTGCCGATCAGCAAGAAGCTGACAAGTGGCAACAATGAGTTCACGTTTGTCGTTCGTGCGGAAGACGGTACCGAGAAGCGATATACGCTGACCGTGATTCGAGAGACGGCTACTCATGAATCGTCGATGCCATTTTCTGATATTGCCGGACACTGGGCGGAGGACTACATCATGCGTGCTGTAGAGAAAGGCATCGTCAGCGGTTATCCAGATGGCACATTTAAACCGAATCATCCAGTCACACGCGCCGAGTTTACTGTGATGCTGGCAGGTGCATTGAAACTGGAAGGTGACGGCTCCGCGCTAACTTTCACGGATCATGACCGGATCGGCGGATGGGCGAAGCAAGCCGTTGCGCAGGCCGTACAAGCGGGCATCGTGGATGGATACAACGATGGCAGCTTCCGGCCAAACGCACAGATCACCCGCGTAGAAATGGCGGTGATGATCGCTCGGGCGTTACAACTACAGCTTAACGCGAATGCGTCAACCGGCTTTGCCGATGATGAAACGATTCCGCAGTGGGCGAAAGGTGCGGTCGAAGCCATCCGCAAACTTGGCATTGTCGATGGCCGCGGCGGAAACCGGTTTGTGCCGAACGAAACGGCTACCCGTGCAGAAGCGACGGTGATGCTGCTAAGATTGTTGGATAGATGATAGAGCATCGTGCTGACAAGTATTTCCCTCCGATTGGGAAGCGATCAGTTCCGACGAATCCGGGGAACAACAGCAGTGCGTGAACAAGGCCATGCTTGCGATGGAAAGAATTGATCTGGAAGCCTTGGAGAAGGCGAGGAGTGGACTTTATGACGGACAATGATGTGGAACTTGCGGTCTCCGCACATTAGAAAGGAAGTGAAAGGAAAATGAGACCGTTTAAATCATCCGTTCTGTTGGCGGCGTTAGTTCTTTTTTTCGGATGGACCTGGACACAACTGTTTGGGAATGTCGGCATATCGGTTCAGGCCGCCGATGACGGTGCATTCGCGCCGTTAAGCAGTGATTTTGCCGGCGGCTCAGGCACGGAAGAAGCCCCGTATATTATCGAAACCGCTGAACAGCTGAACAAAGTGAGAGATTATCTGGATGCCCATTTCAAATTGGGAGCCGATATTAATCTTTCAACTTACAGTTCCGGAGAAGGATGGTTGCCAATCGCAACGGAATACTCTTCTCCTTTTACCGGAACATTTGATGGCAACGGCTATCAAATTACAGGTTTAAAGATCAACCGTGAAGATGAGAACTACCAATCTTTGTTTGGAGTAACGTCAGAAACGGCTGTCATCCGGAATGTCCATCTCGAGGTCGTGGAGATCAAGGGGTATGATTACATCGGCGGGTTAGTAGGGTATAGCTACGGGATGATTGAAAACAGTACGGTAACGGGAACCCTTATTCGAGGAGAAATGAAGGTTGGCGGGTTAGCCGGTATTGTTAGAAATGACGTGATCGGGTCATCCGCCCATATCGAAGTTGTCGGAGAGCGTGAAGTCGGGGGTCTGGCAGGTCTATTTAGGGGTTCGACTGGTAAAAAGATTACGATTCGCGATTCATTTGCAACTGGTGACGTTGCGGGCATAAATAATCTTGTAGGTGGTTTAGTTGGCATAATTTCATCGGGAAATATAGGAAGTGTCAATGAAATCACGAATTCATATGCGACTGGGGAGGTTAATGGAGACCAGCTTGTAGGTGGATTTGTTGGTAAAGCTGAAGCCCTTCCATCTGGTGTGGTCAGAATTAAGAACTCCTATGCGACAGGGAATGTCAACGGTAAGCAATACGTGGGTGGTTTGATCGGATTTAATGTTACAAATGGTTACGATTCGCCAATAAGTTCAGTGATAGAAGTTGAGCATTGTTACGCGACAGGCAAGGTAACAGGTCATTCTGAGACTGGCGGGCTGGTCGGGGCGAATAATGAATATGAAGAAAGAGGAAATATCATTGAGGTCGCCGGCAGCTACTGGTTGACCGATAGCTATACGGATGGTGAACTCCCTGACAATGGAATCGGAATACCTGTGGAAGAGGCGGATCTCCGCGATCCGGAAACATTTAAGGATTGGGATCTCACAGAGGGCTGGTACCAGTACAACGGACATCGGCCATTTCTCCAATGGCAAAACCCGCTCATCTCCTGGGCTGCGTCCATTGCAAACGATCAGTTGAACCTTGACGACAAGACCCACATTACCGTGAATACGGAACATCAAAACGGGGATCGCTACAATGCGACAACAACCGCCAGGTATAGCGTTGATCCGGATGACCCCGAAATTGTGCGTGTTGATCCTAACGGGGAGGTCAGCACCGTCAAAGGCGGCAAAGCGACGATCACCGTCTCCTTATTCGACAAGTCCGAGACTCTCGACATCGTCGTGGACAGCGGAAATCCGGAACCGCCGACGATCACCCTTCATCCCGACGGCTGGACCAATGCTGCCAAAGTGGAAGTGGCGATCGACCACAGCGCCGCTAACCCAAGGCAGACAGATGTTCACACGATTCGTGTGAAAGTCGGCGACAAGGAGTGGGAGGATCGTGCATTTAACGGTACACCTATCCGCTTAGAGGTGACGGAAGAAGGGCAAACGAAGATCCAGGCGCAAGCGATGGATGACATCGGCAATAAGAGTACGATCGTTGAGCGGACCGTGAAGATCAGCAGAAGCGGCCTGAAGCTGGATGTGGATTTGTATTTTACCGATAATGACAGTAAAGCATATCCCAGCGGAACGTGGACGAACCAAAGTGTGACCGCAGCGGTTTATGCTTCTCATGACCACGGGATCGCGTTGCGGCCCATTGCATATTCGTTGGATGAAGGAGCGGCTTGGGAGATTTATCATGATCCGCTCGACTTCACAACAGAGGGGCAGTACTCGCTTTGGTTCAGAGTGGAAGATGTATTAGGCAATGAAATGAGCGAGCATGTACTCATCCGTATCGATCACACGAATCCGGAGATCGATTTGAAACCCGACGGCGATGAAACCCTTTCGCGGACCATATCCAGTCAAGTCAACGTGAAGGACGACGGCAGCGGGATCGATGCCGCTTCCCTCCGTTATGTTTGGTCAACGAGTTCAGACCCGTTGGATGAACATGCATATTGGCAACCTTTCATTAACCAAAGCACGTTGAGTCATGCAGACAAAAACGGCGGCGACTGGTATTTGCACATTTACGCCAAAGATCAGGTTGGTCAAGAGAGTTACCGAATATCCCGGCGCTTTCGTTTAGAGCGGGAGCCGGTTTCTTCAGAACCGCCGAGTCCGCCTGTCTATATCCGCTCCGGCAATGCAACACTGAGGGAGCTCATCTTGTCAGAAGGCGCGTTGATACCGGAATTTTCGGGGGACATTACGACGTACAAGGCTTTGATCCCGCATGATGCTGACAGCATCCAGCTCACGATCCGTGCTGCACATCATCAGGCTGGAATCAGCGTGAATGGTCGGCAAGTCCGGAGTGATCAGGGAAGCATTCGCATCCCCTTGCACACGGATACGGATATCATTGACATCGTGGTCACTGCAGAAGACGGAACGCGCAGAACGTATTCCATCACCGTGGAACGTATGCAAGAGGAGATGCCGGACCCGCCTTCCCCGGAGCCGTTATTTGCGGATATTGCGGGTCATTGGGCGGAGCCGTTCATTCAGGAAGCCTATGCAAAAGGCATCGTTGCCGGATACCCTGACGGTACGTTTAGACCGGATCATGCCGTCACCCGCGCTGAATTTACGTTGATGCTCGTTCGTGCCTTGCGGCTGGAAGGAGAAGCGGGAGGCGATGCGCCTGCTTTTGCGGACGGGGAGCAAATTGGCGAATGGGCAAAGCAAGCGATTGATTTGGCGGCAAGGGCAGGCATTGTTTCAGGATATGAAGATGGAACATTTCGACCTGGTCGCCCGGTCACTCGTGTGGAAATGGCGGTGATGATCGCAAGAGCAACAGGAGCGGAGTTGACCGACCATACGCACACCCGATTTGCAGACGATGCCCGTATTCCGGCATGGGCGAAAAGTTACGTGGAAGAGGTTCGTATCATGGGCATCATTCACGGTCGCGATCGCAATCTCTTCGCGCCGAATGAGACGCTGACCCGCGCGGAAGCGGTCACCAGTATCCTGAGATTGTTGGAGCTGTTGTCACAATAAGGTTTGGTGCAGAAGCGCTTTTGCTTCTGCACCTTTTTTTGCGGCGTGCCCAACTAAGCACGCATCTTCTAGCCGGTGAAAGTCCGGTCGCGGGAAGGGCCAAGCCCCCGCGTAGCTAGGATACCTACGTATGGCGAAATCTGTACGTAGAAGCGTATCGACGAAAGTACCT
>NZ_JAHLPR010000027.1 GCF_018918005.1 Paenibacillus sp. MSJ-34 | reverse complement strand
TTCATGAAAATCACCCAATTCATTAGAAATAAAAAAAGCCTTCTCGGCGATTATTGGGGTGATTTTGAAAAGTCAAGAGGAATGTTTGTTCGCACCCCATGTTTGGGGGTGAAACAATAGAAGACCCTAGCTAGGAAGCTAGAGTCTGCAACGGAATGTGAATTCCGAGAAGCTTACATATTTTATTGGAGGGGATCGCAATGATTCAAAAGATGATGAGTTACCTGATGAACAATCGGGAGGTAGCGACCTTAGTCGCAGACGGCCGCGCCAGCTTGGTCGGCGTAACGCCGGCACAGCAAAAAGCGATGGTTGAAGTGCTGTTCAGCAAGAAGAAAGAAGAGCCGAAACAAGATACGTGGTGGTGCTAAACAATGATTCGGAGAATATTAATTCTCCGAATTAATTTCATTTTATAGCGGGGCTTTTAATGAGACGTTTGAACTATTCTGGGACTGCCATTCTCCTAATCATTGCTTTTATACTTGCATGTTATTTATTTTATATTCAATTTCAAATCACTTTTATGGGTGTAATTGTACAACAAGAATCGAACGGGGAATGGGTAATTACTAAAGTTGACTTATCAGGGAGCGCGCAACTGAAAGGGATCAAAGTTGGGGATCGGGTTGTTTCGATAGATGGGAACGCGCCGGAAGAACATTATGCCTTGAAGTGGAATTCAATTGGGGATATCAGTGAGATTGTTCTGAATCGCAATGGAGAACAATTGTCCATAGATATTCCCAGTGGATGGCAGGTGCCCTACTCTCTAATGAATCTGGTTGTGCCTACCTTTTTATTCTTATTTTTGTTTTCCTTATCCATTTTTTTGTTGATTAAAAAGCCGGGAGATCCGGTCGCTTCCATGCTGATTTATTTTTTTCTTGCTGTTGCGCTGGGATATTTAAGCACCGGCGCTTCAAGTCGAAGGGATATTATAGGCATGATTATGGTGGTCGGCGGAATGATTTTTTCACCGGTGTTGTTCTTGCACTTTGTTCATCGATTTTTTCGACAAAAAAATATTAGGATCGTAAAATTCAATCTCATCACTTGTTTATATGTATTTAATTCGATTTTACTGGCCGTCGATATTTTCTTTTTAGCAACAAATATTGGATTTTATATCCCATTTGAATATATTACGAATGCGGCATTGCTCTTTTTCGCGATAGGATTTGCGGTAACCCTTTATGTATTAATATCAGGATATTTTCGATATCGTAATTCAAGTTACAAGCCTTTACTGAAGTATTTATTTTTCGGAAACATTGTTTCCTTCACTCCATTTGTTTGTTTTTATGTTTTGCCGCTTGTTTTATTTAAAAAGACTTTAGTCGAACCATGGATTGCCGCGGCATTTTTTTTGCTTCTTCCATTATTTTACGTTTATTTGATCGCAGCCAATCATTTAATGGATATTGATTTTGTGATCCATCGTTTACGGTACTTCTGTCTTTTGGCGATCGTGCCGTCGATTATGATTGCCGGAGGATGCGAATATTTCATTCATCCCCAAGAAAGTGAACCCCTTAAGTGGTTTCAATCTTTATTGATGGTTTATTTCAGCATTATTCTATTGTTATATATGAAAGATTGGCTCGATTTTCGATTTCGTAACAGGCTTTTTAAAGGGAAATACAATTTTCAAGCCAGTTTGGACAGGTTCTCCAATCAAATTACGAAAATTATGAAAGTAAGCGATTTGGAAGAATGGTTGCTGCGGGAAGTGTTGGATGTGCTGCCGACAAAGGCGGTCGCATTACTGGAAATGAATCATGCGGAACATGCGGTGACAGTGAAAAGAACGATCGGACCGTTCCCGAAGCGTGAAATTATTCATGAACTGGAGCTTGAAAATCGCGAGTACAAAATCGGCGATTTCATACCGGTGACCTCGGGCATGTGCTGTATCGTGGGTAAAAACCAAAATTCGCAGACGCTAATATGGGTCAGAGGCAAGGAAAACCGCGTCAAGTTTAATCATGAAGAACTTATCTGGCTGCAGACCATGTCTAACTATGTAAGTATCGTTTATGAGAATTTACAATTAGTTGAAGGTGTGATTATGGATTTGGAAGTGCGCTCGAGCGGGAAGGCACCCTCCTGGATTTTACGTCTATTGTTTCGTTTAACGGAAAATGAAAGACGCCGCTTGGCAGCGGATTTGCACGATTCCGCCTTGCAGGACCAACTGCTTTGGTACCGCAAGCTGGAAATGGTTCTGGACGAATACGAACTGTCGGATGAAGCCAGAGCGAACTTGAATCAAATTAAAGAGGGGCTGCTCGATGTCGTTCACCAAATCCGGGAGACATGCAACGAATTGCGTCCGCCGTTCCTGAAAGAGATGGGCGTCATCGAGGCGATTGAAAATCTGTGCCAATATGCGCAATTGAATTCCAATTACAGCGTCGATTTCAACCATGGCGGGTTCGACTTGGTATTGGATGACGAGTACGTATTGACGATTTACCGGATCACCCAGGAATTGTTGCGCAATACGATGAAGCATGGCCAAGCGACGAACGTGGAAATCATTTTGCGCAAAAACGAGCAGCACATCGTCTATGTATATAAAGACAACGGGATTGGAATGGATTTGCAGCATTTGCAATCGTCATTCAAGCATATGGGCCTATCCGGAATCCGCGAGCGGGTGTCCGGGCTGGAAGGAGAGACGAAATTTTCGTCCGCCAAAGGCGAAGGCTTTGAAGTCATCATTACATTGCCTTACATCATTGAGTCGAGTTCTTCCTATTATGTCATGGCTGGAGGGGGCATTCATGATTGAAATTTTGCTGGTAGACGACCATCCTTCGGTCGGCGAAGGAACGAAAATGCTCATCGAGAAGGAACAGGATATGAACGTCACAGTGGCGTCTACGGGGCTGGAAGCGCTGGAGATGATCAAGCAGCGGCAGTTTGACATCATGCTGTTCGATTTGAACATGCCCGTCATTAACGGATTGGAGATGACGCGCAGAGTCATGTCGATCAATTCGGATGCGATTATTCTCATCTACTCGGGCTACGATATTAGCGCTCATTTCAATTATTTGATCGAATCCGGCGTTTCCGGATTTCTAAGCAAAACGTCGTCGCGGGAACAGATTGTAGCGGCGCTGCGTTGCGCGTTAAGGGGCGAGGCGGTTATTCCGGTAACCCTGCTCAAGCAATTGAGACGCAGCGAAGTGCGTTTCGGAGCAAGCAGCGGGCAAAACCTTCAAGACGTGTCCATTAATGAAAGGGAACAGGAAATTTTACAGGAAGTCGCGAACGGGTTGAGCAACAAGGAAATTGCAAGCGTACTGCTGTCAAGTCAACGTTCCGTCGAATACAACTTGACGCGCATATTCGAGAAACTCAATGTCCGTTCCCGCTCGGAAGCGATCGTCGTCG
Organism: Paenibacillus sp. MSJ-34; assembly: GCF_018918005.1. Classification (GTDB taxonomy): domain Bacteria; phylum Bacillota; class Bacilli; order Paenibacillales; family Paenibacillaceae; genus MSJ-34. The sequence goes on along the minus strand of NZ_JAHLPR010000027.1, from coordinate 87,792 downwards.
CCAAACGATTGGGACTCATTCATATTGAAGATTTTACATAAAGTTGTGCCTCGTACGTATGCTCGAGGGGTCAATCAGGAAATATCATCGCTGCGGCGCAACCGACACTCTGAGAGAGAAAAGAGAAAAGGGTGAAGATCATGGTTCTGGCAGTCGAACATTTATATAAACGTTATGGCGACAAGCTGGCGGTCAATAATTTATACCTAAAAGTCGAATCGGGAAAAACATTGGGACTGATCGGCAACAGCGGTGCGGGAAAGACGACAATTATCCGCTCCATTCTCGGGTTGATCGATTACGACAAAGGGTATATCTCATGGAATAACCGGCAAATCGGCAGCAATCGGCCGAAAGTCGGCTATTTGCCGGAAGAGAAATGCATGTACCCGAATGCGAAAGTGCAGGATCTGCTCATTTATTTGGGGCGGCTGGAAGGCATGTCCAAGTTCGATGCCAAGCAATCGGCGAAACGTTGGCTCGAGCGGCTCCGCATTCCCGAACATTTCGATAAAGAACTGCATCGCTTATCCAGATGCAATCAGGAGAAGGTGAAGATCGCGTCCGCTTTAATTCACAATCCCGATCTGATCGTGTTCGACGAACCTTTCGGCGAGCTTTATTCCGACGATGCCGGATTGCTGGCATCGATCCTGAAAGAATTGGCGTACGAAGGGAAAATGATCGTTTTCTCAAGCAGGCTGCTTCGCCGCGTTGAATCGTTTTGCGAAGAAGTATGCGTTATCCGTCAAGGGGAGAAGGTTGTTTCCGGCAATTTGCAAAAATTGAAGCATTCCGTTTTGGACGAAATGGAAGCGTGCCGGATCCATGCCGATGAAGCGGGAGCTGTCACATGAGGTCGTTCTGGATCGTAGCTTTATATTCGTGCAAAGAGCTGGTTCGCTCGAAAGGTTTTCGCATTACGACCGTATTGTCCCTCGTGTTGATTGCCGCATTATTCGCGGTTCCGGGTTTAGGGGTTGAAGAGACGGAACTGCTTCATGTCAGCGCGAAAGCTTATATTTTATCGTTTATTTTATACATAACGACCGGGCATTATTGCTATTTGATCGGCAAGTCTTTCGTTCGCGACCGGCAGTCGCGGATGACCGATATTTTAATGACGCGGATCCATTCGCCCTATTTAATGTTCGGTAAAGTGGCGGGGATCGGCGCCTGCGGCGTCCTGCAACTTCTACTCATCACGCTCGGCCTGCTGTTTAACTGGAATTTCTCGAATTTAAACGGACTGGACATGCTGTTTCTGTTCTTGTTCGCATTGCTGGGATTTGCTTTTTACGCCGTATTGTATGCGGGAATAAGCTCGCTGTTGTTTTTGGGCGGAAATATCAAAACAGCGGTTCTTCCCGTTTTCCTGTTTCTTACCGTCGGTTTTTTGCTTTCCTTATTCGCAGCTTGCGGCACGAATATGAATACGATCAAAATTATTTCTTTTATCCCGTTTATGACGCCGTTTATGATGATTGTCCGTATCATCCAATTCAAATTGACGTTGTTTCAAATGCTCATTCCTCTGTGCATATTGGCGGGGGCGATGTCGATCGTATGCAGCATTTCGTTCAAAATATACCAATTCGGCCATCGAACGGACGGGCGAAGGCCTACGCTCAAGGAAATATTATAGCGCCAGGAAATAAAACACACTAATTTGAAAAGTGTGTTTTAATTTTACGATTTTGCTCCCATATTAACCGAATTAAGCATAATATATATTAAATTATACATCATATATATTGTAAATAAGCGAGAAATAATATATGATGAAACATAGGATAATAAAACCGTGGAAACATCGTTCACAAAACTTAAGGAGGCAAGCGGCATGAAGTTTTTCCTGGATACGGGAAATATCGATGAGATTAAGAGAATTCATAAGTTGGGATTGGTGGACGGCGTAACGACCAACCCGTCTTTGATCGCGAAGGAAGGACGCGTTTTTAAAGAAGTGATACAAGAAATTACGAGCCTCGTGAAAGGGCCGGTCAGCGCCGAAGTAATTAGCCTGGATGCGGACGGCATGATCGCCGAAGCGCGGGAAATCGCCACTTGGGCCGACAATGTCGTCATCAAGCTGCCGTTGACCGAAGCCGGTTTGGAAGCGACGTACCGTCTCTCCCAAGAAGGGATCAAAACGAATGTAACGTTGATCTTCAACGTAGCGCAAGGCTTAATGGCCGCCAAAGCGGGTGCGACATTTATAAGCCCGTTCATCGGCCGCCTGGACGATATCGGAACGGACGGCATGGAATTGATCCGCGGTTTGAACGAAGTGATTCGCAATTACGGCTACGACAGCGAAATTATCGTCGCCAGCGTTCGCTCGTTGAAGCATGTGGAGGATGCGGCCATTGCAGGCGCCCACATTGCCACCATCCCGGGATCGCTGCTGCCGAGCTTATGGAAGCATCCGCTGACCGACATCGGAATCGAACGATTCTTGAAAGACTGGGAGACCGTCCCGAAAAGTTAATCCGGCTCTACACGAAGAAGATTGCCCGATCGCGCTTTAAGATCGTCGGCGATCTTTTTTTAGGTTGCGGGGTTGCACGGCAGGGGGCAGGCAGGCGCCTCGTTACCCGGTTTTGGCATCCAATAGCGGTAAAATCCGCATCTAATTTGCTGGTTTTCAGGGATATGCCTTCATTAGCTCCAATTTCTGCCTCTATTTTGATGCGATTTCGATTAACGTTGTGTTTTCTGTGAAATTAACGTTAGAAATTGCATCTAATGTAAAGCACGGGAGCGTTACGGTTCAATTAACGCCAGTTTTTGCCGTTCATGCGACACCATCTTCGAAAAACCGCCATCCACGAATTGCAGCATTGAAGCTTTTGATTCGAAATATAGCAATTGTCACCCGGAATCGGCTGTATAATAGGTAGACAATTCTCGTAATTTACGCCATACTAATATCAATATGAACATAGAATACAATAGACAAGACTGATAGAGTTGGTGCAAAGTCCCAGACTCTAAGTTCGGTTCGAGGCGATTCAATGACATTTCAGTTCCAACCCGGAAATTCGCCGTTTCATCGGCTAGACCCGCTTACCAAGATCATTTGGGTATTATGCGTATCGGTTCTGACTTTGCGGTACACAACCGCATTGCCGCAAGCGATTCTATTGGCGGCGGTGCTGCTTGCCGCGATCGCGCTTGCGGGCTTGCGCGTTCGCGTTCTGATGAGAAGCATTCGCGTCGTGCTATGGCTCAGCATTCCTTATTTTGTGCTGCAATTGTTGTGGATACCCGGCTCGACCGCGCTGCTGCGCCTCGGACCGCTGGAAATTACGGCCGAAGCGCTGGATTATTCGCTCGGCATTACGCTGCGCCTGCTAATTCTATTTGCTTCGTCCTTGATCTACATCGCTACGACCGATCCGCAAGATGTCGTATTGATGCTGGCGCAGAAGCTCAAGCTGCCTTATCGTTTCGCCTTCGGCATATCGATTGCGCTTCGTTTCGTCCCTTTCCTCGAGGAGGAAGCGGCAACGATCAGAGCGGCGCAAGCGATCCGGGGACTGCGGCCTGCCGCCGGTTGGCGGGAACGATGGCAGCGTTGGAAAATATTCGTCGCCGCCGTCTTTACGAATGCCGTACGGCGCATTCAGACGACAGCGAATGCGATGGACATGAAGGGATTCGGAGCCCATGAGAGCCGCACCTATATGCGCTCGATTGCCGTTCGGCGTTCCTCCGTACTATTCGCCGCGGCTACGATTGCGGCGACAATCGCCATACTGGCGGTTTATTAGCAAATTTACGACATTGAAGGAGTTTTTCATTCTTATGGCTGGATTGACAATGAAATTTCAGAAATTTACGACGCTTGAAATTGTGCTAATGGCCGTATTGGCCGTGGCGAATGCGGTTATTACGATGTATCTATCCCTCGCCAACAAGGCGTTGACGGCGCTGGGGGGGCCGATCGCGACGTCGACCATCGTCGGGCTTTACATGATATACGGTCTGCTCGCCGTCTATATTATTCGCAAGCCGGGTACGGCGCTGCTTACTTATTTAATGGGCGGCATCATTCAGAGCTTGCTCGGGAACGCTTACGGAATCGCCGCTTCCATCGTCGCCGCTTTGTCGTACGCGGCTGCATTGGAACTTGTCTTCGCTTTGACGCGCTATAAGCGGTGGGACCGTTTCACGATGGCGATCGCCGGCTGCGCCATGGTACCGTTATGGTTCGTGTTTGCCGCTTACATGTTCGGTTATATCGAATGGGGTGCCAAACTATTAATCGTCACGTTCGTCGTGAGATGCGTCAGCGGCACGCTGTTATGCGGCTTGCTGTGCAAATGGCTGGGAGATATGATGGCGCGGACCGGCTTGTTGCGGTCTTTCGCCGTGTCCAAAGACGGAAAATAGGAACAAGGGCGACAATTGTACGATCGAGGGATAAAATTATCGAATCTAATGTACGCATCCCCTATATATTTAATATAATAGATGTTAAATATAGTAAGTCCAACAAGGAGGCGCTTACGAAGCGACTGTTGTTCGTCCTCTAATCGATGAAGCGTCGCTCACAAACTTTGAGGAGGATTCATATGTCAGCAGCCCTATTTATTAAAAACGCGGCAACGGATCGCAAGCAGATTGCACTCACTTTTGACGACGGCCCGCACCCGGTATTTACCCCGCAGATAATGGATTTGTTCAAAAAGTACGGTGCCAAAGGGACTTTCTTCGTTACCGGACAGCATGTGGAGCAATATCCCGAGATCGCAAGCCGATTGTTGGAAGAGGGGCATGAGGTTGGCAACCATACATACAGCCATCCGCGATTGAAGGAGACGGATCCCGAATCGACGAAAGAAGAGATCGAACGTACCGAAGCGATTATCCTTGACGCGACAGGCTTTAAGACAACATTGTTTCGACCCCCGTTCGGAAGCTATAATGAGAAGACGCTGGAAATTATCGCGGATGCGGGATATCAATGCATACTATGGTCGGAGAAGCAGGATACGAAAGACTTCAGCATGCCCGGGACGGATCGCATCGTCGATCAGGTCATTGGCAACCTGCAAAACGGCGATATCATATTAATGCATGACAGCAGCGAAGATCCGGTATGCAACAGGGAACAGACCGTCGAGGCGTTAACCATACTGCTTCCTTGGTTTGAAGAACATGGTTACGAATGCGTAACCGTATCGAAATTGTTGGACAAATGAAATAACATGTTGTAAATTGAGAAAATAATCGCCAAAGTTACACGGGTGATTATTTTTTGTTGGACACCAGGGGGGAGACGGTGAAATGAAGACAAATAGAAAAAATGTAACCGCCGCGTTATTATTATCGACTTTTTTGGCTTCCATCGAAGGGACGGTCGTCAGTACCGCCATGCCGACCATCGTGGGCGAATTGGGCGGACTGAAATTGATGAGCTGGGTATTCGCCGTTTATTTGTTGACGACTGCCGTGGCTACTCCGATCTTTGGGAAAATGGCGGACTTGTATGGCCGCAAAGTCATTTTCATATCGGGATCGTTGTTGTTTCTGTTAGGAACGACGCTATGCGGATTGTCGCAGACGATGGAGCAGATGATCGTATACCGCGCCATTCAAGGAATTGGCGCCGGGGCCGTGCTTCCGGTTACGTTTACGATTATCGGCGATATCTACACCTTGGAGGAGCGCGGCAAAGTTCAAGGATTGATCAGCTCGGTATGGGGGATATCCAGTTTGGTCGGACCGCTGGTCGGCGGCTTTTTCGTCGATTCCTTGTCCTGGCATTGGATTTTTTATTTCAATATACCGTTCGGCTTAATCTCTGTTTTGATGATTGCGAAATATTTGAAGGAAGAGGCAAACAAACAGAAGAAAGTGATCGACATTCCCGGCGCGATTACCTTTACGGTCGGGATTACGGCTTTATTGTTCGCCTTAATTACGGGAGGGCAGCAATTTCCCTGGGGATCGCCGCTCATACTCGGATTGTTCGCCGTCGCGGCGTTGTTCCTGGCTTTGTTCTTCTATATCGAAGTGAAGGCGAAAGAACCGATGGTTCCGCTCAAGCTATTCGGCATCCGCGATATTGCGGTATCCAATGTCGTCAGCTTTGTCATTAATTTCGTCATGATTGGGCTGACGACATATTTGCCGCTATGGGTGCAAGGAGTCATGGGGTACGGGGCGACGAGCGCGGGTCTTGCGCTTACGCCCATGTCGGTCGCCTGGACGGTCGGAGCGATCATTGTCGGGCGTCTTGTTCTGCGCGCCGGTCCGCGGTTATCGACGATGATCGGCGTTTCGTCGGTATTGGTCAGCGCGCTCGGAATGGCGACGATTACCGCTTCCACCCCGTACTGGATCATCGTGGTATATATGCTGGTATGCGGGCTTGGATTCGGTTTCTCCTTCACCGTGTTTACCATTATCGTGCAGTCTTCGGTCGATTGGAATTTGCGCGGCGCTTCGACCGCCTTAAATACGTTTATGCGAACGCTCGGACAGACGGTCGGCATCGCCATTCTCGGGACTTGGCTGAACGGGCGGATATCGAGGGAAATTGCGGCCGGGCCGCCGGTCGAAGGGGTAAACGAAGATACGCTAAACCAGATGCTCAACCCGGAACTAGCGCATACGCTTGGGCAGGAAGTGCTCGGGCAAATGAAGATCTTTTTGGAGCATGGGCTGCATAGCGTGTTTCTCATCATGGCCGTTTTTGCCGGGATCAGTTTTCTCGTCGCCTTGGTCATGCCGCGGCAAATCGCGGGCAGTGACGAACCGGAACAAGCGAACAACATTGCGTAAAAAACTTGATTTAGGGAAATGTCGGGACAAGTAGGAAAAATTGGATTGATGTCGAAGTAAATCTGAAATAGATCATGGAAAGAGAGTAGGATTTTCGGATGAATCGTTTAAAACCGTTCGCTTCTGTCCGTTCCCTCGTAATTTTCGTCTTGTTTGTTGCCGCCGCCTTGCTGGGAACAAGATTTGCGATCCATTTTTCGTTTGGCGCCTATTTTTTAATTTGCAGCGCGTTCCTGTTCGTCGTACTTCGTTTGTTCGGGTTGATGTGGTCCGGTCTCGCGGCACTGTTCATCAGCGTTTTCGCCTACTACGCATTGGACGGTTCGTTTCTGCTGCTGCTGATCGGGCTTGAAATCATTCTCGTCGGCTCTGTCTACGAGAAGAAGCAGAAATATTTATTCATATGGGACGGTTTATATTGGGTATTGATCGGCGCACCCTTGGCTGCTGTACTATTTTACTTGCAATCTTCCGTCCTTTCTTCCGAAGTATATCTGCAAATCTTAATGCTCACGATGAACGGGTTGTTAAACGGCCTGCTGGGAGACGTTCTGAACACATACCTTCCTTGGAAACGGCTCTTCCCGCACATGGAGGAACGGCGAATCCATCTCAGTCAATTGCTCACTCATCTGTCGATCGTTGCGGTCACCGGACCTTTTTTGCTCAATATGGTGCTCGACAGCTTTCAACTCAATGAAAAAATACAGTCCGATTCCTATCAATTCGCTATGACGCAATCGCTTCATGCCGTCGGCGGATTAAGGTCTATGAACGATTCCGAATGGCAAGGGCTGCGATCGAAATCGCCGGAACAAGTCGACCGGCTGAGCGGCGATTTGGCCGAGCTTTCGGCGAACGGCGTTGTGAAGCTGGCGGTTTTCTATAACGGGGAACTGGCTGCTGCGTCGGACGAACATTGGTTTGCGGAAGAGAATGCGTCCAAACGGTTGGAGGGCAGCTTCACGCAAATCGGCGATCTCCCGGATTGGCCGGAGGAGCAAGCGGGGGAACCGTCGGACGCCCGCAGCGCCCAATTTTACCGCTGGATTCCGGCAAGCGGACAGTACGACTATGAAACGACCCGATGGAACAACGGATTCTACATATTGACGACCGAGTGGCAAGACCGCGAATCCTTCCAAATTGTCGCCGCCATCCCCATATCTTACTTCCAGAGCAGTACGGTTACCGCCTATTTGAACAAATATATCGTTATGTTTCTATTCTGCGTGATCGCCACGATTACTTCCTTGTTCTTCAATTATTTTATGATGAGGCCGATGAATCAATTGGCCCGGATGACGACGGGGCTGCCGCAAAAGCTGAAGGACCCGCAAGTAATAGAATGGCCGCGTACGGCGCTGCATGAGATCGCTTCGCTCGTGACGAATTTCCGCTTGATGGCGCAGCGGCTGCTCGACATGTTCGGGGAAATGAAGCGGATGAACGATCGTTTGCTGGAACAAACGAAAATGCTGGAGACGTCCGAGGAACGATTGCAAAAGCTAGCCTATTACGATACGCTGACCGGATTGCCGAATCGCCATCATTTTACGCTATATATGGAAAGAGCGTTGGAAGAGGCCAAGATGGACGGGCATATGCTTGCGCTGCTGTTTATCGATCTGGATCGGTTTAAGCATATTAACGATACGCTGGGCCATGACATCGGCGACATGTTCCTCGTTGAAGTGGCGAAGCGTTTGACCGTGCTGTTCAACCGCAGCAATAACAGTATTTTCGCCCGCTTGGGCGGAGACGAATTCGTCGTTGTACTTCAGGATACGAACCGGCGGGAGATCGAGAAGCAGGCGGGAAGAATCGTCCGGCATTTGGCGGATCCGTTCCAGGTCAAATCGTACGAGCTGTTCGTCGCCGCCAGCGTCGGAATCAGCGTATATCCGACCGATGCGGACGCGTTTACGGCCATGCTCAAAAATGCGGATACGGCGATGTACATCGCCAAAGACAACGGCGGCAATCACTATCAATTCTACGATCTAGTCAAGCCGGACCGCTATCCGGAGCGAATGCTGCTTGAGAACCGTTTGCGCAAAGCGCTGGAGCGCCATGAGCTGCTCTTGTACTATCAGCCGCTTCTGGATGAAACCGGGACGATCATTGCGGCGGAAGCGCTGATTCGTTGGGAGCATCCGGAGGAAGGGTTCATTCCTCCCGCCAAATTTATTCCGCTCGCCGAAGAAACGGGCTTAATCATTCCGATCGGGGAATGGGTGCTTAGAACGGCTTGTTTGCAGCATCAAATTTGGCATAAAGCCGGGCTGCCGAAAATTCCGATGAGCGTCAACGTTTCGCTTCGGCAGTTTCTGAATCAGGATTTCGTGGAAACGGTCGACCGGATTTTGCAGGAAACGGAGTATGAAGCCAGCGATTTGATTCTTGAGATTACGGAAGGCTATGTGAACGAAAATGCGGAGCAGGCGGTTCAAGTGCTGCGGCGGCTGCGGAAGCGCGGCATCCAAATCGCGATCGACGATTTCGGGACAGGCTATTCGTCGTTAAGCCGGTTGAAAAGGCTGCCGATTCATATTCTCAAAATCGATCAATCTTTCGTCCGCCGCTTGCCGTCCGATCGGACGAATGCCGCCATTGTTCAGGCTGTCATTCAACTTGGGCAAAGTTTAAACGTCAAGGTCGCGGCGGAAGGAATCGAATCCGAGAAGGAACTCGAATTTCTGAAATCGCATGGTTGCGACCGGTACCAGGGCTTTTTGATCAGCGAACCGCTCTCCGCCCACCAGTTCGCCTTAACGTATCCGAACTTCGCGGCGGAGAACATTCGCGGGATGTTCGAACAAGGGGGAAACGCAACCGCCTGACTTGGTAGAACGACGGTTTGAAGCGGATAATGATTTACGCTTTTGTGTGTCCATTGGATAATGTCCAACGGATAGTATCAATTTTCCGATCGAAACGGGAATCCATTGGAAAATCTCCAATGGATTCTTGCTTTTTTCGCTGTTTGGCTCGATTTTTGAACATTCTGTTGGATGAAATCCAATGAAAGGTCGTTGGTCGAGGATGAAACGGCTGGAACATTGGACAAAATCCAACAGGCTTCATCAGCGGCCCTAACTTATTGGTCAAGTGAGCGCGTTTCCATTGTTCATCCGATGTGTAGTATTTTAGAATTATAGATACACTTAAAGAAAACAGTGAGGTGATCCAGTATGATGAAAGCGCTGCTGGTCGATCAAGAGACGAAACGGCTGAGTGTGGGAGAATGGGAGACACCCGTTCCCGGGCCGGACGAATTATTGGTAGAAGTGAAAGCGACTGCGCTCAATCGCGCCGATTTGGTGCAGAAACGGGGAGGCTATCCGCCGCCGCCCGGCGCTTCCCCGATTCTCGGCCTGGAGATTGCCGGAATCGTGGAGCGGACGGGAGACGACATCACCGATTGGCAGCCGGGAGACCGCGTATTCGCCTTGCTGCCCGGCGGAGGTTACGCGGAGAAGGCGGTCGTTCCCGCCGGCATGGCGATGCGCATTCCCGCCGGCTGGACGTTCGAGCAAGCGGCGGCCGTTCCCGAGGTGTTCTTGACGGCATATTTGAACTTGTTTCAATTAGGGAATGTAAAGGCCGGCCAAACGGTATTGATTCATGCCGGAGCCAGCGGCGTCGGAACGGCGGCGATCCAATTGGCGCGCGAAGCGGGAGCGCGTATCTTCGCCACGGCGGGAACGGCGGAGAAGCGAGCGGCTTGCGCCGCTCTGGGAGCGGATGCGACTTTCGATTACCGGTCGGGGCCGTTTGCCGACGGGGTGTTGGAGTGGACCGGCGGCAATGGAGCCGATCTTATTCTCGACTTTGTGGGCGCCGCCTATTGGAAGCAGAATATGAAGGCGCTGGCGCTTGAAGGCGCCCTGGTGCTGATCGGCACGATGGGGGGCGGCAAAGTCGAGGAAGTCGACCTGCTGCAGCTGATGATGCGCCGCCAGCGGGTCATCGGCAGTACGCTTCGGTCGCAGACGGTCGCCCAGAAGACCGAACTGACGCGCAAATTCGCGGAATTTGCCATGCCGAGGCTGCTGGATGGCCGCCTGAAGCCAGTGATCGATTCGGTCTGGGACGCCGCTAACGTCAACGAAGCGCATGAACGGATGGAAAAGAACGAAAATACCGGCAAGATCGTCCTGCGGATGAATCTCTCGTAGCAAGAACCTCCCATAGCATCAACCTCCCAGCAACGAATCGCACGGCGGCCTTGCAACGAACGACCTTATGTTGCGATCCGCAATCCGACTCACGTCATGTTCTTCTTGCAATTTCTTTCCGTCAGCATCGCTGCGGTCGCAGTTACGCCGGCGGGAGCGTTGAAACTGGCTATAGCGGCGGCGCTTATCGTTTTGTTTTCCTATTGGGTTTTGTTAATATGGCGTGCTTTCATAGGTTCGTCTTATGTAAAAATGTTTCCTTGGCGCGACACCGACCTGCGTTCGGCTGCGGCTGCGGCGCTGTTTATGATATGCCTGCCTTACATGCTGCCTTTGTGCGCGATTGCCGGGGCGTTCGCGTTTTCATGGTGGGGCCTGTTCATCGTTCCGGCGGCCGCTTTGCCGGTGCAGCGGTTTATCGCGAATCAATTTGCCGTATTGGCCGCAGGAAGTCATACATCCTCCGATGTTGGGCATAGTAACGGATAAAGATTGAAACCAAAGAGGAAGGATGAACGTTGTGCAAGATACGGCGATCGTGTTTCGATTTACCGATGCTGGAAGTTGCGCGAAAGCTTTCGATTTGTTGGAAGAGCTTGGATACGAGCCGGCGTTTCTTGGGGAGGAGGGAAGTCGGCTTCATATTCATGTCGACGAAACCGATCTAACATCCGCTATCGAGATCGCTCAAGCGTACGGGGGCAGTTTGGAAGAGCGGGCGCTGATTAGCGAAGCGGAATTAACGAATTTGGCGTACCGCCTGGACATGATTCCGATTCCCGCCCATATCGTCAACGAGGATTGGGCGGCGGAATCGTATTCGAACGCACGGCACGAACCGGGGGAAGGCGACGATCTTGCCTTGCGGGACGAGGAGATGCGGGGTTGGTACGATGAGCCGTACGATCACTTCTCGGGCGAAGTGAAGACGTAGACCGATTTGCACTCTCCTTTATCGATCTAACAACAAACAGCCGCCTGCATGGGATGCCGGCGGCTTCATTCGTTATTTGCCGCTACTCCGTTTCCTCCGCCTGCAACGCCGCGCTGCGGCCTGCGGCATACCCCGTCGAGAAAGCTGCCGTAATATTGTAGCCGCCGGTGTATCCGTGAATGTCCAATATTTCTCCGCAGAAATACAATCCTTTCTTCCATTTGGACTGCATCGTTTTCGGATCGATTTCCTTCAGATGAACGCCGCCGCCGGTAACGAAGGCCTCTTCTATGGATAATGTTCCGTTTGCCTTGACGGGAAACGACTTCATCGTTTGACATAAGCTGCGCCATTCTTGCCGGGGAATATTGTCATAAGTAATATGCGTATGAAGCGGTACGCTTTGGAACAGGATCGGCAGCATCCTTTCGGGCAAATATCCTTTGAGCACATTGATGACGGCTTTCTTCGCCTCCGCTTTCGCCATTTGAAGCGTTTCGTCGTATATCTCTTCCGTCGTTTTGTCCGGAAACAAATCAACGGTCAGTTTGACGTCGGGTTGCCCTTTGGCTAACTGTTTCACGACGAACTGGCTGCATCTGAGCGCAATGGGGCCCGACATCCCGAAGTGCGTAAACAGCATGTCTCCGCGGTGGGTTACAATCGCTCTTCCTTTCTCATTCCATACGGTCAGAGCGACATCCCGAAGCGCCAATCCTTGCAATTCCCGATTTTGAATAAAACGTTCCGCAGAGGTAAGCGGGACTTCGGTAGGGAAAAGCGTCGTAATCGTATGACCCGCCTCTTCGGCCCAAGCATAGCCGTCGCCCGTGGAGCCTGTGGCCGGCACCGACTTGCCCCCGACCGCCACGATGACGCATTTGCTTTTGATCGTTTGCCCGTTCTTTAACCGGACTCCCGCCACTTTTTCTTCATCATATAATACTTGCTGTACGGGGGAATTCAGCATCATTTCGATGCCGTAGCTCCGCACTTGATTGATTAATGCGTCGACAACCGTCTTCGCTTTGTCGGAGACAGGAAAGACGCGCCCGTTGTCTTCTTCCTTCAGCGCGATCCCCAGACTCTCGAAGAACTCGATAATGTCCCGACTTGAAAACTGGCTCAGCGCGCTATAGAGGAATCGCCCGTTGCCGGGGATGTTTTTGATAAGCTCGTCCATTTCTTTATTGTTGGTCACATTGCAGCGTCCGCCGCCGGAAATGCCAAGCTTTCTTCCGAGTTTATCGCCTTTATCGATCAGCAGCACTTTCTTCCCATGCTTGCCTGCCGCGACACCCGCCATTAGTCCTGCCGAACCTCCGCCGATAATAATAATGTCAACCTGTTTCGCATTATGTAAGTTCATTTCATATAACCTCGCTCATTCGTACGTTACTTTCCATTGTACCGCGATCCGATCCATATTAAAAATTTTTGCCTAAAAGGTAAACTGGGTATATTGTAAAAAATTGTCGGTTGTGGAATAATCGATGTAACTAATCATTGCCAATTTGGAGGGAAACCGTGATTATAACCCCATTAAAAGAAACGTTCTTACAGGTTTTAATCACATTAATGCCTGTGTTTCTGTTTTTGCTGTGCGCCGATAAAACCGTGCGAGGGGCGAGGCGGTACACGGTACTCGGATTATTTTGTTCGATATCGCTCATTCTTTCCATGGGATTGTCTTACCGTTATTTAAACATGGCGTTCGACTTTCGGATTCTCCCTATTGTACTTGGAATCATGTATGGGGGCTACCGGATCGGATTATTGACGACATTTTTATACATAGCCTCCTATGTTCTGTTTTTTCCCGAATCGATGCCTTGGGGAATATTTTCGGATGTTGCCTTCTATTTAATACCGCTAGCTTTTCTGTTTATGAAAAAGTTTCAACTTGCGCAGCCGCGAATGAAAATGTACATCGCCTCCAACTTGATTATGTGCGGAATAGCGACTTACACCATGTTGTATTGCTACGATTTATGGACCGGCGCAGCGGTCGTTCAATTCGACGCCCTGCTCTTTATGGCTGTCTATGGAATTTTTTTTATGTTAACATCATACTTGGTCGTCTTTCTCATCGAAAATATATTGGAGAAACTGTCCTTGCAGGAACAATTGCAAGCGATGTCAAGCCAATACGATCAAGAAGCGCAAAAGCTCAAGCAGTTGATCGACGCTACGCCGCTTTGCGTCGTATCCGTAGACCGGGACGGCTACATTACGGCAATTAACGGGATGATGCTGAAAACGATGAAGGACGGCGGCATGTTCAAGGAGGAGGATTTGCTCGGCAAGCCTTGCGAAGTGTTGTCCCATTTGCAAAATACCGATGTGAACTTGTCCCAGATCAGGCGTTGTCTGAACGGGGAAGGGGCGGGCACGGAATTGATCAATATGAACGGTCGCCTGTTTATTTCGTCGGCGTACGGCATTCGCAATCATGAGACGGGCGAAGTGGTAGGAGCCGTCAATATGGCGCATGACATTACGGAGTTGCAAATGCTGCGGACGGAGCTCGGCAATATGGAGCGATTAAGCCTCGTCGGGCGGATGGCGGCCAGCATCACGCACGAGATTCGCAATCCGATGGCGGTCGTGCGCGGGTTCGTACAGCTTATTAAAGAGAAAAGTCCTGCGACCTTGCATGAATATTACCGTATTATTATGGAAGAACTGGACCGCGCCAATTCGATCATTAACGATTTTCTGTCCTTGGCGCAGAACCGGATCGTCGAGAAGGAGAGAGGGCATCTCCACGATATGATTAACGATCTGTCTCCGCTTCTGTGGGCGGATGCGAACTTGCGCGGACAGTCGATCGAACTGAAACTGGATCCCGGCATTCCGCAATTGCTGCTCAACTCCAAGGAAATAAAGCAGTTAATTCTCAATTTGGCCCGCAACGGAATGGAGGCGATGGAGAGCAAAGGGGTGCTGACGATCGAGACGCGCCGGGAGAACGAGACGGTTTATCTGCTGGTGCGGGATACAGGCGAAGGCATCGCGAAAGACAAGCTCGATAAAATGTTCGAACCGTTCTATACGACGAAGGCGAAAGGAACCGGTCTCGGGCTCTCGCTATGCTTAAGCATCGTCGAGCGCCATCAAGGCAAAATTGTTGTAGAGTCCGAGGAAGGGAAGGGGACGACATTCATCGTCTCGTTCCATCAACAAGAGGCGGGCCAGAAAACGGAGATTTATGAATTTGAAGGGAGTTCGGCATGAATGAAGTCGTGCAGCTTGGTCCGTTCATATTAAAAGGCAGCCTGCTCACGGCGGTTGTATCGTTTGCGGCTGCTCTGGCCATGATCGGAATACGCTTACATTTTTCGGAAGAACATAAGAAGGGTTGGTTGGATTTATTCGTAACGAATGCGGTCGTTATTGCCATATGCTATAAATTCGGTTTTTTGCTCGAAGATCCCCGCATATTGTGGCAAAATCCGCAGGCGTTGCTGCTGACAAGCGGAGGCTCGACCGCGGGATGGCTGTTGTGCGCCGTTTTGGCCGCTTCCTACACGTCTTATTGCATGCGCAAACGAGCGCTTCGCTTCACCGTTCTGCTCGATTTGCTGCCATACGGTTTGTCCGCCGGCAGCGCCGCGTTTTTCGCGCTTAGCGGAGCTTGGAGCTTCTGGTATGCGGGCGCCGCCGCTTGCGTAGCCGCTGTCTTATGGATATGGAGAAGCCCGCCGGGGGAAGGGAAAGCGCTGCTCCTATTCCTCGTTTGGGGCGGAATCGGCGGGATGGCGTGCACGCTGCTCGTTCCGCAGCCCGGCGCATCGATCCGGTTCGGATTGTCGCCGCTGCAATGGCTGTTCGTGGGAATGGCGCTGGCGGGGGCCGCATGTTCGATGCTGGGCGGAAGAGGGGCTCGAGGATAGCGCTTCCGGTTATGGTGCATAATATAAGCGAATATTCGCTTATTGCGCAAAGGAGGATTCGCACGTGTCAGAAGACTCGAAAGCTCAGCAACGGCAGAAGAAAGCCAATGAAAGCAAGAACAAGAACGAGCAGCCCGGCATCGACCGCCGACTGAACGGACCGAACCGTCCGGCGGAATGACGGGTTGCTGTCCGAGGACCGATATCATACGGTAGGGGCCGCGGTTCGAAGCCGGTTTGCCCCGCTTTGAATGAACGCAAGGGGTTTTTCCCTTGCTTTCGCTCGTTATGAGTGCAATAATAAGTGTACAAAATCATTTATATATGCTTTCGTAAGGAGAGTGGGAATAAGATGTCCATGTTTTTTAATCAATATATGAGAGATATGGTTCAACCGATGCGCGACGAATTGACGAGCATCGGCGTGCAAGAACTGTTGACGCCCGAAGAAGTGGAAGAGAAGCTGCCGAACGCCAAAGGTACGGCGCTTGTCGTCGTCAATTCGGTTTGCGGTTGCGCGGCGGGCCAATGCAGACCGGGAGTCAAGCTTGCGCTTGAGCATGACGCGAAGCCGGATCATTTGTTCACGGTGTTTGCCGGCCAAGATAAGGAAGCGACGGCGAAAGCGCGCGAATATTTCGCTCCGTATCCGCCTTCTTCGCCATCGATCGCTTTGATGAAAGACGGCGAACTGGTGCACTTTATCGAACGCCACAGCATCGAGAACCGTTCGGCGGAAGAGATTGCCGCAGAGCTGACGGCTGCCTTCGACCGGTTTTGCAAGTAATCAGCATATGAAATTTCGGCCCCGTTCACTTCGTAGCTGCGAGCGAGCGGGGTGTTTGTTGTATTGACAAGCGGAAGAGGTGTAATCATGAGCGGTTTACAACAAGAAATTATTGCCCGATTGAGCGTTAAACCGGAGATTCGCCCGGAGGAGGAAGTTCGCCGGCGGGTCGACTTTTTGAAGGATTATGTGCGATCATCGGGCACAACGGGACTTTTGATTGCTATTAGCGGCGGATTGGACAGCGCGGTTGCGGCCGGATTATGCAAGCTGGCGACGGACGAGCTGAGCGCCGAGACCGGCCGCGATTATATGACGCTTGGCGTCTTTCAACCGTATGGAACGCAGTCCGATATTGCCGACAGCTATGCGGTCGCCAAAGCGTTCGACTTGAAACATACGGTGGAAACGAATATCGAAGACGCCGTGAACGAAATCGCGCTGGAGACCGAATATGCGTTCAAATCGATGAACATCCACCGTCACTTAAGCGTTCCCGGCAAAGGGAACGTCAAGGCCCGGGTGCGGATGGTCGTCCAGTACGCGCTTGCCTTCGATTTGAATTTGCTCGTCGTCGGGACGGATCACGCTTCGGAGGCGCTGACCGGCTTCTATACGAAGTGGGGCGACGGAGCCGTCGATATTACGCCGCTCAGTTCGCTCAATAAACGGCAGGTCAAGCAATTGGCCGAGCATTTGGGCGTACCGCGTTCCGTAATCGACAAAGCGCCGACCGCCGGCTTATGGGAAGGGCAAACGGACGAAGGAGAACTTGGCGTTACGTACGAGGACAACAGCGACTACCTGGAAGGCAAAGAAATTAGCCCGGAAGCGCGCGAGAAAATTGAGAAGCATTATTTGAAAACCGAACATAAACGGTCCCCAATCCCGGGGATTTGACGGGAAGCGTTGTAATCCCGGCTTCGTTCGACAGCATGGCGGCATCCTACGAGATCGAGGATGGCGCCATTTTGCTTAAGTCACTTCGGCTGCGGGGGCTATGTTGTATAACATACAACATTTCCTCCCCTTTTCGTGGTTATCATGTGCGCATGTTGTACTTTATACAACATTTTTGGGGTAGATGAGCGGATTTCGCCTATCAATTGCGGATTATGCTGTACAAAATGCAACATAGCAACTTGAGCCGTGTTTATATCCCTTAGGATGTTGTATTTTATACAACTTGTTTAACCAATTATGCGGGAACTACCGAGTAAAGATTCATTTGCAATCCGCCGCTGCCTGACGATCTTTCCGGCATGGAGTTCGTCTTCAGACAGTTCAGGAAACCTTTCAAGAACCAACCGACAGGTACGGACCTCAAGATTCGCATGTAATGATGTCGGTTTAACGAATGCCGTGAGAACCGATGCAACTTTTATTGGAAAATAACGTCTACATTGAAGGATTAAATTCCAAAAAAATACAAGGAGTTACAAAATGAAAAATTCAACTAGGCGCAAAATCTCCAGTATATGCGCAGCTGCTTTACTCATGGTGACCGTTTGTTCGCCGGCATCGGCTGCGAAGCCGGATCAAACCTCTTCGATCTCTCTGTATGTGAACGATAAGGAGGTCGAATCGGAACAACGGCCGATGATTGTCGAGCAGAAGGTGCTTGTTCCATTAAGGCTTGTCTCCGAGCGATTCGATCAAACATCCGTCAATTGGGATGCAAGCAAACAAAGGGTTACGATCATCAATCAGAACAGGTCGATTGAATTGACGGTAGGGGATCGTCAAGCCGTTATCGACGGTCACAATACCGAGCTTGATGTGCCTCCTCTTGTCAAAGACGGAACGACTTACGTCCCGATCCGGTTTATTGCGGAATCTCTTCAAGCGGCTGTCACCTGGAAGCCTTCGGCCAAAGCCGTGCTCATTGTAGAACCTTCATTTGCCGATCGGCAAAACGACACGTTTATCGCCCTGATCGACAAAATGATCGAAGAGGGGAAAGAGCCGTATGAAATCCACACAACGATCTATAAAAATTTTACGGCTTTGCAATATATGTTCGATCAACATCCATATCTTATTGAATCGTTCGACCGATACCGAGTATATGACGTCTGGTTTGCCGATGATGATCCGCATCAATTCGCGGTGAGAATGATTAATCGGGCCAAGAGCGGGGACATCCCGGTATACAGCCGGGAATGGATCGGCTTCAGCGAGATGCCCTTATCCGATATTGTTCTATATGTCGAACCGGTAGACGGTAAGATGAAGGTGACCTGGGGAGCGGAAATATCTTCGACTGATTCGGCTGTTCCGTTCGGAAACAGCAAACTGGAGACGGGGCTAAAGCAAGCTACGGACATGGATTGGGGCTACCAAAAACAGACGGGTAAACTCCCGCCGTCCGATCCGGCTTTTACACGTTACTTCCTCGATTACTTTAACGACCTTGTCCCTATGCAATAAATGATTGAAATCTGTCCATTGAAGGGCTCCAACCTTTCGATCGGGCAGATTTTTTTTCAAAAAAAAGAGACTGTATAAATTAAATAGAATATACAATCTCAATATATTTTGGTAAAATAATGTAATATGTAGTTTGTTTTATTTAGTCTGGTAGATAGATTTTATACCCATCCGTTGTATTTTACATTGCTGTCTTTTGCCGCATTCTTTTCAGCCCAAATTGTTTCAATCGCGGACTTTTCCATACGAGGTAAATCTAAGGAAGCCAGAAATCCTTGGGTATTGTTAGAAGCGTTACCATGCTGCTCGAACTTTTTGAGGTTTCTTACCACTTGATTCAGTTCTGAAGACCATGCCAATGTTTGCATTTTTTACACGCCTCGCTTTCCACTTTTTAATAGATTTACAGTTTTATTTTACACTAATTCCAATAAAATGTTAAGGTGATTAATGAATGAAAAAGAATATTTTTACATATTTAATATTAACTATATTAATTGGGGGCGCACTATGGAGCGTATATATTACATTTTCATTCCCGGTAACCGGCATTCATGTGGAATTAGATCGGAATAACCAGTGGATTATTAATAAATTCGATAGTATAAATGTTGCTTTGGAAGCCGATTTGAAGATCGGGGATCGCATCATCGAGATTGACGGAGTCGATGCGAACCGTTATTTTTCCGTTGAAAAATGGGGGTCGGTCGATCAGGCCGAAAAGGTGAAAGTATCGCGTGCGGGAAAAGAACTCGTAATTTTGATTGGAGAGGATCACCTCTCGACGATCTTTAATATCGTTCCATTAGTAATTTCGTTTTTTTCTTTTTGTATGGGGATGTTATTATTTCGTAAGTTGAGAGGTTCGCATACGGCCTGCTATCTGGCGTACACATTTTTTAATATTGGATTTATCTTTATTAGTCTAGGCGCATCGATTCGCGGAGACGCCTTAGGGAAAATAATGATTAGCACCTTTGTCATGCTGTTGCCGGTCGTATTTCTCCAATTTTTAACTATATTTATGAGGGAAAAGGGCTACATTCATCGGTTTGAGAGAATACCCGCCTATTTATATGGCGCTTTGATTTTTCCATTACTGGCGTTGCCCGGTTATTTCAGTACAGGGGCGTTTGCATATTATACCTATATAACCTTTACTGCAATTACGATTTTGTTCACGCTATTTGCATCTATACTTAACTTCGTCTATTTATCAAAAATCTACCTCAAGTACAAAGCACAGCAATCGTACATGTCTGTTGTTATCAAAACGATCTGGGCCGGTTTGTTTATATCGTTCACGCCGATGATTTTATTTATTTTTATTCCGCGTTTGTTGTATGGCGTGGAGTTGATCAATTCGATCTATATTAGCTGGTGCGTGCTGATTATTCCTCTTACGTTCACTTATTTGCTCATTACGAAGAGATTGTTCGATATCGATTTTATTTTGCGCCGTATTTTGATGACGGTAACGATTGCTTTCATTCCTAGCCTGATTATTGTGGCGCTTATCGGAATCTTTTTTGCCGATCAAACAAACATCAGTGATTTGCTGCTTAGTTTCATAGGCATTCTTATTTTGATAACTTTTGTTCTTTATTCGTTGGAACGTTTCGGGAAAATGTTGGAGTCCGTCATTTTTCCGCGCAAATATTATTTTAACAAATCGCTCCGAAAAATCTCGCAACACCTGGTGTCTCTCTCCAACGTCCAGGAAATGAAAGGCATAATATTATTGGATTTGATCAACACGTTGGAAGTGTTCGGCGCGGCGATCGTCTTTACGAACGGGGAATGGGTGGAGGAGATTTGCGAAGGAGACATCGATGCGGAGAAAGTGAAAAAAATGGTGATATCGGGTTCGTGCGATCATTCGGATTATACCTGTTTTCCGGTAAACAGGCATGAAGAGTATTCAAGTTATTTGATTTTCACCCGGAAAAAGAACGATACATTGTTCAGCGCCGAGGAGAAGCAATGGCTGCATTTGATTATCTCGTATTTGGCGGTCAGCCTGGAGAACGTATTTCTGATCCGCAAATTAACGATGAAACTGGAACAGTTAGCCGCCCGTTTTCCGAACGAAGAAGTAGCGAATGAATTCGTTTGGTTCCGCAAGCTCATGTTTGAACTGCAAGAGAAGGAACGCTTGCGTATCGCCGCAGACCTGCATAATTCGACGATGCCGGAAATGGCCCGTCTCAAAGGGGAACTGGAAATAATGCAGCAATACGCGGTGTCCGAGGAAGCGGCATGCGATATGCGGAGCGTTATTTTGAAGATAGACGATATCCATAGCCAGTTGTCCCAAAGTTTCTCGCAGTTGCATCCTCAACTGACGGATGGGGCGGGTCTCGTGCAAACATTGCAGCAATATATCGACAAGGAGCGCGCCTCCGCGGCCTTTGAGCTCGCATACAGCGCGGAACAACCGGCGATTATCGACAAATGCTGCTTGGAAACGAAAAAACATATTTTTCGAATGGTTCAAGAAATGATAGGCAATGCCAAAGAGCACTCGCGAGCGTCCAAAGTCGGCATTCAATTGATTGCCATCGACCAATATATCGTGCTTTTGTATGAGGACGACGGTGTCGGGTTCGAGCAGAAACGGATGCTGGAAGAAGAGGCCGGTTCGCCATTCAAGGGAATGAAGCAAATTCGGACTCGGGTGTTGCATTTGAACGGGGATATGAAGCTGGAAACGAGCGCAGGAGCGGGTGTGAAAATTCGCATCACGCTTCCCGGCGCTGCGACATAGCGATAAAGTCGGGGTGAGATGCAGATGCGGCGTTTATTTACGGACACAGATTTCATATACCGGCAACATCAAGCGGGGATCGCCGTTCTCGGGGATTGCTTGCACGTGCTGCGGCACATGAAGCCGGAATCGGTACATTTAATCTTCGCGGACCCGCCGTATAATTTGGGGAAAAATTTCGGCAACGGCAGCGATAATTGGAACGACCGGCACGAATATTTCGATTGGTGCCGATCGTGGATCGAGGAATGCTTCCGGGTTCTTAAGCCGAACGGCACCGTCTACCTGATGAATGCGACGCAAAACATGCCTTATATCGATATTTTTGTAGCGGAGCGCTATCATGTTCTCTCCCGCATCGTCTGGGCGTACGACAGTTCCGGCGTTCAATCGAAGAGGCTGTACGGTTCGCTGTATGAACCGATTATTATGGCGACCAAAACGAAAACCGACGATTATACGTTTAACGGCGAAGACATTATGGTTGAAGCGAAAACGGGGGCGCAGCGCGGGCTCATCGATTACCGGAAAACGCCGCCCCGGCCTTACAATTCGCGGAAAGTGCCGGGGAACGTATGGCATTTCCCGCGCGTCCGGTACAAGATGGAGGAATACGAGAATCATCCGTCGCAGAAGCCCGAAGCGCTGCTCGAGCGGATCGTGCTCGCTTCGAGCCATCCCGGGGATGTGGTGCTCGACCCGTTCGCGGGGACGTTCACGACTTGCGCCGTCGCGCTCAAGCACGGCCGCCGGGCGATCGGCATCGAATTGAGCGAAACGTACTTCGGCATCGGACTGCGGCGCATGGGCATAACCGACACGTACAATGGACGCGCGCTGCAAAAGGACAAGAGCCGCAAAACAAACCATAAATCGAAAAAAGACCATGACGCTGACGCGACCGGCATGGCTTGAATGTGCTGCAAGCTCCTGAGGGTCGGGCGGATTGCGCGTACTGTTCTGCCCTTGTTCGCCGCGCGTACATGCGGTTCGAACGATACAAGCGCCCTGGCCTTGGCTCCCTTGATGGAGCAACTGCAAAAATCGCTAGTTTGCCCGATCGAGCGAGCGCAGTACCTTCACCGTGCGGGCGACGATGTCCCGAATTTGATCCTTCGTGACGCAGAGCGGCAGCCAGTAATAAAGCGTGTCGCCGAGCGGACGGAGGATGAGTCCGTGTTCGAGCCCGGCGAGATAAGCCTGGTAGCCGATGCGCCGCTCCGGCGGGAACGGCGTTCGGGACGCCGCATCGCGGTACAGGTCGAAGGCGGCGATATGGCCGAGCTGGCGCACATTCGCCACATGGGGCTGGACCTTGATGGAGCGCAGCTCCTCCGCCAGCGCGGCGGACGCTTCCCTAGCGCGTTCGAGCACGCGCTCTTCCTCGAACACGCGCAGGCTGGCGAGCGCCACGGACGCGGCAACGGGGTTGCCGGTGAAACTATGTCCGTGGAAGAATGTTTTCTGTGTCGCGTAATCGTCGTAGAACGCCTCGTAGATGCCGTCGCGACACAGCGTCGCCGCCAGCGGCATCACCCCCGCGGTCAATCCTTTGCTTACGCAAAGGATGTCCGGGGAGATGCCCGCATGCTCGCAGGCGAACATCGTGCCGGTTCGCCCGAAGCCCGTCGCCACCTCATCCGCGATGAGGTGGACGTCGTACTGCGCGCACAGCTCGCGCAGTCCCGCAAGATAGGCGGCAGGGTACATCACCATGCCGCCAGCCGCTTGAATCATCGGTTCCACGATGATTCCGGCGATTTCGTCCGCGCGCTCGGACAGCAGCGCGCGCACCGCTTCGAGCGCGTCGGCCGCAAGGGCGGCCTCGCGCTCCGGGGTCCGCTCGCGGCCGAGCGCGCGAGCGTCCGGCGACGGCACGCGATAAGCGCGGAACAGCATCGGCTTGAACAGGGCGTGGTACAACTCCACGCCGCCGACGCTGACCGCGCCGATCGTATCGCCATGATAGCTGTTGTCCATAAAGACGAAACGCGTCTTCCTCTTCCGGCCGATCTGCTGCCAATATTGAAACGACATTTTCAGCGACACTTCGACCGCCGTTGAGCCGTTATCCGAATAGAACACTTTATGTAAGCCTTGCGGCGCAATCTCCACCAGCTTCTCCGCCAGTTCGATGCCCGGCCGATGCGTAAGCCCGCTGAACATGACATGATCGGTCTGCTCCAATTGCCGCGCAATCGCTTCTTTAATCCGCGGATGCCCGTGCCCGTGCACATTGCTCCACCAGGAAGAAACGGTATCGTAGTACGCTTTGCCGTCCGCATCGTACAGGAACATGCCCTCCGCCCTTTCGATCAGCACATGATCCTGCGTCTCGTAATCCTTCATTTGCGTGAACGGATGCCATACGTACTGCCGGTCTTTGCGCAGCAGATCCTCCTTTAATTGTGCGTCCAAATGTCTCACTCTCCTGACCTTGTTCATCTATTGCGACCCAAGAAGAATAACTCCCCGTTCTATTGCCTTTCCCTTCCCCTTTGCCAAAATCCCTCTCGTTCAGAAACGGGGGGCTATCGCTTCACTTCGCATTAGCTGATTAAGCGAAACATAGCGCACTGTATCCCTGTCCTGAGCAAGCGGGATTTCCACAGAAGGCGGAAAAAAAGATGCCTGCGGCGTTCTTTTTTCATAATTGTAAACCTAAAATTTATTATAGTGGGTTAACAATAATGATTTTAAGATAACATATTTCTCAAAACATGACAAACCGGGGAGTATGGCGAATCAGAACAGGAATAGAAGGAATGACCAGGGCATGGGGAGGATGGAAGGCGCAGCCGCAATGTTTTTGCTATAATAATGGCATATTCCTAAGAACGGGAAAGGCGAGAGCGCGGAACGGATCTATCACGGAACAAAGGAGAGCATTATTATGATCTACGGTATCGGGCATGATTTGCTGGAAATCGGCAGGATCCAGCGTATATTGAGTCAGCCGACGGGACAACGGTTTCTGGACAGGGTGCTGACAGAGGCGGAGCGGGCGTTAGCGGCGGAGCGCGGGGCCAGATTGGCCGAATTCGCGGCCGGTCGGTTCGCGGCGAAGGAAGCGGTCGTCAAAGCGTTCGGATGCGGGATCGGCGAAGTCATCGGATTTCGCGATATCGAAATATTGCCGGATTCGCTCGGCAAACCGCAATGCGCCCTGGCGCCGGAGGCGTGGCAACGCCTGAATATTCCGGAACAAGAGCGCATCGGGTTTACGATTCATATTAGCATTACGCATCAGCCCAACTTGGCGTCGGCCTTTGCGGTTATTGAGAAGCGGTAGCGCCCTTCGTTGCGAGCCAATCCGCCAAGCCGGCGATTTCGTCTTCCTTCAGCATTTTGCCGAAGCCGGGCATTTTTGCGCTGCCGTCTTTAATTTGCTTCTCGATTTCATCTCGCGTCATTTTCGCGCCGACAGCCGTCAGGTCGCTGTCGGGACCCATTTTCCCTTTGAGATCGGTTCCGTGGCAACTGATGCAATTGCTTTTGAACACCGCTACCGTTGCTTCCGGGCCGTCCAAGGCCGCGCCTTGGCTTTCGCCTCCTCCACCGCTTCCGCCGCTGCTGCCGCATGCCGCTATAAGGCTAACGGCGCCGAATAAAGCGGCGATCAACAAAGCTTTTTTCATGCTACTTCACTCCAATCGCATTTTCCTTCAGTATATGGCAAATATTTCAAAGGTACAAGAGAAGTCACATATTCGTCAAGAAGCGCCCATAAGGCCGGAAAATTCATGTATAATGGGGATATTGCGCGATTATGCGATGCAACTTAGCATGGAAAAGAAAGGATTCGTTCACGATATGGACACACTTGAACATAAACGTTATTTCAGTACAAATTTGCTTCTTTGGTACAACAGGCATAAACGGGATTTGCCGTGGCGCCGCAGTAAAAATCCCTACTACATTTGGGTATCGGAAATTATGCTGCAGCAGACAAGAGTCGAGACGGTGAAGCCGTATTTCGAGCGATTCGTCGGCAAATTTCCGACCGTGGACGCTTTGGCGGACGCGCCGGAAGAGGAAGTGCTGAAGAGCTGGGAAGGACTCGGCTACTATTCGCGCGCCCGCAACTTGCAATCGGCTGCGCGGGAAGTGAAAGAGCAGTATGGGGGACAGGTTCCCGATACGAAGCCGGAGATTTCCGCGCTGAAAGGGATCGGCCCTTATACGGCCGGGGCGATACTTAGCATCGCTTACAACAAACCCGAGCCCGCGGTGGACGGCAATGTGATGCGCGTATTGTCGCGCTATTTTCTAATCGAAGAAGATATTATGAAGAACAGCACGCGCGCGCAGATGGAACGGCTCGTCGTGGAATTGATCCCCGAAGGGGAAGCTTCGAACTTTAACCAGGCGTTGATGGAGCTCGGCGCGCTCGTATGTACGCCGAAGTCGCCGCAATGCTTGACTTGTCCGGTCATGGAACATTGCGCCGCCCGTTTCGCCGGGCTGGAGGACGCGCTGCCCGTCAAGACGAAGGCGAAGCCGCCGAAGCCGGAGTACCGGCTGGCCGCCTTGATCGAGGGAAGCGGAGCGAATGCGGGCAAAGTGCTCGTCCGCCAGCGTCCGGCCGCGGGCCTGCTTGCGCGGATGTGGGAATTGCCGCATATATTGGGGCCGTCCGAAGCGGGCGAGGGGCAAGAAGAGACGAACCAACTTCAACTGCGCGGCACGTTGGCGCAGGACGGTTGGGACGCCCGGCCGCAAGAATTGTTCATGACGGCGGAGCATACGTTCAGCCATATTCATTGGAATATGAGCGTGTACCGCTGCGCTTTCCTCGGCGGGGCCGTCCCGGAAATCGCCGCCGGCGCGGCTGCGGAAGCGGACGGAAGTGCGGCCGGAAGTGCGGCCGGAAGCGCGGGCGGTCAAGCGCCGCCGTCGCCTCTCTATCGCTGGATTGATCGAGCCGACATGGAGCAGCTTGCGTTTCCGAACGTTTTTTTGCGCATATTGAACCGGTATTTCGGCTAACGAAGCGGAGCGTGCCGCCTACTTTTCTTTTTTGCGGTAATAGGTAGGGGGCACCCCTTCGATATTTTTAAAGGCCCGGCTGAAGGAATGGATCGTTTTGAACCCGAACCGCTCGGCGATTTCGCTCAGGGGATGATCCGTATATTGCACGAATTCCTTCGCTTTCTCGATCCGGGATTGCAATTGATATTTGATCGGGGTAATGCCGTAGGTCAGCTTGAACATGCGCAGCAAATGATATTTGCTAATATTCGTAATGCGCTCCAGTTCGTCCAGCGACACTTCCTTATCGCAATGATGCGATAAATAAGCTTTGACATGCTGCAGCTCGTTCCAATATTTTTGCACCTGCTCGTTGTTCTGCCAGTTCCATTCGCGGTTCAAACAGCCCCAAAGCTGCAAAAACAACCCCTGCAAAACGTTTTCGTGAAACGGCAATTTTTGCGAAAACTCGCTAATCATTTCAAACAAAATGCGCTCGATCAAAATCGGGTTTTTGAGGCGCGTTACCGCAGGCAGCGCAATGCGGTGCGTCTCCGTAATATCCTCGCGAAACCACGACGTTTCCTCTTCCGTCATGTTGCTCAATTTGCTGAACGATACTTTGACGTCCGGGCTGTCCGCCTGCGTATAGAAATCGAAATGGATATGCGGCTGCCGGATGCCCGCTTTCCCAATCGCTTTCAGGACATGATGTTGCCGCGGCTTTAAAAAAATAATGTCTCCCGGAATGCAATGATACGTCTCTTCTTCCACACTGACGAGCAGTTCTCCCTCCATCAAATAAATCAATTCGTAATCGTAAATCGCTCTGGACAAATAAAAATCGGATTCGATATAGCTGTCGTACGCGACCCGGATATAAGGCGTAAAGTTTGGCGTCATCGGCGTCTCGCTTTCTGAAAATAATAGAGATTATATTTTCAATAATAGATAAATGATTTTCGAAATAAGGGGTGTTTTCAATAGGAGTTGCTTGCCTTCATCATATAAAACGATGCGATCATTTTCAATTCATGACAAACAGAAAAGCAATATATGATAAATATTTGCAAATGAATGCTAAAGACGACGGAACCGCGGGACCGTATAATGTGAGGTGAAAGGCGCCTTTTATCAACGATGAAGGAGTAGATATTGTTGACATTTAACGGACTGGGATTGGGATTGCATAACATTTCTTTGCTGTCGAAGGCAAAGACTCGTTCCATAAGCGCGGAGAATTTTACCGGAGAAAAAGGGAAGGGCGGAATGGCAACGGAGGGAACCGCAAAGCAATGCGCGCGGGATCTGGGAGTCGGTTGGAAAGTGTCTCCGTCCATTCTGATCCAAGGCAAGAGCCGTTTTGTTCTGGCGGATATCGAAGGCCCCGGCGCGATTCAACATATATGGATGACCTGTTCGCCGGACAAATGGAGATCGTTGATCCTCAGCATGTATTGGGACGGGGAGGAGCATCCTTCCGTATGCGTGCCTTTGGGCGATTTCTTCTGCAACGGCTGGTGCGAGCGGGCGAATGTCAACTCGCTGCCGATTAGCGTCAATCCCGCGGGAGGTTTCAACAGTTATTGGGAAATGCCTTTTCGACAAAAGGCGCATATCGCGATCGAAAATTTAGGGGAAGAGGAAGTCTATCTCTATTATCAAATCGATTACGCTCTGACCGAGGTGCCTGACAATGCCGCTTATTTCCATGCGCAGTGGAGAAGGGCCAATCCTTTGCCGTATAAGGAAGATTACGTCATCTTGGACGGCGTAAAGGGCCAAGGGCATTATGTGGGCACTTATCTCGCTTGCCAGGTGAACAACAACGGCTGGTGGGGCGAAGGCGAAATCAAGTTTTATATGGACGGAGATCGTGAATTTCCGACGATTTGCGGTACGGGTACGGAGGATTACTTCGGCGGGGCTTGGAATTGGGAGCAGCCGAAAGGACAGTATTGCGAATACTCGACCCCGTTCCTGGGCTTGCCTCAAGTGATCCGGCCCGACGGCCTATACCGGGCGAATCAACGGTTTGGCATGTATCGATGGCATATTATGGACCCGATCCGTTTCGAAGAAGAGATTCGAGTGACGATCCAATCGCTCGGCTGGCGTTCGGGCGGAAGATTCCTTCCGCAGCAGAGCGACATGGCTTCCGTTGCCTATTGGTATCAAGCCGAACCGCATGTCAAATTCCGCGAATTGCCGGATTTGGATGAGTTGGAAGTCATATAAGCGGCCCCTTGGCCGTCTTATACACTCAATTTAGAAATCGCTTTCATTCTATTATGGAATAAATATTCTTATAAAATGGGGGAAGAGGCATGAAAAAAGTTGGAAGAAGTATATTGTTGACGCTTTGCCTAATACTGGCATTCAGCTCTTTAGCCGCGTGCGCTTCGACGGGAGGGAACGATTCCGCGGATCTGTCTCCGGGCGGCAATCAAGGCAATCAAGGCTCGTCCGGCGGAAAGGTGCAAATCAAATTTTCCGGTTGGGGCGAGCCGGAGGAGAAGGAGCTTTACGAACAAATCATTAAAAATTTCGAAGCGCAAAACCCGAATATTAAAGTTCAGTATATTCATATTCCAGCCGACTATGGCGGCAAAATGAACACCGTCTTGGCCGGCGGAGACGCTCCCGACGTATTCTATGTCGGCGACGGCGACTTCAGCCGTTGGGTGAAGCTGGGCGTGCTGATGAATTTGGAACCGATGATCAAGGAAACGGGAATGGATTTGAGCGACGTTTGGGAAACGGCATTGACCCGTTACCGGTATGACGGACAGAAATCGGGCTTGGGCGATGCGTACGCTTTGCCGATGGATATCGCGCCGACCGTTCTATATTACAATAAAAAATTGTTCGACGAAGCGGGCGTTCCGTATCCAAGCTCCGAGCAGCCGATGACCTGGGACGAATTGCTCGACACCGCAGCCAAATTAACGAAGGATACGAACGGCGACGGAAAGCCGGAGCAGTACGGTATCGGTCCGTTATGGTGGGAAGGCATGGTATGGGGGAACGGAGGCGAGATCTTAAGTGCCGACCGCACCGAATTTATGCTGGATCGGCCGGAAGCGACGGAAGCGCTGCAGTTCGTATCCGATATACAAAACGTTCATAATTTGGCTCCGAACGGCCGCGCGCTGCAAGCGATGAACGACGGGCAAATGTTTGAGACGGGCAGGCTGGCGATGATCACGTCCGGAAGATATTCCACCCTCGGGTTCCGCAAGCTGAACTTCGACTGGGACGTCGCGCCGATCCCGGCGAACGGCGAGTGGAGCGGATGGAGCGCATCCGTAGGCTTCTCCGTATCCAGCAAGTCCAAGCATCCGCAAGAAGCGTTTCAATTTCTGCAATACTTGGTAAGCGAGGAAGTCAATCAAATCCGCGCGGAAGCGGGATTGTCGATGCCGATCTATAAGGAAATGGCCAATTCGGACGTGTTCCTGCGGCCGGATTTAAAACCGCAGCACGCGGAAGTTTTCCTGAAAGCGGCCGAGCATCAGCAGCCAGGGCCTTGGACGTATGTGCCGAACAATAAATGGTGGGATACGGTCAACCAAAATCTAGGGCAATTGTGGGAAGGCAAGAAGACGGCGCAGCAGTTGATGGACGAAATTAAGCCGGCCGTCGAGAAAGCGTTGAAGGAAGGAAATCCCGATCTTTTTCGGTAAGAGAGGTTGAGAATAATGGCGCAATCTATAACGGGCCCGTCCGTCCCGCCTAAGAAAAAATCCCGTTATTATCGAAGGGAGCATTGGTGGGGATACTTGTTCGTCGCCGCTCCGATTGTCGGGTTCCTGATCTTCGGCTTTATTCCGATCTGTTATTCGGTATACGTCAGTTTTACCACTTTCGACGGATTTGGAACGCCGGAGTTGCAAGGAGCGGCGAATTATGCGAAGCTGCTGTCCGAGGATCCGCTCTTCTGGAAAACGTCGTTGAACACGGTCTATGCGGCCGTCGGGATTCCGCTCACGATGGCGGTTTCCCTGGGCATTGCGGCGGCGCTAAACCAGAAGATTCGCGGCATCCGCCTGTTCCGTACGGCGTTCTTCCTGCCGACGATCAGTTCGGTCGTTGCGCTGACGTTGCTATGGAAATGGATTTTCAATTCCGATTTCGGATTGCTTAACTATTTGCTGGGATGGGTCGGCATACACGGCCCGTCCTGGCTGAACGACGAGAATTGGGCGATGCCGGCCATGATCGTGCAGGGCGTGTGGGGCGGTTTGGGCTTCAATATTGTGCTCTATTTGGCGGCGCTTCAAGGCGTGCCCGGCAGCTTGCACGAAGCGGCGGAAATCGACGGCGCGGGCGGTTGGCAAAGATTTCGCCATATTACGATACCGTGCATTTCGCCGACGACGTTATATATTTTGGTCACTTCCATGATCGGCGCATTGCAGGATTTCCCAAGATTCCAAATTATGACCGAAGGCGGGCCGAATTTCTCGACCATGACGATCGTGTACTATATTTTCCAGAACGCCTTCCGGTATATGGACATGGGATACGCCGCGGCGATGGCCTGGATGCTGGGCATTGCGATTATGATCATTACGGTATTGAATTTTTACTTCTCCAAACGTTGGGTTCATTACGATTAAGGGGGCGGGAATATGGCGCAAGCAGCTTACCATTCATTGTACGTTCAACGCCGGAGAAGAGAACAAGTGAAACAAGCGTTTGCTTATCTTTTTCTGACGATCGGATCTTTCATTATGGCGGTTCCGTTTCTATGGATGCTGTCGACATCGTTGAAGGCGGAAGGCGCCGTGTTCGATATGCCGCCGCGCTGGATTCCGGAAGTATTTGCTTGGGAGAATTACACGCTCGTGTTTACGAAGGCGAATTTATTCGGCGGCTTTATCAATACGATGCTCATTATTATGCCCCCGCTAGTCGTCGGTCTGTTTACAAGCTCGCTCGCGGCATACGGATTTGCGAAGCTTAGATTTCCGGGGCGGGATCTGTTGTTCGCCCTGCTGCTGGCCACCGTTATGATTCCCGGCGTCGTTACGATGGTGCCCGCGTTTATTCTGTACAAGTATCTCGGCTGGATCGACAGTTGGAGGCCGCTGATGATTCCGGGAATGTTCGGCGCGGCGATGACCGTATTTTTCCTGCGCCAATTTTTCAAGACAATTCCTTCCGAATTGGAGGAAGCCGCCAAAATGGACGGATTGAATCCGTTCGGCATTTTTGCCCGCATCATCGTGCCGCTGTCGAAACCGGCGCTGGCGACGCAAGCGATTTTCGGCTTTCTGGGCGGGTATAACGATTATATGGGACCGCTCATTTACATTAACAGCCCGGAGAAGTTCACGCTCCAGTTGGTGCTCGCTTCCTTCCAAGGCGCGTACCGCGCGGAATGGACGTTAATTATGGCGGGCTCGGTGCTGGCGTTAATACCGACCGTCGTATTATTCTTTTTCGCGCAAAAATATTTCGTGGAAGGAATTACGATGACCGGTTTGAAAGGATAATTCGTACTCGAGAATACGGGGGGAACGGGATTTGACCGGAAACAAACGATTCATATGGATTGGTATTGGCTTGATCGTCGTACTGGCCTGCGTGGCGGCCGCATTGGCGGCGGGCGTTTGGACAGTGAAACGGAATGGGGGCGAAGCGGGTGATTCCGCGTCCTCAACTTATCGGAATCCGGTATTCGAACCGGTATTTGCCGATCCGGCATTGATACGCGGGGAGGACGGTATGATCTACGCATATGCCACCGAAGACGATTGGGGCGACGGGGAAGGAAGCCGCGTCGTTCCGATTCTACGTTCCGGCAATTTGCAGGATTGGGAGTATGTCGGCGAAGCGTTCGACCGGAAGCCCGAATGGAAGGGAGGCGGAGTATGGGCCCCCGACATCGCTTATTATAACGGGAAATATTATTTGTATTATACGATGTCGTTATGGGGCGATCCGGACCCGGGCATCGGCGTGGCCGTGGCGGATTCCCCCGAAGGACCCTTTACGGACCGGGGCAAAATTTTCACAAGCTCGGAGATCGGCGCTTACTCGATCGATCCGATGTTCTTCGTCGAAGACGGGAAGCCGTATCTGTTCTTCGGGAGCATCGAAGCGGGCATCTTCGGGATTGAATTGACGGCGGACGGAATGCAAACGGCGGGCGACAAATTTCAAATCGCGTCTTCGGGATATGAAGCTCCTTATATGATTAAGCGGAACGGGCATTATTACTTTTTCGGCTCGATGGGAACATGTTGCGACGGCGCCGACAGTACGTACCGCGTGGCGGTCGGCAGAGCGGAATCGCTGAAAGGGCCTTACTTGAACCGCGAAGGCGGGGATCTGCTCTATAATGAGGGAAATGTCATGTTGACCGGATATTTCCCGCCTGAACCGGAGGGCGCACCGTTCGTCGGCCCGGGACATAATGCCGTCATAACGGACGACCGCGGGACGGATTGGATCGTATATCATGCGATCGACGTCAACGCTCCCAAAGTGGGAAGCGGCGCAACGCGCAGGCCCCTCATGATCGATCCGATCGTATGGGAGGACGGCTGGCCCACCGTGGCCGATGCCAAGCCGAGCGTCGGGGAAAGGGAAGGGCCGGTCTTTCATCGGAAATGAGCTCGATCGCGGCATGGTAACGGTTCGAAAGAGACAGTCGACGAACTGTCGTCGCCATTCAAAACTGTAACGGAACTGGAAGACCTTAATGTGGCAAAAAACAGTCTTTTTGAATTCTAACGGAAGCCAGCGCTCTTATTTGTTGTTTTCCAAGCAAGAAATGAACAAATGAACGCAAATAAGGTTCCTCACTTCCGTTACATTTTGAAAAGTCTCGATTTTGTACAAATAGAGTCTCCTGTTTCCGTTAGACGTGAAAAGGCTGCATCCGGTAGAATCCATCTACTCGCGATGCAGCCTTCTTCTTGCCGAAACGTCTTATTTTTTCGCCGCTTCGTAACGTTTGCCCACTTCGTCCCAGTTGACTACGTTCCAGAACGCAGCAATGTAGTCAGGGCGTTTGTTTTGATATTTCAAGTAATATGCATGCTCCCAAACGTCAAGCCCGAGGATTGGCGTGTCGCCTTCCATGATCGGATTGTCTTGGTTCGGCAAGGAATATACTTTCAATTTGCCGGAAGGGTCAACGGCAAGCCATGCCCAACCGCTGCCGAAACGGGTAGCAGCCGCTTTGGCGAAATCTTCTTTGAACTTGTCGAAGCCGCCAAGCTCGTTGTTGATCGCTTCGGCCAATGCGCCTGTCGGAGCGCCGCCGGCGTTCGGGCCGATCGTCGTCCAGAACAAGGAGTGGTTCGCATGGCCGCCGCCGTTGTTGCGAACGGCAGTGCGGATGCTCTCCGGCACGCTGTTCAGATCGGCGATCAGATCTTCAACGCTCTTGCTTTGCAATTCAGGAGCGGACTCCAGCGCCGCGTTCAAGTTGGTTACATAAGTGTTGTGGTGACGATCGTGGTGAATCATCATCGTCGTTTCGTCAATGTGCGGTTCGAGCGCGTTGTTTGCATAAGGTAACGGTGGTAATTGATGTGCCATAATTGAATACCTCCCAAAATATGTAGTCTTCACTATTTTATTAAACCTTATTTTTCATAATAAATCAATATAAATGTTTAAAAAGTCGAACGCTTTTCATTCCCCGACTAGGATTGCCGTGTTTTCGTCGGTTTATACAGGGGAAAACCGCGGTCGCCGCTTCCCGGACAGGCGTTGCGAATACAATATAGCATTTCCAATAGAAGAAAGGATGATCGCAATGTCAAACGAATGCAATCGCAACGCGCCGGGACAATGTGCGGACGCGGAAGGAAGGGATACGATCGCCGACGGGACGGCCGCACATGCGGAAGGAATTGCTACCGCCGCCCATGCTGCCGCATCGCATGCCGAAGGATTGTCCACGCTGACATACGGGCCGGCGGCGCATGCGGAGGGAGCCGATGTTTGGGCCATCGGAACGGCTTCGCATGCCGAGGGAAGCGGAACCAGAGCGGTGGCCGCCTTTACGCATGCCGAAGGTCTGGGAACAATGGCAGGCTTGTTCCCGGACAAAGGGATTGGGGCGCATGCCGAAGGAAATGCCACGGGCGCGTCCGGCGACTTTGCCCATGCGGAGGGATCTGGGTCAAGCGCTGGCGGCGACTTCGCCCATGCGGAAGGACAACTATCCTCAGCCGACGGGACGGGCTCGCATGCCGAAGGTTACAGCACTCTGGCGCGAGGGGAATTTTCTCATGCGGAAGGCGACTCAGCAGAGGCAGTCGGAATAGGTTCACATGCCGAGGGCTCCGGCTCGGTTGCCGGCGGCGCGTACTCGCATGCCGAAGGGGTCGGGACGGAGACGACGGGAGAAGCTTCGCATGCGGAAGGGGAACGATCGGCCGCCGGCGGCAGAGGCTCTCATGCCGAAGGCTATAGAACGATTGCCAGCGGCCGCTATTCCCACGCGGAAGGATTTTTCACTTTGGCGAGCGGGGATTATTCCCATGTGGAAGGATGGGGCAACGAATTTCTGGATGTTCGGAATACGGCCAGCGGCGCTGCAGCTCATGCCGAGGGGGGAGGGTTCCATCAGGCATACGGATATGGCCCGACTCTCGCGGCAGGCGATGTTTCCCATGCGGAAGGATACCGTACGGTTGCCGGTGGTTTTGCTTCGCACGCCGAAGGCGACCGCTCGGTGGCGGGAGAATATGCCAGCCACGCGGAAGGAAGGGCGACGCAGGCATACGGGATCGCTTCGCATGCCGAGGGAGATCAATCCACGGCGAGCGGGGATGCGTCGCATGCGGAGGGCAGCGCTACGATCGCGAGCGGCAACAGTTCCCATGCCGAAGGAATAAGCACGGATACGAACCTTTATACCGGCGCGCATATTATGGGACGCTACGGCCAAGCGAATGAAGAGTATTCATGGCATCTGGCTTACGGTACAGGGACAACCCCGCACTTGGCAGCCAAAATATCCGGGCCGCAGGGGCAGGGCATTGCCGAGAACGGTTGGGTGACAGGCGCGGCCGATTATGCGGAAATGTTTGAAACCTGCGACGGCAGGCCGATCGACGTCGGCTACTTCGTCACTTTGGAAGGAAGCAAGATCCGCAAGGCAACGGCCTCGGATATTTATATTCTGGGGATTACGAGCGCGACGCCCGGAGTTGTAGGGGATGCGGCCGAATTAAGCTGGAAGCATAAATTTATGAGGGACGAGTGGGGCAGGACGATCATGCGCGAGGTAATCTATCCCGCCGAACAAGACGAATACGGCGTGGTCATTAAACCGGAGCGAAAAGTAAGAGAAGCGGTCGTCAATCCGGCATTCGATCCTTCCCGCGAATATATTCCGCGATCGCAAAGGCCCGAATGGGTTGCGGTCGGCTTGCTGGGCAAATTGCTCGTTCGGGATGACGGGACATGCCCGGTCAACGGATATTGCAGGCCGAACGATCAAGGCATCGCTACGAATGCCGTTACCGGTTATCGCGTGTTGGAACGTACCGGGCCGAATCAAATCTTAGTGTTGTACGCGTTCATGATTTGATGTAATCGACCTGTCGGAACATCGCCTGCATGTCTATCCATGTAGATAGGATAAGTATCGTCATGCCGAAGGGCGGCGTTCCGGCATTTTTATGTAAGCGCTTAAAATGAAGCGTTTTCAAGAGGAAAAGCGAGGAAATTAATGTTTTTTTAAGATTAAAGGAGGATTTCATCGTTTTTTGTCGTATTTTATAAAGATCGCTGAAAAAAGGCATACGACAGTCAGTTCAGTTTTTGAAAATCACATAAGATAAACATAAGGGGAGTAGAACATGCGTATTCGTTCCTTTCAATTGTCGGATTACATTCAAGTGACGGAGCTGTTGCAAGAATCGTTGTCGGAGGAGTGCTACGAGCAGACGATGGAGGCATTTGCCAGACAATTATCGCTCGATAGCGATCTAGTGTTGGTGCATGAACGGGATGACGCTCTCGTTGGCGTTATTATCGGAACGATTGAGAATAGCCAGGGTTGTTATTACCGGTTGGCGGTTCATCCGAAGTATCGCGGCCAAGGCAGCGGCAAGGCGTTAATTTCCGCATTGCAGCAAAGATTCTTGCAACGCAAAGTAACGCGCATTTGCATTGCGGGCGACGAACATAACGAACCGGTGTTGCCGTTATATGCCGCGATGGGGTACGGGGCGGCGCATGTTTTACGAACTTTTCAAAAATTAAGAATCGTGGCTGGATAATATTTCTGCACTTATAGGATTGGCAAGGAGACGAAGCATATCTTTTCATCTATTGCAAACGATGGGGAGATATGTTTTTCTATTGATATGAAAACAAACAACCGATACCAACCGTTAACGATTAAAAGCTTTAAGCATGACGGCCGTTTGCACCGGATGTGGCTGGAAAACTGGCTCGTCCCGGAAGAAGAGCTCGGACCGGACCATACGGAACAGTCGATGACCGTCGCCATCAATTCCCAAACGCCGATCGTCGAAGCGGACGGCAAGCGCTGGTTCAGCAAAGTGCCTGCGGTAACCTTTTTTATTCCGCAAATGTGGTTTAATGTCGTCGCGCTCGTTGAAGATACGGGAATCCGATATTATTGCAATATCGCTTCCCCGCCCTATAAAAGCGATGCCGATCATGTCATTACATATATCGATTACGATCTGGATGTCGTGCTTCATCCGGATGGACAAGTTCAACTGCTGGATTGGAACGAATATGAAAAGAACCGGGCCAATTACCGGTATCCCGAACTTGTGGTGCGGAAATTGATGAATGGGCTCGAACAATTGAAACTGCGAATGGAGGGCGGCTTGGCGCCGTTTCAGGATGAGGCCGTGCTGCGTTATTATTCGGCTTGGAGGGAATCGCAATGAAAGAAATTACGTTATATACGGACGGCGCTTGCTCCGGAAATCCCGGCCCCGGGGGATGGGGCGCTATTCTCATGTACGGCGGTCACCGCAAAGAGCTGTCCGGCGGGGAGCGGGATACGACGAACAATCGGATGGAAATTAAAGCCGTCATCGAAGCGTTGAAGCTGTTGAAGGAGCCGTGCAAGGTCAAAGTTTACAGCGACTCGGCCTATGTCGTGAACTGCTTCAAGCAGGGATGGATCCGGGGCTGGCTGCGCAACGGTTGGAAGAACAGCAAAAACCAGCCTGTCGAAAATCAGGATCTATGGAAGGAGCTATGGGCTTTAATGGGAACCCATGAGGTGGAATATATTAAAGTGAAGGGCCATAGCGACAATGAATTGAACAATCGCTGCGACTTGCTGGCGCGGGAAGCGATCAAGCGGTTGTCGTGAGATCCGGCAGCCGGTTTCCCGGTGCGAGTCGGATTAGGGGATTAGGGCGGTAATAGGTACGATTGTACCTTATTAGCGACCCAATAGGAGTCTAAGTTTGGGGGAAGTTGGGGTGAATTTAAGCTTTTGAGAACGAATATACCTTATTAACGAATGAAAATTCTTAAATATGCTTCGCGAATCGAAAGCATATCTTTCCACCCATTGCAAATGGAGGGGAGATATGCTTTCCTATTATTATGTAAAAAAACGAAGCGCAACAAGGTGGCGCGAACGGAAAAGGGGTGGGTGGAATGACGAAGCCGGAGAAGATGGAAGCGGGAACGGAGAGCGGGTACTGGGGACAATTGAAGGAAGAAATCAAGCGAGCCGCGCCGCAGCTTGGCATCGATCAAATCGGATTCGCCTCGGCCGCCCCGTTTGAGACGTTGAGACAAAGGCTGCTCGCACACCGGGCCAAAGGGCATGAATCCGGATTCGAGGAGAAGGATATCGAGAAAAGAGTGCGTCCCGAACTAAGCTTGAGCGAACCGCAATCGATGATCGCCATCGCGATCGCCTACCCGTCGAAGATGGCGAATCCGCCGAAGTCGGAGCCCGGAGCGTATCGCGGCATATTGGCCCGGTCCGCATGGGGGGAAGATTATCACCATGTATTGCGCAATCGGCTGGCCCGATTGGAGACGTTTATACGCGATCGGGTCGAAGGCGCACGGATGGAGAGCATGGTCGATACCGGGGCGCTGGTCGATCGGGCGGTTGCCGAGCGGGCCGGCATCGGCTGGAGCGGCAAGAACTGTTCGATTATATCGCCGGAATGGGGCTCGTGGATTTATATCGGCGAGATGATCACGAATATTCCTTTTCCGCCGGACGAGCCGGTCACCGACGATTGCGGGGACTGTACCGCATGCATCGACGCCTGTCCGACAGGCGCGCTTGTCGGCCCGGGCCAATTGAACGCGCAGCGATGCATCTCGTTCTTGACGCAAACGAAGCATACGCTGAGCGACGAATTTATGCGCAAAATCGGCAACCGGCTATACGGCTGCGACACTTGCCAGATCGTGTGCCCGAAGAATCGCGGCAAGAACTGGACGCATCAGCCGGAACTGCAGCCTGATCCGGAATTGGCCAAGCCGCTTCTTATCCCGCTGCTCTCCATGAGCAACAAGGAATTCAAGGAACGATTCGGCAGCAGCGCCGCCGCGTGGCGGGGGAAGAAGCCGATCCAGCGCAATGCGGTGATCGCCCTGGGCAATTTCAAAGACCGCAGCGCCGTTCCGCATTTGCGGACGGTGATTATGGAAGACCCGCGGCCGGAATTGCGGGCAACCGCCGCATGGGCGCTCGGGAAAATTGGAGGAGATGAGTCGATGCGGGCATTGACGGATAGCTTGGGACAGGAAAAGAACGAAGAAGTGCTCGAGGCGGTGCAAGAAGCACGAGCGAAACTGGGGGCCGCCGGGAAAACGTTATTTTACGGCGAGATGGATTCCCCCATCGGCACGCTTACGTTATGCGCGACCGACAAAGGGTTATGCCATATCGAATTCGGCGCCGTGTCCGAACGGAAGCAAGAGCTCGAACGCTGGGCGCAGCGTTGGTGGGGCGAGGCGGAATTTATAATGAATCAGGGGAAATTGAGCGGCGTTATCGAGCAATTGGAACAATATTTTGCGGGAAGCCGGCATTCGTTCGATTTGCCGTTCGAGACGCTCGACTTGCAAGGGACGGAATTTCAACGCAAAGTTTGGCGGGCGTTGACGGAAATTCCGTACGGCGAGGTATGTTCGTATAAACACATCGCCGAGCGGATCGGCAATCCGAAGGCGGTGCGCGCCGTCGGCGGAGCCAACAACAAAAACCCGATTCCCATTATTATTCCATGCCATCGCGTCATCGGCGCGGGAGGCCAAATGGTCGGATACGGCGGAGGTTTGGATAAGAAAGAAACATTGCTGGCGCTCGAACGGCTGTGATGTTTGTCATAGGCGAACGGACGTGCTATGATAGTTTTTATCGAATGGAACAATTATCAAGTGAACAAAGGGTGACGCATAATGAATTATATTATTCCGATTATCACGCTGGTTGTCGGTTTAGTGCTCGGGTTTATTATTGGCGTATTCTATTTGCGCAGGCAGTTGACCAAAATGCAAAGCGATCCGGACATGCTTGCCAAAATGGCGAAGCAAATGGGTTACAACTTGAACAACAAGCAAATGCAGCGCGCTCAGCAAATGATGAAGAACAAAAAATTCAAATAACGCGAATTGTTAGGAGGGGAGCCAGTGGCAGGAGTTAAAGATTACAAAAACTTGCACGCAGCGGAAAATCATGAACAAATCGAATATCACGTGAGGGAAATTTTGCGGTTGATCGGCGAGAACCCGGATCGTGAAGGTTTGTTGGAAACCCCGGAACGCGTAGCCAGAATGTACGAGGAGATTTACGCAGGATACAGCGTCGATCCGCGCGAAGTGCTCGGCGTCACGTTCGACGAACAGCATGAAGAACTCGTTATCGTCAAGGACATCGTATATTACAGCCAGTGCGAGCATCATACGGCGCCGTTCTTCGGCAAAGTGCATATCGGATATATTCCGAGCGGGAAAATAGCCGGTTTGAGCAAATTGGCGCGATTGGTCGAAGCGGTTACGCGCCGCCTCCAGGTGCAGGAACGGATTACATCGCAAATTGCGGATACGATGGAGGAAGTGCTTCAGCCGCACGGCGTTATGGTTGTGGTGGAAGGAGAGCATTTATGCATGTGCGCCCGCGGCGTGAAGAAACCGGGCAGCAAAACGGTTACGTCCGGAATTCGCGGCCGTTTCCGCGAAGACTCCGCGCTCCGCGCCGAATTTTTATCGTTGATCAAGCAATGAAACAGTTAGGGACGGTGCGGCGCGCCGTCCCTTTTGCCTTAGATTCCTTACTTATCAATACGGAATCCACTTCAGTTTCTTGGCTTTGCTGAACCGGTCGGCAACGTACGGCCAGTAGACGACGTTCCACCAGTCTTGAATATAGGCGGCCCGGTTGTTCTGATGCTTCAAGTAATAAGAGTGCTCCCATACATCGAGCGGAAGCAGCGGAATGACGTCCCATTGCGTCCGGTTCTGATGTTTTTCGGCTTGCAAAATTTCCAAACGCCAACTGCGCGGGCTCCAGACGAGGATCGCCCATCCTCCGCCCTCGGTCTTATCGGCCGCTTCGGTAAATTGCGCCTTGAACTGTTCGTAGCTGCCGAAATCCTGCTTGATTTGCGCAGCCAAAGGCCCGGATGGCGTGCCGCCGCCTTTCGGGCTCATCACATTCCAGAAGATCGTATGTAAATAATGCCCCGCCCCATGGAAAGCCAGCTCGCCTTCCCAATGTTTAATCAGATCGAAATTGCCGCTCTTTCTCGCTTCCAGCAGCGCCCGTTCGGCTTTGTTCAGTCCGTCGACATAGCTTTTGTGATGCTTGTCGTGGTGGATGCGCATCGTCGCTTCATCGATATACGGCTCCAAGGCGTTATACGGATACGGCAAAGGCGGCAATTGATGTCCGCCGATCGGTACCGGCTTGCCGTTCATATCCAAGGCGTCCGTCCAGCTGAGCAAATCGCCGCGTTCCACCTCATTGACCGGCGCCCCGTCCCCCGTTGTCTCATTTCCGCCCGGTTCGTCTTGGGATGAAGAAGGGTTGTTGTCGGCTCTGCTCTCCTCCGGCGCCCGTTCGTTCCAAGGCATGCCGTCTTCCTGCCGCTCGCCGCGCAGATCGCCTTCCCTGGCGTCGAGATGAGTGAGCGTCTGCAACACGTTCAAGAAGTATTCCGATTCCCGGATAATATGTTCCAATACCGTCGGAGCGAGAGGGACTTGTTTGACCGCCTGGCTGGTGCGCTCGATATGTCGCAGGTGGGCGATAAATCGATTCGATTGCTCGCAGGAAACGCGCAGCAGATCGTTGATTTGCGCTTTAAACTGCGGGCCGATCTGTGCGGGCGCCTGTAGGGCGGCGTCAAGATAGGCTTGCGCAGCTTGTTCGGTTTTGTCGAACACGTTTTCCCACTCGCGCATCAGGTTCACAAACGGTTGTTCCAGATTAGGGATAATGGCGGTAATGACGGATGTATGCTCTTTTTCCTGCGTCTTCCAAAACCGGATCTCTTCCAGCAAGCGCACGGGCATCAATGCGCCATATACTTGCAGCATAGGCACGAACCTCCTCTACGTAACGTTTCTACTTACTACTATATTCAAGGAGGTCCATGTCCTATGTCCTAATCCATGTCGTTTCTTATGCGCGCACGCGAATGAGATCGCGGAGCCGCTTATTCGAAGTGCGTTAATGGATGCTGCTCAAGAAGCTGGCCGTTCTGCTCAAATATTGCCGGGCGTTTTGCTGGAAAATCATTTCATGCAGCGCATCCTCGGCAATCCATACGCCGGAGGAAGGATTCGTTTGATTGGCGGCGATTTGCTCGGCGATCGTGTACGGCGCCTTATCGTCTCTCGTGCCGTGAATGAACAAAATCGGCATCGGGTAGTCGGTATGTTTCACTTGCTCGTAAGGAATTTGCTGCAGTCCGGTTCCGCTGAGCAACGGGAAAAACAAACGCAGCATCGTTATCGAAAGGTCGCGGGGCAAATCGATATATTGCTCAATGTTATGATAAATCGTATCCGGTTCGGGCAAGAACATGCTGTCCAATATCATCGCGTCGATCTCGTCCGTTTGCAGGGCGGCTTGCAGCGCAGTGCCGGCGCCCATGGAGAAGCCCCATACGAGAACTTGCTCGGCTCCTCGCTGCTTCGCGTAATGAACGGCGCCGAGCAATTGCCGGCTTTCCGTCTTGCCGCCGGTGGCCGCCGTTTTATGCGTAGCGGAAGCGAAGCCGTAATCGAACAGGATGACGTTGTAATTCAAGCGATGGGCGAATTGGGCCAGATCGTAGACTTTGACCCACGGTTCCTCGCGGTTCGTGCCGTATCCGTGGCTGAATACAATGGTTCGTTTCGATTGATCCGCAGGAATATACCATCCGTTCAAATCGGTGCTATGATCGATAGCGGGAAAAACGATATTTTCATACTGCAGGCCTTTTTCCTGATAAGGATTCGAGACGATCGCAGCGGTGTGCGGATTGGAGAGCAGCAGAACGATAAATCCGTGCAGCGCCATAAAACAGAAGATGATGAAAAACAACATCGATAGAAGCAGAGCGACAAGCAAATGTTTCAAAGGCTTTCTGCGTTTGGCGACAACAGGCAAATTGCCGAGGAGATTGCCTTGCAGCGGTACGTTTGTCAATGTCGATGTGCTCATAACCGTTTCCCCCGATTCTATGATGATGGTTCGCTAAACTGCGTTCATTTGAAAGCGCTGCAGATGATAGTAGTACTATAGTATGATGCTCCAACGTCCCGGTCAACGGAAATTGTCGAATTGTAAGGTGTTTGTAATCTACTTGTAATATAGAAAAATTGGTGCAATATTTCGCTGCGGCAAGCCGGTTATTTGGTCTTCGCACTTTACGCGGGATTCGAAATTAGGTTATACTGTACGTAACGAGGTTTCATTCTATGAAACTATTTGCATAGAGTGAATTTGGAATTTTACCCGATCTTATAGATGGGAAACGGAGGTATCGCCGATGGAGGATCGTAAGCTAACGGTTCGTGCGGTCGAACGGGCTTTGGATATATTAATGTGCTTTACGTCGGGCAAAGATTTGAGCCTAACGGAAATCTCCGGCAAGATCGGATTGCATAAAAGTACGGCGCATCGCCTGCTGACGACGCTGGAGGAGAAAGGATTCGTCATTCGCGACGGGGCGACGGACAAATACCGGCTCGGTTTTCGCATTTGGGAACTGTCGGCGGGCTTGTCGCAAGCCGGCGATCCCGCGGTGCTGCTGCTGCCTGAGATGGAGCGGCTGCGCGATCTGCTGGGCGAAACGGTCAGTTTATATTTGCGGGACGGCAAAGAACGGATCCGCATTCAAGCCGTACAGAGCAATCAGGCGATACGCCGCGTTGCGCCGGTAGGGGTAAGGCTGCCTTTGAACGTCGGCGCGTCGAGCAAAGTGTTGGTCGCTTTCGCGGAGCCGGAGGAGCGGCAGGAACTTATCGACGAATTCCCATGGACATCGGCCGCGGAGAGGGACCACTATACGGAGCAATTGTCCGGCATCCGGTCGGCAGGCTATGCCACAAGCATCGAGGAGCGCGAAACGGGGGCCGCCGCCGTCTCGACGCCGATCTTCGACCGTTCGGGCCGATTGTACGGCGCGTTATCCGTATCCGGACCGGTAAACAGGCTGTCTCTCGAGACATTGCGGCAGCATGCCCCGATCGTGATCGAAGCGGCGGACCGGATGGGCAAAATGTTGAGCCGGAACGCTTAAAAAATAATAAAAAAGGGTTAAAAACGTTCAACGGAACGAAATAGCTGTCAAACGATAAGAAAAGCCGATGCGCTCGATTTGTTCGAGCTGCACCGGCTTTTTGTTGTAGGCGCTGTTACATCCATTTATCGCCCCATGCTTGAATTTTCTCGATAATCGGCTCCAAGGCTTGCCCTTTCTCGGTTAATTCGTATTCGATCCGAACGGGAGTCTCGGGGTAGACGTTCCGTTG
This sequence comes from Paenibacillus sp. MSJ-34, assembly GCF_018918005.1. Lineage (GTDB taxonomy): Bacteria > Bacillota > Bacilli > Paenibacillales > Paenibacillaceae > MSJ-34. The sequence continues at coordinate 43,067 of NZ_JAHLPR010000027.1, read as the reverse complement.
AAGAATTCCGCCTGCTTCCAGCTCTTTAATGCGGTCCGTCAACATTTTATCGCTCATTTCCGGGATTTGATGTTTAATGTCTTTGAAACGCTTCGGTCCGTCAAGCAGCACACGCACGATTAAACCTGTCCATTTCTTGCCGAGCACATCCATGGCAGATTCGTATTTCGGGCACATTTTTGAGTAATCCATTTCCAATCACACCTTTCGGGACTTTTCGAAGCAACGATTTTACATCTTGTTTTTTATTTTATCATAGTAGAGTAAAAAAAGTAAGTGAATATCAACTTTTTATAAGTTACTTTAATTATATTAGTATAATTGGCTGTTCTAAATTTCCATTCTCAAAATATTCATATTAATAGTTACTTGACATAAGTGAGTTAATTAAGTATATTATAAAAAGTAAGTAACATATTAAATTAAAGTAAAATAGATGAAAGGATGGTCAAGATGGCGGATATAGGTTTGTTGATTGTTCGGGTAGTAATCGGTCTGCTGTTTATCGGTCATGGGACGCAAAAATTGTTCGGATGGTTTGGCGGATACGGCGTGAAAGGGACGGCGGGCTGGTTCGAATCGATCGGCATCAAGCCGGGCGTACCGATGGTGGTGTTCGTCGGGCTTGCGGAATTAGTGGGAGGCTTGCTGTTTGGAGCGGGGTTATGGCTTCCGGTCGGTTCGGCGTTGATCGTCATCGTCATGCTGGGGGCGATTTTCAAGTCGAACGGCGCGAAAGGCTTGTGGATCACGCAAGGCGGTTTCGAATACGATCTCGTCCTGCTCGTTGTCGCTGTCGGCATTGCGCTGACCGGCGCAGGAGCGTACTCGATCGACGCTCTGTTGAAATAAGGGGAGAGGGTCGTCCGCGGAAACGGGCGGCCTTTTTTCTTGGAGTATGGGATCGCTCGCCCTCTTCTACAGCAGTTGCAAAAATCCAGCTATGCTAGCTTGTTTTTCTCGTTTTGCGCACTAGCGTTGCATCGGAGAATTGGTATCCGGACCGCAGGGCCGTTATTTCGCGTCAAAACCGCATATTCGCTGTTTAGGCGGACACTGGTTCCGTTATTCCTTCGTTGAAGGGCTTATTTTTACGCTTTTATCGCGAATAAAGGATCGTATGTCCGCAAACTGTCCCAAATCGAGCCTTTTGTCACAATTAGCGTCTCCTGTGTCCGAGATCCTGTTTTGGAGCCGTGAAAACGCGCCGGATAAGCGGATAGCTTCATCGTTTGCGGAGGGCGGACAAAACAAAACCCGGGAGGCTGATCACCCCCCGGGTATTATGCGTTATTGTGCGATCATTTGGCGCAACACGGTTTGCAGAATGCCGCCGTTATGGTAGTAATCCACGTCGACCATGCTGTCAAGCCGCGCAGTTACGTTGAACTCGAAGCTGCTGCCGTCTTCGCGGGTAGCGATGACTTTCAACGTTTGGCCAGGCTGTACGTCGTTGTTCAAGCCGAGAATGTCGAACGTTTCGCGGCCGGTAATGCCGAGCGATTTCCAGCTTTGGCCGTCCTGGAATTGCAGCGGCAGTACGCCCATGCCGACCAGGTTGCTGCGGTGAATACGCTCGAAGCTTTCGGCGATAACCGCTTTGATGCCGAGCAAGAACGTTCCTTTCGCCGCCCAGTCGCGCGAGCTGCCCGTTCCGTACTCTTTGCCGGCGATGACGACAAGATCGGTGTTCCGATCTTGATATTTCATCGAAGCGTCGTAAATCGACATCACTTCATCGGCAGGCAGATAGGTCGTTACGCCGCCTTCCGTACCCGGAGCCACTTGGTTGCGGATCCGGATATTCGCGAATGTTCCGCGCATCATGACTTCATGGTTGCCGCGGCGGGAGCCGTAGGAGTTGAAGTCCTGTCTCTTCACGCCATGCTCGATCAAATACGAACCGGCCGGGCTGTCGACTTTAATGTTGCCTGCAGGCGAGATATGGTCGGTCGTAACCGAATCGCCGAGCAAGGCCAATACTTTGGCGTTGCGAATTTCTTGAATATCGTTCAAGTTCGTGCCCAAGTTTTCGAAGAACGGCGGATTTTGAATGTACGTCGACTTCGCATCCCATTCGTACAACTCGCCTTGCGGCACATCGATTTGGTTCCATCGTTCGTTTTGCGTAAACACGTTTTCGTACTTCGCGCGGAACATATCCGGGCTTACGGCCGTTTGAATCGCTTCTTGAATCTCTTGCGAAGTCGGCCAAATATCTTTCAAGAAGACCGGTTGGTCGTTCTGATCGTAGCCGATCGGCTCGTTGGCAAGGTCGATATTGACCGTTCCCGCAAGCGCGTAAGCGACGACGAGCGGAGGCGAGGCGAGATAGTTCGCTTTCACCTGCGCGTGAACGCGGCCTTCGAAGTTCCGGTTGCCGGACAGAACGGCAGCAACCGTCATATCGTTGTCGGCGATCGCTTGGCCGACTTCATCCGGCAACGGACCGGAGTTGCCGATGCAAGTCGCGCAGCCGTATCCGGCCACGTGGAAACCGAGCGCTTCGAGCGGCTCGAGCAGGCCGGCTTTGATCAAGTATTCGGTAACGACGAGCGATCCCGGCGTCAAGCTGCTTTTGACGTATCCCGGTTTTTTCAAACCGCGCTCGACCGCCTTTTTCGCCACCAAGCCTGCGCCAAGCATAACGCTTGGGTTGGACGTATTGGTGCAGCTCGTAATCGCTGCGATGACGACGGCGCCGGTGCCAAGGCGGCTCGTTTCGCCGTTCGGATGCTTCACTTCGACCGTTTGCGCGATGTTGTCTTCGCTTAAGCCGTATCCGCCCTTATCGATCGGGGTACGGATGATGCTGTTGAACGATTCTTTCATCGCCGTCAATTCCACGCGATCTTGCGGACGTTTCGGACCGGCGAGGCTCGGTACGATCGATCCGAGATCAAGCTCGATGACGTCGGTGAAGACAGGGTCCGGCGTATCGTCCGTACGGAACATGTTCTGCGCTTTGTAATATTGCTCCACAAGCGCGATTTGCTCTTCGGAGCGTCCGGTGCTGCGCAAATAGTTCAGCGTCTCGCTGTCGACCGGGAAGAACCCGATCGTCGCGCCGTATTCCGGAGCCATATTGGCAACCGTTGCGCGGTCCGCCAAGCTGATATTGCTGAGGCCAGGGCCGTAAAATTCTACGAATTTGCCGACGACGCCTTTCTTCCGCAGCAATTCCGTTACGGTCAGAGCAAGGTCGGTTGCCGTCGAGCCTTCGGCCAGGCGGCCCGTCAATTTGAAGCCGATGACTTCCGGCGTCACGAAATAGAGCGGCTGCCCGAGCATGCCGGCTTCCGCCTCGATGCCGCCGACGCCCCAACCTACGACGCCAAGGCCGTTGATCATCGTCGTATGCGAGTCCGTGCCGACGAGCGAATCCGGATATACTTCCGTCACGCCGTCAACCGATTTCGTCGCGGCGACCGATGCGAGGTATTCCAAGTTTACTTGGTGCACGATTCCCGTCGCCGGAGGAACGGCGCGGAAATTGTTGAACGCCGTTTGCGCCCAGCGGAGGAAACGATAACGCTCTTCGTTGCGCTCGAACTCAACGTTCATATTGTATTCCAGCGCTTCCTTGGAACCGAACGCGTCAACCATGACCGAGTGGTCGATGACGAGGTCGACCGGTACGAGCGGGTTGATTTGTTTCGGGTCGCCGCCCGCTTTTTTGACCGTATCGCGCATTGCCGCCAGGTCTACGACAACCGGCACGCCGGTGAAGTCCTGCAGCACGATGCGTGCGGGAATAAACGGAATTTCTTTGTTATCGTCGCGGCCTTCCGCCCAGCCGGCGATCTGTTTCACATGCTCGTTCGTAATCGCTCTGCCGTCGAATTGACGAACCGCCGCTTCCAATAACACTTTAATGGAGAACGGAAGTTTGGAAATGTTGCCTAATCCTTGTTCTTCGAGGCTTTGCAGACTGTAGTAGCGGTACGATTTGCCGCCGACCTGCAGTTCCTTTGCCGCGGAGAAGTGGTCTTTCTTAGACATGTTGATGCGCCTCCTTCTGTATCATGGTTTTGCTTTGGAATCGTTTTTGTTTCACTAGATGAAACTCGATTTCAAAATAATAACTACTTTTATTATAGCGTCTTTCCTCGGAGGGGTAAAGATTTTTTTGCGGAAAGGCAATCGGTTAATGGGAGTAGCTGCGCCCGGCTATTTTTTGTTCATGGAAACGCCTCTTCTTTCATATATTTCATATATTGAACAAAGTCGTTTTTAGCTTGTCTAGAAGGAGGGGGAGCGATGCAGCGGGAATGGAAAAACACATTATATATGTACGTTAATCAATACAATCGCTCGGAGGTCGATTATCGGCCGCAAGCAGTTAACCCGATCGTCACCGACCTGGATCATGTGATGCGCAAAAGCGAACGGATGCAATTGCTTGAGAGATGGTACAGGGAGCGCGCATCGGTGCCGCTGCGCAGCGAAACGCGCACGAAGCTGCTGCGGACGAGGGAAGGGGACGGGGAGGTTGTCGTCGATCTTGAATTTCATATCCGGCGGTATTATGAGAAACGTAATATAACCCATATGGAGGAACGATTGGAACGGGAACGCCTCACGTTAAGCCGCGACGGGCAAGCCTGGCTCGTCACCCGGGTCGAAACGGCCGTGCCGGAGAGGCATCCCGTGATGGTTCACGCTCCGTCGATCGCCGTACCGGCCGCAGCCGAACTGCAGGAAGAACCCCTAAAAGCCCAGTCCGTGCCTTATTTAAATATGGATGTACTAGGTTTTGCCAAATCGTCCCGGGCTATACCTTATTACCGGCAGCGGGCCGTGCAATATGCGGACCAATGGTGGAACGAGCCGAATCCGGATTTTCTTACGTTTGAAGTCGATTGCACCAATTTTGTTTCACAATGTCTCTTTGCAGGCGGGGCCCCAATCTACTATACTGGTAGAAGGGAATCGGGCTGGTGGTATAAAGGCCGGATCAACGGGCGCGAAGAATGGAGCTTTAGCTGGGCGGTCTCGAACAGCTTGCAAGCATATCTCAGTGCCAGCCGAACCCATTTGCGCGCGGAAGCCGTAAGCGGCCCGGAAGAGCTGCAGCTTGGCGACGTCATCCTCTATGATTGGGACGGCAACGGCCACTATCAGCATAGCGTCATCGTAACCGCGTTCGACGCGGGAGGCATGCCGCTAGTGAACGCGCGGACGACCAGCAGCCGCCATCGATATTGGGATTACCGCGATTCCTACGCTTGGACGGATCAAACGAAATACCGTTTTTTTCATATTGCAGATCAGTTTTGACAAATTCGATATCAAATAATTACGCATTGCGGAGGTTGTCATGGGAGACAAGGGGAAGATACGCGTAGGTCTCATCTACGGAGGCAAATCAGGCGAGCATGAGGTGTCCTTATCGACGGCGCTTGCGGTGATGAAAGCATTCGATTACGGCAAATACGATATCGTGCCGTTTTATATAACGAAAGAAGGGGAATGGCGCACAGGGCCGCAGCTGATGTCCCCGCCGGATGATTTGGAATTTCTGCAGTTCGGGCCGGCCGAGGACGGGAATGCGCGGGAAGCGGCGCTCCTGCCGGTATTGTCCGGACTGAGCGCTCCGCAGGAGAAGCCTTTGCAAGGCAATGACAGGATGCTTGACGTCATGTTTCCGCTGCTGCACGGAACGTTCGGGGAGGACGGAACCATTCAAGGGCTGTTCGAAATCGCCAATATCCCTTATGTCGGGGCGGGCGTCCTGGCATCGGCCGTCGGCATGGATAAGGTGATCATGAAGAAAGTGTTCGCCCAGGCGGACTTGCCGCAATGCATGTACCGTTATTTTACCCGGAAAGAGTGGGAGAAGGATTCTTCCTATCATATTATGGAGATCGAAGTATCGCTCGGCTATCCGTGCTTCGTGAAGCCGGCCAATCTCGGATCAAGCGTCGGCATCAGCAAAGCGCGCAACCGCGAGCAGTTGATTGCGGCGGTGGAAACGGCGCTCCGTTACGACCGGAAAGTCATCGTCGAAGAGTATGTCGAAGCGCGTGAAATCGAAGTAAGCGTGCTCGGCAACGACGAGCCGAAAGCGTCCGTTCCCGGCGAGATTATGTCTTCCAACGATTTTTACGATTATAAGGCCAAGTATACCGACGGCAAATCCGTTATGACGATACCGGCCGAGATTTCCCCCGAATTAACGGAAGAAATTCGAGAAATGGCGGTGCTCGCTTTTCAGGCGATCGACGGTTCGGGATTGGCGCGGGTCGACTTCTTCGTCCGCAAATCGGACGGCCGCCCGTTAATCAACGAAGTGAATACGATGCCGGGATTTACCCCGTTCAGCATGTATCCTCTTCTATGGCGCGAATCCGGCGTATCGTACCGGGAATTGCTCGATACCCTCATCTCGCTTGCTTTCGAGCGGCATAACGATAAACAGCAATTATTGTTCGGGGACGAGGCCAAATTGATGACCAACGTTACACCGGGAGAGTAGATGCTTGCCAATAGATGGAGCAATAAATCGAATCTTAACGACGTTTAAGGAGGGGTTCCGATGGGATTTCAAACGGAATTTAATTCGGTCTGCAAGTTTAAATCGGAGCAGGAACTGTACGAATTGCTGGAATACGGCCGCGGCAAAATGGTCAAGAACGGATTTCGCGTTTATCCGACGGGGCAGAAAGTGATCGCTTATACGCCGGACAATCGAGCCATCGCTATCGTCAAAATCGTCGCTTCGATCGCCGAAATCAATTTTCAAGGCCAGGAAGTGACCGAAGTAGAGATGGAATTGGTGCGCAAGCTGACCGACGAGGAGTCGCGAATTCAGACCGATTTGGCGTATGAAATGTTTTTCGGAGAGCAGGAAGGCAAATAAACGGCCTAGTGCTTGGCGCAAGCGCAGTGATTGGCGCTAGCGGCGGATCGGCTTAACGGGCAATAGGCAAGCGCGAGGGGCGCGGCTTCGTTTGCGGCGAAAACGGACAGGCTGTCGGTTTGATGGTTTTTACTTGAAATTCAACCGGAAATAGGGTACTTTTTACAAAGAGCCGCTATCATGCGGCGAGAGGAGGATATTGGAATGAGTCAATTATTGAACGGCAAAAATATCGTCATCATGGGAGTTGCGAACGATCGCAGCATCGCATGGGCGATTGCGCAATCATTGGCAGCCCAAGGAGCCAGATTAGCATTTACATATGAGAGCGAACGGGTACAGGAACGTGTGCGCAAACTGGCGGACACGATTCCGAATTCGATCATACTCCCTTGCAACGTGACCGTTGACGAGGAAATCGACGCGCTGGCGGCGCAGTTGAAGGAGCATTTCGGCGTGCTTCACGGCGTCGTGCACAGCATCGCGTTTGCCAAAACGGAAGAATTGGAAGGACAGTACGTCAACACTTCCCGCGACGGATTCGCCTTGGCGCACGATATTAGCGCTTATTCGCTGACCGCGGTGGCTCAGCGGCTTCATCCGCTGATGACGGAGGGCGGCAGCATCATGACGATGACCTATCTCGGCGCCGAGCGCGTGCTGCGCAACTACAACGTCATGGGCGTGGCGAAAGCCGCATTAGAAGCTTCCGTTCGCTATCTGGCGAACGATTTGGGTCCTGCGAACATTCGCGTCAACGCGATATCGGCAGGTCCGATCCGCACTCTTGCGGCCAAAGGGATTAAAGACTTCAACTCCATCCTGCACGAAGTGGAGCAGAAGGCGCCGCTGCGCCGAACGACGGAAACGGCGGAAGTGGGAGACACGGCGATGTTCCTGATGAGCCATCTTTCCCGCGGCATCACCGGCGAAGTCATCTATGTCGACAACGGCTATCATATCGTCGGCGTGTAGCATTGCATATCAGGGAGTTCGTTTCTATGCGTTGGCCCGAAGGCTCGTATTGAAACGGACTTTTTCTTTCATTTGCAACTTTTTGGCAGAAAGAAGGCGAAAGAGGGCCATATGCTCATCGTTACCATTATCGTTCTTGTTATCATCGGTCTTGTTTCATCCACGTTCGGCGCGATCGTAGGCCTCGGAGGAGGCATTATCATTGTGCCTGCGCTTATTTACTTCGGTCCGTCGCTTATGGGCGAGGAGATATCGACTGCCACGGCGGTCGGGACTTCGTTGGCGGTGCTGATTTTCACGGCATTATCTTCCACAATTTCTTACTCCAAAAAGAAACTTGTCGATTTTCGAAGCAGCTGGCTGTTTTTCGCGACGAGCGGTCCGGCTTCGATGATCGGCGCCGCTTTGACGGGAAAACTGCAAGATCAATTATTTCAGCTTGTGTTCGGTTTTTTTATGCTTTTCATGGCGATTCTAATGATAGTGAAAGAAAAAATGAAGCCGCGTTCGATCGCGTGGAGAACGGAACGAACCTATACGGATAGCGACGGGAACGTTACGACATACGGCTATCATTGGATCCCCGTATTATTGATCGGTTTTGCGGTGGGTTTCATTTCCGGATTGTTCGGAATCGGGGGCGGCTCTTTATTCGTCCCGCTCATGGTGTTATTGTTTCGTTATCCGCCGCATGTCGCTACGGCAACGTCGATGTTCGTCATCTTCTTGTCCTCCATTCTCGGCAGCGGGATGCATGCTTATTATGGCGAGATCGATTGGCTGCCGGTGGCCGTCCTCGCGCCAAGCGCTTATATCGGCGGCAGAATCGGCGCGTATATTGCGGGGCGAATGAGCGGCAAAGGCTTGCTGTGGCTGTTGCGGATTACGCTGCTCGTATTGGCCGTACGCATGATTATCGGCGGGATGACGTCCGCTTGATTTGGTGTTATCTCGGAATTAGGGCGAAACTTCGCTACCCCAGCAACGTATATTTAAGGGAGAAAAGAATCGATAGAAAGTAGAGTGAAAATCTTGAACCAGCCGAAAGAGCAACCGTATGTCGTTACCAGTAAAAGTTTTACGGCCGTAGCGATCAATTGTGCGGCCAAAGCGGGGGAATGGATCAAAAGCAAACTCGGAACATATCAACAATTAGATATAAAATATTCTTCGCATGACTTGGTTACGGAAGTGGATAAAGGGGCGGAAAAGATGATCCGCAATTTGATTGCGACGCATTTCCCGAACCATTCCTTCCTGGGAGAGGAGGGCTCGGGCATCGGAGCGGCGGCTTCCGTTAAAGCGCTTCAAGAGGCGAGCGATGCGGAATATTTATGGATCGTCGATCCGATCGACGGGACGACCAACTACGTTCACGGATATCCGTATTATTCGGTGTCGATTGCGCTTGCCCATCAAGGCGAAGTGATCGTCGGCGTCGTCTACGACCCGTCGCGCGACGAATTGTTCGTCGCCGAGAAGGGGAAAGGGGCGTACGTTCACGGCGTGCCGATGAAAGTGTCGGGGGAATCGACGCTGCAAGAAAGTCTCATCTCCAGCGGTTTTCCCACAGACCGGGAGAATATGCTGCCTTTAAATTTGGCGGGAATCGGCGCGCTTGTCCCGCGCGTCCGCAACATTCGCGCTTCCGGATCGGCGGCGCTCCAGCTTGCCTATGTGGCCGCGGGCCGATTGAGCGGCTTCTGGGAGTTGAACTTGAATGCGTGGGATGTAGCAGCCGGCGCGCTGCTCGTTGCGGAATCGGGCGGGCGCGTGACGGATACGGTAGGAAAGCCGTATCATTTGGGAGTGCGCCATTTTGTCGCGACAAACGGGCATATTCATGACGAATTGATGAGCGTGTTGGCCGAGGCGAACGCCACGGGATATGAGAGCAGATAACGCTCTTTGCCCGATCGTCCCGAGGCTTTGTTCATAAAGCGGGCGAATTAAGCCCAAACTACCTTTGACGCGGACGCGAATTTGCGTTCCCAATGAAGGAGGTTACGGACATGAATGAACACGAAATGGAGCGGAAAATAACTGAAATATTAACCGACGGCGAGATGAAGGAATCGGATCGGGAACAAGAGCAGCGCAAACGGATCGTCCCCAAGTACGAAATCCGGATTCAAACGCAGCTCGATCCGATCGTGGAAGAAACGCGGAAATACCGTATGATGGCCCAAGAAATCGACGATCGGTACGACCGGTATATGTCCCGGGTGAAAGACCGGGTGAAGGATCGGGGCGATAAGGAAGAGGCCGGCGAATAACCGGCGTTCTCGCGGATTGAGTGTGTTCGGATGAAGAGCGTGTGGAAGCGTAGGAATAAGAGGCTTCAAGGCATAACGGCGGGGGCGCTGGTTGCCGTTATGATTCTCGGCCTCTCCGCGATTGTGGCGGCGACTGTTCATGCGCCTTGTGGCCGCAGCAAACGCCACTAGCGTCGTTTTCGGGGATTCGGTGGCAGCCGGTTTCGAACCGTACATGGCGGACGAACCCGATCGAACGATCGAAGGCTTACGGTTTCGCGGAGCGCATCTATGAACAGGCGTTGTTTCGCGGCCGCGCCGCATTGCGAAATTACGGGATTTTAGGACTTACAAGCGAAGGCTTCAAAAATTACATAGCAGCGATTAAGGAACAACGCCGAATTGCGATGGACGATATTCAGGCGAAGCTGCCCGATCCGCGCACCGAACTGTTTACGGGAACGGCAGCGCAAGCGCGGTGCGATATCGAATCGGCGACGCTCATTGCAATTATGGTTGGCGGCAACCGCCGCAACGATTGCTTACAGGGACAGAGAATTAGTCCTGACCGTCGGTTCCGCTGCGATGACATTGAACGGCAGCCCGATCGCAATCGATGCGCCGCCGTTTGTGCAGCAAACGGGCAATGAACTTAAAACGTACGTGCCGCTCCGCGTCCTGGCCGACGGGCTCGGGTTCAGCGTCGAGAGCGGCGGCCAATCGAAAATCGTTTTCATTAATCAATAATGCAGCGCATATTTGCCTTGACCGGTTATTCTCGAATAGCCGGTTTTTTTGTTTTTTAGGCATATAGGGACGATTTCGCGGCTAACGGAAACAAATTGCGATACGTGTATGAAATTTCGAATAAAATCGACTGATTCGAAGCGCGTGCGGCTCAAAACTCGACCTATCCTGATAACTAATAGACCTAGCATAAGGATCGCTGGAACGATTTGTTTCCGCGGTCTTTTTATAATCTATTACTTTTTACCAATATTGCCAATGTTTAATGATGGATTAATGGGACTTAGGTCCTTTTTTTGTCGAATTTTGCGAAAAAGGTCGCATGGAAACGAAAAGGTTACAAAATTATAATAATTTACGAGACAGAAATGTGAGGTGATAACATACATAGCATATTTTGGTAGTTTGATAGGATGAGACAGGTTAGCTTTCACTAAAAAACATCTAAGAGGATGCATCAATCAGGAGGTTCGTATGAAAAAACTGTTAATGGGGTTACTTCTCGTATCTTTGGTGGGACAAGCTTACGCAGCGACGGCGGCGGCTGCGACGCAGCCGGCAACGCAATCGGCGGCAATCGCTGCAAGCAGCGCACAAACGGGAACGGTAAAAGCATCGGTTAATCTACGAAACAAACCGTCACTGTCAGGATCCGTTGTTCGTCTGATGAAAAAGGGAGAACAGGTTACAATTCTCGGTCAGGAGAACAGCGCTTGGTATAAAGTACGCGATGGACTCGGGAATGTCGGTTACATGAGCACAAGCTCGAAATATATGACGGTAGCCGGCGGCTCCGTAACGCCTGAGCAACCGTCGGACAAGCCGGCGGAAAAACCGGCGGCGGGAACGGCTTCCGAGAAAATAGAGAAAGTCATCTCGACAGGCATGAAATATTTAGGCACGCCGTACGAATTCGGATCGAACCGGAATTCCACGAAAACGTTCGATTGCTCCGCTTTTGTCCGGCAAGCGTTTAAAGAAGCGATCGGGATTACGCTGCCTACCGATTCCCGCAAGCAAGGAAATTGGATTCGTCAGAACAGCACGGTGAAAAAGAGCATCAGCGAATTAAAGCGCGGAGACTTAATGTTCTTCTCGTCCTATAAAGGAACTAAAGCTTCTTCCTATGCGAATATGCAATGGGATAAAGAACGCATTACTCACGTAGGCATTTATTTAGGGGAAGGAAAGATACTGCATACCTATTCCAAGACATCCGGCGGCGTTCGCACGGATACGATTAAGGGCAAACATTGGGAGTATCGGTTCTTGTACGGGGGAAGCGTCGTAAAATAGAGTTTCTTCGGACTATATAATGTAAAACATAAGCGTGTAACCGAAAATGGGCACGAGCTTAACGAGGCGACTCGGTAAGTTCGTGCTTTTTCTATTGAACTCATTTTCGAAGTAGAAAAGGAACGTTCTAATGTAGTAAAATGGTACGCACATATTGTTAACCAAAAATACAATTAAAATGGTTGACAATAAATTATGATTAAGACAAAATAATGAGGTGTTAACGGATGAACAAAAGACGGCGTGGCATTTTTGTAACCGGGACCGATACCGATGTCGGCAAGACGCAGGTCGCTTCGGGATTGGCTGCGGCGCTGCGTTTGACCGCCTCCCGGCATTGGCCGGAAATCCGGTTATGGAAACCGGTGCAGAGCGGGGTGCGGATGGGCAGTCCCGATGCGGACAGCAGCCGTTTGTTATTCGGAGGCGGGAGCGGGTACGGACAGAAGGAAGAAGATATCGCGTCCGTCACTTTGCCGGAGCCGCTGGCTCCCTGGATGGCGGCCCGCCGTGCGGGCAAGGAGATCGATTTCGAGCGGCTGGCGCGCGAAGGATCGGACCGGCTGGAGGACGGCTGTTTCTGGATTGTCGAGGGAGCCGGAGGTTTGGCGGTCCCGCTGACGGAGCGTCATCTGGTCGCCGATTTGGCTGCGGCGCTCGGGCTGCCGCTGTTGATCGTCGCCCGCCCGGGACTGGGCACGGTGAACCATACGCTGTTGACCGTTGACTATGCGCGACGGCAGGGGCTGGCGATGGCAGGCGTCATTCTGAACGGCTGCCGGGCCGGAGAGGAACGCGGCATAACGGAAAATGCCATGATGATCGAAACGTTCTCGCAAGTTCCGGTCATCGGAATGCTGCCTTGGCTGGAGCCATCGGATTCGGAAGCTCCGCGCGCGGCGGAACGATACGAACGGGGCGGCGTAAGCGAGACAGGGAAATCGCCCGCATGGCAACGATGGGTAACTTGCATAACGGAACGAGTCGATATGAATGCAATCATAAACGGATGGGAGAATGAACGATGATCAAACTGGAACCGAACTGGAATCATTATGCCGACAAAGCTTTGCAAGGCGAACGGTTAACGAAAGAGGAAGCGCTTAGCGTGCTTGAAGCCGACGACGACGAACTGCTTCCTTTGATGCATGCCGCATTTCGAGTCCGCAAACATTATTTCGGCAAAAAAGTAAAATTGAATTTGATTGTCAATGCGAAAAGCGGACTCTGTCCCGAGGATTGCGGTTATTGTTCCCAATCGATCGTCTCTTCGGCCCCCGTGTCGAAATATCCGCTGCTCGAGAAAGACGTGCTGGTGGATGGGGCGCGCAAAGCGATGGAGTGGAAAGCGGGAACCTACTGCATCGTGGCGAGCGGCAGAGGACCGACGAAGCGGGAAGTGGAGCAAGTGGTGGAGGCCGTCAAGGAGATCAAGGCGACGATGCCGCTGAAAATATGCGCATGTCTCGGCATTTTATCCGACGATCAGGCGGCGCGATTGAAGGAAGCGGGAGTAGACCGTTACAATCACAATTTGAATACGAGCGCAAGCCATTTTGCGAACATCACGACGACACATACATATGACGATCGCGTGCGTACGGTAGAGCAAGCGAAGACGGCGGGGATGTCTCCATGCTCGGGCTGCATCGTCGGCATGGGAGAATCGGACGAGCAAATTGCGGATGTCGCTTTTGCGCTGCGCGAATTGGATGCGGACTCGATCCCGGTCAATTTTCTCATCCCGATTCCGGGGACGCCGCTGGAAAAAGACAGCCATTTGAACCCGCGGAAATGCTTAAAGGTGCTTGCCTTATTCAGATTCATTTATCCGGATAAGGAGATACGGGCTTCAGGCGGCCGCGAAGTGAATCTTCGTTCCTTGCAGGCGCTGGCGCTGTATGCGGCCAATTCGGTATTCGTCGGCGATTATTTAACGACGGAAGGGCAAGAGGCGACCGCCGATCATCGCATGATCGAGGACCTCGGCTTTGAAATCGAGCTATGCGCGCTATAGGCATATGGAGTCGGCCGGGAAGGAGAGCATCGCATGGAAGGAACGGATCGATGGCAATGGATGAGGGATGAGCTGCGGCAATTGTCGGAGCGCAATCAATACCGGCGCTTGGAGCCGACCGGATGGTTGGAAGGGGGCTGGATCGAACGATCGGGCCGCCGCATGTTGAATTTGGCGTCCAATCATTATTTGGGCCTTTCCAATCCATTGCCGAACGGCACGGACGGAGCGGAAGAAGGGGATGCCGATATGAGGCTCGGAGCCGGCGCATCCCGTCTCATTACGGGCAACGATCCGGTATACGACCGGTTTGAACGTGAATTTGCGGCTTACAAAGGAACGGAGAGCAGCCTCGTCTTCAGCAGCGGATATATGGCGAATGTGGGCGTCATCAGCGCTCTGGCCGGTCGGGGAGACTATGTGTTCAGCGACCGCTTGAACCACGCAAGCATTGTGGACGGGATTGCACTCAGCCGCGCGAAATGCAGCCGTTATCGCCACCGCGATATCGGCCAGTTGGAGCGGATGCTGCGCAGCGTTCCGACCGGAGCGAAGAAATTGATCGTTACGGATGCGGTATTCAGTATGGACGGAACGACGGCTCCATTGCCGGAGTTGGTTGAACTCAAGGAACGATACGGGGCGATTTTGATGGTTGACGAGGCGCATAGCGGGGGCGTTTACGGCGAAGAAGGGCAAGGGCTCGCGCATGCGCTCGGTTTGCAGCGGAGGGTGGACGTGCAGATGGGCACGTTCAGCAAAGCGTACGGCGCATGCGGTGCTTATGTGGCGGGCGATGCGGTGCTCATACAATATTTGATCAATAAGGCTCGCACATTGATATACAATACCGCCCTGCCGCCGATTGTGATGTCCGCCGTCCGCGCCAACTGGCTGACGATCCGCAGCGAGCCGTGGCGGCGCGAAGCGCTGTTTCAACGTGCGGCCTGGTTTCGCCGCGCGTTGAACGAATGCGGATTCGATACGGGGGATAGCGAATCCCATATTATACCGCTGCTGCTGGGCGATAACGCGCGGGCCGTCGATTTTGGCGCCGCATTGCAAGCGGAAGGCATCGCAGCCGTGGCGATTCGGCCGCCGACCGTTCCGGAAGGGGCGGCGCGCATCCGTTTTACCGTCATGGCGACGCATCGGTTGCAAGATTTGCAATGGGCGGTCGAACGGATCGCGGCCGTCGGCCGCAGAATGGGGATCGTGCCATGAACCGACGCTTTGCGCCGCCAAGCCGTCATATCTTATGGATTCACGGCTGGGGATCGAGCTCGAAAATATGGGCCGATCTCGCGAAAGAAATGCCGGAGTATCGGCATCACTATATACACTTTGGCAAATGTCGGACCGTTGACGACTTGCGCGGGACGATCCGCTCGGCCATGCTGGAGTTGCCCCGGCAACAGCCGGGAGATTGGCATATCGTCGCATGGTCGATGGGCGGCATGCTCGTATTGGAGCAATTGCTCGAGCGGGCCGCCGAACAGCGCGAGACGACGCTTCATATCAGGTCCGTCGCTCTCGTCTCGACAACGCTGCGCTTTTCCCATCCGGATCGCGCCAAAGGCTGGCCTGCACGGGTACTGGAACGAATGAGGAGCGGGCTTCGTACCGATCGGGAAGGGACGCTGCGGCAATTTGCTTCGTTTATGTTGTCGGCGGAAGAACGGGAAGCCGGGCATCGCATCGATGACGACGCAGAATTCAGCGACGAGGGCCTGGATGCCGGGTTGCGCTATTTGCTGGAAACCGACTTGACGGCCCGATGGGGGGCGTGGGAGTCGAAGCTGCGCCCGATTCGCCTCATCCGGATGCATGGAACCGACGATGCGGTTTGCTTGCCGGGCGCGCTGCCGGCGGCTTGCGGAGAGACTCCGATACTTCTGTTTCCGGGGGCGGGACATGCGCCGTTCCTGACACAGCGGGACAAGTTTATCGGGAAGATCAGGGGAGGATTTGCGCATGAACATCATCGATAAGCGGCTCGTTCGCAAACATTTCAACAGGCATGCGCATGAATACGACCGGTATGCGCTCGTGCAACGAATAATGGCGGAACGGCTTCTTGCGGACACGGCGAAGCTGGCGAGCGGGACGACGACGCGCCGCATTCTGGAAATCGGCTGCGGTACGGGATTGCTCACGGAACGAATCGTCCGGCAATATCCCGATGCGCGGCTCGTTGCCATCGATTTATGCGAAGAAATGGCGGAGCGCACGAGATGGAAGCTGGACGCTGCAGGAATCGGACGCCATACGGAACTGATCGTGGCCGATGCGGAAGAATGGGCGGCGGCGTACGCGGGACAGCCGTTCGATCTTATTATTTCCAACGCCGTCTTTCAATGGTTCAACGCGCCAGCGGCAACTTGCGCCGCCCTGCGAAGCATGCTGAATCTCAAGGGGATTCTCGCCTTCGCTACCTTTGCTCCGGGCACTTTCGCGGAACTGCACGAAGCGTTCGCCGCCGCGGAGCGCCGGCTTGGCTTGCCGCACATCGCTCATGGCCAAACCTTTCGCGGCGGGGAGCAATGGAGAGAGGCGCTGGCGCTCAAGACCGGTGAAAACGTTCCGGAACGGACATTCGATTGGCGCTTGCAGCGGCATACTTGCCAATATCCGAGCGTTCGGGATTTTATGTACAGCGTGAAGCGGGTCGGGGCGGGCAATGCGCTTCAAGGGCAAGCGAAACCGGCCGCCGTGAAAGCTTTGTTTCAAGCGATGGAGGAGGAGTATGCGAGGCTGTATCCTGCGGTACCGGCAGGGCGGCATAGCGGCGGAGCTGTTCGGGCGACGTATTGGATCGGATACGGCTTTCTCCGATAAAATAAAAACCTTTATTCACATGAAAAGTACTAACGTGAATAAAGGTTTTTTCGTTCGTCGGCTTAGCTGTTCATGCGCGCGAAAGCTTTGTCCGCCGCCGCGATCGTTTGCGCGATATCGTCTTCCGTATGCTCGGTGGTTAGAAACCACGCCTCGTATTTGGACGGGGCGAGGCAAATGCCTTGATCGAGCATATGGCGGAAGAATGCGGCGAATCGCTCGCCGTCCGTATTTTGCGCTTCCTCGTAATTGGTGACCGGATGATCGCAGAAGTGGGTCGACAACGACCCGCGAATCCGGTTAATCGTCAGCGGGATGCCATGTTTATCGGCAGCCGCTTGGAGACCGTCGGCAAGGGCTGCCGCAAGCAGGTCCATTCGCTCGTATACGCCCGGCGTCTGCAGCACCTCCAGACAGGCGATGCCGGCTTGGATCGAGGCGGGATTGCCCGCCATCGTGCCTGCCTGATACGCCGGACCGAGCGGAGCGACCTGCTCCATGACTTGCTTGCGGCCGCCGTAGGCGCCGATCGGCAAGCCGCCGCCGATAATTTTGCCGAGCGCGGTCAAGTCCGGCTCGATCGCGGCATGGTCGGCGAAGGCGCCGTACGTTTGCGCGGCGCCGTAATGGAAACGGAAGGCGCAGATGACCTCGTCGTAAATGACAAGGGCGCCATGTTCACGGGCCAGCCGGCATACGCCTTCGAGGAAGCCTTGATGCGGCATCACCATGCCGAAATTGCCGACAATCGGTTCCACCATGACCGCGGCCACATCGTCGCCCCAACGTTCCAGCGCGGCGTGCAGCGCGTCCAGATCGTTGAAAGGCACGGTGATGACTTCCTGCGCAATGCTTACCGGGATGCCGGCGCTGTCCGGAATGCCGAGCGTGGACGGGCCGGAGCCGGCCGCGACAAGCACCAGATCGGAATGCCCGTGATAGCAGCCGGCAAATTTAATGATTTTGGCGCGCTTCGTATAAGCGCGCGCCACGCGGATCGTCGTCATGACCGCTTCCGTGCCGGAGTTGACGAAGCGGACTTTGTCCAGCGACGGAATCGCTGCCTTGATCATCTGCGCGAATTGGTTCTCCCATTCGGTCGGCGTGCCGTACAGCGTGCCGTTCTCGGCGGCGCGCACGATCGCCGCCGTGACATGCGGGTGCGCATGGCCGGTTATGATCGGCCCGTACGCCGCCAAGTAGTCGATATACTTGTTGCCGTCGACGTCCCAGAAATAGGCGCCTTGCCCGCGCTTCATGAATACCGGCGCGCCGCCGCCCACAGCCTTGAAAGAGCGCGACGGACTGTTTACGCCGCCGACAATATGACGGAGGGCCGTCTCATAATGCTGTTCCGATTTGGTTCGATTCATGTCACTTTCTCCTTATTTTCAATATCGATTTTGTCTGCCCTCTGTGAAAATCCCCCTCGTTCAGATGCTGGAAAGTCAGGGTTTAATACATTCGAAGCGGGATTGGATTGCTGCATGCAGTCCTGAACGATCATTTGCCGCAGAGGTGATGGAAGCTGTATAGCGTGCTGGCAAGCGATTCCCATGAGGTAAAAAAGGTAAAGCCTGCGATCAGAGTCCACTTCATCATACCGCTGGCGGCTGACGATTCGCCCGAGCGGGCTAACGAAACTGATACACGCTAATAGCCTGTAAATCATCATGTTGCAATGTCTAACGAAACTCAAACACGCTAATGTGGGAAAAAGGCGGTAAAACCGCCGATTTCCACTGAATAACGATGCGTACTTTCGCTAGAATGGGGACGTCTTCATTTTGAGCCTAATAAGAATTGCCAGTTTCGTTAGCGCCAAATGCGCAATAAAGCCAGTACCATCAACGGCGGCGAATGATGAAGCAGACTCCAATTCGGGTTTTCGAAGCTATCAACTTCTCGATGCAACGCTAGTGACTATTTGCGCAAATACGGCATGAAGTTACCTTATTAGCGAATTGGAATTCGTTAATAAGGTAACTTCGTTCTTTAGCAGCTGTATTTAATGGATGAGTGCTCAATAATTGACTCCAACATAACGCTAATAAGGTACAATCGTTCCTTCATGGCTGGTGCAGCGTCGCCTAAGCGCATCGCGCCGTTAGCTTCGTCCCGCTTTCGCGAGGCCGCTCGTGGCGCTAGCTCCGTCGCATCTTGCCGGGGTCGGCGCATTGCAGCCGTCCTAGCGCCGGCCTCCCGCCGTACCGCCGTCGCTGTCTTTGCTCGCATTGCCGCCGTCGCCGCCGTCAGCGCCGACCGTTTCGGCATCCGTATTCGAAGCCGGTTCGTCCGCTTTCGCAAACAACTCTTGCACATACTCCTTCAGCTTGTCTTCGTCCCGTACCGCCAATACCGACGCCCCGCCGACTTTCATGTCGGAGATCATATTCATCGGGGGGATTTGCTCGCTCGCGACGAACTTGCTGTCATAGCCGACGCCGGCCAGCTTCCACATGTCGTCAAGCGTCATATTCGTCTCGATGTAAGGATTGACTTCCTTCAAAATATCGGGAAGTTTAATGATCGACCAGGTGGACAGCATTTTATCCGCCACAGCCTTCAAAAATTCCCGCTGCCGCTCCGACCGCGCGAAATCGGACATGGCGTCATGCCGGAAACGAACGTATTGCAGCGCGGCGTTGCCGTCCAAATGCTGCATCCCTTTTTTCAGGTTGATATCGTATTCGTGTTTGTCCGCTTTGCTCGTATATCTCATATTCTTCTCGACTTCGAAATCGATGCCGCCGATCGCGTCGATCAAGGCGATGAACCCTTTAAAATCGACGTAAACATAATATTGAACAGGCACGCCGAGCAAATCGCTGACCGTCTTCATGGCCAGATCGGGCCCTCCCAAAGCGAGGGCTGCGTTAATGCGGTCTTTGCCATGGCCGGGAATCGACACGTACGTATCGCGCAGCACCGATAACAATTGCGCTTTTTTCGTGACCGGATCGACCGATGCGACGAGCATCGAGTCCGAGCGGGGCACCTCGTTTTTGGACAGGCCGCGCGAATCGCCGCCCAGCAGCAGGACGTTGACGCGTTCCGTTCCTTCCCATTTCGGAGGACCGACCTCTTCGGCCGGTTTCGGGGCGTTCTTGAAGATCGATTCCCCGTCCGCTTTGTTCATTCCTTTAAGACCGTTTACTATATCAATTGTATAAAGACCGACTAAAATCAAAATAATTGCGAATACTGCGATCACCGATGTCCATATCCACTTTTTCGCGCTAGGTTTCTTTTTCACTTTCGATTTTCTGCTCATACAATTTTCTCTTCCATTCCTTTCTTTTGCAATAAAATGGTTTTCATGTATCATTAAATTATAGTTTCTTTTCGGCATACAATCAAATAAAGGTTGTCGAATCAGATCACATACACGCAGGAGGGGCAGAATGCTTGCAATAGATGTCGAAAATCTACGCAAAAATTTTAAGGTGCAAAAGAACAGAGAAGGATTGAAAGGCGCGCTTCTCGATCTCTTTAAACGAGAATATAGGGAGGTCGCCGCCGTTAACGACATATCTTTCCAAATTCCGCGCGGGGAAATATGCGGATATATCGGCGAGAACGGGGCGGGCAAGTCGACGACGATCAAAATGCTGACAGGCATTCTTGTGCCGACCTCGGGCCATATTCGCGTGAACGGTTACGTTCCGTACCAGGACCGGGAAAAATTCGTGCGCGGCATCGGCGTCGTCTTCGGCCAGCGCAGTCAGCTATGGTGGGACATCGGCGTCATCGAATCGTTCCAATTGCTGCGCAAAGTGTACCGCGTTCCCGAACAGGAGTTCAAGCAAAGGCTGGACGAGTTGGTGGAACGTCTCCAACTGCAAGATTTGCTGACCCGGCCGGTGCGGAAGCTGAGCCTCGGCCAGCGGATGCGCTGCGAATTGGTCGCTTCGCTCTTGCATAATCCTTCGATTTTATTTCTGGACGAGCCGACGATCGGCCTTGATATTGTCGTCAAAACGGAAATTCGCGATTTTCTGAAATCGTTGAACCAGCGTTACGAGACGACGATTTTGCTCACGACGCATGATTTGCAGGATATTGAAGCGCTTTGTTCGCGCGTTATCATGCTCGATGACGGGAACATAATTTACGACGGAGGCTTGGAGCAATTAAAGGCGAAATGGGGCAAAGGAAGAGAGGTTCATTTCCAATTCGCCGCTCCGTTCCGCCTGGAACAATTGCAGAAGCTTACGCAAGGCTATGAGGTCGCCTGGTCTGCCGAGAATGAGTATGTTGCGAAAATATGGATTCCGCTGCACGTGAACGTTTCCGATGTGCTTAGCCGGATCGTTGGCACGGCGGACATTCGGGATCTGAAAATCGTCGAGACGAACACGGACGATATCGTACGTGAAATATACAAATCGGGCAACGCCGATGCGGGCGATTCCAACGCAAACGGAGAGACATTATCGCAAACGGAAGAAAAGGAAGGAAGCGTCGCCCATGTTTAGCGCTTATCTCGATTTTATTCGAATTCGATTTTTAATGATGCTTGCTTATCGCGTGAACTATTATACCGGCATTTTAATTTATACATTGAACATCGGCGTTTACTACTTTACATGGCAAGCGATTTACGGCGGGCAAGGGCAGCTCGGCGGCTTCACGGCCGACCAGATGACGACCTATGTCGCCGTCTCCTGGATGGCGCGCGCATTCTATTTCAACAATTTGGACCGGGAAATCGCGAATGATATTCGCGACGGCAGCGTGGCGATTCAGTTCATTCGTCCGTACAATTATATTTTGGTGAAAATGATGCAAGGGCTCGGCGAAGGATTGTTCCGGCTGCTGTTGTTTATGGTGCCTGGCATGATCATCGCTTGCCTGCTCTTTCCGGTACGTTTGCCCACCGACGTTACGGCATGGACTTCGTTTATGTTTATGTTATTGCTCAGCTTTCTAATTAATTCGCAAATCAACATTTTTACCGGCTTGCTCGCGTTCTTCGTGGAGAACAACGAAGGGATGATGCGGATGAAGCGCGTCCTGGTCGACTTGTTCTCTGGCGTCATCGTGCCGATCTCGCTCTTTCCCGGCTGGCTGGAAGCGATCATGAAATTTTTGCCGTTTCAGGCGATCACTTATTTGCCAAGCTCGGTTTTTACCGGAAGAGTGCAAGGGACGGACATTTGGAGCGTCATCGGCATTCAGCTCGTTTGGTTCGCGGTGTTGATCTTGCCGATTATTTGGATTTGGCGCCGGGCGCGGAAGCGTTTGTTTGTGCAGGGAGGTTGAAGTCATGTTTTATATCGGACTCGTATGGGAATACATGAAAAATTACATGAAAACAAGGCTTACCTACCGCGCCGACTTCTGGGTGGAAGTCATTTCCGATCTTCTGTTCCAAGCGACGAATCTGATTTTCATCTTTGTCGTCTTCATGCATACCGATACGCTCGGAGGCTGGACGGAGCTGGAAGTTGTGTTCGTTTACGGTTATTTTATGGTGCCTTACGGCGTGTTCAGCTGTTTCGTCAACTTATGGGCGTTCTCGGAACGATATATTACGAAAGGCGAGATGGACCGCATTTTAACCCGTCCCGCCTACAACTTGTTTCAAATTTTTCTGGAAAATATCGATCCCCCGGCCATTATCGGCTCTTTTGTCGGCTTGGGCATTATGGGCGTGTGCTGGGCTCAACTCGGCTTGCCGTTCCATTGGTACGACCCGCTGGTGCTGCTCGTCATGGTCATCGGTTCCGTCATGATCTATATGGGCATTAATACGGGACTGACGGCGATTTCATTTTTCTCGGACGCGCCGACGGGCATATTGCCGCTCATGTTTAACATTCAATCTTACGGGCGCTATCCGATTACGATCTATAACCGGGTCATCCAGATCGTTTTGACGTGGATTTTGCCGTTTGCGTTTGTCGGCGTTTATCCCGCCGCGTTTTTCCTCGACCGGGAAGTGACGAAATCGTTCGCGCTGCTTACGCCGGCGATGGGAGTCTTGTTCCTGGCGCTCGGCTTAACGGCATGGAATATCGGCGTGCGGCGTTACCGCGGCGCAGGATCATAATAGCATTAATAGGGATCGACTAAGCATAAGGAGTGGTTACGATGTCACAAGTGCAAATCGGAGAACGGATCCCCGATTTCAAGCTTCCGGCTTCGAACGGAGAAGAGGTAGCGCTAAGCGATTACCGCGGCAAGAAGGTCGTCCTTTACTTTTATCCGCAGGACATGACGCCGACTTGTACGCAGGAGTCTTGCGATTTCCGCGATTTCAACGGGGAATTCGCGCGGCACGATGCGGTCGTCCTCGGCATCAGCCCCGACGACATCGAGAAGCATCGGAAATTTATCGGCAAATACGAGCTTCCTTTTTTGCTGCTGTCGGATACGGATCATCGCGTATGCGAACTGTTCGGCGTGTGGCAGCGGAAAAAAATGTTCGGCCGCGAGTACATGGGCGTCGTTCGCTCCACCTTTCTCATTGACGAGGAAGGGAAGCTGGCGCAGGAATGGCGCAACATTCGAGTGAAGGGCCATATCGAACGGGTGCTTGAAGCGGTCGGAGAGCTTGGGGAGGATTAACTTTACGCTAAACGAATATATTACTAAGCCCAAGGATAACAATACATTGTAGAGGTTGTTCAAAAAGTCCCCTTTTGATCACGATGCAAGTCTCGGTGCAGATTCGACATCGAATCTTGCGTTCACCCTCGAAGAGCGTATGCTTACGAAGGATGTTTCCTCCGGAAACATTTCAGGTGCTCATGTAGGTTTTGCCTACACTCCGCTCCTCCTGAAAGTTTTTCGTAGCAAAACTCGCTTCGGAAGCATGGGCCAAGGGTTCTCGCAACCTTCTCGGTGCTTTGTAGGTTTTCTCGATCAAAATCCAAGTAGAGGAGTCGATGGAAGATGGCACAGGCGCAAGCGCAAGTAGCGGTGGGACAGCCGGTCCCCGATTTCCGGCTGCCGGCGTCGAACGGCAAGACGGTGGCGTTAAGCGATTATCGCGGGAAGAAAGTCGTTGTCTATTTTTATCCGAAAGACATGACGCCGGGTTGTACGATCGAAGCGGGAGATTTCCGCGACGCGCATGAAGAGTTTACGAACAGCAATACCGTTGTGCTGGGCATCAGCCCGGACGACTTGCCGTCTCATGAGAAATTTATCGAAACGTACAATTTGCCGTTTCTGCTTCTGGCGGACACGAATCACGAAGTTTGCGACATGTTCGGCGTATGGCGGGCGAAAGACGGCTCCGAAGGCGTAGAGAGATCTACCTTTCTCATCGACGAGCAAGGCAAGCTGCTGAAGGAATGGCGCGACGTGCAGGTGGAAGGACATACGAAGATGGTGCTGGAAGCCGCGAAATAACGCGCCGAAAATCGGGGGCGATACGTCCGTGCGGCCGGCGGCGGGAGGACCGGCGGACAGGCGGCTGCCGGATCGTTGCCGGACGCTCCATACATGCGGCCGCACGACCGGCGGTGGGCGGGCCGTTGCCGGACGCTCCATGCGGGCGATTCGGCTTCCGAGGGCAGAGCGGTAGACGTTTTTTCCGGGATCGAAGGCAGACTCGTTATCCATTAGCGGGAAATGCTACCGTTAATTTGTCCTAATTGAGTGGAAGGATCAGGCTAACGGTATTTCGTGGAGCTAATTTCCGGCAAGCTCGGTGAAAATGCCGATCTGCGGGAAATTAACGGTAGTTTTTACCGTTCATGAGGTTTTAATCGAGGCAAACGTACAAATTAACGGTACGATTTGGAGCTAAACAAACCGCTGGAGCTAACTGCCCCAGCGGTTTTCTCGTACCTTATAAATTCAATCCAAGCGTGAACTTCCAACCGTCGGCGCCGAAATCTACGCTTTTCACCTTGACCCAAGCGGGAAGCTCCGACGCGAGCGGAATTTCGATCGGCTTCAACGCGAACCAGTCTTGCGGAACGGTAAGATCTTTAATTTTCGTCAATTCCGGAACCGCGCGGATCAACTGCTCGTCTTCATGCCATTCCAACCGATACGTAACCTTGGCTACGGCCTGCACCATCAAGACCGGTTCGATCTTGACGGAAGCTTCTATCGTATCCTGATCCAGACGCATGCGCAATCCGGTTATTTTGCCTTCGCCGATGTAAGAGCGGTACGGCTCCGTCTCCTGCATATAGGCAGCCGCCAACGAATTGATCTCTTCCTCCTTCAGATGCAAGACCGGCGCCCGGTCTTGAACCATTCCTTTCACGCGGTCCATGAGGGAGACTTCGATTTGCTGCGGCCAGCCGACAGCCTCGGTCGGGCGAATATAGAAGTATGCCGCAATGGCGATAATGATGATGATACTAATCATAAAGGCCAACAATTTGCCAAAAAATCTAACTAATGTTCGCATTTCTATCATTCCTTTCCGGAGTGAGTCCGATGAAGGGAAATTGCCTATGAAGGACGGACGACTCCAAGTTGCTAGTTTTGTTTCCGATTGCCTATCCGTTTATTCCACAGCTTCATTATCGGCTTCCGAAAACGAAAAATCAAATAGACTGCGAGAAGAATGCACGCGGCAACGATCGTTTTCATCGCATATTTCTCGAATACTTGAAAAGCAACCGCCCAATGCGGTCCGAACAGCTTGCCGATTGAAATGAAAATAATGACCCAAAATAACGCCCCCGAATAAGCGTACATCGCGAATTTGCGGAACGGAAGACGGATAATGCCGGAGAAATAGCCGGTGAAATGGCGGATGCCCGGAATAAAATAACCGATGAAAATAAGGCTGTTCCCGTATTTTTCGAACCATTTTTCCGTTTTCTCCATTTTGGCCGGACTTAGCAGCACCCACTTGCCATAACGCCGGATAAACGGCATCCCCAACTTATAGCCGACATAATACGTAATGGTCATGCCGATCGTCGTTCCTATAAATGCGACTGCCATGAGCGCCGGCCACAGCAGATGCCCTTCGTAGGACAAATACCCCGCATATGCCATCGTCGTTTCTCCCGGGAAGGGGAGGGCGATAAATTCCAACAGCAATCCGAAAAAAAGCACATAATACCCGTAATCGTGAAACAATTGCTCAATATGATGCAAGAAATCCATCTCCCCACCCAAAATCTATTTCTAATATTATATTTCCTTAGTCATAGTCTTTCATGCTCCTCCATATACTCTAGCAAATAACATTTCATAGAGAAAATTGGAGGTAGCAAAATATGGCGCTTCGTTTCGTTCTTCCAAAATGGATTTATTTTATTTTTTGTTTTGCGCTTTTGTCAGGAGCGGGATTCGGATCGTTCGTTCCCGTTTCTTATGCAGGATCCGCCGAGCAGCAGCAAGAGGATCAGCCGACCGTTTATTTAACTTTTGACGACGGACCGAGCAAAAACACTTCAACGGTGCTCGATATTTTGGCCAAGGAAAATGTTTTGGCGACCTTTTTCGTGCTTGGCGAGCAAGCCGAAGCGCGGCCTGAGCTTATTACACGTATCGTTAACGAGGGACACAGCATCGGTAACCATACGTATAATCATAACTACAAACAGCTTTATTCCGATTTTCGCGAGTTTTGGCGGCAAATAAAAAAGACGGAAGACATTCTCGATTCGATCGCGGGCATCAGGCCGTCGATGATTCGCGCGCCGGGAGGGACGTACACCAATTTTGACGAAGGCTATTTCTCCTACTTGGAGCAAGGCGGTTACCTCGTCTACGACTGGAACGTCGACAGCGGCGACTCGAAACGCAGAAACGTACCCGCATCCGAGATCAAGAAGGGCGCCAAAGCCGAAAACATCAAAGGGGATGTCATCGTCCTGATGCATGACGGCGGCGGACATGAGGAAACGGTGAAGGCCTTGCCGGACATTATCCGTTATTACAAGGACAAAGGATATCAATTTGCGCCGCTCACGCCCGACGTGAAGCCAATTCAGTTCGGCGTCGCTTCGAAAATCAAATGGAACCGCACGCAGCCTTCCGAAGCTTGGCTGAAGGAACACGTCTCCGCCAACGCCGCCGTGCTGACATCGACCCAGAAGCAGCCGGAATTGCCGCTCCATATTATTAACGGGAAAGATACGGTCTCGTTGCAAAATAACGAATACAAACAGTTTGAACGAAGCTATTACGTACAACTGAGGGCGGCCGTAGAACGGTTCGGCGGAACGGTACGCTGGAGCCCGGAGTCCAAAAAAGCGGAAATCAGGCTCGGCGGATCGAGCATCGTGCTGGAGTCGGCTTCGGGAAAAGTGACGGTATCCGAGCCGCGCAAGGAGCCGCGAAGCTTCCAATCATCCATGTGGCTGACGGACGGAACGACGTATATTTCGGTGCGGAATTTGGCGGAAATGATGAACCGGCAAGTCGCGGACTATACATTGACGGAAACGAAGCGGGAAGTCGTTTTGAAATGACCGTTAATAACTCAACTTTCGCAGCTTAAATTCGGTAGATAAGCCTTGATGTAACCGGGTAAACCGGCAATCCATTGTTGAGTTGCATTTTAATAAGTGTTGTGATTTTCTTACTCGCTTTCTTAATGAGGTCTTCAAGGATTTCAATGATTAGTTGGCAATATTTCTTGTAATTTTCAAAGGTTGTTTCTACTGCTTTTAATAATGAGCTTTTTGCGGACGGCTTCATTATGAAGCCGTCCGCGCTTGCCGCTCGGCGTCTTGCCGCCGCTCGGCCGCTCGAATCCCCACTCCGTCGCTCGTTGCTTCACCGCTCGCTGATGAAATCTCGACTTTTTGAATGCGATCGGCAATCATTTTTGCTTAATCCATTACGATTGTGTGACGTTTAACGGAAAGTTCGGATTTTAGTCACCGCGGTATTTTAAAACGTGATAAATATCACAATCCCATATTGATCTATCTGACATAATGTTTGACAGAAACAACGAGAGAAAGGTGGAAGAATAAACCAATGGATACGGTTATACTGTCACGCATCCAGTTCGCGTCGACGACGATTTTTCACTTCTTCTTCGTGCCATTGTCAATCGGGTTGGCGCTGCTTATCGCGATAATGGAAACGATGTATGTCGTCAAAGGCAAAGAAGAATATAAGAAAATGGCGAAGTTTTGGGGAAAGCTATTTTTAATAAACTTTGCCGTAGGGGTTGTGACGGGGATTATCCAGGAATTTCAGTTCGGCATGAACTGGTCCGACTATTCCCGGTTCGTCGGGGACGTGTTCGGCGCGCCGCTGGCGATCGAGGCTTTGTTGGCCTTCTTTATGGAATCGACCTTTATCGGGTTGTGGATCTTCGGTTGGGACCGTTTGTCCAAGAAGGTTCATTTGGCCTGCATTTGGCTCGTAGCCGCCGGAACGACCATATCCGCTTTCTGGATCTTGGTGGCGAACTCGTTTATGCAAAGACCGGTCGGTTTTGCGGTCAATAACGGCCGAGCGGAAATGAACGACTTTTTCGCGTTAATTACGAACGGTCAAGTGCTTGTCGAGTTTCCGCATACGGTCTTTGGCGCATTTGCGACAGGCGCATTCCTGATCACGGGGGTTAGCGCTTGGAAGATTTTGAAAAAGCAAGATGTCGAATTTTTCAAAAAATCGTTTAAACTCGGCGTTATTGTCGCTTTAATATCCTCTTTCTTAGTCGCTATTTACGGACACCAACAAGCGCAATATTTGGTTCATACGCAACCGATGAAGATGGCGGCGGCCGAAAGCTTGTGGGACAATAGCGAAGACCCGGCCCCTTGGACCGTCATTGCGGCCATCGATCCGGATAAGCAAGAGAATAAGATGGAACTCAAAATCCCTTACCTGCTCAGCTTCTTGTCTTATAGTAAGTTCTCGGGAGAGGTGCGCGGCATGAAGGAGCTGCAAGCGGAATACGAGCAAACGTACGGACAGGGCAACTATATTCCTCCGGTACGGACGACATTTTGGAGTTTCCGCATAATGGTGGCGGCCGGATCGCTTATGATATTGCTCGGCATGTACGGTTTATATTTGGCGATGAAGAAAAAACTGGACAGGCCCAACAAGTGGTTTATGAGACTTATGGTCTTCGGCATTTTCCTGCCGCATATCGCCAATGCATCCGGTTGGATTATGACCGAGATCGGTCGACAACCTTGGACCGTCTTCGGGCTCATGCGCACGGAGGACAGCATTTCGCCTAGCGTCACTTCCGGAGAAGTTCTATTCTCGTTACTGTCGTTTTCCACAATTTATACGATTTTATTAATCGTAATGATATCCTTGTTTGTACGTGTCATCAAGAAGGGTCCGAATGCGGTGGATAAGAACGAAGCGCATTCTATCGATCCGTTCGATGGGGAGGTAAACCATGCTTTCTCTAAATGAGCTTTGGTTCATACTTGTCGCGGTATTGTTTATCGGCTTTTTCTTCCTGGAAGGATTTGATTTCGGCGTTGGGATGTCAACGAGACTGCTCGCGAAAACCGACGGAGAACGCCGCGTATTGATTAATTCGATCGGTCCGTTCTGGGATGCCAACGAAGTTTGGCTGCTGACGGCGGGCGGTGCGATGTTCGCGGCCTTCCCGCACTGGTACGCTACGTTGTTCAGCGGCTTCTACGCTCCGCTTGTCGTCGTGCTGCTTGCCTTGATCGGCCGCGGGGTGGCCTTTGAATTCAGGGGCAAAGTGGAGAACGAACGTTGGAAGAAGACGTGGGATATCGTTATATTCCTTGGCAGCTTGCTGCCGCCGTTCCTGTTCGGCGTCGTATTTGCCGGATTGCTCAAAGGCTTGCCAATCGACCGGCAGATGGAGATGAAAGCCGGGCTGTTCGATATGGTCAATCTCTATACGCTCGTCGGCGGCATTGCCGTTGCGCTGCTGTGCCTGGTGCACGGATTGATGTTCACGACGCTGCGTACGGTCGGAAGCTTGCAAGAACGCGCGCGCAGCATGGCCAGACGGTTGTTGATTCCGCTTGCCGCTTTGCTTGTCGTGTTCGGGGCAATGACTTACTTTATGACGGATGTGTTTAAAGTACGGGGAGCCATTCTGGTTGTCATTGCCGTCTGCGGCGTGGCGGCCTATATTATGGCGGGAGCGTTCAACTCCAAGAAAAGAGACGGTTGGGCTTTCGCCATGACGGGCACCGTCATCGCGTTGGCCGTCGCCTCCGTGTTCGTCGGTTTGTTCCCGCGGGTCATGATCAGTTCGATCGACAGCGCGTTCAACTTGACGATACACAATGCGGCGTCGGGTGCTTATTCGCTTAAAGTCATGACCATTGTGGCCTTAACTTTGCTTCCTTTCGTCTTGGGTTATCAAATTTGGAGTTATTTTGTTTTCCATAAACGTGTACATGAGAAGGGACATCTTGAATACTAATGGATAAAAATTTGCTTGGATACAAAGGGGTAAAGCAGGTTCTGGCGATATTAGCCTTGATTGCCCTGGTACAGAGCGTTTCCATTATATTTCTGGCGAAGTGGTTGGCGGAAGTCATTTCCGCCCTTTTTGCCGGAGAACCCCTACAGGAACAAACCGGCAAAATGGTGCTGTTCCTGTTTGCATTTCTCGTCCGTCAAATCTCGGCCTTGATTCAACAGAAAGTGGCGTACCGCTTCGCGGAAGCGACAGGTACCGGTTTGCGCAAGCAAATGATGAATAAGCTATTCGAATTGGGGCCGAGATTCGCCAAATCGGAGGGAACCGGGAATTTGGTGACGCTTGTGCTCGAAGGCATATCCCAGTTCCGCACGTATTTGGAATTGTTTCTCCCTCGCATGCTCGGAACGGCGATTACGCCGATCCTCCTGGTGATTTATATCTTTACGCTAGACGTCGCTTCGGGCGTCATTCTCGTCGTGACGATGCCGATCCTCATCGCCTTTCTCATTCTGGTCGGTCTGGCCGCGCGCAAGCAGATGGATCGGCAGTGGGAATCCTACCGAGTGCTATCGAATCATTTCGTCGATTCGCTGCGCGGATTGGAAACGCTGAAGTTTCTCGGACGGAGCCGCGCACATAGCGGCACGATCGGCCGAGTGAGCGACAAGTACCGTTCGGCGACTATGCGCACGCTTCGCGTCGCCTTCCTGTCTTCCTTCTCGCTCGATTTCTTCACGATGCTTTCCGTCGCTTCGGTAGCCGTTAGTTTGGGTCTTCGTTTAGTAAACGGCAACATGGAACTGGTTACGGGATTGACCGTGCTTATTTTGGCGCCGGAATACTTCCTGCCCGTCCGTATGGTGGGAGCGGATTATCACGCTACGTTAAACGGCAAAGAGGCCGGGAAAGCGATCCGTGCCGTCATCGACCGGGACGCCGCTCCGTCGGCGCCTATTGCGCCTTTGTCGGCGTTGCCGCCGTCCTTTGTCCGGACAAAGGAAAGCTCGCTTGTGCTGTCCGGCGTTTCGGTTTGCCATGAGCAAGAGGGTACGGCTTCTC
Organism: Paenibacillus sp. MSJ-34; assembly: GCF_018918005.1. Lineage (GTDB taxonomy): Bacteria > Bacillota > Bacilli > Paenibacillales > Paenibacillaceae > MSJ-34. The sequence goes on along the minus strand of NZ_JAHLPR010000027.1, from coordinate 11,694 downwards.
TGCAAGACGTATCGTTTGACATTAACGGTCGGCAGAAAATTGGGATCATCGGAGAAAGCGGCGCCGGCAAGTCGACATTGATCGATGTGTTGGCCGGCTTCCTGCACCCGACGTCCGGTGAATTCGTATTGAACGGACAAGCGATGGAGGCGTTAACCGCTGAGGAGTGGCGGAAACAAACGACTTATATCCCGCAGCATCCTTACATTTTTAGCTGTTCGTTGAAGGATAATATCCGTTTCTACTCTCCCGATGCGCCGGACGAAGCGGTGAAGCGGGCGCTCGACGCCGCCGGCTTGTCCGCATTGGTCGGCAATTTACCGCGCGGCGTCGATGAAACGATCGGCAGCGGCGGACGCCGGCTGAGCGGCGGCCAAGAACAGCGGGTCGCGCTCGCTCGCGCTTTCTTGAGCGACCGTCCGATCATTCTGCTGGATGAGCCGACCGCTCACCTGGACATAGAAACGGAGTACGAGTTGAAGGAAACGATGCTGTCTTTGTTCGAGAATAAACTGGTTTTCCTGGCTACCCACCGCTTGCACTGGATGCGCGACATGGATTGGATTATCGTGTTGGACAAGGGGAAGGTGGCGGAGACCGGCACGCATGAGCAGTTGCTTGCGCATAAAGGCATCTATTACGACATGATTGCGTCGCAACGGGAGGGAATCGAGTGAAACGGGATGAATGGCTTCGCCCTTATATAAGGACTCATTACGGACGCTTTGCGGTCATAGCGGCACTGGGCGTGCTGACCGTTCTGTGCGCCGGTTCGCTGATGTTCACTTCCGGCTATCTGATTTCCAAATCCGCGATGCGTCCGGAAAATATTTTAATGGTCTATGTGCCGATCGTCCTGGTGCGAACGTTCGGGATCGGCCGGGCGGCTGTGCATTACATCGAGCGGCTTGTGGGTCACGATGCGGTGCTGCGTATTCTTTCCAAGATGCGCGTGCGGTTGTACCGTATTTTGGAGCCGCAGGCGCTGTTCGTTCGCTCGCGCTTTCGTACGGGCGATATTCTGGGTGTGTTGGCCGACGATATCGAACATTTGCAAAACGTATACTTGCGCACCGTGTTTCCGAGCGTTGTGGCTGTCGTTTCGTATGTAATCGTGATTGCCGCTTTAGGTTGGTTCGATTGGGCGTTTGCGCTTCTGATGGCGCTGTACGTTTCTGTTCTCGTTTTTATGATGCCGATTATTTCGCTATGGGTTACACAAGCGAAGCAGCGTCAGATGAATAGAGGCAGAAACGGTCTTTATCGGAAGCTGACCGATGCCGTGCTTGGCATGAGCGACTGGGTCATTAGCGGCCGTTCTTCGCAGTTCGTTCAATCGTACGAGAGGGATGAAGCCGAGGTGATGGCGATCGACGGCGCTTTGAAAAGCTTCGCCAGATGGAGATTCCTTATCTCCCAATGTGTGGTCGGCATCGCTGTGCTTTCTGTCGTATATTGGGCGGGAGGGCGATACGCCGAAGGGGAGATCGCGGCAACGCTGATTGCCGCGTTCACTCTCGTCGTGTTCCCGGTCATGGACGCTTTCCTGCCCGTTTCGGAGGCGATCGAGAGAATTCCGCAATATCAAGAATCGCTGCAGCGGCTGGCGAATATAAGCGATGCGAGGTCGACGGCTGGGGCTGAGGAGCGGCAAATTGCCGGCCAGCCGGCGGCGGCAGAGGAAGCGGTCCGGTTGGCGTCCGAGTTCGCGCATATTCGGTTGGATCGGGTGCGCTACCGGTATGATGCCGGGGGGCCATGGACCGTCGACGATCTGTCCTTGGAACTGCCGCAGGGCAAGAAGATCGCGGTAATCGGCCGCAGCGGCGCCGGCAAATCGACCCTTCTGCGTCTGATTCAGGGAGCTGTCGTTCCCGAGCAAGGTTCCGTTACAATTAACGGCGTCAATGCGGTCGCCTATGGCGAGTATATTCCGCGCGTGATTAGCGTGTTGAACCAAAGTCCGCACCTGTTCGATACGACGGTCGCGAATAATATCCGGCTCGGCAAAGGGGACGCTTCGGACGAAGATATTCGCCGGGTGGCGAAGCAAGTCCGGCTGGATGCGCTGATTGAATCGTTGCCGGACGGTTACCGGACGCCGATGCAAGAAACGGGGCAGCGCTTCTCCGGCGGCGAACGGCAGCGGATTGCGTTGGCTCGTGTGCTATTGCAGGATACGCCCGTCGTCATTTTGGACGAGCCGACGGTCGGACTCGACCCGCGTACGGAAAAAGAGCTGCTCGCCACCATTTTTGAGACAATTGAAGGCAAGTCGCTGATCTGGATTACCCATCATCTGGTCGGGGCGGAGCGAATGGATGAAGTCATTTTTGTCGAGGACGGCAAGATTGAAATGAGAGGAACGCATGCCGAACTTATGGAGCGGTATCCGCGTTATCGAAACCTGTACCATCTTGATCGCCCGGTTTGATCGGCTAAGCGGATGACATCGATCCGGATCGGCTGGTTTGATTCGTTAACATAACGCATCGATCTCGAATATTGGATTTGACCGGTAAGCCGATGCATCGATCGTAAACGGCTGTTTGGTCTTAAACAGCTGCATCGGCGAAAGTGATGAGCCGAGGATTTGTCTGCCCCGCCAATCGCTCGGCTCGATAGGTTGTCGGCTACGTTGCTCGGTGGAATCGGTCGGTCTGTCGGATGTTTCCGCGAGCGTCTGCTGCTTCCTCTCCTCACGCTTAAAATGTTATAAGGAGCAACATAATCACTGATATTTTCTCTAGAACGCTTTTTTAGTGTGAATTGTTCTAAATCTCTCGGTTTCTGGCGAAACTATAATGATAGATTCATCTATCAAACATTTCTTGTGATGGGAATGGAGGTTTCGCTATATGATTTCTCAAACTTCGTTATCATTTTACGAACGGCCTATTGAATTGATTGAAAGAGCGGTATCGCGCGTTGAAAGAGTCATAGTAGGAAAAAGAGAGAACATCGTGCAGACGGTCGTGGCCATGCTGTGCGGCGGCCATGTGCTCATTGAAGACGTGCCGGGAGTCGGCAAAACGATGCTGGCCCGCGCGCTGGCGCAAACGATGGGCTGTACGTTTCAACGGATCCAGTTTACGTCCGACGTGATGCCGACCGATATTACCGGGGTGTCGGTGTATAATCCGCAAACGCTTGAATTTGAATTTCGCCAAGGCCCGATTATGGCCAATCTGGTGTTGGCCGACGAAATCAACCGGGCGACGGCGCGGACGCAATCGGCGCTGCTTGAAGCGATGGAGGAACGGCGCGTGACGGTGGACGGAGTAACGCGGCCGTTGCCGGAGCCGTTCGTGCTGCTCGCTACGCAAAATCCGTTCGATTTCGAAGGGACGTATCGTTTGCCTGAGGCGCAGCTCGACCGGTTTATGCTGCGAATTTCGCTCGGTTACCCGAGCGCGGAGCAGGAAACGGAAATATTGACCCGTTTGCAGGAACAGCATCCGCTCGAAACGATTAAGCCGGTGCTGCTGGCGGACGAGCTTGCGCGCATGCAGCGTGAAGTGCGTTCGGTGCATGTGGACGAAGCGATCAAGCAGTATATCGTCGCGGCCGCCCAGACGACGCGAACCCATCCCGATTTGGCGCTCGGCGCCAGTCCGCGCGCTTCGCTGGCTTGGATGCGGGTCGCGCAAGCGCAAGCTTACGCACGCGGACGCACTTATGTCGTGCCTGACGATGTGAAGGCCATGGCCGTCCCGGTGCTGGCGCATCGCCTGGTACTGAAGCCGCAAGCGAGAATGGCGGGCAAGCGCTCCGAGGAGATCGTGCGCCAATTGATGAATACGCTCCCTGTTCCGATGTTTCGCGGCGAAGCGGGTGCGAGGCAGCGATGAGACGGATCGGCAAATGGGCGGTTGGCTTGGGCGTATTGGGTCTATGCTTCGCGGCAGCCGCTTGGCGAGGCGGGACGGCGGAATGGTTTTTGTTTTTCATCGTTTGCTGCGTCATTGTTAGCGGGGCCTTTATTCAAGGCATTGCGCTGAGACGGGTGCGGATCGAGCGTATGTTCGATCGGGAAAGCTATCGATCCGGCGACGATGTCGCCGTAACGTTGAACGTCGCGTTCGGGCTTTCATGGATACCGGTTCTTTGGCTGGCTGTAACGGATCGCTGGTCGAGCGGGAACGGCGCGAGGGAACAATTCGGCGGACAATTTCGCACCGTCTTGTTTCCATGGTTTCAATCGCAAATCACAATGAGTTACCGGATCCATGGGATTGACAGGGGGCTGTATCGATTCGGGAAGCTTGAATTGGAAACGGGAGATGTATTCGGATTCGTTACGAAAAAAAGAACGGTCGAAACCGGCGGACAGATGATCGTTTACCCTTCGCTGCTTCCGTTAGTCCGGCAACAGTCGGGCGGGACGCAGACAGATCAGGTTCGTTTCGCCTCGGTCAAGCCGAACGCGGAACCGCAAGGCTATGGCGCGCTAATTCGGGACTATGTGCCCGGGGATCCGTGGAAACAAATCCATTGGAAAAATTCCGCCAAACTCCAGCGTTGGCAAACTCGTTTGCCGGAAACAGAAACGGCGGAAACCGTGTGCGTCGTGCTTGACGCGTCCGAGGATGGTGGCTTGGAACGCCGGCGTTTCGAAACGGCGGTATCGTGTGCGGCGACATTGCTGCACCAATTGTCGGCCGCCGGCGCCCAATACAGTTTCGTATGCCATCATCGGGGACAATATACGCTGCGCAACGTAAGGGGCGAGCTTGCTCCCGAAACGTTGAATTGTTTGGCGGAAGTGGAGGCGGACGGCCGCGGCCATGTTGCCGGCTTGTTGGAGCGGGAATGCGAGTTGAACCGGAGAGGCGCGAACATTGCGATCGTTACTTCGCATATGTACGAGACGACCTGCATCGCGGTCCAAAGCATGCTGCGGAAAGGCCTTCAGCCGGAACTGTTCTGGATCGCAGGAGAACGGAAGGAACAGGCGGATCGCGACGATTGGCTCCGGCATCACGAATGGGCCGGGAAGCTGTTGGAGCTTGGCGTGAAAGTTCGGGTGGTAACCGAAGCGTATGCAAGTATGCAGGCGAGAGGCGGGATGAGCGATGTCAGCGCCTAGCCGGTTCGCAAGAAACGCTTTGCTGTCGCTTCTGTTGTTTTTATTGTTCGCGGAATGGCTGTATCCGTTGTACCGGATGGTTGAGGCGACCGAATTATATGAAGTGAAGCCGATTTTTATCGCGATCGCTAGCTTCTTGATCATCGGATTGCTGCCTCTTCGCTGGTATTCGGCATTGCTGCTGCATAGCGCAGTATGTGTGGCGATGCTTCTGCTGTTTTTTCACAGAGATATGGCGTCGTGGCCGCAAGGGTTGATCCAGATCGCGGATACGTTGATACAGGATGGGCGGCGATTGATCGTTTCGTTCCGGATGGAACGCATAAGCTCGGAAGGGCGGACATTACTCCTATTGATCGGTTGGGCGATGGTGGCCTCTTCCGTGCAATCGTTAGCGCTCTCGAGGCAACGGGGATTGTTCTTTGTCGCGGCAACGGCCGTTTATTTGGTGGCGCTGCAATGGTGGCTCGGATTGGACACGAATAACGGGCTCGTGCGCACGGCGGCAATCGGGTTGTCTCTGCTTGCGCTGCTGCGTTACGTGAAATTGGAACAAATGCCGGTCGCGGCGTTTGCCGAACGATCCTTCCGGCACGGCGAAGCAGTATCCGGGATGGGAGCTTTCACGCGGGGAACGACACCGTACTCGCTGGGGCAAGGCAATGGATGGCCCGTCTCCTGGATCGCCGGCAGTTTTGCCGTCATCGCATTATTCGTAGGAATCGGTCTGTCGGCAGCGTCGCAGGCCAATTCCGGGATTCACCCGGTTTCGTGGCAAGTCGAGAAAGCGAGCTTCGGAGATTGGGTAAGCCGGACGTTTGGTTCTCAGGCGGCCGAATGGCTGGGAGCGAGAGAATGGGCGGCCTCTCCCGGTTCATCCGTAGGCGCGACAGGATACAGCAAGGACGACAGCGAACTTGGGGCGCGTATCGCACCGGTCGATACGGTGCTGTTTACGGCGGAATCGCCGGTACCCGCGTACTGGCGCGGCGAAAGCAAAAGCGTCTATAACGGACGCGGCTGGTCGCAGCCGCGAACCCATTGGACAGGTACCGATTGGCGCGGAACGATATTCGGCGAACGGCTTGCTGACAGCGAGCGGCAGGGAGATACGATTTCCCAAAAGGTGACGCTGTCGGATGAGGCGGCCAAGAGCGGCATGCCTTTGCTTGCCGGAGGTACGATCGAGCGGATCAAGCGGCTGCAATATGCGAATCCATCCGCCGACATTCCGGACTTGGTTCAAATCGACGCTGCTGCGATAACGGCACGAATGCCCGCCAATGCAAGAACGGGCGATTTGTTGCAATACGAGCTGGAAGTACGTATGCCGAACGTTCCGGCCGATCGGCTTCGTTTGATGGACGGAGACGATCCGAGCGAGATTCGCGAGACGTATTTGCAGTTGCCGCCGGAACTGCCGGCGAGGGTAGCGGAGCTTGCGGAACGAATTACAGCCGAGGCGGGAGCGAGCAGAATCGAGCAAGTCGAAGCGATCGAGCGATATTTGCGGGAACATTACGAATATTCGATGAACGACACGAAAGTGCCGCCCAAAGGGGCTGACTTTGTCGACCATTTTTTGTTCGAGCAACAACGGGGGTATTGCAACCACTTCTCGACCGCAATGGTCGTCATGCTGCGGACGCAAGGGATTCCGGCCCGTTGGGTTAAAGGGTTTGCGCCGGGCGAACGAAGCGGGGACAACGCTAACTTATATACCGTTCGCGCCCGGGACGCGCATGCTTGGGTAGAAGTATATTTCGATGGAGTCGGCTGGCTTCCGTTCGAACCGACGCCGGGATTCGGCGTTCAAGCCGGCGAGCCTTCCGGCGCCGTAACCGCTTCGGCTCCGTCCGTCGTCTCGGCGCCGAACCGGACAGTTTCCGCTGCGCAAGACGGATCGCATTGGCGGAGCGCGGAATGGATTCGCAGCCTGGCGTCAACGGGATACGCCTCGTTGCTCCAAGCGGCCGAATGGTCGCGACCGATATGGGACGGCGGCGTACGGGCAAGCGGACCGATTGCGGCGATTGTCCTTGCGGTCATTCTAACCGTCGGAATCGTCTGGTTTGTCATGTCGCATTATCGAATCGATTGGCAGTTGAAATGGGCAATGCGGCAGTATGGCCGAACCGGAGGAGATCCGAATCGATTGCGCCGAGTCGCGCTGCTCATCTGGGCCCGGATGGCCCGGCAATACGGAGATAAGGGCCCTCATATGACGATGCGCGAATACGTGGAGCGTCTAACGCTCGAAGATGAACGCGAGAAGGGACGATTGGTGCGGCTCGTTTACGATATGGAAAAAATCGCTTTCGATTTCGCGGGCTGCGATCGTGCGACAAGACGGCGCCTCCTGGATGTTCCGCGCCGTACGTCGGCATCAAGACGTAAACAAACCGAATTAATTCAGCAAAATTTGAACGATATTCAGTGATATGCTTTCCCAAGTATCGCATCTTCCGTTTTGTCGAATAATAGACGGAAAAGATTGGCCGCGCGCGGCGGCGACCGGTCGGACCGAACTTGCCTTGACGTTGGGTTTTGTCGTTTCGTATAATTAACTTCATGAATTGAGGGAGGCGCACGGATAATGAACAAGCCAAATGAAATCATCGTTGTTCTCGATTTCGGGGGACAATATAACCAACTCATCGCAAGAAGGATTCGGGATTTAGGGGTATATAGCGAGCTGTTGCCGTACAATACGCCGGTGGAACGCATTCGCGAGCTTGCGCCGAAAGGGATCGTATTCTCCGGAGGCCCTTCCAGCGTATATGAAGAGAATGCGCCGCATGTCGATCCGGCCGTATACGATTTGGGCGTGCCGATTCTCGGCATTTGTTACGGGATGCAGTTGATGTCCCACCAATTGCAGGGCAAAGTCGAACGGGCGAATAAACGCGAATACGGAAAAGCGGAGGTGGAATTCACCGCCGACTGCCATCTCGCGCGCGGGCTGGAAGGCAAGCAAACCGTATGGATGAGCCATAGCGATCTCGTCGTGGATCCGCCGTCCGGATTTCAAATCGACGCCAGTACGGAACATGCGCCTGTTGCGGCCATGAGCCATCGGGAGAAAAAACTGTACGCGGTGCAGTTCCATCCCGAAGTGCGCCATTCCGTCAAAGGCAATGAAATGATCCGCAATTTCCTGTACGAAATTTGCGGTTGTGCGGGCAACTGGAGCATGGAAACGTTCATCGAGGATACCATACGCGAGATTCGCGAACAGGTCGGCGACAGCAAAGTGCTGTGCGCGTTAAGCGGCGGCGTCGATTCTTCCGTAGTGGCCATGCTCGTCCATAGAGCGATCGGCGACCAATTGACTTGCATGTTCATCGATCACGGCTTGCTGCGCAAAGGGGAAGCCGAGGGCGTCATGGACACGTTCGTCGGCAAATTCGACATGAAAGTCGTCAAAATCGATGCGCGCGATCGCTTCCTGTCCAAATTGGCGGGCGTATCCGATCCGGAACAAAAACGGAAAATTATCGGCAACGAATTTATATACTGTTTCGACGACGAATCGAAAAAATTGGGCAAATTCGACTTCTTGGCGCAAGGGACGTTGTATACCGATATCGTTGAGAGCGGCACGGCAACGGCTCATACGATCAAGTCGCATCATAACGTCGGCGGACTGCCGGAAGATATGGAATTCAAGCTGGTCGAACCGCTGAGCGCCTTGTTTAAAGACGAAGTGCGCAAGGTAGGCGAAGAGCTCGGCTTGCCGCGTGCGATCGTTTGGCGCCAGCCGTTCCCGGGACCGGGACTTGCGATTCGCGTATTGGGCGAAGTAACGGAGGACAAGCTGCAAATTGTGCGCGATTCGGATGCGATTTTGCGCGAAGAGATCGCGAACGCCGGATTGGATCAGGAAATCTGGCAATATTTCACCGCCTTGCCGAACATGAAGAGCGTCGGCGTAATGGGCGATGTGCGCACATATTCTTATACCGTCGGCATCCGCGCCGTTACGTCGATCGACGGTATGACCGCCGATTGGGCGCGCATTCCATGGGATGTGCTCGAGAAAATTTCAGTGCGTATCGTAAATGAAGTCGACAACGTCAATCGCGTCGTTTACGACATTACGTCGAAACCGCCTGCGACGATTGAGTGGGAATAACGACAGGCACCCGGAACCCTGCAACATGGGGCGATTCCGGGTGCTTTTTTATGGATCATTAGACTGTGAATCCGAACATTCTGAGAATTATATTCGACAATTATTCGTTTTTTTATTGACAAGAATCGCCCGTCTTTTTAGAATGAAATTGAGTGATAAGTGAATAACAAATGCTTTTCGTATAATCTCAGGAATTGGCCTGAGAGTCTCTACGAGGTCACCGTAATGATCTGGCTACGAAAAAGAAGAAATATTGCCTTTTCTGCGTCTTTTATGCAATGCGCTCGCGAAAGGCATGTTTTTCTTTCTTGTGCGGAACCTAGGAGATAAGCGGCCCGGGTTCTTTTTTTGTTGTTCCCATTCAATCGAGGTGCAGGCGGCGCTGCGCATGCTAAGGATGCCGCTCACAAAACTTTTAGGAGGAGTTCTAAACAATGGATCGTTTCTTTAAGTTAAAGGAACATGGGACAAATGTCAGAACGGAGATTATGGCAGGAATCACGACGTTCATGGCGATGGCTTACATTTTGGCCGTGAATCCGAACATTCTGTCGGGCGCGCCCGGCGGGGATTGGACGTCGGTATTTTTGGCTACCGCCATCGCGGCAGGGGTCATGACGATTCTGATGGGCTTGCTTGTCAACTTTCCTGTGGCGCTGGCGCCGGGGATGGGTCTTAACGCTTATTTTGCTACGGTTATTATTAGTTCGAACGGAACGTTTACATTTGAGATGGCTTTAACGGCCGTATTTATCTCGGGTATTATTTTTATATTGCTGACGGTAACGAAAGTGCGGCAAATGATGATTGTCGCCGTTCCGGACGGTATGAAGCATGCGATTACGGTCGGGATCGGATTATTTATCGGATTTCTGGGAATCAAAAATTCGGGCCTGATGTCGATCGCGCTCGAAGCGAAACAAGATTACGCGGCTAACGGTCACGTACCGCTGCTTTCGTTTGAAACGGTATTTCAGCTTGGAAGCTTGAGCGATCCGAACGTGCAAACGACCATTTTCGGCCTAGTGCTGATCGGCGTATTGATGGTCATCGGATTGCGCGGCGCGATATTGTTCGGCATTTTGGGTACGACGATTTTCGGCTTTTTCGTAGGGATTGTCGATTTCTCCAGCCTAAGCTCCCCGGAAACGACATGGATTCCGGATTTCTCTCAGCTGCGTTTCGCCGATTTCGATTTTAAAGGCGTATTACATGCGGGACTTATTACGGTCATTCTAACGTTTACGTTCGTGGAATTGTTCGACACGTTCGGAACGTTGATCGGTACGGCGAACCGTGCCGGCATCATGAAGGATAAAGAGAAAGGCACCAAGAAAGTCGGTAAGGCGATGCTGGTCGACGCGATCGGCGTTAGCGGCGGCGCGCTCGTAGGTACGTCGACGGTAACGGCTTTCGTGGAAAGCTCGTCGGGTATTGCGCAAGGCGGACGCACCGGTCTAACGTCGGTTACGACAGGCGTGTTGTTCCTTCTAGCCTTGTTCTTGGCGCCGATCGCTTGGTTGATTCCGGGCGCGGCGACGAATGCGGCGCTGATCATTGTCGGCGTGTTGATGGTGCAATCGGTTCGCGAGATCGATTTCTCCAATATGATTATCGCGATTCCTTCTTTCTTAACGATCGTGCTGATGCCGTTGACAGGCTCGATCGCCAACGGTATTTCGTTCGGGATCGTTACTTATGTGATTCTCGCTACGGTCGGACGCCTGAGCGGCAAAAGCGAACATAAAGTTCATTGGCTGATGTGGATTTTGGCCGTTATCGTCTTGGCTCGATATATTTTAATGGGCGGAGAATAATTGCGAATATAAGGAGTGCATATCGTTGCCGGTATGCGCTCCTTTTTCAATTTATAAGTGTGTCGTGTTGTTTCCGTGTGTCATCGTTTCCCATTAATTACAAGTTGATTATTTCCGAATAAGAGAGTATAGTAGTCGATGCCTGCTTAAGAGCAAGGTAAGTTGTTTACTTAATGGAAGTAACAATATAAAAAAATATCTTGCACTACTAGTTTAGATGTGCTATGATATAAGAGTTGTCGCTTAAAACGAGAGACAGCGAAATGGAAAAATGCTACGCTTGCATAAAGCGTGCGAGTGTGATATATTATATACCTGTCGCCAAAAACGACATGGATTGCGAAAGTCATTTGTTCTTTGAAAACTGAACAACGAGCGAATTAAGCAACAATAAATTGAGAACGACAAGTTCTCGTCAGCAACGAAATTTTGAGCTATTCGGCTCTTTCGTATTCGGTTTTATCGGTTCTGCCGATGGAACCGACCAGATTATATCTCAACATCCCGTTCCGGGCCAAGAGAATAATCGTTTTAATGGAGAGTTTGATCCTGGCTCAGGACGAACGCTGGCGGCGTGCCTAATACATGCAAGTCGAGCGGAGTTCGTTTTGTAGCTTGCTACGAAGCGAACTTAGCGGCGGACGGGTGAGTAA
>NZ_JAHLPR010000026.1 GCF_018918005.1 Paenibacillus sp. MSJ-34 | reverse complement strand
TCGAAAAAAGCGGTGTCTGCTCCTCATTTCGGCTCTCACTCTGTTTTATAAGGCGGCGAAATCCTGCGAATAAGTGAGTATTCGTGAGAAAACACCTTAAATACGAGGGACGAAACTGAAACAACCTAATGAGGGGAAAAAACCGGTAAAACGGCCGATTTCCAAGGAATAACGATAAGTACTTTCGTTAGGATGGGAACGACTTCATTTTGAATCCAATAAGGATTGTCGGTTTCGTTAGCGCCAAACTAAGCAGCGTAGATCCGAGCGGATCGCCCCATGTGAATCAGGCCCCCCCTTTTTTTGTATTCATCGTCGTATCAATGTTATTCGTTTCAGGATCGAAACGGAAAAATACGTCCCTATCCTCCGTTTCCGTATAAAAGATCAATTTGCCGTTTTCCCAGAAACGAACGTGCACCGCCTGAGGTGCAATCCCTTGAATTTGCCGGGATAATATTGTTTTTTGTCCACGATGCAAATGATAAACGACAGTATCCTTATTTCCGTTTATTTCCATATCAATCGCAACGTATTTTTGTTCGTCATCGATGATCATCGTACTTGAACTTTGGGCTTCATGAAATGTATCTATTTCTTTAAATTGCTTTTCTTCAATATCGTAACTGAGCAAGCTAAGCGCAGTCACAGCGTCTTGTTTCCGTTTTAAGGTAAACCATAATGTTTCTGTAGATTCTTGATATACGATGTTGCAGATTTCCTCATCCGTCCAGTTATCTTTCTTGGGCAAATCCTTCAGCTCCAGTAAAGGCTGCTGTTCTCTGACGCCATTTACAGTCTTGTATATGGCCTCTCCCCACATACTAATTTCGATATCGACTTTTTCTTCCATATTGTCAATCCTATACCCTTTCGGACCATCTGAAAGAAAATAACGCGTCTTGATAATTTGATAATAAGGGTCGGCATAAGATAAATAAGTTTCGGCATCAACAAATGTTTCTCCATCAAGCTTTCCGCTGTCTATCAGTTTGTACCCGATTTGCCGCGGGCTCGTTCCTTTTAAATATCCTGGATCATAGCTGAAAAAGGAATGCGCGTAATCTTCATCCCGATAAATAAGCGCTTGTATCGATCCTTTTACAATATCTTCCGGTTCCGGTTTCGCTGTTGTAAGTTCGAACCGCATCAGTTTCTTCCATACCTCATTCGTATGAAAAATTTTATACACAAACAAGGTCCGATCATCCCGGCTCCATGTCGGCTGTTCAAAAGTATATCGAGCCTGCTGCTTCCCTTCGATCATCTCGCCTGTCTGCCGGTCCCAAGCTTCAGCAAGCTGGTTCTCCGTCAGCTGTTTTTTTGTTTTAAAATTCGTATCCGCGATCCATACGTCTTCAAGCAATGGCTCGCCTTGCGATTTGACATAGGCCACATAAGAGCCGTCGTTGGAGACAGCAGGATATTTTCCGGCATCGAGCACAGTCTCCTCTCCGTTATTCAAATTTCTTGAAATGATCTTATTATTTCTTTCGAAAAACAGAGTATTTCGGCCTGACACGTAAGAGGGATACATTCCCTCCGCTATATAGTCGATCTCTCCCTTTTTTACGTCTAACTCCGCAATTAGGCCTGGGAGATTTTCCTCGTCATGTTCATTGAATTCCATCCTTTTGACAAAGGCAATTCGTGTTCCGTCCGGCGACCAAGAGGGCGTTTCATAGAAGCCCTGTTCCTTCCCTCCTTGAAGGAGAAGTCGGTTTGTCTTGAGATCGACCTCATACAAATACAAGCTTCCCTCCTGAACATATACTAACTGTTTTCCATTTGGAGATACGCGAACAAAACGGATATCCCCGTCCGCCAATTTATGAAAACCATGATTCCCGTATGCGTATAACCCTTTTTCTTGTAATGGAAAATAGATCGTTCCTTCATATTCTGCTACCCCTGCACTATTTTCTTTACCTAATTGTTCTATAAGAGAAAATTGATTGGATAATTGCAGGGAAGCTGCTTCTACTTTCGGTATACTCTGTTCTGACTGCCATACCGTATTCAACATAACAAGACAAAGTAATGCAGCCGCAATAACTGTCCAACGTAATAGGTATTTCTTCTTGCGATTACGCATAAACGAGTTACGAAGTTGTTCCTTCAATTCTTCGTTAACGGGAAGACCCTCTTTAAGCCGCTTAACCGTATCATTCCATTGTAAGTCGTTCATCTTTCACCCTCCATGCACTGGTTAATCCATAGAGCCATTTTTTGTCTAATTCGTTGCGATTTCATTTTTAACCATTGCTCCGCTTTGCCGACAATCTCACCTACTTCCGCATATTTCAGTCCGACAATATATTTCAGATTAATCAGTTCTCGCTCATCCGGAGTAAGGGAGAGCAATGATTCTTCTAAACAGCCGTTCCTCCTGTCCGTTTCTTGGAAAAACAGCGAAACCTGCGTATAGCCATATACCTCAGGATCATGTCCATAGGCTATTTCTTTTCTTTTCCGGTAATAATCAATCACCGTATAGCGGGAAATGGTTAGCAACCATGATTTCTGGTTAGATGCTTCTTTGTTTAGCGTATGAAATTTCTGGAACGCTTTTCGGAATATTTCGCTAACGAGATCATCCGTATCCCATCGGTTCCCTGTTTTAAACAGTACAAAGCGATAAATATCATCAAAATATTGATCATACATCGCTACAAACTTTTCGTGCACAAAAAAATCCCCCCTTTCATGAACAATAAACGTTTTGCACCCATAAAAGGTATCACTCGCCGGGAAAATTACGCAAAAATTAATTTCTAGGACAATTCTCGAGTCGAATCAGGAAGATCCGAAGAAGAACGGCCGGATGTAAGTCATTTCGAAGAATTTATAAGAAATAAAACGGAAGAGCAGCCCTTGTTATAGGACTGCTCTTCCTTTAGCTGATCTTTCCAATTCATTTCTTTCCGCTGTGTCTAACGGCCTTCATTCGCTCGGTCCATAATCTCCTGAACGATCGCAGTTTTGGCATCCGCGTAATGCTGCACGTGCCGCCATACACGCTGGGCCAGGTCACGCTTGGCGCGTGCGTAGTGATCCCGGTCGGTGTCGTTTGACCGCAGCCAATCGCGGAAGCGCAGCATTCGTTCGATCTCAGTCGCGCCCGCACTGAACACGTGAAGATTGAGGTCGGTATCGGGACCCTTAAACATACGGTGCTCGAACCACTCGGGCTCCCGCACCCGCAGCGTGTAACCGGCCGCTTCCAGAGCCGGGACATAGGCCGTCTCGTCGGCGGAGTCCGCTACGACGAGCAGCATGTCGATGATCGGCTTGGCACAGAGCCCCGGCACAGAGGTCGAGCCGACATGCTCGATCCGTAATGCCTTATTGCCGAGCGCGGAACGAACACGGTCAGCCTCCCGTTCGAACAGTTCAGGCCAGCGCGGGTCGTACTCGACGAGAGTGATCGTCGCGTTATGAGGTTTCCGTTCTCCCACCGTGATCTTCTGAAGATCCTCATCGCTGATCGGCGCTGCATTGGAACCGTCTTGCATCGATGGCATCTAAATCCACCCCCTCGTTATCCATTTTCGGTAAACATAATCGTGCAATCTTCGAAATTGCTAAGCCTTTCATTATACCATGTCAGAATAATTGTAACAATAGCCAATTTTCACACGCATCTATGCCGGATTTGACCACTCATATAATTAGCCGTTTACAGCCGGAATAATGCATTCCTTAATCAAGTTCCACCGATCGCGCGGATTCATGATGAATTCCGATGCAATGGCTATGACCAGGTCCTGTCCCGGAATGCAACAAATGACGTTCCCGCCATCGCCTAGCGCCAAGTATGCGGAAACTCCATCCTCTTCGCGCAACCACCATAGATAGCCGTAATGATTCGGGTTCATAGCTACGGATTCGTCAACCCACGTTCCCGGAATTACCTGATGATTGTCCCAATTGCCGCGGTGTAGATATAGAAGCCCAAAGCGCGCCATATCGCGGGGAGTCAGCGTAAGCCCCCATCCTCCTGTGGAGTTGCCGTTCGGATCATGAACCCATCCTTTCACGTTTTTTCCGAACAGATCGTCAAACCCAAACGATTGCATTGTAACATCCGGGATTTCTTTCATGCCGATGGGCGAAAATAAGCGTTCGTTGGCAAACTCGCGTGCGCTCTGCCCGGTGCTGCGCGTAATAATGGCTGATAGCAGGTGCGCGCCTGCGGTGGAATATTTGAAGGCTCCCAGATTGCCTCCTTGCCCCAGCATATCCAGCGTATACCGAACCCAATCAGGCTGCATGCACATCTTGTCCAACGGTTCGCGCCAATCCTCAAACGGATAAGGAGCCGTCATCGTAAGAAGATGGCGCACGGTGATTGCTCGTTTCTGCCGATCGGCGGCATCGGAAGCATATTCGGGGAAAAAATCCAGCACCTTTTGATCTGCATTTTGAATATACCCTGCATCGATAGCAATGCCAATGAGAGCGGATAGGATACTTTTCGTGACGGATGCGACATGATGCGTATCATCCGGGCCATGGCCGCGATAATATTTTTCATAAGCGATAAATCCGTTTCTCACTATAACAACAGCACTAATATTGCTGTAATCGGACTGGATCGCAGGCTCAAGCTTTGACAGCTTGTCTGCGTCCATTCGCAAGCTTGCCGGGTCGGCGGATTGCCAATCTGTCGTTGGCCAATCGTTTCTAACCATGATCGACACCTCTCTATAGACTTTTTTGGATTTACTTTGCCAGCGTAAAGATAATTGTTATTTTTTCTTCACCGGAAAATACACTTCGGTAACAATCTCCTCTGCAGCCGCAGCTTGGTCGGGATTGGTTGCATATACTTCATAGGGTGAATTGATCAGTTCGTATCCTTCGTTTTCTACCCATTCCCGTAGCTTGGCATATACCGACGATAATCCCGAATAAGAACCATGAAACACAGACTTGGCACAAAGGCTGCCGGGCAAATCTCTCGTTCCCTTGACATACTCCTGAATCGGGATGGCAAACTCCGTGTCGTTGCCGGCCGGATTGTATTCAGCGCTGTGATATATCGTCATCGGCGTGCCAAGCAAGGTGAGTTGTTCCGTCGCAATCTTCTCATATAGCTTGCCGATATGCTTTCCATATCCGAGAGCATAATCGTCCTTGCTCATCATCTTGCGTATGGATAGGATATTCATTGGCCGGGTCTCAACCAGTTGCACTTCGATATGATCCAGGAATGACATCATGGGTATCCCCTGCTCCAAATTTACAAGATCACCGCTCAACTGGTTCAGGGTAGATTCAAGCGCATGCAGCTTTTCCTGTATCTCTTTTCTCTTGCGATGAAGAGCGGAACAAAGCTTCTCCTCCGACTGATCCTCCTCCCATTCCAGCATGGCTTTAATTTCTTCCAGAGAAAAATGATACGATTTCAAACGGTTGATGTAGAGCATTGTTTTCAGTTGCCGGATGGAATAATATCGATAACCGTTCTCAGGATGAATCTCGTCGGGATGAATTAATCCGATTTCGTCATAATATCGCAATGTTTTGGCAGATACTTCGCATATCTTCGAGAATTCTCCAATCGAAAGCAAGGGGTCGCCTCCATTCTACATTTTTAAAATCTCCTCATACGCTGATCGTTTGCTAGCTTCCATTCCACTGTACATCTTTCCCTTAGGGTAAAGTCAACTGCATTTCTATTCAGAAAAAAAAGCCGACCATTTTGGACGACTTTTCATCATAGACAGTTTTTACTCTTGGGAGGCTTCCTCCGGCAGCGGCATGCCTGCTTCGACCAGTCGCTTGTTGCCGATGAAAAAGGCGGTCATTACGAGCATGAACAGTCCGGTACCGATCAGCAGCCATTCGATCTTGATCATATCGGCCAGCGGTCCGAATATCAACATCCCGATCGGCATCATGGAAGTCGAGATCATCCCGAAGACGCCGAATATGCGCCCTAAATAATTGGCGTCCACCTTCTCCTGGAGCAAGACGGTCGTCGGCGTATTGAAAATCGGCATCGCGAATCCGAACACAGCCATCACGGCCAAATAAATCCAGAAGACATGCATCATGCCGAGCAAGAATGTGCACACGCCCATAATAAGGCTGGCGAACGTCATCGTGTACACTTTATTTTTGAAACCGCCCCACGACGCGATGATGCCCCCGCCCGCCATCATGCCGACGGAAAACGCAATCTCGATAGCGGTCAGACGCCATACCTCCTCCCCGAAGCTGCGCGTCACTTGCAATGGAGTCAAAAAGGCGGCAGGCGCCATGAACACGAAGAAAAAGGCGAAGAAGATAAAAAATGTTTTTAAAAAGGCATGCTGTCTAATATAGGCCAGACCCTGTTTGAAATCGTCCAGGTAGCCCGTCGTTTGCGTATCGGCCGCCTTTTCATGCAACGGAATGTTGAGGAAGAAAAATAAAGTAAAGATCGCGATCGCCGCTGTAACGACGTCGATGAAAAAAATCATCTCGATCGTCGCCATCGTAAGCAGCGCCGCGCTGACGATGGGTGCAACAAACATGATGAGCGCTTGAAGGCTGCCGTTGATGCCGTTTACTTTCGTTAGCTTGTCTTGCGGCACGATTTGCGGCAAAATCGCCCCGACCGCTGGCGTCTGAATGCCTGCCCCTAGCGCGCGTACCGCAGCGATAATGAACAGCAGCCAGGTCGCTTGGTAGCCGAGCAAAAACGTAACGGCCAATATAAGCGTAACAACGGCAATCATGGCATCCGCAATGATGATGAGCGATTTGCGGTTGAACCGGTCCGCCCAAACGCCCGCGAACGGCGATAACAAGAACGTCGGAATGAATCCGCAAATAATATACAACGTCATCATGATGCCTGACTGCGTAGTTAGCGTAATATACCACATAATGGCATATTGCACCAGGGAAGAACCAAACAACGAGAGCGTCTGGCTGCTTAGAAAGAGAATGATGTTCCTTTTCCAATGCATCTTCTTGTAATCTTCGGTTTGCGACATCGTTTCTGACCCCTTTTGTGCCGATTACCCGAAAGAAAAGGTTTATCGATCGGCCGATTCGTGATAAACTATCCCTTGATTTAGTTTTACCATAAAATGAAGCGGGCCATTTCTTCTCTATTGCTCAATATTTCTTCATCCCTTAATTCATCGGATTAATGATACCGTAAAGAACCATATCTTCAAAAGAGCCCTCTTTGCAAACATGCTCTTTTAGAGTGCCTTCGTATGTCATTCCGCACTTTTTCATTACATTTCCAGATGCGGGATTAGATTTAAAATGACGTGCATAAACGCGATGATAATTCTTTTCTTTGAAAACAAATTCAATTATTGCCTTGGCTGCTTCTGTCGCATATCCGTTTCCCCAGTGTTCTTCACCTATCCAGTAACCCATTTCGCCGTTATAGTCTTTTTTATGATTGGAAATACCAATAGCACCATATAACTGTCCGCTATTTTTGTCTGTTATCGCGAATTCATACATTCGGTCCAATTCAAAGTTCTGCTCATGATCGGCAATCCATGAAAGAGCGCATTCCAAAGGGTAGGGATATGGCAAACTCAATGTGCTTTTGCATACATTGTAATTATTACACAATATGGTGACATTTTTTGCATCGGATTCATTAAATAGACGCAGAAGCAATCGGTCCGTTACGATTGTTCTTTCAGTTTGACTATAAATCATGAGTTTCTCTCCATTCAAAAATAAATTAATTTTGCCCCTTGACGGGATACGCCATGGTTGACATAAGTGCGTTCTCCGCTTGCGTTGAATCCAATCGACTGTATTGAACAACGATGGGGATATTGCTTTGAATTTGCATGGCATAGGGGACGCCGACCGGGATCGACATGCCGCCTTTATGAAGTGAAGAGGTTCGGATATGCTTGGTGCGTCTTCCGGGGACAACGTAAGGAATTTCCGGGATCGGCTCTTGATCTTCGAAAAAAATGGTGATGTGCATCGTTGCTTCTTCAGAAGAGCAATTGACTACGCATATTGATTCATGGCTAGTTAATTTGCCGGAGCTGTCCGGCGGAATGAAACCGTCGGGAATGATCCACTGGGTTTCGCCTATCGCTTTATGCATCGATTTGGTGCCTCCTATCAATCTATGGTTTATTCAAACATATATAAATCTTTTTGATGACCTAATCCATCGCTTTTCGAATGTCATAATCGTTAAGATCGATATCAATAGGCATTCCTAGCGCCATCCTGGCGAGCTGGCTTCCGAGAAAGGGGCCCATCGTCAATCCGGACGCTCCGAGTCCGTTGGCAGCGATCAGGCCGTCCCAGCCGGGAACAGCGCCGAGTACCGGCAGAAAATCGGCTGTAAACGGGCGAAAGCCGACTCGTACCTCCTGAAAAGTACAATTTGCTAAACCAGGCGCATATTCCAATCCTTTATTCAGGATTTCCTGCATGCCGCCAGCTGTCACTCTTGTATCATAGCCTTCGATTTCATTTTCGTGAGTCGCCCCTATCACGATCTTTCGCCGATCAAACGCCAACAAATATTGATCGGACGGCGGCATCACTACCGGCCAATCGCCTGTATCCTCCCTATCGGGAATCTGTAAGTGCATGATTTGCGCTTTTTGATAACGAACCTGAAAATTGATGCCTAAAGGCTGCATCAGTTGATTGGCCCATGCACCCGCGCAAACGATGATAACGTGGGCCGCGAAGGTTTCCGTACCGACAGCGACTCCGGTTACACGGTTCGACTGAACTTGAAGCACGGCATCCCCGTCCCTAAGGACAGCCCCGTTTCTCTGCGCCGATCGCAGCAGCGCTTCGCGCAGAGCACGGCCGTCAACCCGGGCGGCTCCGCTAATATGAACGGAATGATAACCTTCCGCGAGCAGAGGAAACAACGTTCGGGTTTCTTTTTCATGAAGCCGCGTAATGTCGCCGATTTCCGGCGCATCCGCTTTTCGCAGGTTTGCCCTCTCCTCCATCTTATCGATTTTCTCCAAATCGTCATGAATGCTAAGAGCGCCCACTTGGGCATAGCCGGTTTCCGTTTCTCCTTCGCTTTGGAGCTCTTCGATCAAGCCGGGGTAAAAACGAGCGCCGGCCTTTGCCAGCCGGTACCAAGCCTGGTTGCGTCTTTGCGACAGCCAAGGGCATATGATGCCGGCGGCGGCATCCGTTGCCTGTCCGTTATCTTTTCGGTCTACGATCAGGACATCCGCCCCCATTTTTGCCAACTGGTATGCTGTCGATGCCCCGAGAATTCCCGCTCCGACGACAATGACTTTTTTCATCATTTCTTTCCTTTCATTCAATCGCTGTATTCATTATAATTTTTCCGGATCGGTTTCGGCTTGCCTCCCAGGATATTTTTCTAGGCTATTAGCGTGTATACGTTCGTTAGCCCGAATGACGGGTCGTCAGCCGCCCGCGGTATGACGAAATTGACTCATTACGTCAATCTTTTCTTGAGCAGCAACTCATCGTCTTTCTCATAATTGCAGCGCTCATACGTTTTGATCGCCGTCTCGTTATCCATGCCGGTCAATACTTTAATCTCCGCAACGCCGCGAGAAGCAAGATGTTCTTCCAAGCATGAAAGTATGGACGCGGCCGCTCCCTTTCTTCGCGCGGACGGTTCAATATACAATTCCGTTATTTCTCCTTGAAGCTCTTGGTAACAAAACGATTTGAAACTTTGCGCGCAACCAAACCCAACCACTTGGCCGCCCATCTCGGCGACGGCGATCAATTCATCGCTATTGCGCATACTGTCCGTAATTTCGGCTGCGCATCTTCTGTCTCCCCCGTTAAAATCTTGATTCAATCTCGCAAGCGCTCCCGCATCTTGTTCCGTTGCCAGCCTTACCTTGATTTCCAACTCTGAACACCTCTCCAGACCAACAAAATCTCGTTCATGAATACTCTAATTATAGGACATTTTGATTGCGAGCGGCAATTTGGCAGCGATATTTCCACCTGGTTAAAAACATGGCAACAGCCATCATGACGCAACCTGTTTTTGATTTGATTGAGAATGAAAGCGCTGCACATTACAATAAACTCAGTCGCCGGATGCGAATCATCCTTCCGGCCAATACTGAATATGGGGGTTCCAAATATGAGTAAACAGGCATCAGAACAAGCGGCTTCAGGCGGCGTCAAAGTTTCTGTGCAACGCTTCGGTCGGTTTCTCAGCGGAATGGTCATGCCGAATATCGGCGCCTTCATCGCGTGGGGACTTATTACCGCTTTATTCATCCCTACCGGCTGGATACCGAATGAAAGCCTAGCATCGCTGGTCGACCCGATGATTAAATATTTGCTGCCGCTTCTGATCGGTTATACCGGCGGCCAGATGATTCACGGCGTACGGGGAGGCGTCATCGGCGCAGTCGTGACGGTCGGCGTGATCGTCGGCGCTGGTATTCCGATGTTCCTCGGCGCCATGATCGTCGGTCCGTTCGCCGCTTGGGTATTGAAGAAGTTCGACAAATCGATCGAAGGCAAAATCCCTGCCGGCTTCGAAATGCTCATTAACAATTTCTCGTCGGGCATTATCGGCGGCGGATTGGCATTGCTCGCTTTCAAAGGAATCGGGCCCGTCGTCGAAGCGATCAGTAAAGTGCTCGCGAGCGGCGTTGATTTTCTGATCAACACCGGCCTGCTCCCTTTGGCCAACATTTTGATCGAGCCGGCGAAGGTATTGTTCCTGAACAATGCGATCAACCATGGCATTCTCGGGCCGCTCGCCCTTGAACAGGCGTCCAAAGCGGGCCAATCGATCATCTACATGCTGGAATCCAATCCCGGACCGGGACTCGGCATCCTGCTTGCTTACTGGCTCATCGGCAAAGGATCGGCGAAGCAATCGGCGCCGGGCGCCGCGATCATCCATTTCTTCGGCGGGATTCATGAAATTTACTTCCCGTACATTCTGATGAATCCGCGCCTTATTCTTGCGGCAATAGCAGGCGGCGTCGCGGGCACGTTCACCTTCTCAGTCTTGGGCGCAGGTCTTGTAGCCGCTCCATCGCCGGGAAGCATTATCGCCTACTTTACGATGACGCCCAGAGGCGGCCATTTTGCCATGCTGGCAGGCGTCGCGGTTGCCACGATCGTCTCCTTCTTCGTCGCCGCGCTGCTGCTCAAAACGAGCAAGCAAGCGGATAACGATAGCGACGGGCTGGAAGAAGCAACGAAGAGAATGAAAGAAATGAAAGCGACAGCGAAAGGCGAGGCTGCGCCCGCAGCTGAAGCGGCTGAAGCGGTACGGAAATCGAAAGATCAGGTGAGCAAAATTGTATTCTCCTGCGATGCGGGCATGGGTTCCAGCGCGATGGGCGCTTCCATCTTGCGCAAGAAGATTAACGCCGCAGGCCTTCCGATCACGGTCGTCAATACGGCGATCAACGATATTCCGGGCGATGCCGATATCGTCATCACCCATAAGACGCTGACTGACCGGGCCCGTCAGAAAGCGCCGAACGCAGAACATATATCGATTGACAATTTCCTGAAAAGTCCTGAGTACGACACGCTTCTGGAAAGACTAAAAGGCTGATCTATTTACGCCCTGCTTAACGCTGTCAGATATCTGTCGGCGTTAAGTTTATTTCTAGTCAAGGTGGTGATCTCGATCAAAGCGTCAACGAGGCAGCGCCGCATTATAGAACTGCTGCTTGATCGGAAACAGGAAATTACCGCGGCGGACATTGCCGCTATCGTCGGCACGAGCACAAGGACAATCCATCGCGAACTGCTCGAGATTGAGCCCATGCTCGAAGCCGGCGGTATCAAGCTTCACAAAATCGCCGGACTTGGCATTAAAGTCGAGGCCGATCCCGAGTCGCTGGCCAGCTTCAAGGCGGAAATCAACCGCAACGACCCGCTCGAATATTCGGCCGATGAGCGGAAAATTCTCATTCTTTGCCGCCTGCTCGATCATGACGAGCCGGTGAAACTGTTTGCGCTGGCGGCCGGGCTGCGCGTCACGATGCCTACCGTGACGCATGATCTGGATGAGCTGGAAGAGATGATTGCGAAACAAGGCTTGATTCTTGTCCGAAGAAGAGGCTACGGCGTCGAAATAACCGGACCCGAGACGGCTAAGCGCAGCCTGATCAGCTTGCTTGCACACAATTATTTGGACGATTCGGATGTGTTCGGACAATTCAAGGATCAAACGGTTGTCCATCCGGTTACGGCAGAGCTTTTGCGTATGGTCGGCAAAGCAAGTTTCATGAAGCTGGAACAAGCTTTGTGGGAGCTGAATGACGAGTGGCGAAGCACTTTATCCGAATCCGCTTATACCAGGCTGCTTATCAAGCTTTCGGTGGCGCTCACCCGCATCGGGCGCGGCTATCTGATTGCCTCGGGAAGCGACATTGGAGACGCTCCCCGCGATGACCGCTTTTTGAACCGGCTGCTTGCGGCATTGATGCTGCAGCTTCCGGAGGAAGAGAAGCAATATTTCGCAAGCCTGATCGCTCAGGCGGAAGAACCGGACGATGCTCTTCTGATCTATCAGGGCGATATGCCCGTGATCGAGACCGTGACTTTGCTGATCCGTTATGTGCAAGAGCGAATCCATATGCCCTTGCTGCAGGACAGGTCGCTGGCCGAAGGGCTGATTCAGCATATCAAGCCGGCCTTCCAGCGCATTCGCGACGGCATTGCGATACGCAATCCGATGCTGGTGCCGATCAAGAAGGATTACGGACGTTTATTCTCGATCGTTCGCCAGGGCGTCAATGAACTCGTGCATCATCTCGAAGTGCCCGACGAGGAGATCGGCTATATCGTTATGCATTTCGGCGCCGCCTTGGAAAGATTAAAGCAATTTCCGAGAAAAATTCGCGCGGTTCTCGTCTGTACGAGCGGAATCGGCTCCTCCAAGCTGCTCGCCGTCCGCATTGCGAAGGAATTGCCCCAGATCGAACTGATCGGACATTACAGCTGGTATGAAGCGGCGAGACTGCCTTCAAGCCAATACGATTTGATCGTTTCGACCGTCGATCTGCCGTTGGAACCGGATCAATACATTAAGCTTAGCCCCCTTCTCACCCGGGAAGAAACGAGCAAGCTTCGTTCCCATATCGAAGGAACGACGCTCAAGAAGCTTGCTCCGGCGGACAACGGCGAAGGGGACACGGGCGAGCAAACGCCGCTCGACCGCCTCATGCTGCTGCAGTTGTACAGCGCGGAGATTTTGCGGCTTCTGGATGGGTTCCGCGTCCACGATTTGACTGTGAAACGGGACGAGACGAAGCTGGAGAGCCTGCTGCCGGAGATGATCGCGCTGCTCGGCCGGCAGGATACTTCGGAGAACGGCGATAAGATCGCGGCTCAACTGCTCGCCAGAGAGCGGCAAGGAAGCTTAGTTATCCCGGACACGGAATTGGCGCTTATTCATACCCGGAGCGAATGGATACGGGATCCGCTCCTGGCGCTGTACCGCTATAACGAGCCTCTTCTGATGAGCGAAGACGGATCGTCGGCCGCCAGACAGATTCTCATGATGCTCGGGCCGTTAAATCCGGGCAAATACGCTCTCGAGATTCTAAGCGAAATTAGCGCAATGCTGCTGCTGCCCGACACGGTTGAGGCGCTGACAAGCGGCGATACGTCAAGCATCAAAGCATTCATCTCCCACAAGCTGGAGCTATATATAAAAACAAAATTGGACTGGAGAGATTAAACCATGACGATGTTAGCCAAAGAAACGATTAGACTGAATGTGAACGTGAAGGATAAATACGAAGCGATCCGTTTGGCCGGACAACTGCTTGTCGATGCAGGACATGTGCCTGCGGAATATATCGATAAAATGATCGAGCGCGAAGAAGCTCTATCCACCTACATCGGCGGCGGCCTCGCCATGCCGCACGGCACTAACGATTCCAAGGCGATGATCCGTTCGACCGGCCTTGCGATTCTCGTCGTGCCGGACGGCGTCGAGTTCGGCGGCGACGAGCCCGCCCGGCTTATTATCGGTTTGGCGGCGGTCGGAGACGATCATTTGAATATTTTGACGAATGTCGCTATGCTTGTATCCGAAGAAGAAGATATGGAGCGAATTATGAACGCTTCTACGGAGGAAGAGCTTATCTCGATTTTCGCAGAGGGGATGCAAGGATGAGGGCCGTTCATTTCGGAGCCGGGAATATAGGTCGAGGGTTCATCGGTCTTCTCCTTCATCAATCGGGATACGAGATCTCATTCGTGGACGTCAATGACGCCCTCGTATCTCTCCTGCAGGAGAAAGGGCAATATACCGTCAAGCTGGCTAACGAACAGGCCGACACTTACCTCGTCGAGCATATTGCCGCCATTAACGGCAACAATATTCCGTCCGTCGCCGAAGCGATTGCCGATGCCGATCTCGTCACGACGGCAGTCGGCGTCTCGGTATTGAAGCATATAGCGGGCGCAATTGCCAAAGGAATTGAGCTGCGGCTCGCCGGAAGCAAACGCACGCAGCCTTTGCACATCATCGCATGCGAGAATGCGCTTGGCGGCAGCACGACGCTGAAGCGGCTCGTAGAAGAGCATCTTCCTGCGGAAGCGAAGGCGAAAGCCAAAGAGGTTGTCGCATTTCCGGATGCGGCCGTGGATCGCATCGTCCCCGTTCAGCAGCATGAAGACCCGCTGCTCGTTACGGTCGAGCCGTTCTACGAATGGACCGTAGACCGCTCCGCCGTTCTGCCGGGACACCGGGAAATCGCCGGCGTTCATTATGTCGACCGGCTTGAGCCCTATATCGAACGCAAGCTGTTTACCGTTAATACGGGACATTGTTGCGCCGCCTATCACGCTTATTTGAAAGGTTATACGACAATACAGGAAGCGATGAAAGATCCGTCCATTGTTACCGAAGTTAGAGGAGCCTTGCATGAATCGGGAACGGCACTTATTCAAACTTATCATTTCGATGAGGCGGCGCATGCCGCATATATCAAAACCATTCTGCATCGCTTTGTAAACCCTTATCTGATCGATGAAGTCGTGCGCGTCGGGCGATCTCCGATCCGCAAGCTCTCGCCGAACGACCGTCTCGTCCGCCCTGCCCTGCTGGCGCAGAAATGCGGAGTAGATGTCGCATATCTCGCCTCCGCGATGGCAGCCGCTCTTCGCTTCGATCCTGCGGACGACCCGGAAGCGGCGGAAATGCAGCAAACGATTCAAGAGCTTGGCGTACGGCAAGCGATAACGAAATATACGGGCCTCAGCGTTTCGAATCCTCTGCATCGGCAAATCGAGGACCAATACGAGAAGCTGGGACGGCTTCATTCGTAAACGGAAAGGAATGATCGAACGATGAAACAATCATTACAAGGCATTGGAGCGTCGCCGGGAATCGCGATCGCCCGCGCCTGCTTCCTCTCGTCCGAGCGGTACGTTCCGGAGAAGAGAACGATAACCGACGCAGCGCGGGAAGTTGGCCGATTTCGCGAAGCCATCGCCGTCGCGCAAGGGGAAATCGAAGCGGTCCGGGCTGCCGCCGAAGCGAAGCTAGGCGCCGAGAAGGCGGAAATTTTCGAAGGCCATCTGATGATATTGGAGGATCCGGACCTTGTCGATGCGATCATCGAGAAAATCGAAGGCGAATGCGTTAGCGCCGAGTTCGCTCTGTATGAAGTAGCGCAATCTTTCATAGAGTTGCTGCAGTCGATGGAAGACGAGTTGCTGCGCGGCCGCGCGGCAGATATCGAAGATGTATCCGGCCGCATTATGAGCCATTTGCGCGGCGTTCCGCATACGGATCTTGCAAATCTATCGGAGGAATGCATTATTATCGCGAGAGATTTGACGCCTTCGGATACGGCTCAGCTTAATCTAAACGTCGTTCGCGGCTTTATTACGGAAGTTGGCAGCCGTACGTCCCATGCCGCCATTATGGCCCGGTCTTTGGAAATTCCGGCTATTGTCGGCGCCGGCGCTTCCGTTCGCGCCATTCCGGAGCGTGCCGTCGTTGTCATGGACGCGAATGAAGGCATCGTCATTGCGGATCCTGCCGCCGAAGTGCTCGAACAATACCGGGAAAAGAAGCGAACGGACGACCTTCGCCGATCCGAATTGGAGAAGCTGAAGAATCGGCCTACCCTTTCGAAGGATGGCAAACAGGTAGAGCTCGCGGCCAATATCGGGAAGCTCGAAGACATTCAGCGGGCGATCGACAACGGCGCCGAAGGAATCGGGCTCTTCCGCACCGAATTCCTCTATATGGGCCGCAGTTCCTTGCCTTCGGAAGAAGAGCAATTTGCCAGCTATAAGTATGCGTTGGAGAAAATGAATCCGAAGCCGGTCGTCATCCGGACGCTCGACATCGGCGGCGATAAGGACCTTCCGTATATGGAACTGCCGAAGGAAACAAACCCGTTCCTCGGCCAGCGCGCGCTGCGCTTATGCCTGGAGCGGCAGGACCTGTTTCGCACACAGCTGCGGGCGCTGCTTCGCGCTAGCAGGTACGGCAATTTGAAAATTATGTTCCCGATGATCGCAGTACTCGAGGAACTTCTGGAAGCCAAGCGGCTGCTTGACGAGGAGCGCCGGAAGCTTCTTGCCGAAGGCGTGGAAGTGTCGGATACGATTGAAGTCGGCATGATGGTCGAAATTCCGGCCGCCGCCATATCCGCCGATTTGTTCGCCCCTGAGGTCGATTTTTTCAGTATCGGCACGAATGATTTGATACAATATACGATGGCGGCCGACCGCATGAACGAGACTGTCGCTTATCTATATCAGCCTTGGCACCCCTCCCTGCTGCGCTTAATTCATCTTGTGATCCAAGCCGCGGCGAAGGAAGGCAAGCGGGTCGGCATGTGCGGCGAGATGGCGGGCGATTCAACCGCGATACCGCTTTTGCTCGGCCTCGGCCTGCATGAGTTCAGCATGAGTGCGGGTTCGATCCTCTCCTCGCGGGAACTGATCGGCCGGCTAAGCCAAGCGGAATGGTCCGATCATGCGAACCGGGCGCTCGGCATGCGCAGCTCAAAGGAAATTGCGCAATATGTAGAAACGATTAGAAACGGGGTGACCACATAATGGTTCGACAAACTTTCACGATGATCAATCCGACGGGCTTTCATGTCCGTCCGATCAAAACTTTCGTACAAACAGCCCTCTCCTTTCCTTGCAAGGTGAATGTCATCAACAAAGGCAAGCAGGTAAACGGCAAAAGCTCTTTAAGCATGCTGACGCTAGGAATCGCCGCGAATGAAGAAGTAACGCTCGAGATCGACGGCGAGCAAGAGGAGGAAGCGCTCGAAGCGCTCGGCAAATTGTTGACGCAAATTCACGAATAAGTTTTAAGGCGCCGGTACGATGCGGCGCCTATTTTCTTCTTTTGATATCAAAAAACGCCATTACGGCAGCGCATCATCTTATCTATCATTGCATCGTTCCAAATTTTCCGCAACGTACCTTCATCTCCGATTTTCCGCTTGCTTTCATTTGACGTATTTGTTACGATAAACTGACGAACGTTCGTTAAAATTAGGGGGTCGTTATTTTTGAAAAGCGATGAAATTAAAGAGGCTGCGCTCAAATATTTTACTATTCATGGTTATGAAGGAGCCTCCCTCTCTCAAATAGCCGAAGAAGTCGGAATGAAGAAACAATCCATATACGCCCATTTCAAAGGCAAGGACGATCTTTTTTTGCAGGTGCTGCGCGATGCGAAAGAGGCTGAATTAAATTCCAAGCTGCAATATTTCAGTCAAGTCGATTCGCAACATCCCGAGCAACATTTATACGGTTTTTTGCAATTGATCATCGATCTATTCCAAAAAAATGAGCAGTTGAAGTTTTGGCTGCGGATGTCTTTTTTCCCGCCGGCACATCTTGCGAAAGCGATCGGAGAGGAAGTTATCGATATCGATGCGAAGGTTCAGGCCGTACTGGAAAGCAAATTCCAGGAATGGATCGATGCCAAAGCGATATTCGGCGTTGCGGCGCAAACGCCCACCCTCGCCTTTCTAGGGGTAGTCGATTCCATCATGCTGGAGCTTGTATACGGAGACGATGAGAAACGGCTGCATCATAAATTAGAAGCCTCTTGGTCCGTATTTTGGAGAGGAATATCATACTCGTGATTTGTACAGAAAGAGATGTTGATCTATGAAGAAAACAATCAAAGAACAAAAAGCTGTCTTACTTATTCTACTAAGCAATATTTTCATTGCATTTCTAGGCATCGGTCTGATCATCCCCATTATGCCGTCTTTTATGAATATTATGCATTTGTCGGGAAAAACGATGGGCTATCTCGTCGCCGTCTTTGCGGTGTCTCAGCTGCTGATGTCGCCGATCGCCGGGCGTTGGGTCGACCGTTACGGCAGAAAGAAAATGATTATTATCGGCCTATTTTTATTTGGCGCTTCCGAGCTTATTTTTGGCGTTGGTACGAATGTATGGGTGCTGTATATAGCCAGAATTCTGGGAGGAATTAGCGCAGCTTTCATTATGCCGGCCGTTACCGCCTATGTGGCGGATATTACAACGATTGAGGAAAGGCCGAAAGCGATGGGCTATATTTCCGCCGCGATTAGTACCGGCTTCATCATCGGTCCCGGCATCGGCGGTTTTATTGCCGAATTCGGTGTTCGCATGCCTTTCTTCTTTGCGGCGGCCATCGCCTTTTTGGCATGCGTCTCGTCCATATTTATTTTGAAAGAGCCGCTAAGCAAAGATCAGCTTGCTGAAATTGCCGCAAATGCGATGAAAACGAACTTTATCGGCGATTTAAAAAGATCGCTTCAACCGCTTTACTTTATCGCTTTTATCATCGTATTTGTGCTTGCTTTCGGATTATCGGCGTACGAAACCATTTTCAGCCTGTTTTCCGATCATAAATTCGGCTTCACACCGAAGGACATTGCAACCATTATAACGATTAGCTCCATCTTCGGCGTCGTTGTACAAATATTTCTATTCGGTAAAATGGTGGAAATGCTCGGCGAAAAGAAACTGATCCAATTATGTTTAATTGTAGGAGCAATATTGGCAGTGGCGTCCGTCTTCATCTCCGGTTTTTGGCTGGTACTGGCCGTAACATGCTTCATCTTCCTCGCATTTGATTTGCTTCGCCCGGCATTGACGTCATTTTTATCGAAGGCTGCCGGGAAAGAACAAGGATTTGTCGCAGGAATGAATTCCACGTATACGAGTCTAGGCAATGTCGTCGGACCGGCGATGGGCGGCATCTTGTTTGACATCAACATTAACTACCCTTATCTTTTCGCTGCCGTCATTATGGCGATCGGCCTCGGCATTACGTTGATGTGGAAAGAGAAGCAAATGGCGGAAAGCTTACAATCATAGAAGTAGCTCCTGCAAAAAGGACCGACCTGCGTTGATTAGCAGATCGGTCCTTTTTCGTTAATTTTTATGATCTAATCCTTTTTGATCGACAGGGTTCGTATGGTACATTTTTTTGGCGAGCAACGTTTGCAGAATGACGAACATTCCTCCGATCACCCAGTATAACGGCACGGCGGCCGGAGCGGTAAAAGAAAAGACGGCCATCATGATCGGCGACAAGTAGCCGATGAAAGCAAATTGCTTTTGCTGCGCGGGGTCGGTATCGATCTGGGATACTTTATATTGTACGAAATAAATGACCGCCGCGATCAACGGCAGTACGGCGTCCGGTCGTCCCAGCTGAAACCATAAGAACGAGTGATCCGCTAGTTCCGGAGTCCCTTTAATCGCATAATACAGTCCGGACAAAATCGGGATTTGAATCAGCATCGGCAAACATCCGACCGCAAGCGGATTCACCTGATGCTTTTGATACAATTGCAGCGTCTCTTGCTGCAGCTTGGCCTTGGATTCCGTATCGTTCTTGTCTTTATACTTGTCCTGAAGCGACTTCAGCTCCGGTTGAAGGACATTCATCTTCTGCTTCATTCGATGCTGGTTGCGATATTGTCTCATCATGAGCGGCAGCAGGACAAGCCTGACCAGCAGCGTTAGCAAAATCAACGCCACACCGTAGTTTCCAGCGAAAAAAATGGCGAAGCGCTGAATCAAATAGGTGAAAGGATAAACGATGTAATGATTAAAGAAGCCTGGCGTATTGGCATCAATAGCCGCGTTCGTGCCGTTTGTTCCGCATCCGCTTACCAGAAGCAAGGCGGCGATAGCCGCAAACGGCATATATTTCTTACAGAAGGCGAATGCTCTGCTCTTCCCCATAGTAGTCCTCCTCGTTCGGATAGATTCGCTATTCCAAACGAGGGAAGGCACTCTCCAGAATCGTCATCCGGCGCTTCCTTTCTCTTCACTCTTCTGGTCAGCCAGCGGTGAATTTCAATCCGCCCCGCCGTTCGCTTCGGCTGCGCAAGGGGCAGGGCTCCGTCGCGAAGCGCGGGAAATAACTGATCTCCGGCCGATCGATGCAGATGAGCCGCATAAGCGCAAGTAAACGAGCATATGAACCCGATCGAAAGCAGATACAGCATCAAATCATGGACGAGGATATCTTGAATCTCGAACAATAGCATTCACCCCCTTCTTTCACTAGAAATACAACAATTACATTGTACCAAGGTTAGAGGGATATTGCTACGCCCCCCTCCCCCGTCTCGCGATGGACGCGCTTTTCCTTTCGTTAACGAAAATACGAGTTGGGACAATAGCTATCTCTCTTTAGCGGAATTTTCTAGAGTAGCCTTTTCATAGTTTAATATACAGTCAACATTCCCTTGCTAGTCATAAGATAGACTATCTATGAAACTAGGAGGGAAATGTATGACGACTATGACTATGCCAAGCGCGCTTTGTTTACAATTTGCTAACATTCTAGGAGGCTCTGCGGAGGTAGTTAACGGCGTATGTACGGTCACTCGCATTCGCAACAACCTTCAACCCCTCATCCAGGGAAGAAGAACAAGATCGGCCTTAGCAATAGCTGCGTTATTTTCTTTCGAAGATTTGGATAGACACGGAAATGCTCTTAATCTTGGTGAAACGGTAATCTTGCAAGAGGAAGTAAATCCTTTTATATCCGCTCTTCGTGCACGCGGGCTTGAAGTAACGGCGTTGCACAACCACTGGTTATTTACGAAACCCGTTCTTATGTTTATCCATTGGAAATCAGTCGAACCTCCGCTCCTTTTTGCGAAAAAAACGGCTGAAGCGTTTCGGGTATTGACGACTCGAACGATTCATCCTTGCAAATCAAGCGGCTCAAGCAAATCCGGAGGCAGATCCGGCGGTTCGTGCAGCTCCGGCAACAAATCGCACTCATCGCATAAATCATCGCATAAATCATCGCATAACTCATCGCATAAATCGATGTCGATGAAATCGGGCAGATCATGCGGGTGCAAATCCCTTTCTCATGTCAGCGGAATGAGCCGCTCCAGCAAATCCCGTCATAGATCGTCTTGCAAAGTCCGCGCGTCCGGCAAACTGAAAGGTTCGATAAAGTCCCTTAGCAAAGGAAGACGTTTGCGAAGCGGATTGCGATCCAAATATAAGAAGCGGTAATCGTTATGTAGGCGGCTCTCCCTTTCCGCCGCTAACGGATATTTTCATATCGCTAATAGAGGAATTAGCCACATCTTATCGAATAGGTTCCCTGTATGGAAAAATAATGATCGCCATGGAGGTTACCTATGAAGGTCAAACGAATCGTTGCCAATATCGATACGCGCAATTTGGAGGCGGCCAAAAATTTTTACCAGGATGTACTCGGACTTGAAATATTGATGGATCACGGCTGGCTCGTCACTTACGGGTCGCGCGAACAGATGGGCGTCCAGGTCAGCTTTGCTTCGGAGGGCGGCTCCCGTACGCCTACGCCCGATCTGTCGATTGAAGTCGACAATGTCGACGCTG
The DNA here is from genome assembly GCF_018918005.1 of Paenibacillus sp. MSJ-34. Lineage (GTDB taxonomy): Bacteria > Bacillota > Bacilli > Paenibacillales > Paenibacillaceae > MSJ-34. The sequence continues at coordinate 70,112 of NZ_JAHLPR010000026.1, read as the reverse complement.
CGTTTGAGCGGATGACGAGCGCCGGATTTCCGATCGAATACGGGCCGGCCGACGAGCCTTGGGGGGTTCGGCGCTTCTACGTCCGAGACCCGTTCGGCAAGCTTGTCAACATCTTGGCCCATCTATGACGGCCGGCAAGCGAGGCAGCCAAGGACGTTTCCTAGTCCACGGCTGCCTCGCTCTTTCTCCCGCGTTTTTGTTTATTTAATCGACATCACTTGTCCTCGGGTCATGGCAACTAATTCATCGGGCTTTAAGGCCATGACCGCCTTAGGGTGTCCTGCGGCCGCCCATACCGTTTGGAATTGAAACAGATCTTCGTCGACGATCGTAGTGATCGGTTCCAAGTGGCCGATCGGCGCCACTCCTCCGATCACAAATCCCGTTCGTTCCCGAACATAGTCCGCATCGGCTTTGAGCAGCTTATCTTGCAATCGGCTCGAAATGCTCTTCTCATTGACCCGGTTCGTGCCGCTGGCAACAACGAGAAGCGGCGAACCTGAGCCGCTCAGGCGGAAAATGATCGACTTCGCGATTTGCGCGACTTCGCAGCCGATCGCCGCGGCCGCCTCTTGCGCGGTTCGCGTGCTTTCCGGCAATTCCCTCACCTTCGTATCATACCCCGATTGAGCCAAAACATCTTGCACCCGCTGGGCGCTATCCTTCAACGCACTCATTTCGCTCTCGCTCCTTCCTCCATGCTCTCTTGCGTTTTCTCCAGCAATGCGGCATTGATGCCGTTCAAGAAAGCGATGGCGCTCGCTTTAATAATATCCGTATCCATGGCGCGGCCCGAATACGTTTTGCCGCCGTATTCGATCTGAATATTGACGCGGCCGACGGCTTCCTTGCCTCTCGAAATGCTGTTGATTTTATAATGTTTCAAGCTGACGTCCAATCCTGACAAAGATTTAATGACACCGTACAGGGCATCGATCGGTCCGTCCCCGACCTCGCTTCCTTTCAGCACTTCGCCGCCTCTTTTCAAGGCGACCGTTGCGGTCGGGGACAGATCGTTCGTGACGACCTGGAACGATTCCAATTCGTATAGCCGGCTGTCGCTGACGGCTTCCGCGCGATGTCCGGCAACAAGGTAGAACACATCGTGGTCGTACACTTCCTTCTTCAAATCGGCCAATGCGATAAATTTGGCGAACAACTGCTCGAATTCGTTTGCATCGCCGATTTCAAAGCCCATCTTCTCCACCGCGTTTTTGAAGGCATGCCGGCCGGAACGGGCGGTCAAAATGAGCTCCATGCTCTCTACGCCCACTTCCTCCGGCGACATAATTTCATAAACATTTTTATCCTTCAGCAATCCGTCCTGATGAATGCCCGATGAATGGGCGAAGGCGTTCTCGCCGGTGATGGCCTTGTTCACCTGCACATCCAGTCCTGTCAAATGCGTCAAAAGCCTGGACGTTCTGACCAGTTCCGTCGTTTGGATACGGGTGCTGCAATGATAGTAATTCTCCCTCACTTTAAGCCCCATGACCACTTCCTCCAGCGAAGTGTTGCCGGCCCGCTCGCCCAATCCGTTGATCGTACACTCGACTTTCTCGGCGCCGTTCTTGATCGCGCTGAGCGTATTCGCCGTTGCCAGACCGAGATCGTTATGGCAGTGGACGCTAAGGATGACCTTATCGTTTAAGTTCTTCAACCGCTCGTTAATTTTGCGGATTAATTCGCCGAACTCCTCCGGAACCGCATATCCGACCGTATCGGGAACGTTGATCATCGTTGCTCCTGCTTTGACGACGGCTTCGATCGTTTTCCACAAATATTCGAAATCCGACCGGGAAGCGTCCTCCGTGGAATATTGCACGTGAGGCAGCAGCGTCTTGGCATACTTGACCGCTTCGATGCCCATTTCCAGCACCGCATCTTTGGAGCGGTTGAACTTCTTCTCCACGTGAATGTTCGAAGTGCCGAGCACAATATGGATGAACGGGTTTTGCGCGATTTTGATACTTTCATACACGGCTTCGATATCGCTTTTCACCGCTCTGGCGAGCGCGGTAATGGTTACGGTATCCCCCATGGCGCGCGCGATTTCTTGTACCGCTTGAAAATCCCCCTTGGAAGAAGCGGGAAAGCCCGCTTCGATGATATCGACCTGAAGCCGCTTAAGCTGCTGGGCAAATTCGATTTTTTGTTGTACGTTCAATTTCGCGCCCGGAACTTGTTCCCCGTCGCGCAAAGTCGTGTCAAGCACAATAATGTTGCGGTTCATATGGAAGCTCCTCCTCAAATAGCACATGTACTGTATGTTTATATATAAAGCGGGGCGGATCAAACCCGGACTTTGATCAACACAAAAACCCCGTCTCTGCAATAGAGACGGGGTTAACCCGCGGTACCACTCTAATTCATTTCGCAAACCGAAGCGAAACGATCTCCTTCGATGGCCGACACCATCTATCCTTGTAACGGCGGAATCCCGGCTTACCCTACATTGTCAGGCAGCTGTTCATAGACGAGTTCAAAGTGATCAACGCTGCCGTTTCGCACCAACCAACGGCTCTCTGAAAGGTTATTTTCACTTCTACTATTTCTAATCAACACATTTGGATATTGAAATTATTCACTATTATATGGGAACGTCGGCGAATTTGTCAACAACCGATTTCAACGATCCGATTCGGCGTAGTCAATGACTTCGCTCCAATTCCACCTCTCGTAATCATTGGTTGCCGGCGTCAGTTGGCGTATCCAACGCTTCGCATGCTTCCCGTCCGGTTCCGCCGCCATCGCATCCGCCGTCTTGCGGTTCGTTCGCACCCAAGTAAGCTTGCTTCCGTCTTCTGCGAATAACGGGTCGAAATCCCCCTGTCTGGCAGGCGGCGAGGTGATCGGCTTCTCTTGACCGGAAGCCAGATCGATCCGCATCAGCTTAGGCATCGGCCGTTTCCGCTCCTCGACGGACCATTCGGCTTCTTTGGCTCTCGCAACGACGACGGTTCGATCATTCTGCCATGCGAACCCTCTATCGGCAAATCCTGCAGGCGTATACGACGTTTGCCTAAGCGACGGCAAGCCCTCCACAACCGTCAGCCGCTTGTTTCGGACCGCCTCTCTGCCGGTTCCTTCGATGTAAGCGAACAAACCGCCGGCCGGCGCCCATTGGAACCAATCGAACTGATCGAGCATTTGCCCCGCTTTGACAAACGACCTGGCATTGGACGCCAAGAAACATAATGTGTTGCCGTCCGCCGACAACGACGCCGTCGGCTTTGCGAGGAATGCGATCCATTTCCCGTCGGGCGACCATTTGAACGGGCTCGTCATGACGGCGAAGAACTGTTCCGATTGGCTTGGAATCCGGTAAAATAACCGCGTCGTCGGCTTATTCGAACCCTTCTCGAATTTCACGGTATACAATTCGATATCCGACCATCGGCCGCCGGACAACATGGACAGCGTTGAGAATAGAAATCCGCTGCCGTCCGGCAGCCAGGAATAATTGCCGACTCGTTCCGCGACGCGGTTCGCTTCAAGCTTATCCGGATCGCCCGCGCGAATCAGGTTGAGCGTTTCGCCGGTTTGAAAGGCAAGCTCGTTGCGTGCCGGGGCCCATTGCGCGTTATTGCCCGGGCCCGCCAAACGCAAGCTTCCGGTAACGACATGATAGAGCCAAACTTCGGTTTGTTCCGCTCCTTTCGTATAAGCGATCCAATTCCCGTCATAAGACCATCGCGGGTTTCGGACGTATTCTCCATGCGTGACTTGCGCTTCTTTCTTGTCGATTTTGACCCAAAGATCGTTATTTCTGACAAAAGCCGTTTTTAGGGAAATTTGCTGCTTCGCCGCGCTGACCGGCGTAACCCAAACCGCGAATAGAATGAATACGAGAAGCAGCATGATCGTTTTTTTCATAACGGGAACACCTCAATTCTGATGGATTGGATCGATGGGAAGGGCGAGCATAGTATCTGTTCGCGAATGCGACGGTTCCAGCACCCGGCGCAACGAAGACGTTACATCGGACAATTGTTGGCAGTACTGATCCATATTTTGTTTCATGCGCTGCAACGATTGTTCATCCTGCCACATCGCGATCAACCGGTTTTCGATATCTTTAAGCTTTCTTCCTCTTAAGTGGAAAATCAATTGTTGGCTCAACAGCCGCTGCAAATTGATTTCTTCTTGTCCGGGCAAAGCATGGTACACAAAAACCGGAATTTTTTTATATAAACATTCGCTGATCGTCACCCCTCCAGGTTTCGTAACAATCGCATCGATACGATTGTACAAATTGTTCATTTCCTCTTTGGATTCGATATACGGCATCGGTGCGACGCGCGGATGTTTTCTTTTTTGGAGTTGCCGGTACAAGGCGTTATTTTTGCCGCATAGTACGATGTAATGTATGTTGCCGGTCTTCCCGATATGTTTGACAATCGATTTGATCGCTCCGGTTCCGAGATTTCCGCCTGTAATCAAGACCGACAACTCCGGATTGGAACGCTCCTGATTCGGATCGGAATGAGCGAATTCGGGATGGATCGGAATCCCTGTCACGATAATTCGTTCTTCCGGAACCGCTCTTTCGGTCAGCCATTGCTTAACTTGCGAATCCGGAACCAAATGGTAGTCGATTCCTTGCCTCCCCCATACGTCATTGATGAAATAATCCGTATATACGTTGATTACCGGGATGTTCAGAAGCCCTCTGCTTTTCAGTTGGCCGAGCAAATAGGAAGGCAAAGCGTGCGTACAAAAAATATAGTCGGGCCTTTTCTCGCGTATTAATTTTTGCATATTTCTTAAAAACAAAAGTTCGTATAACCGATACCGTCTCGCCCTTTGAAAATTGCCGCAGCTTTTGCGGTAAATCCAACTGTATGCGAAAGGAAGGTAATGAATCCATTTCAGGTAGACGGAGGAAACGACCGCTTCCATCTTCCCGTAACTATAATGCAAAATATCGATTTTCTCGCATTCGATGGCCGGATCGATCAAGTTCGTATATTCGATAAGCGCATCGGCGGCTTGATGATGTCCCGATTTGATTTGCAGCAACGGAAGCACCAGAAGTTTTTTACCCATTTCATTCCTCCGACGAAACAGAAATTACATAGAAAGCGGTGAAGAGCAGTTTTTGTTAATATGCGCGGGCCGGGCGCCAATCATTCATGTACGGGCCGTCCGTCGGTACGCTCCATGAATTACCGCTGACAAGAGCCCCTCCGTCCATCTATACTGGTATATAGAGTACGTCATTGAAAGGAGTTGATTGGATGATTTTCATTGCAATCGGAACGATCGTCATGACATTGCTGTCATGCTTGCTATATAAAGCGCATCTCAATACACGGCAAGCAGCCGTGAATCGAGTGGAGATAAACGCCGGCCGCGAACGCCCGGGATCTTCATTCAACGTGTTGCATATATCGGATATGCATCTTGAGCATATTTCCGTTACGCCGGAGCAATTGTATGAGCAGCTTAAGGAGGAAAAGATCGATCTGATCGCCTTGACCGGCGACTATCTCGATCGTAAGCGGAGCATCCCGAAGCTCGTCCCGTATCTGCAGGTTTTCAACCAATTGCAGCCGACCTGCGGCATATTTGCGGTATTCGGCAATCATGACTATGTATTAAAGGACGAAAGCTTCGCCGCATTGAAGGAGACGCTGGAACGCAACGGCTGTCGAACGCTGCGGAACGAAAATGCCTTTTTTGTGAAGGACGGAGCATCAATCAACGTCATTGGAATCGACGATTACAGTACGAATCGCAGCAATATCGCGGCCTCGTACAAAGGAGTCAAGGAAGGCTATCGCCTCGTGCTGACGCATGATCCGAATATCGTTCTTGCTATGAGAAAGGTTCATTACGATTACTTGCTCTCCGGGCATTTCCATGGCGGCCAAATTCATTGGCCCAAACCGTATCATCTTGCGAAAATGGGAAAACTGGTCGGGATGAACATGATCAAAGGGCTGCATGTATACGACGGCAAACCGTTCTATATTAGCGAAGGATTGGGACAGACCGGAGTGAATATCCGAATGGGCAGCCGGCCCGAAATTACGCTTCATCGATTGCCCTTGCATTCGGCCGCTTCCAAGGCGGAACAACAAAAGACTCTGGCGGCCATCTGACCGTCAGAGTCTTTATGCGTGTCGGATTGGTTCGCGTAAGGCCGTATCGGCGCCTCCCCCTCCGTATTTTTGCATAAGAACGTTTTTGGACATAATTAAATAGGCTGGAGATTGTTTTTTTACATGTTTCAACGGTTGGTTCGCCGATAAGAAATAAATGGGAATCATCGTCACGTATTTTACCCATTTATATAACGAATTGGGAATCGGAATCGCTTCGAAACCTAAGCCGCCCACCCCTTTGTTTAACATCGTAATTCCGATTATCCCCTTGATATCGTTGATTTTCGGGTGATGTTGCAAATAAACGGCAAGATCGGGGAGCGATTGTTCAATGGCGCGATATAGAAATTTCCCTTTCTTAATTTCATTTTTTATGGAAAGCATATCTTTCAGCAAAATAACGTTGTGCAAATGAATTTTCAACAACGTATCGCCTTTTTCGATCACCGATCCATCGGATAAATGTACATTTCGGCCTTTGAAAGAAGTAAGTCTGACTCGGAACGTGCTGTTTTTCCGGTCTTGCCCGACGCACCGTAATCTGGTACATGCATAATAAATCGGATCCACCATATTCCAGACGGATAATGCGAAGGATTTCAACCTCATGAACCTTTCCCCTTTATCGAATGATATAGGGTTAGTGTATCTTGCAATCGCGTAATTCATGGGTGGGAAGTTGCAGCGCAATTACTAACAATTGCTTTCCTTGTCGCATAGTTCAAGAATAAATTGTTTCAAATCGACCAGTCTTGGAGGCTCTTGGACCGCATGATCCGTACCCGTTACGATCAACGGGATGATGGAATCGTATTTATGCAAGGAACCGTGACTGCCCCCGTTCATATGCATCGGGAAATAGCGGCTCTTGAATTCGTACCGCGGCCTGGCGGTAATGGCGATCATCGGAATGTCCTGGGAATATAAAGCTCCGTATAGTCTGGCCAGGGCATCCGGATAATCTCCGTAATGAATGATTCCTTCCTTGATCTTCAGATCGAGCACCGATTCTTCGCCCACCACGGTCCATTCGGACCCGTAAATATCCGTAAACGGCCCGTTGCGCCGGAAATACATTTTCCTTCCCGATCCGCCTTCTCTGACCGCCACTTCGCGCTGTTCTTTCCAGGCGATGATATCGATTCGCGGTTCGCTCAGAAGCTGCTCGATCAGCTTCGGCTGGATATCCGCTTGCAAAGGATAAAGATAAGCCATCCGTTCGTTATTGCAAACGACAACATCATGCCTGCCGATTTTCTCCCCTAACTGCAATACGCGAAACGATTCCAGCAACCGATCCAGATCGATGTTAAACCGTTCTTCGTTCCCGATTCGCGTTTGCCCGTGATCGCCGGTTACGATAAATATGCATTGCTTCACGGCTTCCTCCCACGAACCGAATGCATACAAAATGTCCTGGATATGCTGGTCCACACGGATTAAAGCTTCTTCCGCGTGAGCCGGATTTTTTTTATGCATCTCATGATCGTTATCCGGAAAATACACGAGCGTAAAATCGGGCTGTTTCTCCGATTGAATCAAAATTTTGGTTGCATGTTTCGCGAAATCGTCGTTAATGCCGCACATTTCCTCGTATCCTTGCATCGGCCGGGGAATATCTTGCAGAATGTCCGATTGAACGAGCGAGCCTAAAGTCATCGTCTCCGGCCCGGAAATGCTGCTTTTGCGAAACTGTAACCCCGACATCATATTCATGAGAGCGGGAAGCTTGATCATATGCCGCTTGACGCTGCGGTGGACAATCGCATTAATAGATGCGGATGTCTTCCCTCTCCGGCTTAGTTCTTCGAAGACGGTCGTCACATGGGCGCTTAAATGTTTTTCGTTCAAATTGTAGAGTACATGTTTGGCGCATTTGCCCAGGCCGAGCTTGCGAACGCAATTCCATCCGTTAATATAATTTACGATTTCTTGCTGCTCCGGATCGTACCAGATGAGTCCCGGGATCCGGTGAACGTCGGGATACGTTCCCGTCACTAACGAGCTGTCAACCGAAGCCGTCATCGTTGGAAACACCGTCGCGCAGTTCGCCCAATATCGACCCCGGTCCATAAGAAACTTCAGTCCCGGAACCGTTCGATGGCGAACGCAATCTTCCAGAATCGTTGGCATGAACGAATCAATCAGGAGAAAAATGATTTTTTTCATTATTCATTACCTTTCAAACCGTAGTAAAACATCATATAGTATGTTCCGAAACGATTGCGATTATGAAACCAAGATGGGAATGACCAGCTTGATACGACCGGGATATCCGGTGCATAATACGGGTAGGAATACGTCGAACAAAGGCGGAACAAGCCATGCTGTTAAAAATTGTAACGTTTAATATTCATCATGGAGAAGGAATCGACAGGATTGTTGACCTGGAACGCATCGCCCGCGTTATCGAAGAAAGCGACGCCGATATCGTCGCCCTGAACGAAGTCGATAACCGTTATTCGAAAAGAAGCAACGACATCGACCAGCTTGAATGGTTATCGAAGCGGTTAAAGACGAACCATGCCGTATTCGGACCGGCTATCGTATCGGGAACGCATCGAGACTTTGATACGACCGTGCGCCAATTCGGAAATGCCCTCTTGACCCGGTTTCCTATCGTATGCAAGCATAACCACATTTTCAAAGCGCCGGCTGCCATTGAAAATCGGGCCTTATTGGAGGCCCAACTGGATATGGACGGGCACCCGCTCAAATGCTATGTGACCCATTTAAGCCTCTCCCCCTTATTGCAACGGAAACAAGCGCGATTTATCCGCAACAAAATAATGAACGACGGCGGTCCAGTCCTTGTCATGGGCGATTTCAACGTAAAACCGGGATCAAAGGTATGGTCCATCCTAACGCAACAATTAACGGACGTAAGTTGGAATGCGGCTCCTTCCCTCACATATCCTTCGTTCCGGCCAAAGATGCAATTGGACTATATTTTCGTCAGCCGTCATTTTCAAATCGTTTCGTCGGGCGTTATTTCGGATCGTTACGAAGCGTCGGATCATTTGCCTCTGCAAGCTGCGGTCGTCTTATCCGATCCTTCCCTTCTTCCTGATTAAAAACGGAGGTATAGGGAAATATTATAAATGTTTCCAATCGGAACTACATCATGAGAGATCTGGTGATTTTATGTTTGCACGGCGAATCGTTGCAACCGGATGCGCTAGCCTGCTGCTGGCAGCCGTTATGTTGGCGTCGACTGCTGCGTCGACAGGCGCAGACCCGGCTTTTCAAAATGTGCGGGAGAAATACGCTATTGTCGTCATCGACGATTTCGGCAATAACGGACGCGGAACGAAGGAAATGATGGAGCTCCCGTTTCATTTGACCGTAGCCGTCATGCCTTTCCTGCCTACCACCAAGCGGGACGCGGAACAGGCATATCGCGTCGGACACGATGTAATCGTTCATTTGCCGATGGAACCTTTCTCCGGCAGAAAGACATGGCTCGGCCCCGGCGTCGTTTCGACCGATCTATCCGAGGAGGAAATTCGCAAACGCGTCCATGCGGCGATCGACGACGTCCCCCACGCGATCGGCATAAATAATCATATGGGCTCGAAAGCGACGACCGATCCGAGGGTGATGCGCATCGTGCTGGATGTATGCAAAGAACGCGGCCTCTTCTTCTTGGACAGCCATACAAGTTATCATAGCATTGTGGCCAAGGTAGCAAACGAGATGGGTGTGCCGAGCATCGAAAACCATCTGTTCTTGGACAATCGTCGTACGAAGCCCTTCATGAGAAAGCAGTTTGAAACGATGCGCAGTCATCTGAACGCACATACGCCCTGCATCGCGATCGGCCATGTAGGGGCCGGCGGCGTGATCATGGCGGAAGTATTGCGGGAACAGTATGAAATTATGAAAAAAAACGATATTACATTTCTGAAAATTTCCGATTTGCTGCTTTACAAGGACCCGACGAAACATTTGTGAACAAGTAGGAGGAACGAAGATGGCGAAAACAGCAATCAAATGGTTTTTAGCGTGCGGATTTCTGCTCGCTTCGATCGGCGCCGGCGCATCGCAAGCGTTCGCCGATGAAAGCATGACCAAAATGAAAGTGAACATCATCGACGGCAAAGGAACGAAAATCGGGACGGCCCGACTTACGCAGGCCGGCGCCGAAGTGAAAATCCATATCGAAGCGTCCAAACTCCCTCCGGGCGAGCACGGCATTCATTTCCACGCTGTCGGACGTTGCGACGCTCCCGATTTCAAAACGGCGGAAGCGCATTTCAATCTGCAAAACAAGCAACATGGCTTTAAAAACGCGCACGGGTTTCATGAAGGAGATTTGCCGAATTTGAAAGTCGGCGCAAACGGCAAAGTAAAAGCGGATCTCGTTACGACAACCGTTACTTTGCAGAAGGGAAAACCGAATTCATTGCTGAAGCCGGGAGGTACGGCGCTCGTTATCCATGCCAATGCCGACGATTACACCACCGATCCTTCCGGCAATTCGGGAGACCGAATCGCTTGTGCGATCATCAAGCCATAACTGTCCGTTTATGCAAAAAAGACTGGGCGACCATGACGGACGCCAGTCTTTTTCTTTTGCGAATTATTGCGAAACGGAGAAATAAGCGGCCTGGATGCAGACCGGCTTGGACGCTTCGATGGAATGACCGGTAAACTGCAGCTTCCCCGTCGTCTCGTCCACCCGGAATGTAGCGATATTGTTCGTATCCCGGTTCGCGGCGAGTAAGAAACGGCCTCCCGGCGTTAACGCGAAATGTCTTGGATGGCGTCCTTCTGTCGAAACATGCTCCACGAACGACAATCGGCCGCTATTCGAATCGATCGCGTATACGACGATACTGTCATGTCCGCGGTTCGAGCCGTATAAGTAGGTTCCGTTTGCGGAAACGGCAATTTCCGCGCAAATATTCTCGCCTGCGAACCCGGCCGGCAGCGTCGAAACGGTATCGAAAGTGTGCAATGCGCCTGTCTCCGGGTCATAACGGAATGAAGTGACGGTGGAATCGATTTCGTTAATGACATATGCAAATTTCCCGTTCGGATGAAATACCATATGTCGCGGTCCCGCCCCGGCATGCAGTACGGTATCGCCATGAACATGGAGCTTTTGGCGTTCGGCGTCAAGCGTATACGCCCGGATCCGGTCAATGCCCAGATCGGGAACGTACAAATAGCGGCAATCCGGACTGAAGAACGATGAGTGCGGATGAGGCTGCGTTTGCCGCTCGGGATGCGCTCCTTGGCCTTCATGCTGCCGAACGTCAAGCGTTTCGCCGATGCGGCCGTCCTCTTCAAGCGCCATTAGCCCGACCATTCCCCCATGATAGCTCGTCACGATTAGAAAACGGTCCGAATCGTCTTTTTGGATATGGCATGTCGTAGCGGGAACTGACATTCGGCGGTTGATTTCGGTCAGAGTGCCTTGAACCGGATCAATCCGGAACGAGACCGCTCCCCCCGCTTTCCCGCCGTCGGCTTCTTCTTCCGATATCGAATAAAGCTTCAGCTTCTCGGCGTCCAAATGTAAAAAAGTCGGATTTTTCAAGCCCGAAACCTGATGCAATAACGTTAACGCTCCCGTAATTTCATCTAACGAATAAACGTATACGCCAAAATCGGAAGCTTCCGCATAGGAACCTGCAAATACTAGCATACGATCTTTCATTCGACTAAAACCCCTTGCCACATTATTGTAATGATACTTATCACTTTAATGCAGTTTCTATGAAAGTGCAAATCGATTGGATGATTTCGGCTCAAGATAGGGTTGTTGATCGTGACTCTCGCGTTATTGTTCGAGGAACCGATGTTATGCTATGATCAAGATACTGCATCATCCTATGTTTGGAGGTTTTCATATGGAATTGCAAAAACCTGTCCGTTCGTCTTTGGCGAAACAAGTCTCTTCTCAATTGGAATCGCTGATCGAATCGGGCCAATGGCCCGTCGGAACAAAAATTCCCGCGGAACCCGAATTGGTGGAGCAGCTCGGTGTTAGCCGCAATACGATCCGGGAAGCCGTCCAGGCCTTAATCCACGCAGGCATGCTGGAAGCGAGACAAGGCGACGGTACGTATGTGCGAGCGTCGAACCATTTCGAAGCATCCGTTTTGCGACGATTGCGTGGAAGCAGCATTGCCGACACGTTGGAGGCGCGGTATTGCTTGGAGAGGGAATGCGCACGGTTGGCGGCGATCCGCCGGACTCCCGCAGATTTGGAAAGAATCCGCGCCTGTCTGGACAAACGAAATGAAAAAACCGAACATTTGGACGCCTTCGTCCGTGCGGATGTCGAATTTCATATGTCGATTGCGTCGGCCGCTCATAACGATCTGTTGTATGAACTTTATCTTTATATGAATGAACATTTGCGGTACGCGATTAGCAGCACTCTCGGCAATCTCGAATTGTTGAATGAATTGACGACGCTTCATAACGAGCTTTACAATACGATTCGGGCTCGCGATCCCGTTGCGGCGGAGAAGGTGGCATCGGATATGATCAACCTCCTCTCCTCTCGTTCTTAGATCGAGCATATCGCCGTTTAAAGTGGCGCAGTTCGCTGGGGAGAATAGCTTAACTGCCCATCGACACCCTTTCATTGCGTTGTCTTGCGCTCGGACGTCGGCGGGACCAAATGACGACCGGAATCAGCAGCAAGGACATGATGCCGCCGGCCAACGAGAGCATTGCATAGCTTGAATTCGCGACTACCATGCCGGAAAGCGCGCCGCCGGAGGCGCCGGTCAAAGCGATGAGAACGTCGATCGAGCCTTGTGTTTTCGCGCGGGTAGCCGCCGCCGTAGCATCGACAATGATCGCCGTCCCGCTGATCAAACCGAAGTTCCAACCAAGGCCAAGCAAGGCGAGCGCGATCATAAGAAGCGCCATCGAATCGGCCGGCACCCAAGCTGCCATCAGCCCGGATAATAGCAATGTCACGCCCGAAGCGTAAGCCATTACCGTCCTTCCCCATTTATCGACCAATATTCCGGTAATAAGCGAAGGAAGATACATGGCCGCGATATGCACGCCGATCACGAGCCCGACCTCCCCTAGACCGTGTCCGTGATGCTGCATGTGGATCGGGGTCATCGTCATAATGGCGACCATAACGACATGGGTTAAAATCATCACCGTCGCCCCCACCGCAATTTTCCGGTTATCGTTTGCCCGCGGCTGCTCTCCGCCCGTAACGAACTGTTTATCCGCGAGCTTATCTTGCGCCAACGCTTTGGCCACTAGGAACGGATCGGGCCTTAGAAACGCCAGCAGCACCACACCGGCAAAAAGAAAGGCGACCGCAGCGAGCAGAAACGGCCCCGCCAGAGGGGGAACGCCGAGAGACGCTGCAAACCGTCCCATCGCGTCCACCAAATTCGGGCCGGCAACCGCCCCAAATGTAGTCGATGTTAGAATAACGCTGATTGCCTTGGCCCGCTCGTTCGGTTTGGCCAAATCGGTGCCCGCATAACGCGCCTGCAAATTGGAAGCGGTGCCTGCGCCGTAAATAAACAGCGAAACGAACAGCAGCGGGATATTCGGCAGGACCGCCGCGAGCACAGCGCCGACAGCCCCGATCCCGCCGGCCATGAAGCCTGCCGCAAGTCCCATGCGGCGGCCGAACCGTTGCGACATCCGCCCGATCAGCAGCGCCGCGGCGGCGGAACCTAGCGTAAAGAGCGCGGAGGGAACGCCGGCAAAGCTGTCGGTCCCTAGCATTTGTTGTGCCAGCAAACCGCCGATCGTAACACCTGCCGCCAACCCCGCACCGCCCAAAATTTGCGCAAGCACAACGATCAACAACGTCCTGCGCTGGAGCCGCCTTCTTTTTTCCGGAGAATCGCCGTAGATCTGCCAACGATTCGCCTGATTCCCGGATAATGGGATGTTATCCGTTATCCCTTTTTGTTCATTCCTCATCTTCGAATACGCCTCCTTGGCTATTATTGTAATCCGTATGATCCTGTTTCGCATTATATCTTGCCGAAGTGGTCCGTACGATCTTTATTCACCCTCCCAATGAAGTTTTTAAAGATCCTCAATATCCCTGATTATTCAAAAATAACGGCGTTGATCAATTCGCGGTTATACTCGCGGCAACCATTCCGGCACGCGGTATAACGGCATTCGAACATGAAGGGCCCGCTCTTAATCGAAGACTACACAGGTCTATAATAGCCGCAATCACACCGTTATGTCAACGCATTATTTTAATTAACATCATTAATATTATATAATATTAATATATAGCCTAGTTTATAATATAGTCAATTTTATGATGAGAACGGAAGCTCACTTGGCGTCATGGAATATGATCCCGAGTCCGTATCGTGTGCCTGAGAGAAAATTACTGACGCCATGGCGCACCGTATGTTGTATAATCCCCCCTCTTCCCTTCCGTATATTTCAAAATTAAAGGAGTCGGGCGAAGCTGGCCTTTAATGTGGCAACTCGCCAAAAATTCATCCAGCGCAGCGGGATATCTCATTTCCTTGCCTAGTCGTGCTAACCAACGATTCGCCGCTTGGGCCAGCTCGGGGTAGAACGAAGCACGCAGCTGCTGCACGAGTGATGGCAAAGGGGACGCGAAATATTTATATTCTCCTTCTCCGAACCGATATCGGCTCATTTCGATCTTGCTTCGGTACAATTCCTCCCGTTCGTACAACCCGATCAGGTGAAGGCATTGCCCGCTATCGAGCAATGGGGGCAGCTTCGCAAATCCTTGCCGGTCCAACGTCTGATGGATCCGCTCCCATGCAAGCGAAGCGATCTTCGTCTCTATCGTTTCATGCATAGCTGCCCCCTCCAATTAGTATAAATAATATATATTATGTAAATAATAATCAAGGACATAAGCTCCATCACGATTTTAAGGTTTAGTGACAGAGTTCTTGCTGCATAAGCGCCCTTTAGTTGAATAAAGACAAAATCGACTTGACAAAAAAAGTCTAATTAAACTATACTCTCAATAGTCTAATTAGACCATCGCAAACAAAGAAAGAAGGTTTATCTATGAAATCTATATTAATAATCGGACAATCAAATATGGCAGGCAGAGGATTTATTGAGGATGTCCCGCCGATTTATAATGAGCGTATAAATATGTTGCGAAACGGTAGATGGCAAATGATGGCGGAACCTCTTAATTTTGATCGTCACGTATCTGGTGTTGGGCCGGCAGCCTCTTTTGCTCAGGCTTGGACAGAGGATCATCCGGGGGAGTCCATTGGGGTAATAGCATGTGCCGAGGGAGGAAGCTCTATTGATGAGTGGGCAATTGACGGACTATTAACAAGACATGCGATTTCTGAAGCAAAATTCGCTATGGAAACAAGTGAATTAGTGGGAATTCTGTGGCATCAAGGAGAAAGCGACAGTCACGGAGAACGTTATAAGACGTATGAGGATAAATTGATTTCATTATTTAAACACTTGAGGGAAGAATTAAATGCACCAGATATCCCAATTATAATCGGTGAGTTGGGACATTACCTTGGAGAGGTCGGATTTGGAAAAAGCGCTGTAGAATATAAACAAATAAACCAAATATTATCTAAAGTTGCTCATGCCGAAAAAAATTGCTATTTTGTAACATCAAAAGGCTTAACAGCAAATCCCGATGGCATTCATATTGATGCTATCTCCCAAAGAAAATTTGGATTAAGATATTATGAAGCTTTTTCAAAACGAAAGCATGTTTTAGATATTTTGGACAAAGAGCATGAATGGATTGAGAAGGAAGCAAAACGTGAACTAACTAAAAATGAACGTATATTTGTTCAAAGTATGAAGTTTGCCTTAGGACAATTGAGTTTTGAGGAGTTTTCTATTAATCTCTCCAATATTAATGAAAGTAAGTAAAACAACATTAATCTCATTTTACGAGGAGAGATCAATCAATTGATTCCACTCTTAATCTTAGGTTTGTTAAAAGAAAAACCAGGTTCATATGGATATGAACTTTTGGCAATAATGAATGAGCGAAATTACGAGTTTGTAGTCAATTACACCAAAGGTTCATTTTATTACAACATTCAACAGTTAGAAGAAAAAGGACTGATTGAACGTATTTCCGAAGCGAGGAATTCAGAATCGAGAGAAAAAAATAAATACATTCTTACTGAGTTAGGAATTACAGAGTTTAATCGTTTAATGACTAAGTATGGGACAAAAACGGATTATGTAAATCTTTCCTTTTATGGTGCTATGCTTTTTGAAGATGAATTCGACAAAGAAAAGATGAGGGATTTAATTCTTGTTCAGATTAAACAAACAGAGAAAAAAATTTCTCTCATAGAGGATGCTTTAGCAAACAGATCAACTCTCACGAAGAGTTTTGTTCGTATGTTAGAAAACTCCATTTCACACCATAAAGTTAATGTAAATTGGTTTTATGAGCTATTAAAGGAGATTGAATCAGAAGTATAGTTGGAAAACAAAATTAGGATTTATTGCTCTTGTTCATTACGGAAAACCAGCTAATATCTTGACGAGGGATTAGCTGGTTTTATCACTTTTCAACTTATTCATCCGGTTGTTTCGACTTCAGGCTTTGTTATCCCCCTACTTCCAATTCAAGCAAATACCGTTTCATATCCAAGCCGCCGCGGTATCCTGTGATCGCTCCGTTCTTACCGACGACGCGATGACAGGGCACCGCGATCAGCACCGGATTGGCGGCGATGGCCGAGCCGACGGCACGAACCGCTTTCGGACTTTGAACGATCCGTGCGATATCGGAATACGAGCAAGTATGTCCATACGGAATCCGCTTCAGCGCTTCCCACACCTTCTCTTGAAAACTTGTGCCTCTCATATCGATCGGGATGGTGAAGCTTTGACGCTTCCCTTCAAAATATTCCAGCAGTTCATTCATATAAGGCCTCAGCGCCTCATCATTTCTCCTAAATGCCGCTGATGGAAACCGGTGTCGCAGTGCGATTCGCATTTCCTCATCGGTTTGCCCGGGCGATCCTACATAGCAAAGTCCCATCTCCGTTACGGCTGCGTGCAAATTCCAGCAATCGTATTCCAGTACCGCCCATTCAATCATTTGCGTTTCCATCATGATTCCTCCGATCCTCTCGATAACTAGACGGGGTTACGCCAAGCTTTTTTTTAAACAATGTAATAAAATACGGCGTGCTCGAAAAACCGACCTGCATTCCGATCTCGGCAACCGATTGATTGGTTGTTTGCAGCAAGTCGGCGGCTTTATTCAACCGAACTTGCCGGATATATTCGGCAGGCGAAAAGCCTTTCACCTTTTTGAACATTCGTTGCAAGTGAAACGGGCTGCCATGCGAAATATCCGCTAACATATTCAAAGTAAGAGGCTCGTCATAATGCAGGTCGATCCATTCGACAACTTGTTCGATCCACTCTTCTGTCGGCAATTGCAATCCGTCGGGCTTGCAACGCTTGCACGGTCTGAAATGTTCCTTCAAAGCGACATAAGCATTGGGAAAGATCCGAACATTATCCGGATTTGGAACTTTCGATTTGCAGGATGGGCGGCAAAAAATTCCGGTCGTTCGCACACCGTACAAAAATGCGTCGTCATAAGCCGGATCGCATTCCACAATGGCCTTCCAATACTCATCGGGTATGTTCGTTTTTTTCGAATCCACCGCATCACCTCCTCTGTTAGGATACACCCAAACCGTTGATATTCCAACATTTCAACAATATAATAGCAAGATATCGTAATTCATAACTCGAAGAATGCGCGTTGCTTGAATATCGAATCCGTCCGCCTTGCTTTATTTCTTTGCGTATTTCCCTTAAAAAAAGTGACGTAACAAATATTATGTTAATAATTTTATATTACAAACCGACAAATATGGACATCGATAACAAATAGCAGTAAAAACTGACGCTACATTGCTCACATCCAATTTTATGACTAATGTACCTCCGTTTTCTACCGATAATTCTGTACTCTTTCCCCATGGGCGCATTTTTCGAAGACATTTACTGTAGAAAATACCGATAATTCGAAACTTATCCAAATATCATTGAAATTAGAAGTAGATTTTGGCGTTAACCTCACGTTACTGTAATAGCATTAGAAACAGTATACATAATATTGATTATGTATACTGTTTCAACTCTACTGCATACGGACTCTCATCTTCCATCGGAACCGAAACGAATCCGGTCATCATCCCGTTGTCAAAGATGCAGCGATGATCGTAATAATGGCGATCCTGCAGCATCACCGGCAAGAACGCCGGCACATTGTCCGCGATCCCTTTATTGTCGGGATGCATAATCCAGGACAGCTCCTTCCAGTCGAGAATGCCTTCCTCCGTATTGAGCGGCGTCTCGACACGGACGGTAGACGGCAACTCTGCCGTATAAGCGTACATCCCCCCGCTAGGTTGTCCGTCGACGGTCCAACTGACAATCCCTTTATAGCTTACGTCTTGCCTCTGCAATCGGATGCCCGTTTCCTCGAGCACTTCGCGAATGACGCTTTCTGTCGGCGATTCTCCCGGCTCCAATTTGCCGCCAACGCCGTTCCATTTGCCCATCCATGCCGGCGCATTGCGGTTGAGGAGCAGAATGCGATCGTCTTGCTTAATGAAACAAATCGTGTATTTGAGCAATGTCTCCCTCTCCCTCTTCCTCTTGCTTGTTGACGTAAATTCAGCGATTAACCGACTTTTTCCTATGTAACGTCTATCTTCGCTCCCAAATATTGATCCATTCTATTCTACCATAATCTCCGCTTCGATACGGTCGCCATGGCTGCGCGGCTGCGAAACAACGAGAAATTCGATCGTCTCCTCTGAGCGGTTCATCATTTGATGCGGCACGTTCGGAGCGACTTCAATCCCTTCCCGCGCGCGGATTTCATAGATTTTCCCGTCTACCTCCATCGTCGCGACACCGTCCAGCACGAAAAAAAATTGCCGCGACTTCGTATGATAGTGCCGCACTTCCTCCGTTTGCGGCGGCATGTTTTCATAGATCACGCTTAAATTGGCGTCCTTCACCAAATGCCAACCGTCACACATGTTTCCCCACCGGTAATGTTCAGCGTTGTTTTTATGTACGATCATTCTACAACTCTCCTTTGAAAGATATAATATTCATCAATTTATTTGTTGCTTAAGCCATTTTCTACGAACGAACCCGATTACGATTAATAGAAGAGGCAATAAGATTAATATCGAAAGCGAATAAATGAAACCGTTAACCGAAAAAAAGCGAATCAAATGCTGCAGACTCGGGCTGACCCAGACGGCAACGGCGGTGAGCAACAATCCGAACGGCAACACGACGGGACGATAATCGGAAAGGCGCAAACATTGCGCTGTGCCGAGCGCGAGAGCGTAAAACCATAACGTGATTTGCAAAAAGCCTCCCAACATCCAAAGCACCATAACCATGGCCTCCACATGCTCGAAAAATTCCGCAAAGCTGATAAACCGGGAGGCGATGAAGACCGGGAAGGTCATATTGCCCGTCATATCGCCGAACAGCAATAAACAAGTAATATTCGTAATGATCATCGTAACGGTCATCGCAGCGACAGGGATGATCGCATAGCGTATTTTGCGTTCCTTCTTCTTGACATATGGAACGAAAAACGTAAGAATCAGAAATTCCATAAACCATGCATGCGGCGTAATCGAGCCTTTTATGGACGGCATGAGGCCGCGTTCGAATGCCGGAAGCATATTGTCGATATTCATACTCGGAATCAAGAAAATCGAAATCGCTAGCACAAAAAAAACGAAGACGGGAGCTACAATCGTTGCGAATCTTCCCAGCACTTCCACGCCGCCGCGCACGGCAATCGCGCTGACTAACACAATACAGCCCATCACGACGGAAATAGGCGTCAACACAAGCGATGTACCGACGATAAACTCACCATATTCCCTAAGAATTAAACTGCACGTGTGCAGTATAAACAAGAGCAACACGATATTGACCGCACTGCCAAGGAAACGGCCTAAAATGAGTTGGCTCTGTTCGACGATGGTACGGTTCGGATACAGTAGATTAAGCGTCCAGACAAGACAAACGGCGGCAAATCCGCTGATCGAGCCCCAAACCGGCGACAACCATACATCTTGATGGGCGTCGCGTGCGGACAGGGCCGGTACGATTAGGATCGCCGTCGCCCCGATCATAAGATACATAATCAAAATCAGTTGCAGGCCGGATATTTTCCCTTTTTCGATCATGATTGGAACAGGGCCCCTTTAGCTAATATTGAAAAAATTCAGGAACGGCTTGTAAATGAATTCGATGATGTCGTTGAGCGACAGAATGTCCGGGAAAAAAATGATTGAAATCGACAAACACCATCCCAGCGCCGACAAGGCAACAAAGACAATCTTCTCTTTTTTCATTTTCGGCGACATGTTCGGCCATTCGTACACCGTCGCGATGAACACGATGATGGAGACTCCTGCGGCTAATAGCCATTTCATGCGAATATCACTCCACTTGGTCCGTTTCCTTCATATTCTCCATATTTTTCCCCACCATTCCGATACGCAGCACTTTCACCTTCGGCTCCACGTTCACTCGGATTTGAGGGAAAATTTCTTTCCAACGCCGTTCGTTTTTTTCCCATTCCATCGGATATTTGCGGCGAAATTCCTTGGCAAAACCGAAAATATCCGCATCCAGCTCGTCTTGGGCGATTCGAAGGGCCAACTCAATCCGTTTGCGGACATCGTCGCCAATCGCTCGTTCGGCCAGCTTGACCTGTTCGACCTTCGTAATATCTTGTTCGGACGTATTTTGAACAATATCGCCTTCCATCTCAATTTTCGCCGTTATGCTCCACTCATTTCCTCGAACAAGCGGTACCAGATCGGTTTTGTTATGAGCTAAACGAAAGGAGATCAAGCCTTTCTCTTGTTCGGAATCTACCGTTATAATGGATGTTTTGATTTCGTCTCGCAGCCACATGACGCCTCGGGTCGCCGTTCGATCGATCCAGCCTGCGTACTTTCCTTCTTCCAGCACGTCCGTACCGCGAATCGTGGGCACTTTCCCTTTGCCGTCGCGATCGCGAAGTTCGATTCTCGGCAGAAACGCAGCTTCGGACTTTTCGTTCAATAGCTGCATGATTTCGTTTAACGTGACCGTTAAGCCCGTCCTGTTCTTGGTCATTTCTCGCAATACTTCGGAACTGTCCCGTTCCAAGACGGTATTCATATCCAATATTTTCATCGCGTCTCCTTTGCTTGCGAAAACGTACGAGTGTTCGCGCGTTCCCGGATGCCGAAGCAGGAAATCGATATGATCTTTTATTCCGGCTTTCACTGTTTTTTCGCCGAAAATGAATACTTTATTATGTCCCCAGAATACTTTGCGCGGGAGCTGTTCTTGCAAATTGGCGGCCGCATCGGCGAGCGAAATGCCTTTGGCGGCGATCACGACCGTATTCTGGGGGCCGCCGCTGCTGCTTTGCTGCTCCAATTGCGTCTGGCTGCCTCCCGACGCTTGACCTTGCTTGGACACATAGATTTGAACGGCTAATTTGACCTGGTTGTTATCCGTTATATCGATTGCCGTTGCCGTAATGATGGCCAGATCGTTGAGCTCCGTTCTGTCCCAGCAGCCGGTTAGGAACAATGAGGTGACGATGCATAATAGCGCGGCGCGAAATGGAGCCTTTCTCGGCATGTTGGAGAACGACGGCAAGACGTATTTTTGAGCGGTCCCCCTTTCGTACTGCATACGTCAATCGCCCCCTCTGCCCGGACCAGGCCGTTGTCCGGGACTTTGCCTGAATTTATTCCATTTGCCGGTAAAGTGCGGACGCGTATTTCGCATCCAAAACGGCGAGCGAACAAGTACGTCTTTGAGGCCGGCAAATTTGAGCGGCGCAACGGGCTCCAAATACGGGACTCCGAATGAACGAAGCGTCAATAAATGAGTGAGCATGAGTATGAAACCGAGCAATAAACCGAACAAGCCGAGACTGCCGGAAAGAAACATAATCGGGAACCGCAACAATCGCATCGCAGTTCCTAATGCGTATTGGGGAATCATAAAGGAAGCGATGCCTGTAATCGCCACCACCATGACCATGGGGGTCGACACAAGACCCGCAGATATCGCCGCTTGTCCGATAACCAAGGCGCCGACGATGCTGACCGCCGCTCCAACCTGCTTCGGAAGCCGGATGCCCGCTTCGCGCAGCGCCTCGAACGTAATTTCCATCAATAGCGCCTCGATCAAAGCCGGAAACGGAACCTGTTCCCTCGATTCGGCCATCGTAAGCAATAGCTTGGTCGGTATCATCTCTTGGTGGAACGAGACGACGGCAACGTAAAACGAGGGCCCGAACAACGCAATAGCGAGAAATAAATAACGAAGCCATCGAATGGCCGTGCTGATCAAATAACGTTGATAATACTCCTCGGCGGATTGGAGCAAAGAAAAAAACGTGATCGGCGCAATGATCGAGATCGGAGTTCCGTCCACGAGAATGACGATCCGTCCTTCCAATAAATTCGCGCATGCAACGTCTGGCCGTTCCGTCGTTAACACTTGCGGGAAAGGAGAACCAGGATGATCCTCAATCAATTCCTCAATATATCCGCTTTCCAGAATGCCGTCCACGTTGATCCGTTCGAGCCTGTTGACCACTTCGGTAACGAGCGCAGGATCGACAATATCCTCGATATACGCCACGACGACTTTCGTATTGGAATATAACCCGATATTCATCGACTTCAGCTTTAATTGCGACGTTTTTAATTTACGGCGCAGCATGGAAGTATTGACCCGCAGCGTTTCCACAAATCCTTCTCTCGGCCCGCGAACGACCGCTTCGGCGGTCGGTTCTTCAATGTTCCGCTTCTCCCACTTCGATATTCCGATCGACAAGGCTTGTTGTTCCCCGTCGACGATCAATAACGCATTGCCGCCGTTTACTTCTTCGCTCGCTTTGGCGACCGTGCCGACCGCAGCGATCGCAGAATGTGAAATGTGAAGGCGAATGTTCGCCAAGCTAAGATCGGATCCGTCTTCCCGTATTAATGGCAATATGACTTGTTTATCGATCGCATCGTTATCCGTAATTCCGTCAATATAGACGAGAATCGCCCGTTTTCTGCCGGCAATCAGAAATTGGTAATAAATGACGTCCGAACAATCTTGATAAATGCTTTGCAACAAGCGCAAGTTTTCATTGCAATCGGCCGAAAGCGGTACTTGCTGTTGAAGAAATCCCATATGAAATCACCTGTGCCTTGTTAATAAATCTCATTATTAACAAAATACGGGCTTCTATACGGCGGATCACGTTCATTCGATCATTCCGGCACCAGCACTTCGAGATTTCGAATCGCTTCTTCTTTTTGCCGATCCGAGACATGCGTATAAATCGTCGTCGTTTGAATGGAGGCATGACCAAGCAATTCCTGCACCGTGCGCAAGTCCGTCCCGTTTTTGAGCAATAAGGTGGCGAAGGAGTGCCTTAACTTATGGCTGGATAACGAGCGGCGGCCTGTCCGGTATTTTTGCTCAAACGCCGCGAACGTTTGCGATGCGATCAATTGAATATTGCGGACGGACAACCTCCTTCCCTTTTGGGAAATGAAAAAGGCATCCTCCCTTTTGCTTCCCGGTTGCCTGCGTTCTTCCATCGCAAGCCGCAGCATTTCATCGACCCGATCCGGCACAGGCAGCGTCCTCCACTTCCGCCCTTTGCCGAATACATTCAAAGTCTTCCGCTGCGGATGATAATCGGACAAGTTCAGGCGATGAACTTCGCCGACGCGCAACCCCATATAGGCCATGAGCAAGAAGACCGCCAGATTGCGGGTCCGGTACTTCCCTTCGATCGATTGCAAAAAAGCGAAAATTTCCCGTTCATCCAAATAGACGAGCGACCGGTTCTTTTCCGTTTTCGACTTTTTGACCGCGGCCGCGGGATTGGCATCCAACATCTCCAATTCCATCAACGCTTTGAAAAAACATTGGATCGAACTATGTTTACGGTTTCGCGTCGTATCGGAAACGCCGCTTTCCCGTACGGACGATAAATAGGACATGACATTGAGTTTGCTTACTTGCGAGAGCTGCTTCCCGTCGATAAAGCGCAAAAAATGTCGGATATCTCCTAAATAACAAGTTTGCGTAAATTTCGTATACCCGGCATCTTTCATCCAAATGACGAAAGCTTCCAATTCGCTCTCGTACCGTTCAAGCTGCATATTCATGTTGTATTCGCCTCTTCGTTCTTTTCGTTTCTCCGTTCATGAAGCGGGACATTCCCTTCGCCGATCGTAAAAATCGATTACAATCGAAACTGCATATAATTTATATTATACGCAGTTTTTTTGTCAAAGGGAAGGTTTACGACTTTGCCGGCAAGAAAAACGCAAAAACATCCTCTTGACGAGGATGTTTCACGTTCATTCCTGTTTATTGCTTGGCGGCGTCTGCCGAAACATGCCACGTTACGCCGAATCGATCCGTCACCTGTCCGTAGGACGGGCTCCAGAACGTTTCTTGCAGCTCCATGACGACCTTGCCGCCGTCTCGCAACGATTCATATACATTCCTTGCCGTTTCTGCGTCGCTCACCGCAATCGAGACGGTCACCTGAGATCCGATCTGGTACGATGTTTCATGCGGTCCCGGGAACGTATCGGATATCATGAGATCGGTATCCCCGACCTTTAACAGCGCATGCATAACGCGAGACTTCACCTCTTCCGGAATCTCGAAACCCGGGTTATCCGGCATGTCTCCGAATGACTGCATCGCTACGACTTGCGCGCCCAACGCTTTTTCGTAAAACGACACCGCTTCGCGTCCGTTCCCGTTGAAAACCAAATAAGGGTTTAATCCTTTAATCATTACATCCACCTCAATTCTTCTTTTTTATTATTATGACACGAAATAAACCGGATCATTTCTTATCGATTGCTATGTTCGAACATCCGATTGAGGAAGCGGTCCATCAGCAGCGGCAAAGAAATGAGAATCGGCGGATCGTCCAGCCTTGGACCGTATAGCGTCAATTGTTGGTGCGGAACGGCCGTGAACGGCTCCACGACAATCGGCTTCTTCAATCGGGCCCGCAATGTCGTCTGCGGCAGCAAAATGTCTTTGGCCTGCGTCCCCCATGAAACCGAGGTCGCCATCAAGTAATAGATGCCGGGCTTGACGTTCGCAAAAGAAAAATCGCCGACGGAAGCAAGAAGCGTTCCGTATAAGGGCAATCCTTCGGGGATCGGTTTGGCGAACAAACCGATCAGAATGACGCCCTCGAAGGGAATTTCCGCATCGATGGTGCCGTGTACCGTTGCATACGGATTGAATGCGGAATGCGGCGAAGTCCAATCGTTCCAATGCTGCAAAGTGCGAATATGCTGATCCGCTTGCAACGCTTGGTTCCGGAAGTCGGACGGCGTGACGCCAACCCGTTCGGTAAAACGGGTCGTAAAGGTGCCCAAACTTTGCTGTCCGATTTCGAGCCCGATATCGCGGATGCTCAATTTGGTATGCAGCAATAAATCTTTCGCTTTCTGCAACCGGAGAGCGGATACGAAATATAAAGGCGACAGCCCGATTTTTTCTTTGAAAATGCGCGTGAAATGATAAGGGCTATAGCCCGCGTAGCTGGCCAATTCGTTAAGCGAAAGCGGCTCGTAGATATGTCGATGTATATATGCGATCACTTCGTCGATTTCCGGATATCGCCCAGTCGTCATCCTGTCCCTTCCCTTCGCATATCTACTAATTTTCAACTTTTTCTATTAGTATTATTTTATTCAATTTGTGACAACTTTTCAAATTTATACGACCTGATGTTTGCATTCCCTTTCCTTTTGTCGATATCCCCTTTGTTCAGAAAACTGTTATTTATATGAATCTCCTCGTTCCAGTTCTTCTTAAGCCGCATTTCTCTATCCTGAGTAAAAGGGATTTCCACAAAAGGCGGAAAAAAAGAAATGCCGGAAAAGGAAAGGTAGCCAACTGCCCGCGAGGATATGTTATAATTTTACTCGCAACAACAAAGCCGCTCGGACAGTCGAATGCAGTAAGACGGCATTTTATATTTAATGAAGTTAATTATTAGGGGTGTTAATTCATGAATGTGCAGAAGGTAAAGGACCGGCATGAGCTAGAGAAGCGAACCCCGTTGTTTCCATGGTTCGTCCAAATGTTTATCGATTATAAATTGCCCGATCTATCTCCCTCCACCCTTTTGGAATATACGAGAGATTACGAAATCTTTTTCACGTGGCTCATGGCCGAAGGATTGACGAGCGCGGCGGAGATGAAAGACATTGCGCTGCAAGACTTGGAAGTGCTGACGATGGACAACATCGTCAATTTCCGGATCTTTCTCGGAACGTACAAGGAAAACGCCAATTCGAGAATTACGATTTCGCGCAAGCTGTCGTCGCTTCGTTCTTTATTTCATTATTTGAGCCAAATTGCCGAGGATGAAAACTTTTATCCGCTGCTGAAACGGAACATCATGGCCAAAGTTGAAATCAAACGAATCCATAAGCCGAAAGATACGGCGGCCCGCTTGAAAGGCAAGCTGTTGGAAGAAGAGGAAATCGGCGAATTCATCGCTTATATTCATAGCGGATATATGAACGATATCGCCAACAACAAGCAAGCGCTCTATGCATATGAACTGAACAAGCAGCGCGACGCAAGCATAGCGAATTTAATCTTGAATTCGGGGTTGCGGGTGTCGGAGGTCGTCAATCTGAACGTGGACGATGTGGATTTGGCCAACAAACTGGTGCATGTGTACCGGAAAGGGAATAACGACGAGACGTTCAAGACGCCCGTTTATTTCCGTGAGGATGCAAAGGCCGATCTGATCGCCTATATGCAGCTGCGCACGACGCGCTATTGCGCGCCGAAAAAGGAAAAAGCTCTCTTCCTGGCCGTCCCGAACGGACACAAAGAAGGCAAGCGCATGACGAAACGGGCGATTCAAGAAATGATCGTCAAATACGCAAAGCGATTCGGCAAGCCTTATTTGACGGTACATAAGCTTCGACATTCCTTTGCAACAGACTATTATTTGCAGAACGACATTTATAAAACGAAGGAACAGCTTGGACACGCCTCGACGGAGACGACCGAAGTGTACGCCCATTTGACCGACAAGACGATGTCCGAGGCGATCGAGCGCCGCTCCCGATAGCGGCGGATTAACGTTTCGCGATATAAACGACGTCGGGATGTACGTTGTCGCTTCGCTCGACGGTTTGCATATCGACGGTAATGAAATGCCGCTCGAGCCGTTCCGCAAATACCGGAGACGATGAAGCGCTCCAGAAGGAAACGGCTCCCTGCGGATTCAAGAGGCGGCCTAGGGAGGCCAATCCTTCGTCGCCGTACAAATGATCGTTCTCCTGAAATACCGTCCAATCCGGCCCGTTGTCGATATCCAGGCAGATCGCGTCGAACGTATCTTCCGTGCGCGACATCCAGCGGATCAAATCGGCGTGAACGATGCGCGCCTTGCTGTGCCCGGCGGCGTTGCCGGAGAATGGGGCCAGATGCGAACGGTTCCACTCGATGATTTTGTCTTCGATTTCGACGACGGTCGCGCGTCGTACCCGCGGATCGTTCACGGCCGCTTCCAGCGAATAACCGACGCCGAGCCCGCCGATCAATACCGAGCAATCCGTTTTGCCAACCGCATCGAGCGCCGATTTGACCAATCGTTTTTCGGATTCTCCGTTATACGTTGCCATCAGAAAGGTACCGTTGCTAACAATCTCGTATTCGCCCGTTCCTCTGCGCTGCAGTTGAAGTTCCCCGCGCGGCGTCGCGCAGCGTTCGATCGTTACAATGCGATCCCCATTCGTGTATGCGTACATCGACCGACACCCCCTTTTCGTATCTATCGTTTACAAGTCTTCCCACTTGGCCCACATTTCCCGCGGGTTCAATTCGTACATATCGTTTTCCCGGTACATATAATGATGCATAACAAATTCCCTGCGGATGGTGGCGAAATCCGGATGAACCTTTTTGATCCATTCGTTGATTTCCCGCTCTTTATACTTTTGTCCCATCTCCAAGCCGGAAACCAAATACTCCAGCACAATCAGCTTTTTCTTCAGTTGCGCCGGAATTTGCTTCAACGTGCCGTCGCTTGCAAGAAAACTGCGCAATACCGACTGGCGCAACTTCACGTTCTTTTCCGAACGTTCTTCGGGCGCAAACCCCGTTCGTTGCTGCTCGAGCAAATGCAATAAAGCGCGGTCCGTTTGTTTCAGCAAATAATGATTCACCCCGTAATAGGACGTGTTTTTTTCTCTGCGTTCCATGATTAGTCCCGCCTCCCTCAACTTCGCGATATGATGTGTGACCGTTGCCGGCGTAATGGCTAATTTCTCGGCCAAAGCGAGTCCGTTCAACTCGCCTTGAGCGAGTAAAATCAACATTCGAATCCGGTTGCGGTCGGCTAAAGCCTTGTAATATTTGACGAGTTTTTCAAGTTGAATAAGAATCACCCTTATAAATTAGATGTCTATCTAATTAGATATTCGTTAAATTAGATACTAATCTAATTAGATGCGATTGTCAAACGAAAACAACGTATAAATAACAAAAAGGCATCGCAGCGGGAATTCCTTCGCTCCCCCGCGCAATACCTTTCCTTGTTGGTCATCGCCTTCCCCGTTTGAATATTTTCCCGGTTCCGACCCTTGTTTTCGGTTTTTTCGATTTGGAAGGAGAGAATATGGAATCAAACCCCGATTTGCCATCCTTCTCCTTTACAATTTTCCCCGACGAAGATTTGCCGAATACGTTGCCGTTGTCCCCTACCTTCTTTGAAGAACCGGAATTGTCTTGGCCTCGCTTGAAAATCGAGCCGCTTCGCTCGACCGTTAGCGGCGGAATCGCTTTTTTATCCTTGGCCGTGGGCGCTTCGTATTGTTTCGCAGGCTGGTAAACGTCCCGACTCGAATATCCCCGATAATCTCCATGCCGTCCGAGCGAATCGAACATATTGCCGATCAGGCTGGCGACGAGATATCCTTCCAAAAAGCTTGGACTGTAGTTTTGCTTCACATATTCCTCGGAATCGACTTCAATCAGCGTATCGTCGGGATTTCGCTCGTCCTTCTGCACATGAATCCATTCATTGGAATAAACGAGAAACATATGCTCCGCATCTTCTTTGGAGATCTGCCGCGGTTTCTTCTGCTCCGCCAGTTCCCGCGCCACCTCGGGAACGGTCTTGTTCGCGGCGCGATAAATATAGGAAGTTTGCGAACCGTCTTTATTGACCGATTCGAGCGGGTACGTTTCTTTCATCGTCACTTCGCCGAATTCGCCGCAGCCGCTTAACAGCGATACGAAAAAACTGAGGACGAGCACGATTTTCAATAGAAATAGAGGCCGCCGTGGCATGACATACACCTCCTCAACGTTTAATAAGCATGCTTCCTGGGCATTTGACGTGCTAGGGTTGCGTCGGATGCGTTCGATCCGCTCGGCGGATTAGCTTCCCCGCGTTACTTGAACGTCGGCAGGCAAGACCGACTCGCCTTCATACAGCATAAATCGTCCGTCCTGCCATTCGATGCGCAGCAATTTGTAATCGTCCGATTGGTATTGCCATACGTATTGTTCTCCGCCATGCATGAACGGCGTCTTGCCCGCCGCGGTTACCATGCCCGAATACCGTTCCTCCATATAATACGTATGATCTTCCATCTCGATCGTCGTCGGCACCTCGTCCGGCGTATCCAATCGTCCGTCGATCGGCTCGTATAACGCGTATACCGTACGTTCCCTTTCCTCGATATGCAAATAGCGAATCGTGTTGCCGTCCGCAAGCGTAAGCACAACGGCGTTCCGCTGGCGGTTATGCGTCCGTCCGACCACTTGATACGTGACAAGAGAGACGTCGACAATATCGCCGGGGCCCAATTGCAAGACGGTTTTCTCCGGTTTCGGCGGCTCCGGTTTCGATATGATATTTTTGATCCGTTTCAATAGGCTCATCGCTTGCGCTCCTTTACGGAAAAATCTCGATTGGTCGTTATCCATCCATTGCCTTTACAAACATGCGGAAATGATCAGCGCGCCGACGATGTGAAGCGAACCTGCGAATAGCGCGTAAGCGACTTTGCCCTGTTTCGTTCCCTCGTCCAGCTTCAATCCGACACTCGCTTTCAAAACAAACCGTACGATCCATTCCAAAATAAATAAAATGACGAAAGAAATGGCGGAAATGGCCAGCGCATCCCATAGCCATAAATTATCCGAACTGGAGATCGAAGAAGCAAGAATATAGCCTTGCGCAAACAGTTTCATGACGAAGCGGGTCGTGACCGCCATATTCCCTTTTTTAATTTCTTCAAAGTCTTTGTAGTTCGTAAACAGCGAGTCCACATACATCAAAAGAAACAATAGAACCGCTCCTGCTCCGGTCCAGATCAGAATGCCCAATACGTTCGACAACGTCAACGCCATCGCGATCCTCCTTACCTATTTGGTGCGCTCCGTCGGCCTAGCTGGAACGACGCAGCGCGAAATGGCCCGATGAAGAAAGAAAAAACGTCGCGAGACGTTTTCTTTCTTGAGCGATTGTTTATTCCGCAGGTTTCTCGTACTTTTTCATCAATGCGGCCAGTTCGTCTTCCACCGCTTTATCTTTGCCGAGGCTTGCGAATTCATCGTCCAACGATTTTTCTTTCGTTGCCATCTCGTTGCTCGCTTCCGCCTGGGCTTCCATTTGCAGCATTTTTTCTTCCATGCGCTTCAGCCCTGCGGACGCCGTATCGGAACTGAAACCGGTAAGCGCCTTGTTGATTTCCGTTTGCGCTTTGGCGGCGTTGTAACGGGCGATCAACGTTTCCCGCTTATTTTTCATCTCGGTCAATTGTTTGCGCATTTCGTCAAGTTTCGCGCGCAAATTGTCGGCCGACGCTTTATTCTGGTCGTAGCTCGCCTTGTACTCGTTCATCTTCGCTTCGGCCGCCTTCTTCTCTTCCAAGGCGCGGCGGGCGAGATCGATGTTTTGCGCTTGCGCGGCGATATGCGCTTGTTCTTCGCGTTTGCGCACCAACGCCTCTTGTTCTTCATACAGCTGCTTGAACTTTTTCTCGATCGCGATTTGCGCCGCCACCGCTTTCTCCGCATCTTCCAAGTCTTCCTGCATGTCGCGGATGTACTGGTCGGTCATTTTTACCGGATCTTCCGCTTTGTCGATCAAAGCGTTAATGTTGGACATCGTTAAATCGCGCAATCTTTTGAAAATAGACATGTTCTGGCTCCTCCTTATGGAACGGTAAATTTTATCTTTATGTCTATGTTTACGAAGCATTTTACGTTTCGTTTCAAAATGAGCAAAAAAAAAGTGCCGGCCAAAACAATGCCGGCTAACGCAATAACCCGTCGATCTTCGCCGCCGTCTTGCTCCGAATGAGCGCGACGATCCGTTCGATTTCCGTCTTCGTCACCCCGTCGAAATGAACGCCCATGACAATCGTGCACGTTCGCTGCAATGTGCGGGCGGCATACAAAGCAAGCGGTCCGATAATATCTTGCTCGCGATGTCCGGGCACGGCGGCGGTTTGAACGATCCATTCTCCGTCCCGCAGGCAAGCTGTCGCGCTGGCCCCGATATGGGCCGTCCCGCCGGTAATCACGAACAAATAATCGGCGCCGATCCGTTCGGCTGCGATTTGAATCGCCGGCTCGAAATTCATGGTATAATCCCCCGTATTTCGTCCAGCGATCCGATATTTTCTTCCTCCATAAATTTCTCGACGCCTGCAACCAACTTTTCGCCCGCCCGCATATCCATAAAGTGATACGTCCCGATCTGAACGACCGCAGCGCCTGCCATAATGAATTCGATGACGTCGTTCGCCGAAGCGATCCCGCCCATGCCCATCACCGGAACCGTTACTTGCCGAGCGACCTGATGCACCATTCGCAGCGCGATCGGCTTGATCGCCGGCCCGGACAAGCCGGCATAAACGTTATGAAATACGCTTCGCCGCTGTTTCGTGTCGATTTTCATTCCGGGAATCGTATTGATCAGCGAAATGCCGTCCGCCCCTTCTTGTTCGCACATGACCGCCATTTCCACAATATTTTTCGCGTTCGGGGACAATTTGACGACAAGCGGCAGCGACGTCGCCTGACGCGCTTCCCTGACGACCTCCCGCGCCATCGCCGTCTTCACGCCGTAGCCGCCCCCGGCTGCCCGCACATCCGGATACGATAGGTTCAATTCAATCATATCGATCGCCTTTCGTCCTTGGCGTCTGCGAATTTCTTCGTCTTCCGTCACAAGCCTGGCGCCGATCACGTAATCTTCGACGCATTCGCCGCCGAGATTGACGATCTTCGCCGGTTCGATCGTTTCCCAGAACGGCAGCTCTTCCTGCAGAAACGCGTGGATTCCCGGATTGTCAAATCCGCCGCTGTTAAGCATCCCCCCTGACGTTTCCCACACGCGAACGCCGGCATCTCCCGCCGTCGGACGAAGAGTCACCCCATTGCCCGAGATGCCCCCCAGCTTATTAATGTCGTACCATTTCGCGCACTCTTGCCCGAAGCCGAACGTTCCCGCAGCCATAACGATCGGATTGCGGAACGAAACGCCTGCAATGTTGCATGCCGTATTTCTCACCGAAATTCACCTCCCGCATCTTCGTTAACTACTCTTCTTCCTTTAATGTACTTCCTGCGCGGCAGCGAATGCTGTGATCCGGTTCACAACGCATAATTTTTTCCAAATTAGGGGATAACAACAATGAGAGCGTACGCGCTTGAATTTTGATTAGAAAAGAGGTCAGCTCGATGCGAAAACTGTATCTCGTTGCGCTCATCCTGCTTATGGCGACGGGTTGCTCCCGTGGACAGCCGCCGCCGCAACCGCCGTCTCCGACATCCAGTTTGCAAGAGCGACAATCGGCATCGTCCGGCGATGACGCTCTTCGTCCGCTGCCGGAGCAACCTCTGCCCCATCGCGAACAGCATTCCGAGGCAACGCCGAATGCCAAGCCGGTTCCCGACAAGGAACGAAAATCCGCCCAAGCGGCGCAAACGAAGTCCCGGAAGCGGACGAATGATTCGACAACCGCTGCCTCCGCGCGCAAAGGCGCCGGAACCGCCGTCCGGAGAAGTTCGAGCGCGCAATTGAGCATCGCCGAGCTTCGCCATAAATACCCTACCATTTTCCGTATTAAAGGATCCGCCCAAACGCGCAAAGTCGCGCTGACGTTCGACGATGTGCCCGACGGCCATTTTACGCCGAAAGTGCTGGACGTATTAAAGAAGTACGGAGTTAAGGCGACGTTCTTCCTGGTAGGATCGCGCGCGGAAAAACATCCGGACGTTGTGCGGCGAATCGTGCGCGAAGGGCATGTTATCGGCAATCATACGTATAATCACCCGCTGCTAACGAAAATTTCCAAGGAAAAGTTTATTAAGCAAGTGGTCAGTACGGAGAAAATCATTAACGATATTGCCGGTTACAAACCGAAATTTTTGCGCCCTCCTTACGGCGAAATTAACGAGCAGCAGCTTCGCTGGGCCGGAGCGCACGGCTACGTCGTCGTCAATTGGAACGTCGATTCGCTGGATTGGAAAGGTCTCGATGCGGAGGAAGTGTATAAAAACATATTGTCGACCGTTCGATCCGGCGCGATCGTCTTGCAGCATGCCGGCGGCAATGTGGACGGAAATTTGAACGGGACGCTCGAAGCGCTTCCCGACATTATCGAAACGTTGCAGAAACGAAACTATCGGATCGTAACGCTGCCCGAATTGCTGCATACATCCAAAAACAGATAAACGCCAGGCTTGCACGCCAGCCTTCCCCCTTCCGAGTAAGGAACGGGGATTTTTTTGTTCGAAGGACCATTTTCCGGCAACCAAGATAGCTGGCAACGTCAAACTATGAAATTCGAACATATGATATGACTAAATACTAGTTTTTGAGAATAGGGCAAAAAAGGAGTTGATAGATTTGACCAATCAGGCTGAAATAACGATCAGCATATTCGGAAGCGGCGGGGGCGTAGCGAAATCTTTGCTTTCCATTTTAAACCGCTCGTTTCTGGACGCAAACGATCCGATCCATTCGCTGATCGGAAGGTGCACGCTTCATTTCGTCGACCGCAAGCAACGAAAATTGGAATATTACAAAACATATATCCCCGATCTCATTCATGCGGTAAAACTGCATCAATTCGATTTGAACGATCCGGTCCGTGTCCGCCGACATTTGACCGATACGAATACGGCCATTGTCATAGACGTTTCTTGGGCCGATACGGTGCAAATGATGGAATGCTGTCACGAAACGGGCGCGCATTACATCAACTCGGCTTTGGAAAATACGATGGTCGACGAAACGGAGGAACTCGAAGGATTTACGCTGCTCGAACGGTATCTGATCTTCGAGCGCCATCGCAAACGGTTTACGCGGATGAAGGCGATCGTCGGGTCCGGCATGAATCCGGGAGTCGTACAGTGGATGGCCGTCGAATTGATGCGCAGGCATCCCGAAGAAACGCCGCTCGGCTGCTATATCGTCGAGCATGACAGTTCATTCTATGCGGACAAATCCGCGGTCCGGCCCAAAACCGTGTATTCCACTTGGTCCACCGAATGTTTCCTGGACGAAGCGATCCTGAATTATCCAATGTTCATGCAGCGTCATACGCCTCTCATTATGTACAGTGCCGCTTATGAGCTCGAATTTAAAGTCACGCTTGGGGGCAAACAGTTCTACGGATGTTTGATGCCCCATGAAGAAGTCATTACGTTGGGAAAGGCTTACGATATGGAGACAGGCTTCATTTATCGCGTCAACGACTATACGACCGATTTGCTCCGCGCCCATATCGATCAAGCGAACGATCTTTGGGATTGGAACCATAAAGTGCTCGACCCGGCGGAAGCGGAGCTGGAGGGCGAGGACATGGTCGGCGTTCTTCTTGTCTACCCGGATCGGGAACGCTATATGTACAACGTCATGAGCAACAAAGCCGTTTATGCCAAATACAAGACGAATGCGACTTACTTCCAGGTTGCATGCGGCCTTTACGGAGCCTTATCCTCGCTGCTTCTCGACGACATTCCGGACGGCGTTTACTTTGTCGACGAACTGCTGCTGCAAACGGATTCCGGATACGGCAATTATCTCTCTTATTATATGCAAGACTTTACGACCGGCGAGAACGGCGCAAGCGACGGGCTGCTGCTGGATCGCATGAAGCGGGAGGGGTGAACCATGCCTGCTGCGAAGAAAGCGTTAACCGGTTATGAAAAAGACGATAGCGAGGCATTATGGTTATGGGACGATATGCCGGAACTTGAAATGGAAATCGGCTACAAAGTCGAATCGCTGCTCCACTTCGCAAGCTCGCCGTACCAGGAAATCAGCATCGTGGAAACGAAAGCGTTCGGACGAATGCTCGTCCTGGACGGAACGCCGCAAATTACGGAAAAAGACGGATTTATTTATAATGAAATGATTACGCATATCGCCCTGGCTACCCACCAACAGCCGGAACGCATCGCCATCATCGGCGGCGGCGATTGCGGACCCGCGCGCGAAGCGTTGAAATATTGCGATGTACGGCAAATCGATGTCGTGGAAATCGATCCGCAAGTGATTGAAGCATGCCGCACTTGGTTGACCGGAACGAAACCCGACGATCGAATAAGCATCGTTTATAACGACGGGTACCCTTGGATGCGTAAACGGAAGAAAAGATCGTACGACGTCATTCTCGTAGACCGCTCCGATCCGTACGGGCCTGCAACCAGTTTGTACAAGCAGCGCTTTTATGAATACGTATACGAAGCGCTGGACGATGACGGCATTGCCGTGTTCCAATCGGGCTCCCCGTTCTACGATCCGAATACGGTACGATCGACGTTTCGCCATTTGAACAAGCTGTTCCCTGTCGTTAGGCCCTATCTATGCGTAATCCCAATGTTTCCCGGAGGGGTATGGTGCTTCATGCTCGCCTCCAAGCAATGGGATCCGCTGCAAGCGAATCTCGAACGGCTGCAATGGCGCGAAACAAAATACGTCAATCCCGACGTATTTCGTTCATCCTTCGTATTGCCGAATTATGTGCAACGCATTGTGTCAATGAAATAACATGGAAAAAACCGTATAGCGCTGCAATCGTCTACACGGTTTTTCCATGATTACAATGTCAGAACGATCCGATGCGTCCGGCCGTCGTCTTTCAATTCCACATAGGGACCGTCCTCGCCGAAATTCCCTTCCAACCGGACCTCTTGGCCGTCCACCCGCATTGTCGTATGCTCGGATACGGAACATTTGCGCTCCGGGTTTTTGACCGCAATTTCATAACGGGCCGTTCCATAACGATAGCTGGCGGCAAATTCCGGCCATTCGGCTGGAATGCACGGATCGATATGCAGCCGGTTTCTGCGCCGGCGCAGGCCGACGATCCATTCCACCCCGGCTTGATACATCCAGCCCGCCGCTCCGGTATACCACGTCCAACCGGCCCGCCCTTCATGCGGACTGGCCGTATATACGTCGGCCGCCATGCTGTACGGCTCGCCGTAATATTTGCGAATTTCGCCCTGCGTTTGCGTATGCGTAATCGGATTTAACATATGGAACAGCTCGAACGCCTTGTCTCCGCATCCCAGCTTGCACCAAGCGATTATGCTCCATAACACGCCGTGCGTATACTGGGCGCCGTTCTCGCGGATCCCCGGCGGGTAGCCTTGAATATATCCCGGGCTCGGCTCCGTCCGATGAAACGGCGGCGTCAGCAGCCGGACAACGTTTAACGAACGGTCCACCAGTTCGCGGTCGAACGATTGCATCGCCTGTACCGCCTTGTCCCGGGGTGCGGCGCCGGACAATACGGACCATGATTGGGCGATGGCGTCGATGCGGCATTCCTCGTTGCGCACCGATCCGAGCCACTCGCCGCCGTCGGTGAAGGCGCGCCGGAACCATTGCCCGTCCCAGGCGGAAGCGTCGACCGCTTCGGCGATTTGCCCGCGGATATCGCGGTAGCGCTTCGCCCGCTCTCCGTCTCCGGTTCGTTCGCATAATTCCGCGAAGCGCTGCAAAATATCGCATTGGAACCATGCCAGCCATACGCTCTCTCCGCGCCCTTCGTCCCCTACCCGATTCAAGCCGTCGTTCCAGTCGCCGATTCCGATCAGCGGCAGCCCATGCTCCCCAAAGCGCAAGCTTCGTTCGATCGCCATGACGCAATGTTCGTAGATCGAGCCGCTGCGCTCGGAGCGGGCCGTTTCTTCGTATCGTTCATGCTCCTCCTCGCCAAGCGGTCCGCTGCGCAAATACGGAACGGTCTCTTCCAGAACGCTCTCGTCGCCCGTCTGCTCCACGTATCGCGATACTGCATACGGCAGCCACAGCAAATCGTCGGAGAACCGGGTGCGGATGCCTCGTTCCGTCTCTTCATGCCACCAATGCTGAACGTCGCCCTCCTCGTACTGATGAGCGGCATGCAGCATGATTTGCGCCCTCGTCAAATCCGGACGGCAATGTAGCAAGGCGAGCGAATCCTGCAGCTGATCGCGGAATCCGTACGCGCCGCCCGCTTGGTAGAATGCGGAACGCGCCCACATGCGGCACGAGAGCGTTTGATATAGCAGCCAATTGTTCAGCAGAACGTCCGCTTCCGGACTCGGCGTCTTCACCGTAATTTGGTCCAGCACATCCGCCCAGAATGTTTGCGCGCGTTCGAATTGGCGCTCGAATTCACGATCTTGGTCGTATTTGCGAAGCAAAGCGACGGCCGCTTCGCGGGATTGCTCGCATCCGAGCAAAATATAGACGCTGCGCTTGCCGCCGGGTTCGATCGTCAGCCCCTTGCGGATGGCGCCGCAGGAATCGCTCTGCACTCCCGTTCTGCCGGACAATAGAAGCCGGTTCATCGCATCCGGCCGTTCCGCGGTGCCGAGCCGTCCGATAAATTCCCGCCGGTCCGTCGTCCACGAAAGCTCCGGCGACGGCTCGGAAACGGCCTTCCCATTCGGCGCTTGCCCGTTCGCGGATAAGTTCGGCCGAGCCGGACCGGTACGAATCGACAAGAACGCGCGCGCGTCCCGGAACGTCTCTTGATATGCGTTGCGCGCGATGATCGCCGCAGCCGATTCGTCCCACTCGGTTACAATAAAAGGAGCGTTGTCTTCGCGTTGGACCCCGAGAACCCATTCGGCGTAATAAGTGACGGAGAGGTTCCGCGGCGTGTCGGACCGGTTCTCGAGATGGAGCCGGATCGCCTTGACGGGATCGTCGATCGGAACGAAAACGGTCAGTTCCTGCGCCAGCCCGTGGCTTTCCCGCCGGAAGCGCGAATATCCGCGGCCATGCGCGACGGTGAACGGAACGTCCGACTGGCCGCGATCCGCGATCGTCCAGCTTTCCCCGGTTTCCTCATCGCGCAAATAGCATGCTTCGCCGGGACGGTCCAGCACAGGATCGTTAGACCATGGCGTAATTTTGCATTCCCGGCTGTTGCGCCACCATGTGTAGCCTGTAAGCAGTTCGGAAACGAGACTGCCGAAACGCGGGTTCGCCATCACATTGATCCATGGCGCGGGCACATGGTTGCCGTTTCTCATCAAGATGCGGTATTCCTTGCCGTCTTCCGTAAAACCGCCCATCCCGTTGAAAAACAATAAAGATTGCGCCGGCTCCGCCGCAACCGGTTCGTACGCCCGCTGCGGCGCGCCGGCCGCAAGCGGAGCCGGCAGCGGGCGCTCGCGCCGAACGCGAAGCTGCGCGCGCAAGCTCGGACCGTCGGCGCGGAGAACGATGCGCGATACGGCGAACAACAGCGACTTGTCTTCGTCCGCAAGCTGATTGGCGGCGATGACGTATACTCCGCCTTCGCCGGAGCGGGACATGTTCTGTTCCGCGGCGCGCCTGATCGCTTCCTGCACATTTTGCTGGTATCCCCCCGCCGATTCGTTCAGAATGACAAGATCGGCTTGGATTCCGATGCGGCGCATATAGTCGTGGCCGCGAATCATTCGGACGACGAAAGGCATATCCGCCAAATCGGCCGCGCGCAGCATGATGACGGGACGGTCGCCCGACACGCCGTGCGGCCATAATCCCGATTGCCCCTTCAAGTTCGCTGCGATGCCGGCGGCTCGCTCCTGTTGCAGCGGCGCCGCGTATAACGCCCTGCCCGCAAGCGTCTGGAAGAGTCCCGCGTCGGCAGCCGTCATATGCAAATGCCGCAATTCGATTTGCGTATACGTCCAGGCGAGTTGGAACGAGCGATCCGCTTGATGCTCGTCGGATAACCGCTTGACCAAGCCGATTGCGTCTTCCTTCGTATCGGCGATGCCGGTTACCGCGATTAACCGGACGCGTTCTCCGGCTTCCAGCGTAATGCGCCGCCGCATCGCGAATACGGGATCTGCGACGGAACCGGACGTTCCCTTCAGCGAGGTGCGAATCGCTTGCGGCTCGGCCAGCGAATAACCTCTGCCGACAAACTTCGACCGGTCGGTTTCAAATTCGGGCGACCCTTCGTAGGAACCGGCCACATGCAAGGCATGAAACGCCCAAACCGGACGCTCGTCATCGCTGCGGGGGCGGCGGCGGGCCAGCAAACATTGGGCTTCCGCCGCATATTCCGTCTCCACGAACAACTTGTTGAATGCTTGATGAGCATGATCCGCTCCGGGCGGGGCAAGCACGATTTCGAGATAAGTGGTTACCTCGAGCGTCCGCGCTTCGCTCCCGGAATTGGCGATCGTCAACCGGCGGATTTCCGCGTCCGACTCCGGCGATACGCATATTTCCAGGCTCGTTTCCATCTCGCCGTCCTTGCGGGCGAAGGTTGCTTTATCCAGCGAAAATACGATGCTTTGCTCGTCCGCGGGCGCGCGGCAAGGCCGGTAAGCCGGAGACCATATCGTATCGCGCGTAACATCGCGTATGTACATATATTGGCCCCAGTCGTCCTCTGTCGGATCGGAGCGCCAGCGCGACACGGCCATCCCGCGGCTGCTGCTGTAGCCGCTGCCGCTGTTCGTGACGACGCTCGTATACGTTCCGTTCGAGAGGATGCACACTTCCGGCATCGCCGTCGCAGGGGTAGCAAACTCGCGCGCGGCGCTCGCCTGCGCGGCGTTCGTTTCGAATTTGCGCCGAAACGATTCCGCGGTCCGGCGTATAATCGCCGGTTTGTCCGGCATCCGTTCTTTCAGCAGCAATTCCGCCGCTTGCACCCGTTTGTCGCGGTGAAACCGGTCGTACATTTTGTACGGCAACAGCAAATTGGCCAGCGTCAGCATGCTCATACCTTGATGATGGGCCATGAAATTGCGGATGACCATATATTTGCGGCCTTCCGGCATGCGATTCGCCGTATAATCGATCGCCTCGTACAACCCGTATTTCCCGCGGGCGTCGAGTTCGCCTATTTTACGCAAGTCGTCCATGCCCTGCCGCCCGGCAAACGGCAAAGCCATGATCGCAGCGTAAGGCGCAACGACCAAATCTTCTTCCAGTCCGCGTTTCAAACCGAGTCCCGGAACGCCAAAAGCCCGGTATTGATAGTTCATCTGATGGTCGAAC
The DNA here is from genome assembly GCF_018918005.1 of Paenibacillus sp. MSJ-34. Classification (GTDB taxonomy): domain Bacteria; phylum Bacillota; class Bacilli; order Paenibacillales; family Paenibacillaceae; genus MSJ-34. Next base: position 29,426 of record NZ_JAHLPR010000026.1, on the reverse strand, counting down.
GCATAATACCCCGATTCGGATATGCCGAACGGAACGCCCCGTTCGCGGGCATATTCGATTTGCCGGTTCACGACGGCCTGGTACGTATGATCCCATATCGTGTCCCGATAGTTGCGCATAAGGAGCCACGGCATTAAATATTCGAACATCGTTCCCGACCAGGAGACGAGCGCCGGCTTGCCGCCGACCTTCGTCATCGAGCGGCCCAGCGCGGACCAATGGGACACCGATACTTGCCCGAGCGCGATGGCCACGAAGCTCGCCTGTCTCGCTTCCGATGCAAGCAAATCGTATAAGATCGTCTCGCGCTCGCCGGTTCCGGCATGATACCCGAGGGAGAACAATTTCGCTTTATGGTCGTAGAGCGGACGAAAATCGGTGCCGGTCGCAAGCGATTCGATCCGGGCCAGCAAGCGCCGTCCGCGCTCCGCCCAATCCGCTTCCGCCTTCCCGTCCCGATCGAGCCATTCCGCAATCCCTTCTTTGACAGCGAGAAGGCATGCGACCAAATTGCCGGAATCGACGGTCGATACATACAGCGGCGGCAGCGGAACAAGCGTCGTCGTATCGTACCAATTGTACAAATGCCCGTTCCATTTCTCCATGCGTTCAATCGTCTCTACGGTTCGCTCCAACCGCTTGATCATACCGGGCGTGTCGATAAAACCGAAATCTCTCGCGGCAACGATGCATGCGAGCAGAAAACCGATATTCGTCGGCGAAGTGCGGTGGGCGACGCCGTTCGGCGGCTCAAACTGCACGTTGTCCGGCGGCAAGTAATGATCTTCCGCACCTGCCAAATCTTCGAAATAAGCCCAAATTTGTTTGGCCAGCGTTCGGAGTTCCGCCTGTTCCGCAGGAGAAAGCTGCCACTCGAATTCGGCCTTCGGTTCGTCCAGCCAGCGTATGCTGAACGGCGCCGCGGCCCAGACGACGCCGAATAGTATTCCTATCGCCGTTAGCGCGCCGGAACTGCCGAACAAAACGGCCAACGCAAAGGCGACGACGAACGCATAGCCACCTCTCATGCCAAGCAGCAGCGGCTGGCCTCCCCGTCCGCGGCTGCGTTCAATCTCGGCCGAACTGACCCATTCGAGCAAATGCCGTTTCGAAATGCAAATGCGGTATAAAGTAACGCAAATCGCATGCAGCATGAGCGCGCTTTGGTACGGAAGCATCAACATCGTCAGCAGCACTTGCCCGAAGGCGGCGGAAATTCCTTTCGGATTCCAGACGGAGCGTCGACGAACAGCGATACATTGGCGAATGACGGGAAGGAAGAACGTAATAAGCAAGACCGCCAACATCCGGAAGGGGTATCCGGGGAGAACCGTCAAGCTGAGCGCAATCAACAACAGCTGTACCGGCGGCAATAAGCTGCGGCGCAAATTATCGATCATTTGCCAGCGGGTGACCGGCGACAAATCGACGGGCTGAAGATTGCCGCTGCGGTCCCTGGCGGTCCGCTTCAACCAGATCAGCAATTGCCAATCGCCGCGCACCCAGCGGTGCATTCTTTTCTGATAGGCGCTGAATGTAGCGGGATGTTCGTCGACCAATTCGATATCCGACAGCAAACCCGCGCGCAAAAAGCCGCCTTCAAGCAGGTCGTGGCTGAGTACGCGGTTTTCCGGAATTCGTTCGCATAACAGCTCCGCAAACAAATTGATATCGAAGATCCCTTTGCCCGTAAAGATGCCATGACCGACACCGTCCTGATACGGATCGGATACGGCAAACGCGTAAGGATCGACTCCGGGCACGCCGGACCATAATTTCGCCAATCTCGACCGCATCGCCGATTCGTGGCTGATTCCGATCCGGGGCTGCAGTACGCCGTATCCTTCGACAACCCTTGTCCGGGAGCGGTTCAAGCGCGGACGGTTGTACGGCAAATGCATCGTGCCGATCATCCGCTGGGCGCTGCCGAGCGGAAGCTGCGTATCGGCATCGAGCGTAATAATATAACGGAGCCGGCCGTAGACCGAGGCATCGCTAACGACGAAATCGTAGGTTGTATCGCCGCGCCCGCGCAGCAGCTCGACGAACTCTACCAGTTTCCCCCGTTTGCGTTCGCGGCCCATCCAGACTTCCTCCGCCTCATTCCATTCTCTGCGGCGTTGAAACAGATGAAAAGTCGAACCGTTCGGGCCGGAATAGGCGGCATTCAACGCCTCGATGCGGGCGCGCGCTTCGCGCAGCACCTCCGCATCCTCCGGAAGTTTCTGTACCGAAGCGTCGGTGAAGTCGCCGAGCAAGGCAAAATGCAAATTCGGATCGCGGCTGGCCAGATAGTGCAGTTCCAAACGGTCCGCCATATCTTTCACTTCTTCGGGCGTTGACCATATCACCGGTATGACTACCATCGTGCTCGCTTCCTCAGGAATGCCGGCGGAAAAGTCGTAGCGCAGCAGCGGACGGGGACGGACGAAGCTTTCGATCAACCAATGCGTCGCCGTGACGGCCCACTCGCCGGCCGGAAACAGCAGCGCGAGCAAGATGGCGGCCCATCCGGCCGCGCCGTAATCGCCCCCGCCGCCGATCCATGCCGATAGCGCGAGCCATATGACGACAAACGAGCCGCCAAGCAAGGCGAAATAGGAACCGCTATTTCGCCGGAACAATCCTCTTCCCGGCGTCGACCGGGGATTGCTGCACGTTTTCAAGGCGCGCTTCAGCTTCTTGATTCCGTCCTCTTCGAGCAAATAATAGGCGAGAAACGTTGCGCGAGGCGGGGAAGGTTGCTCAAAGGAATCGCAGTCGCCGTCTTCCTGCGGCCTGCCCTCCGAATCTTCCTCGCCCGCATGCCGATCGCCCTTCCGGCCGGCTGGCTCCGCCCCGGCTACTTGCGGCATCGAATGCGTCCGCTCCACTTCCGCCGCGGCAAGCTCGACCGCCTGTTTCGCGACCAAATTTTCCGGAACGCGCATCAGCGCAGCCAGTTCTTCGACTCGCTTGCGCAGCAAATTTTTGCTTGAATCGTCAAGCCTCGAATACGTATCCGCGCTGTCCTCGCGCAATGTGCGCTCCGCCAAACAGATGCGCTGGAATATGTCGCGCCATTCGTAGCGAATCAATTTGCGCAAGCTGCCGATCATATTGCCTGCCGTCACCTGATAGGAAGTTTGAAGCCGATGCTCGTACGAAACGATTCGATCCAAACTTTCCGGTCCGTTCTCCAGTTTGCACAACAGCCAATCATGCACCATGGCGGAATCGTCCGCCCACTCCCGCAGATGCCCGACCATATGAACGATCATCGGGCCGGACAGCGGGAAGCGCTCCCCTGCTTCCTCCAACGCGGCGTTCAGCGTCTCGGCATTGAATTTGGAGGGCTCCACATGCGCCAGAAATCGTTCGACCTGAACGCATATTTCCCGGCGTTCCCGAACCGATTCCATCACATCGGCCAGACGCCGGATCAGCGTCATCCGCATCAGAAGCGGCAGCGACCATGCTTCCCCGATGGAGAGTACGGACACTTCCTGGTACGCATTGATATATGTAACGAGCGATTCGGCATCCGCCGAGCCGTCCGTTTGTTCGAGATAATCCGCGCAAACGGATTCCACCCGCAATTGATCCGACTTGCGCAGCCCGAACAATCGGCGGAGCAAGGGATCGGACAGTTGGTCCCGTATATCCAGCGCTTGCTCCTCGATAAATTCCGCATTGTCGAGCAGCCATTCTTCCGCAGGCTGGGAGCAACTCGCATGACAATCTTGCAAAGAGCGCACGAACGACCGCAAACGTTCTACGTCGGCGTCGAAATCGCGCCAAACCCGTTTCGGCGAGAATCGAACCGTGCGGAGCTGATGCTGCAGCGCTAGTTCGCGCGCTTGTTGGCGAAGCTTTTCATTATCAACGATCATGAGTCCTCCTGGCGAAAATCGTAGTTGAACACTAACAATATTCCCCATTTTGACCCGTTTTTATGAATATACTTTTTTTATAACAAAAAAAGAGAGCCCCGCTAGAGCACTCTTCCTCAGTCTGATTCATCTATTCCAAAATATAAATGGTCACGTTTTGAATTCCGAACGTTTTCGCTTTCGATGGCCCTGTCGGGACGAAAATATCGATGCGGTTGCCGTCAATCGCTCCGCCTACATCCGTCGCCTTGCCGACAAAGCCGCCCACAGGCAACCCGTCAAAATCATAGCCGGTTACATACACTTTCGCTCCAAGCGGAATCATGTCCGGATCAACTGCGACCGTTCCGACTTTGAGCGGATTTCCGAAGTAATCGACCGCGCCCCATTCGCCGTTCTCGCTTGCCGCAGAAGTGTAGGCGGTCGCCTTTACGTCCAATTTTTTCTTATACGTCAATTGTTGTCCATTCGTTTGGATCACGTTGGCTGCTTTCAAGGTTGAAGCGATAGCGGCCTTCGCCTCCATCTTGGGAGCCGACTCCTCGCCTGTCTTCTTTTCGTCTGCCTGGTCTGCAACAGGAGCCGATTGAATCCGGACTTCCTTATCGTTCGTCGGAATTTCAATCTTCAATCCTTTGTAAATGTTCAAAGGATCGATATTCGGATTGGCGTTCATTAACAGTTGCAAATCCACGTTATACCTTTGCGAAATCACATAAAACGTATCATTGTCCCCGACCGTGTACGATTCGGCCATCGCGGGTACCGCTTGCATCGATAGCGCTAATGCAATCGCTGCGGCAGCTAGTTTTTTCTTGCCAAACAAATGCATTTCCTCCTTTTGCCTACGAGGTTAGTTGTCGGGTTAGGGTTGAGGAACAACCCTTCGCGCTGAAACGCTGCGATTCACCCCTAGGAAACGCCGCTCGACGATCGATTTCGTCCAGAGCCGTTGTCCTGCAAATCATCCCCCGCACTGTTGTTGTAGTTTCGGCTAAAATGAATATATCACAATTTTGTAACCATGTATGTATGAAAATGTTGGTAAGTCTTGATACGTCTTGTTTTTACGCGATCTTTCGGATTCGTTCGATTACAATTCTGTAAATGTTGACAAAAAAAATCATACGACCGGTCACAGAGACTCGGCGTATGATCGTCATCTTCATGTTACAACACTTTGCTTAAAAATTGCCGAGTTCGCGCCTGCTGCGGATTGCCGAACAAATCGGCCGGCTTTCCTTGCTCGATGATCGCGCCGCCGTCCATAAAGACGATGCGGTCTCCTGCCTCCTGCGCAAATCCCATCTCATGGGTGACAATGATCATCGTCATGCCGGAAGCGGCCAATTGCTTCATCACTTCCAACACTTCGCCCACCATCTCCGGATCCAATGCGGAAGTCGGCTCGTCGAACAGCATGACATGAGGTTCCATCGCAAGCGCCCGTACGATGGCGATCCGCTGCTTCTGCCCGCCCGACAGCTGCGAGGGGAACGCGCCGGACTTGTCTTCAAGCCCGACCGTTCGGAGCAGCTTCCTTGCCTCCTCTTCGGCTTGCAGCTTGTCCTTACGTTTCACCTTGCGCGGCGCCAGTGTAATATTATCCAACACGTTCATATGCGGAAATAGATGAAACTGCTGAAAAACCATGCCCATCTTCTCGCGCGCCGCATCGATATCGTAATTCGGCGCCGTGATCGCCTGGCCTTCGAATTCGATCAGTCCTTGCGTCGGTTGCTCCAATAAATTGATGCATCGGAGCAACGTGCTTTTGCCCGAGCCGCTCGGCCCAATGATGACGACGACTTCGCCTTTACGGACGGAAAGATCGATGTTGTTCAAAATCGCCAGCTTGCCGAACGATTTATGCAATCCCGAAATGTTAAGCATTGGCTTGATGCCTCCGTTCCGCTACGCCGAACAGTTTGGACAGCGTAAACGTTAATATGAAGTAGAGGATGGCAGCCAGCACGAGCGGTTTCATCCCCTCGAACGTGCTTCCGCGAACAATTTCCGCGTTATACATAATATCCGAGACGCCGATCAAAGACACGATGGACGATTCCTTAATGACGACGATAAATTCGTTGCCGATCGCCGGCAAGACGTTGCGCAGCGCTTGGGGGAAGACAATGTAACGCATCGTCATCGCATGGCTCATTCCGAGCGAGCGAGCCGCTTCCGTCTGTCCTTTATCGACGCCTTGAATGCCTGCGCGCAATATTTCCGCCAAATAAGCGGCGCTGTTCATCGACAACGCGATGACGCCGGACGTGAATTTCGGCAGTTCGATGCCGAACGAGGTCAGCCCGAAGTAAATGATGAACAATTGGACCATCAGCGGCGTTCCGCGCAGAAATTCGACATAAGCGACCGCGATCCAGCGCAAAGGCTTCACGCCTGACAGCCTCATCAATACGAGAACGGTACCGAGCAGGAAGCCGAAGATGACCGTAAGCAGCGACAGCCACAACGTCATGGCGGCGCCGGTAATGAAATATTGCTTGTATTCCGCGAAAAATGAGATAATATTCATACTCTGTCTCCTTTATCCGCCGCTTAATCCGTTTCCGCCAGTTTCGTCGCCTCCGTTACGAATTGTTCGATTCGTTGTTCTTTCGTTAGTCTGTCCAACGTTTGGTTTATTTGCTCAGCCAGTTTGGCGCTGCCTTTCTTCACGGCAATCGCGAACCCTTCGTCTCCGGAATCAGGCTCCGCTCCTGCTACGGCCAAGTTCGAACGGGACTTCGAATAAGCAGCCGCCACAGGCATTTCCAGTACGATCGCATCGATCCGCTTCGCTTCCAGGCTCAATACCAAATCGGAAACTTTGCTAAGCGCTTCTACTTTGGCATCCGGCACCGAGCGGGCAATGTCCTCGTAGATCGTCGTTTTTTGGGCCCCGATTTTGGCGCCGGCCAAATCGTCCATCGTTTGGTAACGATCCCGATCCTCGCTGCGCACTAATACCGCCTGCTCGGACGTATAGTAAATGTTGGAGAAGTCTACATTTTTTTTGCGTTTTTCCGTCGGGTTCATCCCGGAGATGACCATATCGACTTTTCCCGTATTCAAGGCGATCAGCAAGCTGTCGAAATTCATGTCCTCGACGACTAGCTCAACGCCGAGATCGTCGGCAATCGCTTTGGCGATTTCAATATCGAATCCGACGATTTGATCTTTGCCGTCGATCGTTTTATGAAATTCGTAAGGCGGATAGTCCGCGCTGGTGCCGAGAACGATCCGTTTATTTTGCTGCACGGTATCCAATCGGTCGGCGGCGCCCGCGCCGCATCCCGCCAACATGCCAATTATGAACAAGCTTGCAATGATTGCCACCGCTATTTTTTTCATTACTACAATCCCCTTTTATGTCTAGTCTTGCTGCAAACAAGAACTAATTATAAATGAAAATGCATGAATATGCATACAAGTAATTTGTGGTATCATTTCCATTCCGCAAAATGGAAAAAACCGCCTCGCGGTCGCATTGCTTCGAGACGGTTCGATTCGTGAGTCCGTTTTCACGGCTAACGGATCTATGGGACTCTATTTGAGCAAAATCGAGACTTTTCAAAATGTAACGGAACCCACGAACCTTATTTGTCTCTATTCATTCATTTTTCGCTAGAAAAACAACAAATAAGGGCGCTGAGATCCGTTAGAATCCGAAATAACTTCTTTTATCCGCTTTAAGGTCACCCACATCCGTTAGAATTGTGAACGTCGCGCACATCTCTACCCCAACCGGCCTTACATCGCCTCAACGCTTCCCAAATGCACGCCTCCGCCGCTCCCGTCAAGTCACGTTTGTCCTTGTTTCCTGCAACTAGGGTTGGTACATCATTAAAGCGTTGTTCTCCGTAATCCACTCGTCCGCCACCGCTTCGCCTTCCGCACAATGCGGCATATTTCATTATGGCGCACGAAACCGCCCCAATATTGCTGGATAATTCGATGTTCTTTCTCGTATATTTCATAGGACTTGTAGAACATTCGCCCGCATAACAGTCTAAACCGGGAACGCTTCGTCGGCTTCATAGTTGCGATTTGCATCGGGTTTCAACCCTTCCGGCCTCTTCTTCTTCGCGCAAATGTAAAAAGGCTTAGCCCGAATCGGACTAAACCTCCTGCTGCTGTTTCTGCGTTTCGTTCTCCGGCTGCGGCTCTGTCCGAGGCGCTTTCGGCAACATAACGCTTACCGTCGTTCCTAGTCCCGGCTGGCTCTCGATTTCCAAATGGCCGTGATGCTGTTCGACCAATTCGTTCGTAATCGCAAGTCCCAAGCCGGTTCCTCCGCCTAGCGGATTCACTTGATAGAACTTCTCCGTCACTTTCTTCACATGTTCCTCGCTGATCCCGATCCCGGTATCGCGGACGGACACTGTGCACGTCTCATCGGTATGATCGATATGAATGAAAATATTCGATTCCGGATGAGAAAATTTGATCGCATTATCGATAAGATTCAAAAATACCTGCTTCAACCGGTTCTGATCGCCGACAACAGGCGACGGAACGCCGCTTACGTTCATCGTTAGCCGAATCTGCTTCTGTTCCGCCTTGGAGCGCACCTGCAATATCGTTTCGGAAATGAGCGTTTCCAACTCGACGTAATTCATATTCAATTTCACTTCTTTTTGCTGCAAGCGCGAGAAATCGAGCAGTTCTTCCACCAGGCCGATCAGCCGTTCCGTTTCCTTGGAAATGATATGCATCCCGAGCTTCGTTTCCTCCGGATCCGTGAAATTGCCCGATTCCAACGTCTCGCTCCAACCTTTAATTCCGGTAAGCGGAGTACGCAGCTCATGGGATATCGACGATATAAAATCGTTCTTCACTTTGTCGCTTCTTACGATTTCCTCCGCCATATAGTTCAATGTCGAAGCGAGTTCGCCGAGCTCGTAACGATAATTGCCTTCCACGCGCACATCAAATCGCCCGCGCGCCATTTGCGCGGATACCGCGGTAATATTGTTAAGCGGCTTCACGATGGAGTTGGCGAGCCCGATGCTAATAATGAGCACTAGTGCCAAAATGACGATTCCGACGGCAACGGCGAGCAGAACGATCGACATGATTTTGCCGTTGACCGCTTCGAGCGACGTGACGTAGCGCAGCAAATAGCTCGTTTCCCCGTTAATTTTCAGCGGAGCCGTAATGGCCATCACCGATTCGTTCGTTCCCGCCTGCTTGCCGAACCAGCGGCCTGTGCTTCCGTTTAAAGCTTGCGATACGTCCGAGGTTTGAACGCTTTTCTCCACCTGAAATCCGCTGGAGCTGATCAGCACTTCCCCTTTTGTATTCAAAATTTGCAGCTCCGTATTATCGAGCGAGAACATTTTGAGCAAGCTTGGCAAAAAACTCGGATCTTTCTCGGCAAATGCATTTGCGTAAAATTTATCGTAATAGGATGTCGTTACCGCCGCGTGATTCATCATATATTGACGAATGCTGTTGTAGTAATACGTTTGAATGGCAATCAAAAAAACGATTTCCACAATCATCAGTGTTAAAAACACGACGATAAAGTAATGCAATACGATTTGGCGGCGAATCCCTTTTTTGATCATCTCGCTGCGGGTCCTTTCCACTTGTAGCCGAATCCCCACACCGTTTCCAAAAATTCCGGCGAAGAAGCGTCTTCCTCAATCTTCTGCCGCAGGCGCCGAATATTCACATCGACGATTTTCGGATCGCCCATATATTCTTTGCCCCATACATGATCGAGGAGCACATCGCGGCTGAGCGGAACGTCTTCTTTCTCCAGAAACAATTGGATTAAAGAAAATTCGGTCGGCGTCAAGTCGATCAATTGATCGTGTTTTTTGAATTGCTTGGAGATTAAATCGAGCGTGAACGGCCCCGATTTGAACGTGACCTTCGCTCCCGCCTCGCGGTGGACGTTCACCCTGCGCAGCAAGGATTGAATTCTCGCAATCAATTCGGTCGGGCTGAACGGCTTGCTTACATGATCGTCGGCCCCGACGGACAAAGCGTACACTTTATCTTGTTCCTGCACTTTCGCCGTCAGAAAGATAATGCCGATCCGCTCGTTTGTCTCCCGAATTTTGCGGCAAACTTCGAAACCGTCGATGCCCGGCACCATGACGTCCAGCAAGGCGATATCGATATCCGGATCCGATTCGTATTTTTGCAGCGCTTCGTTGCCGTCGGCCGCTTCGATAACGTCGAAACCGTTCCGTTTCAAGTTAATGACGATAAAACTTCGAATCGATTCTTCATCTTCCAAAATCAATACTTTACTCAAGGACGATCACCGCTTTCTTTGTTACTTTTCGGGAGTTCCATCTCCAACTTCGACTTTTTCGCCGTTAACTCATATTTGCTGCGAAACGCAACGACTCTATCTTCGGAACGGGACAATTCCGTCCATCCCTTCTTATTCGCTTCCCACTTGCCGGTTGGGAAAAACTCGATTTCGGCGAGCGTCTCGTTCGTATCGACGTCGACGAAATGCAAATATTCCCCTTGCTTCGACCGGATATCGAGCGTAACCCTGTTTCGCCAATCCGAAGGGAAATTGAAATAAAAGCGTTCGTACGGATCCCGGTATTGCAGGGCGATAAACTTCAGCCCGTCGGCTCCGTCCCATTGATAAAACGAATGGAACCACAGCATATCGGGCAAGTTTACATGTTCCCATCCTTTCGGCGTTTCCATCATGCCGATCTCGATAATTCCGTCGCCGTTAATGTCCTGGCTAGGGACCGGCTGCGGTTTGTACGTCTGTTGATCCGACACGACTTTGCGCAACTGATCGTTCTCCAGTACGACAACGTCCGTGTAAGCGGAATGCGCGCCGACCATCGCATCGATGAAGACCGCCTTACGCCCTGGCGCCGCCTCGCCGGCAACGACGTTATAATACGTATTCACGAACGGATCCAGCGTTAAGGAGCCGATATCTTTAAACTTGCCTTCGGCATAGCGCATCGACGTAATCGTCGAGGTTTGATTCGGCTTCAGCATGACGATCGTCAATTCGTTCGAGCCGTCGCCATCCAAGTCGTTAACAACATATGAAGTATAGGGCTTCTCCAATAACTTCTCCAGCTGATTATTTTGATAGGAGTAGACGACAAGTCCTTTCTGCACCTCTTGATCCGCATTCGCGTATCCGACGATCAACTCGATATTGCCGTCGTTCGTCAGGTCGAGCAGTTCAAACGAATCCAAATCCGTTCCTTCGCCGTCGAATTCCATCTTTTTCGTCCAGGTCTCTTTGCTGTATTCCCAGATCATTCCGTGAATGCGAACATCCTGTTCGGGAGTCGAATAGAATACGATCGCTTCCTTGACTCCGTCCTGATTCAGGTCTCGCATTCGAATGGCGCTCGTATCTTTGGCGTTGCGGGGACGAATAATTGAAGCGCCTTCCGGAAGCGCCGACATAATCAACCCTTTTAAGTTTTCTTTTTCCGCCGGCAAATGAGGAACGCTCATCAGCGACTTGGGGTCTTTAGTCAGTTCGCAGCCGCTTGCGAGCAGCATGGCCAAACCGAGGCAAACGACCCCTAACCATTTTGTTTTCAAGCAGTTCACATTCCTTTCGTATGCTCTCATTTTATCCGAAGAGGAGTGCATTATGCTGTGCGGCCGGAATTAATGGCGCGATTTGAACGTGAACGGTTCCATCGTTTCGTCAAGCGGTTCAAACGTGTAACCCCGGTCCTGCAAATAGGTTAATATTTCTTCTAAATATTGAGCCGTCTGCTTGCGGTCATGCAGAAGGATGATGGGAGCCTGGCCGCGCTTTTCGAGCGACGGCACCGCTTTTTTCACTTCGTCGACCATGCGTTTATCCTTATATTTCCAATCGAGGCTGTCGATATTCCAATCCCATAGCAGATAACCCGCATCTTGCACGGCTGTCAAATATTCGGATTTCATATTCGGCTTGCTGCCGTAAGGGGTGCGAATCAGCTTCGACTCGACGCCGGCGATCTCTTTCACCGTATCTCTTCCCTGGTCCATCTCCTTCAGGACGGATTCTTTCGATTCGTAAAACTTTTTGACGGAATGAGTGACGCCATGCATCGCGAGCGCGTGCCCGTCCTTGCTCATCCGCTTCAACGCGTCGGGATGTTTGCGCATATTCGGCTCCAGCATGAAAAAGGTTGCCTTGGCCTCGAATTGATCCAATATATCCATAATTTTATCCGCATTCGGGCTGGGTCCGTCGTCAAACGTCAAATATGCGACTTTTTTATGAGTTTGGTCTTTGCCGGCGTGGGTTTCCGATGCATCGTTTCCTTGATCGTTGCGATTCGGTTTGTCGGGTTGTTCCGTCCCTTTCGAATCTTTGCCGGTCTGCTTGCCGGGCTGTACGGGCGGCTTGGCAGGTTGTTCCGGTTTGGTCTCCGGCTTCGTGTCCCGTTCCGGTTGCGAGGATGAACTTGGAGCCGGCGGGCCGATAATCGTCGCCGATGCGTTCTCGCTGTTAATCGAATGATTCCGCTTGTCGTTCTGATTGCCAATCGCTTGAATTTGTATAATCATGCCAATGATTGCGATAAACATTACTGTCCATGCAAGACGGAAAAACGTCCTTCTTCTCCGGTACTTCCTGCGCTGCCGTTCATCCGGAGGCCGTTCCTGTCGTTTGTAGCCGAAATCTTGTTGCATAACCGCTTTCCATCCTGCCTTTCTGTCGAATTGCCGACTCTATCAATTATAGAAAAGAAGCGGCGAAAAAGAGTGACAAACAGTTTACAATCCATGAATATGGCAGGTTTGGATGAAATCTGTTTCTATAGTATGAAATGGGTTTGATCAATAAAACAATTCTTTCTCCCGATGCGTTAAACGGCGGCCGCCGACGTCAACGACCAATTTGCCCGATGCGAGCCCCCATATGCGGGTGGCGTACCGTTCGGCAAGCTCCAGTTGGTGAAACACGACGATCGCTGTCGCTCTTTGCCGCCGGCAAAGCTCGCGCAAATGTTCAAACACGCTTTCCGCCGCTTTCGGGTCAAGTCCGGACGTCGGCTCGTCCGCCAAGATGACGTTCGCGCCATGAACGAGCGCGCGGGCGATCGCTACTCGCTGCCGTTCTCCCCCGCTTAATTGCTCCGCCTTCTGATGCGCTTTGTCGAGCAGGCCGAGCTGTTCGAGCACGTCCATCGCGCCCATATAGTCGTCCGACCGAACCATTCCCGTTGCCATGCGCCAAATCGGAGTTTGATGAAAGCGGCCGATCAGCACGTTTTTCAATGCCGTTCTCGACATGGACAACACCGGATTTTGCTCCAGATAAGCCCATTCTCTGCGAATTTTGCGTTTACCGGACAAGCCGGCGCCGAAAATGTCGATGCCGTCGACATGGAATTTGCCGCCGCTCCATCTGTCCTTTAAAGCGAGACAGCGCAGAAGCGACGTTTTGCCGCTGCCGCTTGCGCCGACGATTCCGATCAATTCGCCGGGCTCGATCGTAAAACTGATATCGTCTAAAACGGTCGTCTGCGGAGGGATTCGTCTTGATAAATGTTCGACTCTAATCATATGACCATTCTCCTTGTTCGGACTTATCTATATATTGAACATAATAGTGGACAATTGACCTTAAAACAAGCCATAATAGTTGAAGAGGTTGTTTTTTAGGAGGGCATACCCGATGGGATACCAGGTTAAAGTGGATTATTCACCGACTTACGAACTATTGAGCAGTTTTTTTGTGTACGCGACGCAAAGGTGGACCCGTAATTTGGATTGGGGCCATCAATGGCTGCAAACTGTGAACGACCGCCTCGACCCTGAATTCGCTCAAGAAATCGCCGATTCGAAACAATGGCCTTTTGCCGATTACGACGTGTTGTATTTGTGGGTTTGCCGAAGGAACCATGCCGACAATATCGAAGAGCATCTGCAGTACTTGGAGCAAAGCGACGAGAAGAGTCTGCATGAGCTAGTGATCCCATACATAGATAATTTGTCCCGGCAGGACATATTGCGAATCCGGAACTCTTACGTTCCTCTGCTTCGCAAATGGTATGAGCAATATTTCCGCGAATTGGAATCGCTGTATAGCCCGCTGCTCGAAGAAGATGCGGCCGAGAAACGGATGCTGCTTGACAAAATGGAACCGGAAGCTTTGGTTGAGTATGCGACGAACGGCGTCGTGCTCGAACTGGCCGACAAGGTGAGCACCGTAATGCTCATTCCGATGCTCCATACGCGGCCGATCAATGCATATTGTTATTACAACGATTTATTGCTCATCCTCTACCCGGTCGATATGCCCGAGTTCGACGAAGATCAGCCGCCGACGAATCTGATCCGGTTTACGAACGCGCTGGCGGACGAAATTCGGTTGCGTATTTTGCGTTTTTTGGCGCAAGATATACGAACGCAAGAAGAAATCGCCGCCGAGACGCAATTAACGAGAGAAACGACCCTTCACCATATTATGATGCTGCGCGCCGCGGGCTTGGTGCGCGTGCATATGGACGGCGAAAAGGAACGGTACAGCATACGCGCGGACGGCATTGCCGAAATGCAGCTGTTTCTGGAATCCTATATCAGGGTCTAACGAGCAAGGAGTGTTTTTATTTGAGGCAACCGGGCCAAACGCAACAAATTTTATTCGATTTGGACGATACGCTAATTTATTGCAATAAGTATTTTATGATCGTTATCGATCAGTTTCTCGATTTGACAGGCACATGGTTTCAAGGCTATGACGTAACGGTCAAGCAAATTCGCGACAAACAAGTCGAGCTTGACGTCGCCGGATTGAACGATACCGGCTTTGTCAGCGATCATTTCCCCCAATCGTTCGTCATGACGTACCGCCATTTTTGCGATTTGACGGGAAGAAGCGCCAATCGCGCAGAGGAAGCGGAATTGTGGAAATTGGGCAGAAGCGTGTACGAACAGCCTGTGGAGGCCTATCCGGGCATGACGGAAACGCTAGGCAGGCTGCTCGAGGCGGGGCATGAGCTGCATTTGTATACGGGCGGCGAGGCGGACATACAGCAACGGAAAATCGACCGCTTGGGGCTCGCCGAATATTTCGGCGAACGGATGTATATCCGGCAGCATAAAAATGCGGATGCGTTGGAGCGGATTTTATCCGAAGGCGGCTTCGACCGGTCCCGTACGTGGATGATCGGCAACTCCCTTCGCACGGACATCGCTCCCGCCTTGCAGGCGGGCATTCACGCCATTCATTTCAAACAGCCGAAAGAATGGAAATATAATGTGATCGAATTCGAATCGACGCCGGAGGACAGTCTTTTTACGGTTACGGCGCTCGAAGAAGTGCCCGGCGTGATCGCATCTTATTTGAAACGGCATGACCGAGCCTGAGGATCGATCCACGGCTCAAATAAGGGCCGAATATTTAAAAAAATGGCATTCCAACGAAGCGTTGGATGCCATTTTTTTAGATTCGATGCATGACCTGCCATTACTCCTGCCGTTCCAACGCCAGCTCGCCCGTATTCGGATCGGCGATCCGCAGTTTCGCCTTATACGAGCTTCCGTCGCCCTCCTTGAACGTCAGAGCCTGCGTAACGCCTTTCTGCAGCAAGGATTTGATCATCGTCTCCGTTAACGGTTTGCCGAAGCTCTCTTTCCAAATGACAAATTTGCAGCCTTCCCGATACCGGTTGCAGCCATAGCCTTTCCGCCCCATAATGATGCGCCCGCCACAGCCGGGACGCGGGCAATCGCCGAAATGCGCCGGCTCCTCGCTCCGCTTGTCCGTCGCCGTATCGCCCTGCGCCCCGGAAACAGCGGCCGCGTGCCGCTCCCCATCGTCCTTGCTTCGCCGCTGCGTTCGGGTTCCCTTGGCGGAACCGCTCTTCTTGCGCGAAACATCCGTCTCGCCTTCCGCGAAAGCTTCCTTCGCCGCCGGACGTTGATATTTAACCTTATCAATAATTAATGTCGTGAACTTTATTACATTTTCCATAAAGCGTTCGTTCGACGCCTCGCCTTTCGAAATTTGATGCAGCCGCCTTTCCCATTGTCCTGTCATTTCGGGAGACGTCAACAGATCGATGCCAGCATGGCGGATCAATTCGACGGCGGTGCGGCCTTTTTGCGTGACCGTAATCCGCTTGCCTTGCATCGTAATATAGCCGACCTGCTTCAATCGCTCGATCGTCGCGGCACGCGTCGCCGGCGTGCCCAGTCCGGCATCCTTCATCGCTTCGCGCAATTCTTCGTTCTCCATCTGCTTTCCGGCGCTTTCCATCGCTTTCAGCAGCGTTCCTTCGGTGTAGGCTTTAGGAGGCTGGGTCGATTTCTCTTTGGCGACGGCTTCCGTACAAACAGTCGGCGCGTTGGCATCGATCTGAAAGGGAACGAGCAGCAGTTGTTCCGCTTCCTCTTCCTCGGCTTCTTTTTTGGCCGCCGGCTTTTTCGGCTTGTCCGGTTTCTGCTCTTCGATGACCGCTTTCCAGCCGAGCAGCAGCAATTCCTTCACATTCGTTTTGAACGTTTCCTGCTCGACTTCGGTCCATAACGCATGCTGTTTATACTCCGCAGGCGGATAGAATTGCGCCAAAAACCGGCGTACGATCAAATCGTATACCTTTTGCTCGTCTGCGCTTAACGCGCCCGCTTTTTTCAGCGTCGGCAAAATCGCGTGATGATCTTCAACCTTGGCGGGATTGCAGACCGCCTTATTGTTCTTATGCACGCGCGAGCGCTCCGCCCCCTCGGCAAGCGGCCCGTACGCCGTCGATTTCAGCATATGCAGCGTTTTGTGCATCGGGTCGATGTTTTGCTCGGTAACATAGTTGGAGTTCGTACGCGGGTATGTAATGACTTTATGCTTTTCATACAACGCCTGCGCCACATCCAACGTTTTTTTGGCGGAGAAGCCGTATTTGGCGTTCGCATCCCGTTGCAAAAGCGTCAAATCGTACAATTTATACGGATATTCCTTCGTTTCCTTCACTTCGTAATTGACAATGCGCGCCGGCTTGCCGGCGACCTTGGCCGCGAGCTGCTGCGCCTGTTCCTGCGACGTAATTCGTTCCCCCTGCCATGTGCCTTGATAGGTCGTGTTCTCCTGCTGGAATTGGGCGATACAATCGTAGAAAGTTAACGACTCGAACGCTTCAATCTCTTTCTGGCGATCATAGATCAACGTTAATACGGGCGTTTGCACTCTTCCGACCGACAACAGCGTACGATGCTTGGTCGTGAAAGCGCGCGACGCGTTCATGCCGATGAGCCAATCCGCTTCGCTTCTGGCGCGCGCCGCCCGGGTCAAATTGTCGAATTCCGCGCCGTCGCGCAATTCGGCGAATCCGCGGCGGATCGTCTCGGCGGTCAAATCGGAAATCCATAGCCGCTTTACCGGCTGGCGGAGCTTCAAATGCTGTTGAATCAGGGCGAATATATATTGCCCTTCCCGCCCGGCATCGCAAGCGTTGACGATCAGGTCGCAGCGCTTGGCCAACTGGCCGATCGTCTTCAATTGGTCTTTCGTTTTCGGATTCGGAACGATGAGGAACCGTTCGGGAATAATCGGAAGATCGTTAAAATTCCATTTTTTATATTTATCGTCGTATAAATCCGGTTCCGCCAGCCCGACCAGATGGCCGATCGCCCACGTAACGATATAGCGCTCCCCTTCCAAGTACGTCCGGTTATTCTTCGCCTTCGGCTCGATCACGGCGGCAATATTCCGCCCCATATCAGGCTTCTCGGCGATCACTAACGTCTTCATTGCCGCGGCAGCTCCTTGCGGCCGCGCACCCGTTCGTAAGTGACGAACGTATGCGGGTATATATTCTTCTCGTCTATCGTCCCGGGAACGGACTCAACGATCCGCCACTCATCCTCGTCCCATTCCGGGAAAAAGGCGTCCCCTCCCGCAAAGGAATGATCGATCTCGGTCACAAGCAGGCGATCCGCGTAAGGCAGCAGCAAACGGTAAATTTCCGCGCCTCCGATCACCATGAGCGGCTCGCGCTCGGCCAGCGCCAGCGCTTCCTCCAACGATCTTACGATCGTGCAGCCTTCATGCCTGAAATCGCGGCTTCGCGTCAATACGACATTCGTCCGGTTCGGCAAAGGCTTGCCGATCGATTCGAACGTTTTGCGCCCCATCAGCACCGTTTTGCCGGAAGTTTGCCGTTTGAAATAGGCCATGTCGGCCGGCAAACGCCATGGAAGCTTGTTATCGACCCCGATCGTTCTGTTCCGGTCCATCGCCCATATTAAAGAAATGCTCATCGTATCGTCCCCTTCTGCTATGTCCGTATTCGCTTATACCGCTACAGGCGCTTTAATGGCGGGATGCGGGTTATAGCCTTCCATTTCGATATCCGGAACGTCAAAATCGAACACCGACTTGATCGAACCGTTCAACCGCAGTTTCGGAAGCTCCCGCGGCTCGCGGCTAAGCTGGGTATGAATCTGATCCAGATGATTGACGTATATATGCGCGTCGCCGAGCGTATGCACGAACTCCCCTACATCCAATCCGCATTCATGCGCAATCATATGCGTCAAGAGCGAATAGCTGGCGATGTTGAACGGGATGCCAAGGAAAATGTCTCCGCTTCTTTGGTACAATTGGCAAGACAGCTTGCCGTTTGCGACATAAAACTGAAACAGCGTATGGCAAGGCGGAAGCGCCATCGAAGGAACGTCCTCCGGGGACCAGGCGGTAACGATTAATCTTCGCGAATCGGGATTGCGCTTGATCGCATCGATCACACCTTGCAACTGATCGATCGTGTCGCCTTGCGACGTTTTCCAGTTTCTCCATTGTTTGCCGTATATGTCGCCCAATTCGCCGAACTGCGCGGCGAACGCGTCGTCTTCCAATATGCGCCGCTTGAAGCTTTCCATCTGTTCTTCGTATAGCAGGTTGAATTCCGGGTCCTCCTGCGAGCGCAATCCGAAGTTCGTCATGTCCGGTCCTTCGTATTGCGGACTTTCGACCCATCTTTTGAAAGCCCATTCGTTCCATATATTGTTGTTATGCCGAAGCAAATAGCGAATATTCGTATCCCCTTTAATGAACCAGAGCAATTCGCTCGATATGAGCCTGAACGGCACTCTCTTGGTCGTGAGCAACGGAAACCCTTCGTTCAAGTCGAATCTCATCTGGTAGCCGAAGACGGATACCGTCCCCGTACCGGTACGATCGTCTTTCCTCGTCCCATGCTCCAACACATGCTTTAACAAATCGATATATTGTTGCTCGCTTCTGCTCATCTTTCGCGCACCCTCCATTGCCGTTTCTCAATATCACCAATACAGATAGTGTACCATGCCGGTCCCGAACTGTTAACCGGCTAATCCGCCGACCTCCGCTTTTTGCGCATCGCATAACGCTCCATGGCGGACCGATGCAATTGAATCTCTTCCTCCGTCTCCGGAATAACGGCGGGAACCGGGGACGGCTTGCCGTTTTCGTCCAAAGCTACAAAAGTAAGCAAAGCGGTCACGGTCAGTGTGCGTTCGCCGGTCAGTAAATCTTCCGCATATACTTTCGCGTACGCTTCCATCGAGCTTCGATGCGTCCAGGTCACGCACGCTTCGATCTCGATCGCTTGCCCGACGCGAATCGGAGCGATAAAATCCAGATGATCGCTCGAAGCGGTCACGACCGGCCGGCGCGCATGGCGCATACAAGCGATCGCAGCCAATTTGTCGATATACTCCATCACTTTGCCGCCGAACATCGTGCCATGCATATTCGTATCCGACGGGAAGACCAGCTGCGTCAGAATCGAACGCGAGCTGCCCACCGTTTTCGGTTGCAGCGCTTCCATGCGAAAACCCCCTTTTATAGCGTAGACAAAGAAAAAGGTCTTCGCATGCCGCGTCAAGACCTCTTCTCTATTGTAACGGAACGATGCGGAATTTTCCACACTTTCGCATCGGCATCCGGTATGCAAAAAAAAGGGGTTGCCCCTTCTTCGTTCGGCACGAGAAAGGGCAGCCCTCTGTGTTGAAATTCGCGTTTATTACCTTACGATCGTATGAATCGGATGGCCCAATGCCGTTTCCGAAGCTTCCATAACGAGCTCGCCGAGCGTCGGATGCGCATGAATGGTAAGAGCGATATCTTCGAGCGTCGCTCCCATCTCGATGGCAAGGGCGATTTCGGAGATCAGGTTGGAAGCCTCGATGCCGACGATTTGTCCGCCAAGGATAAGTCCGGTATCCGCATCGGCAACGATTTTGACGAAACCGTCTGCGCCGTTCAGCGATACGGCTCGGCCGTTCCCCGCATAAGGGAATTTGCCGACTTTCGTTTTATATCCTTTCTCCTTCGCTTCCGCTTCGTTATAACCTACGCTGGAGCATTCGGGATCGGTGAAGCATACCGCCGGAATACATTTGTAATCTACGACGCTAGGCATGCCGGCAATCGCTTCGGCCGCCACTTTGCCTTCATAAGACGCCTTATGCGCAAGCGCGAGGCCTGGAACGATATCGCCAATCGCGAAAATATGCGGAATGTTCGTGCGTCCTTGGTTGTCGACTTCGATTAAGCCGCGATCCGTCATTTTAATGCCGATCAGATCGAGTCCGAGCTCGCCGTCCGTATTCGGGCGGCGTCCGACCGTCACGAGCAAGTATTCGGCGGTTACTTCCTTCTCTTCCCCGCCTACCGTAAATTTCACGGTTACGTCTTTCTCGGTTTGCGTAGCGCTTTGCGCTTGGGCGCTTGTATGAATTTCGAACCCGCTTTTCTCCATTTTCTTCTGAACGAGTCTTGTCAATTCTTTGTCGAAGCCCGGCAGCACCGTTTCGGCGCCTTCGATGATCGTAATTTTCGTTCCGAACTTCGCGAACATTTGGCTTAATTCCGCCCCGATATAGCCGCCGCCGATCACGATCATGCTTTTCGGCAACTCTTGCAATTCGAGCGCCTCGGTCGAGGACAGAATGCGGCCGCCGTACGGGAATGCTTTCAATTCGATCGGACGCGAACCTGTAGCGATGATGCAATTTTTGAAACGGTAGCGCGGCGACTCCTGTTCGTTGAACACGCGCGCTTCGTTTTCATTGATAAACATCGCTTCGCCTTGGAACATCTGCACCTTGTTCCCTTTGAGCAAAGCGGACACGCCGCCGGACATCTTGTTCACGACGCCCTGTTTAAATTCCTGCACTTTGGCAAAATCCACTCTCACATTATCCATTGTAATTCCGTAATGCGAGGCGTGATTGGCCGATTCATATTGATGCGCCGCGGAAATGAGCGCCTTCGACGGAATACAGCCGCGGTTCAAGCAAACGCCGCCCCAATCCGACTTGTCGACGATCAATACGCTTTGTCCCAATTGCGCGGCGCGGATCGCGGCGACATAACCGCCGGGACCTGCACCGATAACCAATGTGTCAATATCTAAAGAAGCATCTCCTACTACCATGATTACACCTCCATAACGAGCAATTCCGGATTAGCAAGCAACGATTTGATGTAGTTCAGGAAGTTTTGCGCTGTCGCCCCGTCGATGATGCGGTGGTCGTAGCTTAAGGAAAGTGCCATGACCGGCGCCACCACGATTTCTCCGTTTTTCACGACAGGTTTTTCCGAGATGCGACCGGTACCGAGAATGGCCACTTCCGGGAAGTTGATGATCGGCGTGAAGAACATGCCGCCGGCGGAACCGATATTCGTAATCGTAATTGTGCCGCCTTTCATTTCGTTCGGGCCGAGCTTGCCTTCGCGGCCGCGAGTCGCCAAATCTTTAATATCGTTTGCGATCATCCAGATGCTGCGGCGGTCGGCGTCCTTAATGACCGGTACGATCAAGCCGTTGTCCGTATCGGTCGCAATGCCGATATTGTAATATTTTTTGTACACGATCTCGTTGTTTTCCTCGTCGATCATCGCGTTCATGGCCGGGAACTGGCGGCATGCCGCAACGAGCGCTTTGACGATAAACGGCAAATACGTTACTTTGATGCCTTTCTTCTCGGCGATCGGCTTCATGCGGGTGCGGAATTCCACCAATTCCGTGACGTCCACCTCGTCCATATGCGTAACATGCGGCGCCGTATAAGCGGATTTCACCATCGCATTGGAGATGGCTTTGCGGATGCCTTTGAACGGTACCCGTTCTTCTTCGGCGCGCGCATCGACAACGGCCGCTTGAGCAGGGGCCTTCGCTTCCGCAGCTTGTTCCGCCGGAGCTGCCGCAGGCGCTGCTGCGCCTCCTTGCGCGAATCGCTCCACGTCTTCGCGCGTAATTTTGCCGTTCTTGCCCGTTCCGGTCACTTCGGCGATATTGACGCCTTGCTCGCGCGCGAATTTGCGGACGCTTGGCGTTGCCAGCACTTCCTTCGCGCTGACTGCCGCAGGCGCAGCCGCTGCCGTCGCTTCAGCCGGTGCTGCCGGAGCCGGTTCGGCCGCCGCAGGCGCGGGAGCCTCCTCCGCCGGAGCGGCTTGTTCCGGAATATCCCCTTCCGCATCGATGATGGCGACGACTTCGCCCATATGGCATACTTGTCCGTCTTTCGCCAACACTTCAAGCACTTTGCCGTTTACCGGGCAAGGCACTTCGACGATCGCCTTATCGTTTTGCACTTCCATGATGATGTCTTCGTCAGTGACCGTATCGCCCGGTTTAATGTGCATTTTAATAATTTCGCCTTCATGCAGGCCTTCGCCCAATTCCGGGAAACGATATTCAAATTTCGCCACGATCAAAACCCTCCTTAACGTTTTCCGAAGGAATACTTCGTCAGCATATGCTTATTCGTTCTAGTTTATTAGAAATCCAATACTTTATTGAGAGCCGCAACGATCCGTGCCGGCGTAGGAAGCCATTGGTCTTCGATTTGCGCGAACGGATATACCGTATCCGGTCCGGCAACGCGAAGCACCGGCGCTTCCAGGTGCAGAATCGCGTGTTCGTTGATTTGCGCAATAATTTCCGCAGCGGCGCCGGACGTTTTTTGCGCTTCTTGCACGACGATGCAGCGGTTCGTTTTCTTGATCGATTTGACGATCGTTTCGATATCGAGCGGCATTAATGTGCGCAGGTCGATGACTTCCGCTTTGATGCCGCGCGTTTTCTCGATTTCGTCAGCCGCTTTTTGCGCCGTATGCACCATCAGGCCGTAGGCGAGAATCGTAACGTCCGCACCTTCGCGCACGACGTTCGCTTTGCCGATTTCTACCGTATACGCGTCTTCCGGCACTTCCGCCCGGAACGCATGATATAAGTTCAAATGCTCCATGAAGAAGACCGGGTCGTTGTCGCGAATCGCGGAAATAAGCAGCCCTTTCGCATCGTAAGGATTGGAAGGGATCACGACTTTAATTCCCGGCGTTTGCAGCGCCAATCCTTCAAGCGAATCGGTATGCAGTTCCGCCGCTTTGACCCCGCCGCCGAACGGCGTACGGAATACAATCGGGCTATGGTAACGGCCGCCGGAACGATAACGCATCCGTGCCGCTTGTACGAACATTTGATCCAGCGCTTCATAGATAAAGCCGACAAACTGAATTTCCGCTACCGGGCGGAAACCTTGAATTCCCAGACCGACGGCCATCCCCGCAATCGCGGATTCCGCCAGCGGCGTATCGAATACGCGATTTTCGCCGAACTCTTTCTGCAAGCCTTCGGTAGCGCGGAATACGCCGCCGACATGACCTACGTCTTCCCCGAATACGACGACGTTCGGATCGTTCTTCAATTCAACGCGCATCGCGTCGCGAATCGCTTCTTTCATATTCATTTGTGCCATTGTAGTTTGTCCTCCTTTTTCCCCTTATTGAAAATCCGCTTTTTGCTCTTCCAAATGAGGAGGCGTATGCTCGAACATGCTGTCGATCAAACCGGCTACCGTCATTTTTTCCGTAGCTTCCGCTTTTTTGATTTGCTCGTTCACTTTCGCTTTCGCTTCTTCTTTTACGCGGGCCGTTTCTTCTTCCGACCAAAGCCCTTTTTTCTCCAAATATTTGCCGAAACGAACGAGCGGATCGCGAACGCTCCATTCCGCCTCTTCTTCTTTCGTACGGTATTTCGTCGTATCGTCCGCCATCGAGTGCGGCCGGAAACGGTACGTAATCCCTTCGATCAGCGTCGCTCCTTCGCCGCCCCGGGCGCGTTCCGCCGCTTCTTGCACCGCCGCAATCACGGCAAGCACGTCCATTCCGTCGACCTGCACGCCTTTAATGCCCGCCGCAACCGCTTTATGCGCGATCGATTGAGCAGCCGTTTGCTTGGCGAACGGCGTCGTAATCGCATAACCGTTATTTTGCACGAAGAAAATAACAGGCAGATTAAATGCGCCGGCAAAGTTCAACCCTTCATAGAAGTCGCCCTCGGAGGAACCGCCGTCGCCTGTATACGTAATGGCTACATTTTTTTGATTTTTCAGCTTGAAGCCCATTGCAATGCCCATCGCGTGCAAAATTTGCGCGCCGATAATAATTTGCGGCATCAATACGTTGACGCCTTCCGGAATTTGCCCGCCGTGCTGATGGCCGCGGGAGTACAGGAACGCTTGATACAGCGGCAAACCGTGCCATACGATTTGCGGCATGTCGCGGTAACCCGGACAAATGAAATCTTCTTTATTTAAAGCATATTCACTGCCGACCATGGTCGCTTCTTGTCCCGATACAGGCGCGTAAAAGCCGAGACGACCTTGGCGGCCTAAATTAACGGCACGCTCATCCCATGTTCTTGTAAAGACCATGCGATACATAATTTCTTTTAACTGATCGTCGGAGAGTTTCGGCATTTTCGCTTTGTTAATGATTTCTCCGTCGGGAGACAATACGGACAAAGCTTCAACCGGATCCGCATGCACTTCATAAGAAAGCTTGCTCATGTTCTTCACCTCTAATGAATTTGAATTTCATGTTACGCTGTTATAGAATTATTATATACCTGTTATAAGAGTTTGGTCAAAATATATCGTGGAAAAACTATAATTTTTCTTTTTTGTATGTATAACAGTATACAAAAATCGACTAGAACAGCTTAATACAAACTTGAATAAATTGTGAAATGAACAGGATATCATCCCTATAGTTTCCTAAATGACTAAAAATAAAACGAAAAAGGTGGAAATGATGACGGAAGAACGATATTTAAAACGTACGATTATAAAAGAAGAGTTGACGAGCGGATTTCTTCAAGAAGAACGAACGGCCAGAGTATACTTGCCGCCGGGATATCAGGAACTGCTCAGTTATCCTGTCGTGTACTGCCAGGACGGAGAGGATTTTTTCAATTTCGGCCGGATCGCCACGATTGCGAATCAATTAATTTTGGATGAAGATATCGAACCGTTCATCATCGTCGGCGCCGATGTCGACAAGCGGAAGCGCACCTCGGAATATTCGCCGGACGGAGAGCGTTTTGCCGATTATGTACGCTTTTTTGCCGAAGAACTGGTCCCTTATATGGAGGCAAAATATCCGATCCGCTCCTCCGGCGCAGAACGCATTCTCGCGGGAGATTCGCTGGGCGGGACAGTCTCGGTTCATATCGCGCTTCATTATCCCGATCTGTTCCGGCGCGTCATCTCCCTGTCCGGCGCATTCTATCCGGCTTCGCAGGAGCGGATCGCCGCCGCGGCCGATTTATCCTGGCTGCGCATGTATATGCTCGTCGGGTTGCAAGAGACGGCTTTCGAAACCGACCGCGGGGTTTTCGATTTCGTCGACTTGAACCGGAAGACGCGGGATTTGTTGGCCGGAAGGAACGCCGATCTGCATTACTTGGAAAAAGACGGCCGGCATCTATGGGGTTTCTGGCAGCAGCAATTGCCCGATGCGCTGTCCTATTTCCTGCGGTAAATCCCAACCCCCAATAAAACAGCGGCAGCATTGGACGAGAAATGAAAGTCCTAGACTACCGCTGTTTTATTGAGCAATGGTTTTATTACACAGCGAATGCAGTCCACAGCATCGAAAGACCTGAACATAAGAGGAGACCATCCAATACATATCGGAATGAGGCAATACTCATACGCTTCACTATTCTCTTGGCGACGAACGTGCCAAGCATGAGAGAGGCACCTATCATAACACCCTGTAAAATCAATTCGATCGGAAGTGCTCCGAGCTCTTGGAAAGTCACAACTTTGCTGCTATAAAGTGCAAGTGAACTAGCAGCTTCCGTAGAAAGAAATGCTCCTTTCATCAATCCATAGGAAGTAAATGCCGGGACGCTTAGAGGGCCGGTTGAAAGGACGATTCCGGTCAAATAGCCGATAAATCCGCCGGCGATGGAAAGCTGCCATAAGGAAATATGTTTTTTGCGTGCATCAAGCCAATGCCTTAAAGGAATCATAGCCAGAAAAAAGATGCCCAGTCCAATATCGACAATATGCACTGGCAATACCCACAAAGTACTAGCTCCCATCGCTGCGGCAGGTACGCCTGTAACGGAGTATGCGGCAAAAGCCTTCCAATTGATTTCACGCCACCAGGCAATTACCCTTGAAATATTGGCCATGACAGCAGCGACTGCCATGATGGGTACAGCTTGCTTTGGGCCAAATGTAAATACCAGAACAGGCAATAACATGATGGATGAGCCTGTTCCTATAACGCCACTTACTGTCCCTGCCGCCAACCCTGCAAGTAATACAAATAAATATCCTCCCAATCGCAACACTCCCAAAAATCTTTACCATTCACATCAGCACGGCTAATTCTCCTCCGCCACAGCGATAACCTCCCTTGCTGCTTCTATGAAAGATAATATGATGGGTGAGAGCCACTTATCTTTATGCCATAACATCTGTGTATGCACGTGCAAATCCGGAATTTGCCATGGAAGAGCAACAAGCTCGCCCCGTTCAACTTCGGCTTTCGCTGTTATTTCAGGAAGAAAGGCAATACCGATTCCCGTAATTGCACATTGTTTAATGGCTTCGGCATTTTGAAACTCTAAATACGTAATACTATCAATGCCCTCTTTCTCAAATTGCCGGTCAAACATGGTTCGATAGGTACAACCTTTTTCATTCGTCAGGAACACTTCTTCGTGAAAATCTTCCAGCTTTAGTGTTGTTCGTTTCGCGAGCGGATGGTCCGGAGCGGCGAAAAAGCGGAAAGTTTCTTCCACCAACGGCTCCACCGCAAGTCCGCTTGAGCGAATGGGTTCGTCCAACATAAAGACGACATCCGCGGTTCCCTCAAAGAGCGTATGCTTGAGCTCTTGATTTGGAACGGAGCGGAAGATGAGACGAACTCCCGGATGGCGCGAACGAAATAGGCGAAAGACTACGGGAAGCCGATAGGCGCAAAGAACCTCGTTGGCACTTACCGTTAGGGTGCCGCTTAAATTCCCATCGTCATGAACGACGCTGCGGGCTTCGTCCAATTTATTTAGAACGCCTTGGATATGAGTTAAAAAGCGTTTACCCGCAGTTGTGATAACAAGCTGCTTGCCCAAGCGGTCGAAGAGGCGAACACCAAGCTCATCCTCCAATGCTTTTATTTGCATCGTGACGTTGGAGGGGACGTAGTTCAGCACTTCCGCGGCCCGACTGAAATTTAAAGTGGATGCAACCGTGCGGAACGTAATCAGTTGGCGCAATTCCATCATACAATCCCCCTTTAACTTTCAATAATATTGAATACTAATTTGAATATCATTCACTTTTATTGAGGATATCACAGGCCTATACTAAGTACAAGAAATACATTTCAAATGTGGTTTCATTTTGAAGGGAGCGACAACACGATGGATTATGAGATTTTTGATTTGGGTGACGTGACCCTGCAATCAGGAGTGACGTTGCCGAGCGCTTTTCTTGCTTATAAGACTTATGGAAGATTGAATGAAAAAAAAGATAATGTCATCGTCTATCCAACGGCTTTTGGCGATCAGCATGTTCAGAACGAATGGTTGATTGGAAACGGCATGGCGCTAGATCCGCGAAAATATTTCATTATCGTTCCAAATCTGCTGGGCAACGGATTATCTTCGTCTCCCAGTAACACGCCTCCCCCATTCGACCGGGCTAATTTTCCGCAGGTAACCATCTATGACAACGTTAAATTACAGCATCGACTGGTGGCCGAAAAATTCGGCATTCAAAAGATCGCTCTCGTCGTTGGATGGTCCATGGGAGGCATTCAAGCTTTCCAATGGGGGGCAAGTTATCCGGAAATGGTAGAACGAATTGCACCTTTCGCCGGAGTTGCCAAGACTTGGCCCCATACGTATGTGGTTCTGGAAGGAATGAAAGCTCCGCTCATGGCTGCAGCCCGCTTCGATTCAAGCAAACTAAGCCAGTTGACTTCTGCAGACATGCGCGCCGTTGGCCGTGTCTATGCGGGATGGGGCTTATCGCAGGCGTTTTACAGAGAGGAACTTTATCGTGAGCTGGGATATGACTCATTGGAAGATTTTGTCGCTGGCGTCTGGGAAGATACCTTTATGAAGCTAGATCCGCACAATGTATTGGCCATGTTGTGGACAGGCCAACATGCAGATATTAGCGCAAACCCCTCCTATAACGGAGATTTCGATAAAGCGCTGGGAAGCATTAAAGCACTTGCCTGCGTCATGCCAGGGAGCACGGATCTTTTCTGCTCGGCGGACGATAACGAATACGAGGCCAGCCTTATGCCTAATGCTGTTTTTCATCCTATCGATTCGATCTGGGGCCATATTGCCGGGCGGGGAATCAACACTGCCGATAATAATTTTATTGATGACAATCTAAAACGCTTGTTGTCGCTTAGTACAAACGGTTAGATCATCCCTGCCCGTTAGCTTAATGCCATCGCCAGTCTAATTTGCGGCCATTTGTTCATTTTTCGCTATCAAAACGACAAATAA
Organism: Paenibacillus sp. MSJ-34; assembly: GCF_018918005.1. GTDB lineage: Bacteria > Bacillota > Bacilli > Paenibacillales > Paenibacillaceae > MSJ-34. Next base: position 781 of record NZ_JAHLPR010000026.1, on the reverse strand, counting down.
GGGCGCTGACATCCGTTGCAATCCGAAAAGGCCGATTTTTTGCACATATGGTCTCCTATTTCCGTTACAAATTTTGAGCGAACAACAGTCTATAAGAAGCCAATCGCCGTCAAAAAGCGGCAGACAGATCGCCTCTGCCTGCCGCCTTTCTTTCCGATACCGCTTCCTCTCAGCCTTCCTGCTGCAGCGATTCGCGTTCGCAAATATGCTGCAGCAATCGCTCGCAGCCTTCGTTCACCAATTCGTACGTTTCCTCGAAATTACCGGTATAATACGGATCCGGCACTTCGCGCATCGGATGCTCAGGTACGTAGTCCATCATCCGCACGATTTGCGGATGCCGTTCGCCCCCCGGAATGCTGCGCACGTTGCTCACGTTCGAATCGTCCATGCAGACGATATAATCGAACTTCGCAAAATCCGCACTTTCCAATTTGCGCGCCTTCATTCCTTCATAAGAAATGCTATGCTTGCGCAGAATCCGGCGCGTCCCCTCATGCGGTTCCTTGCCGATATGCCAACTTCCCGTTCCGGCGGAATCCGCCGCGATCGCGCCGCTTAGCCCTTTCGCTTCGACTTTGGCGCGGAAAATCGCTTCGGCCATCGGCGAACGGCATATATTTCCCAAACATACGAATAATACTTTCATCATTTTCATATCTCCTCGTATAGTATCTTTTGAAAGCTCTTATAGGTTAGTTTCCATCCCCTGAGGGGGATGGAAAACGGCCTCGAAATTTCCAGGCTCGTTCTTTGAAAATTTCATCTGGGACTGGACTTT
>NZ_JAHLPR010000025.1 GCF_018918005.1 Paenibacillus sp. MSJ-34 | reverse complement strand
CTTGATTTTCGGGCTGGGTTTAGTTTGGTGCTGTCATTTTCCCTGACTCCCTTGCTTTACGGCCAAGAAAATTTCCAATTCTCAAGAATCAGGGACTTGACATCTTACCGCTGGACTTACATTTGATGAACTAGACGGAACGGTTTTTGGACCGCTGCGGCTGCAAAGGATGCAGCGAACGGCGCGGCAGTTTCCATTTATAATGAACGGAAAACATGCGCATAACAATAATCATGGCGAATAATACCAGCAATTGAAAGGATGTCGTCGCCCAACCTAAACCGATGACCAAACCGCCCGCAATCGCCCAACCGGCATAAATTTCATCCCGCAGCACGAGCGGCTTCCTCCCGGCCAGCAGATCCCTGATCATTCCTCCGCCGATCCCCGTCAAAACTCCCGCAACGACGACCGCGCTGAGGGGGTGATTCATTCCGGCAGCGTACAGCGCCCCTTGAATCGCGAATGCGGATAATCCGATCGCGTATTCCCCTGCTTTTTCCCTGTACCCATAATGTATTTATTTTATCCGCACAGTTCGACATGCGCAAGTAGCGATTTCGCGGATGAAGGCGAATTATAGCGCATTATGGCTTGCCGGAACGCTTGCTAGAAAAGGAGCGAATTGGTAAGCTAGGTTTGTTGCCTACTTTCAACATTATCGATTACGGAAGGAACTGGACGAATATGACGAATACTGGCGCAAGAGCGATTATTTTTACCGGAGGACGCTTGGACGATTGGGCTCTGAAGTACATTCAACCCGGGGACCTGCTCATCGGCGCGGATAACGGCGCAGCCTATTTGACGGAACGAGGATATTCGTTGTATGCGGCGCTCGGCGACTTCGATTCGGTTACCGATTCCATGAAAGAATCGATTCGCGCGAATAGTGGGCAGTTTATCGAATGCGATCCTGTCATGAAGGATGCATCCGACACGCAGATGGCATTCGAATTCGCCTTGCGGCAAAACCCTGCGGCAATTGTCATATGCGGCGCGCTAGGCTCCCGTTTCGACCATTCGCTCTCCAATGTGCAATTGCTTGTCAAGGCTTTGGATCGTCGTATCGATTGCATGATCGCGGACGAACAGAACGAGATTACGATTGCGGGCGCGAATCGCCCGGTGAAAATAACGCGCAAACATTTTGCCTATGCATCGCTTCTCCCTCTCTCTTCTACGGTTACGGGCGTCACCTTGGATGGTTTTCGCTATCCGCTGGACAACGCGACGTTGACGCTCGGCAATTCGCTGTCCGTCAGCAATGAATTGATCGCAGACGAAGGGGTCGTCTCTGTGCAAACAGGGAAATTATTGGTGATACAATCGAAAGATGAATGCGATTGATATCATAATAGTTACGTTTTTGTTACTTTTAAATTTGCTATCAACGCTTTGAAAATAGCTTTGTATCAAGCAAATCACTTTTCATCATTACATAAACCGATTTGTCAAGTAAAAAGTTATTCATATATTTTCATCATTTTTTAATAATTCGCTGCAATCCCCCATGGATCCTATATATTTGCTTTTTATAGTAAATTTTAGGAGATGTATTCTCTGTTATACTCTGGTTGTCGACACCTGATAGAAAACATTTTTGGAGGGACAATATGACTTATTCTAAAACATTGATCCGGAAAACAGTTACTGTGGCGTTGTCCGCAACAATCGGTTTATCTTCATTAGGTTTTATCGGAGCGGACGTCGGACATGCTGCCGACGCGACGGAAGCATACGACGAATATCAATGGCAATACCAAGATCAATATGAAGACCAGTATCAAGATCGAGATCAGGATCAGAACCAGAGCCAAGATTCGTCGCAAGAGCAATCCGACGACCAATCTCAAGAACAAAGCGTATCGGCCAACTCGGTGGGGACAAGCATTATTAACACAGGCAAAAAATATTTGGGCGTAAAATATAAATTCGGCGCCAAATCCGGAATAACAAGCGCATTCGACTGCTCTTCCTTTATGCAGTACATCTTCAAGCAACATGGCATTGAACTGCCTCGTTCTTCGAAGCAGCAATCGAAAGTCGGCAAATATGTTTCGAAGAGCAACCTGCGCGTCGGCGATCTGATTTTCTTCGATTCAGTGAAAAGCCGCCCAGGAATCGATCATGTTGCGGTATATGCCGGCAACGGTCAAATATTGCATACTTACGGCAAACCGGGCGTTACGTTCTCCAAGTTGAGCGCTTGGGAAAAGAAAATTGTAACGATTCGCCGCGTCATTAACTAACGAACGATTACGACACCTTGACGAAACATTCAACACGCTCCTACCTTCAACATTTCATCATAGCTGGCATTCTCCGCAAGGAGAATGCCAGCTTTTGCGTTTCAATGGAAGGCCTCCCCGTCTTCGTCCCATTCCGCAATGCAATCGTCGCCGAACTCTGTCTCGAATTCCGATATCGTCTGCGGATCCAGCAAACGGTATCCGATTCCGCGTATTGTCTGGATCAGCTTCGGCTTTCTGCCTTTGTCGACTTTTTGCCGCAAATAGCGGATATATACATCGACGACATTCGTGTCCACCGCAAAATCGTAGCCCCATATTTCCGATAAAATCGCTTCCCGGGAACATACTTTGTTTTTGTTTTGCGCCAAATAATAGAGCAAATCGAATTCCTTCGGGGTCAGTTCGATCGTTTGGCCGTTCCTCCGGACTTCGCGTGTCTCCGGATCGATAGTGAGATGATCGGCCCGAATCGCCTTCGGCTTCGAATCCTCCGTACGATCCCGGCGAAAGATTTGCAGCAAATTGCGGATACGCGCCAGCAATTCCTTCATGACAAACGGTTTCGTCACGTAATCGTTCGCGCCGTGATCGAACCCCCGCACGACTTCGTCGGGTTGGCCGATGGCCGTCAAGATGATGATGGGCATCGTTTGGCCGGCGTCCCGCAGAAGCGTGAGCAATTCCATTCCGCTGCGTCCGGGCAGCAGCAGGTCAAGAAGCAGCAAATCCCACGCTTGCCCCAGCGCAAGCGTCGCGCCTTCATCCCCGTCCCGGGCGCGCTGTACCGCGTAACCTTCATGCACTAACGTTTGCTCCAATAATTTTGCTATATCGTCGTCGTCTTCTACGATCAAAATACGCTCGCTCACTTGCGTCACCCGGCATTCGTTAACATTTCTGCACGTAGTTTGCGTAAACAACGGCAAATAAATACCCGGAACGGCGACAAGCGGTCTCTTAGAGCAATACGATGCCTACGAATGCGGCGAACAGCACGACGATCCAGGGCGGCGCCTTCCATAACGCCAGCATGGCAAAAGCGGCAAGCGCGATGCAAAAATCGAGCGGCGTGCGGACCGCATCGACCCACACGGGATCATATAAGGCCGCAAGCAAAATCCCGACGACCGAAGCGTTCACCCCGGTGAGCGCTGCGCGAAACTTGGCATGCTCCCTTAAACGGTGCATATGCGGAATGGCGGCCGCTATCAGCAAAAAAGAAGGCAGGAAGATGGCCGTTAACGCCAAAGCCGCGTAAAATACGCTCATGCCGCCATGTCCGGCGAGGGCGCCGATATAAGCGGAAAACGTAAACATCGGACCGGGAACCGCCTGAACGGCTCCGTATCCCGCCATAAACTGCTCCTGCGCAAGCCAGCCGCGCGATACCGTTTCCTGCTCCAGCATCGGCAGAAGAACATGACCGCCCCCAAATACGAGCGAACCGGCACGGTAGAAGCTGTCCGCCAATGCTAACCACAATCGGCCCGGAAACAGATGTCTTAGCAGCGGCAGAAGCAAGAGACAACCGATGAAGGCGGATAAAGCGGCATACGCCCATCTCATACGCGGCCTATGGCTCGAATTCGTTCCCATTTCGGTAGCTTGAAGATGCAGGCGGCCGTCCGCTGAAGCGCTATCGTCGCTCTTTGGCGTGCGGAACAGCCGCAAGCCCAGCAAACCGGAACATACGAGCGGTACGATCTGCCCCACTGTACCGGGAATCAATAACGCCGCGACAGCCGTTCCTATAGCTAACGTCCCTCGCACCGCATCGGGAGCGAGCGTGCGAGCCATCCCCCACACCGCTTGCGCGACGACGGCTAAAGCCGCGATATGCAAGCCGCGCAGCCACCCCGGGCTTGCATCCGCGAACGGATACCGCTGAACGATCAACGCGAACGCCGCCATCGCGACGGCCGAGGGCAGCGTAAAAGCCAGCCAAGCCAGAACCGCTCCCTTCCATCCGGCCCGGTATAATCCGATGCCGATGCCAAGCTGGCTGCTTGACGGTCCGGGAAGCATTTGGCATAGTCCGACCATATCGGCGAACGTTCGTTCATCGAGCCACTTCCGGCGCTGCACGTACTCATCGCGAAAAAAACCGATATGCGCAATCGGCCCTCCGAACGACGTCATGCCAAGCTTTAATGCGGCGAGAAACACTTCTCTATATCGATGTCTTTGTCCAGACAAATGGTTCAATCCCCTTATTTCGATAGAATGGTCTCTTTTCCGAGCGCCTGTTTTCTTCCACATTTCATTGTAACAGCAAATTGTAAACCGCAGCGCACTAAAATCGCTTATTCATGTAAAATTTTGAACGCATTTTGAACGGAAAAACCCCGCATCGCTCGAAGCAAACGATACGGGGTCGCGACGTCTGTATTTTATTTCGCCGGTTGTTCAACGAGCGCTTTTTGCGCATTGGAAGCTTGATCGCCTTCGCCCGCTTGCCCCGAGGCGTCTGAGCCAGGCATCCGGTTCGACGTGCGGAGCGGTATTTCTTTCAGGAAAAACGTAAGGATAAGAGCGACCAGCAAAAACATCGCGCCGTCGAAAAATACGGTGGATAGCGACGAACTTAACGCGTCGCGCAGCATATCGACCATTTGCGTAAATATCGATTGCATTTCAGCCGGCATGCTGCTTTGGATTTCGGCCAATTTCGGCTGATCCAGCAGCAATTGCGGATTATGGAACGCCGATAGCTGCTCTGCCATTTGCGGATCCAACTTCGACACGTCCACGCCTTTGCCCGAAGCTGCAGCCTCTTTCAAATTCGACGCCAAGGTGGACGACATGATCGTACCCATAACGGCAATCCCGATCGTTCCGCCAAGATTCCGGAATAATTGCATCGATGCCGTGACGACCCCGAGCTCTTTATGCGGAACCGCGTTTTGGATGGTCAGCGAGAATACCGGCATACCCATGCCGAGGCCGAGGCCGAATACGATCATGCTGACGACCGCCATCCAAATGCTATGCATGTAGCACATAATGATCATGCCGGCAAACATGATGGGCAGTCCGATCAATGCAAATCTTTTATATTTTCCTTTTTTGCTGATCAATTGGCCGACAATGGCGCTTGTGAGGACCATAGCGATCGACATCGGCATCGTCACATAGCCGGAATAGGTCGGCGAAACGCCCATCACGCCCTGCACGAAGAACGGAAGATAGATGAGCGCTCCCATCATGCCCGCGTTCATAATAAAGCCGATAATGTTGGAAATCGTTACAATTCCGTTTTTAAATAGAGTCAGCGGCAAGACAGGGCTTTTGACCTTCGTCTGAATGAACAGGAAGATGGCCAAGGCGACCGCTGCCCAAACGAACAACAAAATGATTTGCTGCGAGCCCCAATCGTATTTCGTTCCCGCCCAAGAAAATGCGAGCAATAGCGGCACGATCGTCAGCGTCAGGAACAACGAGCCGAAATAGTCGATCGATTCGGATTCCTTGCGATCCACCTTCGGAAACAGCGTTAAAATCATAAAAAAAGCGACAATGCCGAGCGGCAGGAAAATCCAGAATACCCAATGCCACTCCATATGATCGACAATGTATCCGCCGAGCGCCGGACCGATGACGCTGGAAAATCCGAATACGGCGGTCATGACGCCGGTCCATTTTCCGCGCTCGCGCGGAGCGAACAGGTCGCCGACAGCCGTAAAAGCGGTAGCCATAATGATCCCTGCGCCGATCCCTTGAATCCCTCTATAAATGATCAATTGAAAAATATCGGTCGAAAATCCGCATAAAAACGCGCCGATCATAAAAAAAACGATACCGGTCAGTATAAACGGCTTCCGTCCGTATATATCGGACAATTTACCGACCAAGATCGTAGCGATCGTCGAGGTTAGCATATAAATGGTGACAACCCAGGTATAGTAATCCATTCCCCCCAGCTTGGCGATAATTCGCGGCAAAGCCGTTCCAACGATCGTTTGGTTGATCGCCGAGAAGAACATCGCCGCCATAATGGCAATCATAATCGTCAATTTTCGCTTATGCGATAAATGTTCCATATAACATCTCCTACTCCTTTTGGTACTCCTCTACCTTATCTAAAATCTGCGTAAAAATACGCGTAAGATGTTGTCTGTCTTCATCCGACAACCATTCGAAAAAGACGGCAATCATTTCTTGTTGTTTCTCTTGGATTTCGTCAAGCGCCTCCCTTCCCTTCGGAGTGATTTCCACATAAACGACCCTCCGGTCGTCTTCGGCTCTTGTTCGCACGGCGAATCCTGCTGCAATCAACTTGTCGGTAATACCGGTAATCGCCCCTGATGTAAAGGATAATGCATCCGCCAATTCGGAAACCTTCATCGGGCCGATCGAATGAAGCCGGAACAAAACGCGGCATTGAGAGAACGTAAGATTATGCACCATCCGTTTGTTCCATTCCTGTGTCATCATCTTGATTAAACTCCGAAAAATACTTGAAAGTTTCATTAACTCGCTCTCAGGCATGTCGCAGCTCCTTCGAATTATTTTAGCACTAAAATAATTAGAGTTAAACTATTTAGTAGTATACTTTCATTGCCAATGTCCAGTCAAATGCGTAAATGTAAGCTTTCGTAAAAAATAAGCAGAAAATTTACCGTTTTTGCATTAGATTCATGTAAAATCGCCTGAATTGAAATTTCGGGGATTCGGATCAAAACAAAAGATGCGGGAGCCTCCCGGAGGAAGGCTTCCGCATCTGTGATCCGTTTCAAGCGTTTTGCAGCGACCATTTCTCGACATCCCATATTTTCGTGACCCAATCCTCGTAGAAATCCGGCTCATGGGATACGAGCAAGATCGTGCCTTTATATTCTTTCAGCGCGCGCTTCAATTCCGCTTTGGCGACGACGTCCAAATGGTTCGTCGGCTCGTCGAATAAAATCCAGTTGCTTTCCCGCATAAGCAATTTGCAAAGGCGCACCTTCGCTTGCTCTCCCCCGCTCAGCATATTCAGCGGACGGGTAATATGCTCGTTCTTCAAGCCGCAGCGCGCGAGCGCCGCTCGCACTTCATGCTGATTCATATGGGAAAATTCGTTCCAAACGTCGTCGATCGGCGTAATATTCCCCGCCTTGACCTCCTGCTCGAAGTATGCGGGATACAAGAAGTCGCCCTGATACGTCTTGCCGCTGATCGGCGGAATTTTACCGAGAATCGTTTTGAGCAGCGTCGATTTGCCGACGCCGTTGCAGCCGACGATAGCGATCTTCTCGCCGCGCTCGATCGTCATCGACATCTTTGGCAATAAAGCATGAGTATAACCGATTTCGAAATCGATCCCTTCGAATACCGTTTTGCCGCTCGCCCGCGCCTCTTTAAACACAAACGTCGGCTTGGGCGCTTCGTCCGGACGATCGATCCTCTCGAGCCGCTCCAATTGCTTCTCCCGGCTTTTGGCGCGGCCGGACGTGGAATATCTCGCTTTGTTGCGCTGGATGAAATCTTCTTGCTTCTTAATATATTCCTGCTGCTTCTCGTAAGCTTCGATATGCTGCGTTTTGTTGATATCCGCCATTTGCAGAAACTTCTCGTAGTTCGCCGAATAACGGGTCAGCTTCGCAAATTCCAAATGATAGATGACGTTGACGACCTGATTCATAAATTCCGTATCATGCGATATTAATATAAAAGCGTACGGATATTCTTTCAAATAATTCGTCAACCATTGAATATGCTCGACATCCAAATAGTTCGTCGGCTCGTCGAGCAGCAGGACGGTCGGTTTCTCCAGCAGCAGTTTGGCAAGCAATACTTTCGTGCGCTGCCCGCCGCTTAGCGACGCAACGTCGCGTTCCAGGCCGATCGCGTCCAGGCCCAGCCCGTTGGCCATTTCCTCGACCTTCACGTCCAGCATATAAAAATCGCCGATTTCAAGCTGTTCCTGAATTTCGCCCATCTGTTCGAGCAGCGACTCCAGCTCGTCGGGATCCGCTTCCGCCATTTTTTCCGTAATCGCCATCATCTCTTGTTCCAATTCCAATAAAGGCAAGAAGGCATCCTTCAAAATGTCGCGGATCGTCTTCCCCGGCGTCAGCTTCGTATGTTGGTCCAAATAGCCGTAGCGCGCCTTCGGCATCCATTCCACTTTGCCGCTGTCTTTCAATAATTGTCCCGTTAAAATATTCATTAGCGTCGATTTGCCGGCACCGTTCGCTCCCACCAAACCGACATGCTCGCCGGCCAGCAAGCGGAACGACACATTTTTGAACAACGTGCGCTCTCCGAAATTATGCGAAACGTCTTCCACTGTCAATAAGCTCATATTGAAACGCATGCTCCTATTCGATATTTTCATGAAATTACAGTTTCTAATTGTATCATATTTTGGCGGAGATCCATATATCTTTTCGGAGCGTTTCAGAAGAAATGCAAGCAAATGACCAACCGGCGTTGCCGCAGTTATGCAACGGCTTTTCTGTAAACATTCGTTGCCCAACCAAGAGTTATCACGAGCAAAATGACCATAACGGCAAACGCCAAAAGAACTTTCATATCCCAAATCGTGCCGGCGGCCAATGCGCGGGAGGCTTCCACCACATAAAAGACAGGGTTAAAGTGCGCGACAACTTGCAGCCATGTCGGCCCGAGGGAAATAGGAAGCAAAACTCCTGCCAGCAAGGTGATCGGAAGCTGCAAACCGGTGACAACCGCGGCTAATGTGCCGATATCTTTAAATATAAGCCCTAAACTGCTGCTTACGGCGGACACCACAGCAGTCAATAGGCAGAGCAGAACCAGCAAGACGGCAAGCCCGCCTGCGTGAATGTGAAATCCGGCCAAACTCGAAACCGCGATAACGATCAATGCAGGCAGCAAAAACATCACAACGTCTTTCAACACGTTTCCCATCAGCAGGGAAAAGCGGCTCACCGGCGAAACCCTGAAGCGTTCGATAACCCCTGTTTTCAGCTCATGGACGATGGTCCAGCCAATACCCATGCCGCTGCTTAACGCAAATAAAGCCAGCAAGCCGGGAACGAAGGCGTCGGCGACCCCCTCTCCCCCTACGGTGGGAATCCCGCCCAAAAGCGGCGCGAACAAAGCAAGATACAACAGAGGCGTCGTGAATCCCATAAACAGCCATATGGGAGAGCGGAATTGCTCCATTAATCTCCTTTTGAAAAGCAGCCTTGTTTCGAAAACGATGTTCATGCGATTCCCTCCTTACCATCGCGCAATAATCTTCCCGTCTGTTTAAGGAATACATCGTCAAGGGTCGGCGCGGATACGGTTACCGATTGCGATTGCATGCCTTCGGCCTCCAACATGTCGAATATGCGGGGCAGAGCCTGTGCTCCGTCTTTTGCATAAAGATAGAGGTTTTCGCCCTCAAGCCGGATTTCGTGGATAAAACTCAACGTTCCCAATCGTTTTGCCGCTTGTTCTATAATGCGGTTTGAAAATCGTATTTGAATGACGTCGCCGGAAATTCGATTTTTGAGTTCTTGCGGCGTACCCTCCGCCACGATCCTTCCGTAATCCATAATGGCAAGCCGATCGCTTAATGCATCCGCTTCGTCCAAATAATGCGTCGTCAGGAAAATCGTCGTGCCGTCTGCTTGCAACTTCTTGATTTGCTCCCAAAGATTGGCGCGGTTTTGCGGGTCAAGCCCGGTCGTCGGTTCGTCGAGGAATAGGATTTCCGGACGGTTGATCATGCCCAGCGCGATTTCAAGCCGGCGCTTTTGTCCTCCGGAATACGTCCTTACAATCCGATCGGCCAGTTCGGATAATTCGAAAACATCGAGCAATTCGTTCGTGCGTTGTTCGGCGTCGTGACGGTTCATCCCAAACAGCCGTCCGGCAAGGATCAAGTTTTCGCGCCCGGTCGCTTCCGAGTCTCCCCCGCCAAGCTGACTGACATATCCGATATGCCGCCGCACTTCTTTGGGCTGACGGACAAGATCGTACCCGCAAACGGCCGCCTTCCCCGCGTCAATCGGCAAAAGCGTCGTCAGCATGCGAAGGGTCGTCGTCTTGCCGGCCCCGTTAGGTCCGAGAAAACCGAAAATCTCGCCGCTCTTTACCGAAAGCGTAACTCCGCGCACCGCTTCAACCGTCGATGCCCTGCCTTTTGATTTGACCGAAAAGCTTTTTCTTAAATCTGCGATTTCAATAGCATTCGGCATACAATCCCCCCAAATCATTTGCCTTTCTTCAAAACAATGATGGCGTTGCTGATTAACCCTAATCCCATTCCGATAATAAAGCCGACGGCAGCGCCAATGAGCGTATCGATCCAACCGCCGGAGAGAAATATTTCCCGCCCGCCGCTGCCGAGAAATCCGGCAAGCGAGCCGATCGATATCCCAAAGAACATAAATCCTGCGTAGAACAGGCCGATGGCTTCGTGATCGGCAGGGCTGCGGTTTTCATAATATTCTGCAAACCTCTCCTGCAAATCGGCGGATTTCGCAGTTTCGCTGCGAAACGCAAGTTCCTCCTTCGCGCGTTGAAACGCTTCTTGCTCGGAAATCCCTTCCGCAATCAAGTCGTTCATGTAATCGCTCATATAGAGAATCATATCGTTTTGCGCTTCAAGCGAGGTCTCCGAGCGGTTTTTGAACTTTGCAAGTTTCTTCGTGATCTTGCTCTTGGCCTGGCCGGTTTTCCGCCGAAGCTTCTCCAAGTAGGTCATCTCGGCTTCTTCCAAGTAATGCCGGGATTGCTCCTTTGCAAATTGAACGATTTTGTCCTTCGTCTCTTGACTAAAGCTCATGATCTTCACCTCCATGATTTCTTAAGCACTGAATACGCCCGCTTAGAAAATCCCATCTTGCCCAAAAGGATGCAAGCTCTTCAAATCCCCGTTCGTTGAGCGTGTAAAACTTTCTGGGAGGGCCCAATTCCGAAGGTTTTTTGGTGATACGCACCAGCTTGTTTTTTTCCAGCCGCAACAAGAGCGCATACACCGTCGCTTCCGCAAGCCCTTCAAAACCCATTGCGTGTAACCTTTTGGCAATCTCATATCCGTATATTTCCCCGCGGCTGATGATCTCCAGCACGATTCCATCCAGTACGCCCTTGAGCATTTCGCTTAAATTCTCCAGAATATCACCCCCTGGTACTCAACGACGTTGGTAATCAATTATATTGGGTACTGCTACACAATAACATAGAGTAGTTGAGGTGTCAATGGGCTTTATCAAAAGTTATCGGTTCAATCGCGTACTGTAGAATGCGAATTTGCGCAAGCCAGCGGATAATATCCGTTGCGGGCGGCTTCCTTCTCGCTTTGGAACGTTTCTTGCGTCGGCAACGGCGAAGAGCATTCGGAGCGGCGGTAATAATATTTGATGCCGTTCGCGACGATTCCCGCGAACTCGTCCCGTTTCACAATCCTCGCGCCGCCGAGCGCATAATTGTTGTAATAGCGGTCCCCGATCGCAATGCCTTGCACGAAAGCGATCACGCCGACGTCCTGGATCGTATTGTTCCACTCCTCCCCGCTGATCGCGGGCAGCGTGAACGTATAGGAAACGCCGTAGCGCTTGGCGAGCGCATTATGCCGGTTGATATAGTATTGCAAATCTTCTTGAATGGAACTAACGATCGTCCATCGGCGCACTTGCTCGAAAACGGCGGCATCCTGCAACAGCGGAACGGCCGACGACGGGGCGATATCGCGCCGAAACCCTTGGCGCCATGTTTGCGTCCCTGGCTCGTATGCCGTCACGTATTCGTCCAAAGTAAAGGACAGCGAGTTTCCGGCCGCATCGCGGTACGCATACGGCTTTTTGGCATACCAAACATGCCGCGATTCGGTTTCGCCGCCGCGATTGGCGAATTCGTCGTCGGCGTACAAATAATAACCGTCGTAGCCGATCACGACGATCGCGGGAATGTATACGTCGAGCAGCGCCTGCGCCTGCGGATCGTCGGCAATGCCGAAATTGACGTACAGCGTCCGATAGAAGGCGTCCATGGCCGCATCGAGATTGGCGCGAACGTTTTTGGCAGACTCGTACTGAGCTTCGAATCCTTGTTTTTCGTTCGAGATGAGCATTAGAGCGGCATCCTGCACCGCGGCGTCGATCGCCGCGTTATAGCGCAATTCCGTTCGCAGCGATAGCTTCTGCCCATCCGTATGAATTTGATTGATGATGAAGAAAGGAAACACGATCATGGCGAACGCCGCCGCGAGGCTAGTAATCTTCATTGCGCACCATCCCTCCGTAAGGGATATCGATCGTCCCGCGCTCCGTATGCCCATTGCTCAAAAAGTCGCGCATTACCGTCGCATTCGTTTTGTTCGTGTTGACGATCGAAACGCGAAAGAAATCGCCCGCATTCATTGTATACCTTCTGGCCGGATCGCCCGGGGCAAGCGCATTGTCCGGGAATAAAACCGCTTTGATCTGATGCGTGTAAAACCCTTCGTAATCGACGGCGAATTCGTGTTCGAACGTCCGCGGATCGGCCGGATCGCCGTATACCGGAACATACCGTTTATGCAAATGTTCCATTTCGACGCGAAACGTATTGCCGGTAGCCGCGAGTCTTCGTTCCAAATCATTATACATCGTCGGCGTAATATAGCCTTTGTCCCGCGCGGCATCGACAAATCCGGTTACCGATTGCAGCGCGATCAGATATGAAATATCGTCCTGCTTGTCGAACGAGTGGGCTATCGGAAAGATGTACAATAGCAGAACGGCGACAATCAATGCGAATGCTTTGCCAACCGTATTCATCTGGAGTCCCTCCAAACGTTTGCGAAGTGTCTTTACGTCCGTACGGAGTCGTAACGCACAAGAATGATCGTCCCGTTTCCGTCGCGAACATGCGTCACACGGTAGGAAGCGTGCACGTCGATGACGGAGACATCGGCCGATTCCGGCTTGGCCGTATGCGCATACCGCTGCCCGTCCACCTCGATATCCGCATGCAATTGCCCGATTTGCAAAACCGTATGCAATACGACCGCTCCGTTCACTTTGTAATCTCCCGTTTCGCGCATGCCGGAATGAACCGTCCGATCGTCTCCGGCATTCGCAACATATGTTACGTCAAGCGTTTTGGCGATGCCGCCGAATAATGGCAAGGCAAGCGTCAACGCGCCGATAAAAAAAGCAACGTACGCGCTTGCCATCAACATATTGCGTGTATTGTCTCCCATGACGGATTATTTCTGTACGAAAATAATGCCGCGGATAACATTGCTGCTGTCTTGAACGATATTGGCCTGGAATTTGCCGCTCGGGTTGACGTAATCGATCTGGGCTTCATCCGTCGCGAACGCAAGCCTGCCGTCAGGTTCGATATCGGTGATGGAGCCGTACTCCGGACTTTCGACGCCGACGTTCGTTTTCAGCACTTTGCCGTACCATGCTCCCGCCCGATTTTTTCCGGTAACGACGCGGATGCCGAATTGATCCTTGTCGGAATATTTGCGCAGCGCGTTAATCACTTGCGAACCGCTGACGACCGTATTGTCGTAAACGGTGAACGCGGTTTGCGACAATTCCGTTTGAATGTTGGAAAAATTGTTTTGCGCCGATTTCGTCGCTTCCTGGGCGGAGATAAAGAGGACGACGGCAATCGTAATCAAAGCGATAGCGAGGAAAATGCCCGCCGCCATAACGAGCGCTTTTTGAGCATTATTCATGGATAAGACCTGCCTTTCGGTTAATTGATTTTTTGAATTTGTTCGTAATAAACGTTCATTTGATTCATGCTCATATAGACGAGCGGAATAACCAGGTACATAAAAACGAGAGTATACAGCGGAGTAAAGCCGATCATTTTGCCCCAGGCCGCCTTGGCGTCAATCATGCGTTCATACTCCTGCTTGCGCTCTTCGTAATAGAATGCCTGCTCCGATTCCAAATCGTCGAACGCTTGCTTTACCGGAATTTTATCTGCCGCAAGCTGCAGCTTCTCGACCGTCCGCACGAACGGAACGAACGGCGCATGCATCTTCAGCTCCTCCAGCGCTCTGTCCGCGCCGGCTTCATAATGGAGCAGGCAGTTTTGCAGCGGTTCCTTAAAAATCGAGGCAAAGCGTTCCATCCATTCTAGAATATTTTCGACGGAGATTCGGTCGAATTCGCACAGCATCGCGATTACGGTATGGAATTGATCCACCTCGTTCTTCATCTCCATCGAGCGCATCCGTTTTTGAAACATCGCGACCCATACCGGAGCGTAGTAAGCCGCGCAACCGAAGGAAACGGCGATCATCACTTCCCACCATTTGAGATACTCGGCGTTCAACATCTCGATTTTGGTTGCGATCCGCTTCGCGGCCTCGCCCATTTCCGTCTGGTTTCGGAAGAGCTGCGGCATGTTTCGCAATGCAGCCGCGATCTGTTCCCGTCCGTACGCTCCTTCCTTTCCGAGACGCAAGATCAATTGACGGTCGAATTCCGTCCGTTCGTAGGCTTTTCGCATCTCCGTCTCGTCCGCCGTTCCGAACATCGCAGCGCTTCTCGTCGGCCCGTACAGCACGTTGTTCGTGCCGAGCGCATGCAAATAGACGCTCGCGGACAGGCTGCCCATGACGAACAGCACGCATAACAAAATGCGCCGCAAATAAAACCATTCCACCGGCAGCGGGATGTTCGCGTCTTTCAACAGCGCCGACGTTTTGTAATATAAACGATGCCGGGGCGGCGGAGCGACGCGTTCCACCAGCAGGCGAACGATCGCTATTCCGTACCATTTTTTCTCCCATGCCCCTTTTCTCGTTTTGGCCGCATATTTGCCTTCGTCGGTTTCTTGAATTTTGCGAAGCAAAAGATAAGAAGCAAGAATGACGAAGTAAACGGAGCAGGCGACGATGAAACCGAATTTTGAATCGTAAAATTGCCCCATTGCCGGAAAATTGTTGCGGGCCCATGACTCGATCGGTTTCGTAAAAAGAACGGGCGCGACCGCGACCAGCGTCAAACTTTTCAGCAAATAGTTCAATTTGTCCCGGCGCATCGCTTCCAGCTTGATTTCGGCGTTCAACTTCGTTAGAGCGTGCAAATACATCGAACCGTTCGGCCGCATTTTATCCCCGAATTCGCGGATGAAATGCGATATGCCGGCAAAACCTTTCAGGAAGCGGTTCGGAGCGACTTCGTAATATCGATCCAGGCTTTCCTCCGGATTGTTGGAGGTTAGCATTTCATACACTTTCTTGCCATGCTCGGCCGCTTCGTAGGAAGCCGTTTCCGACGCTTCGTAAATGGCTTCTTCCACCATGCCGTGCGCATGATAATGATGCCTGACATCGCTTATCATATGGCTTAATTGCCGCAACAGTCTGTTCTCCACCCGGCTGACGAACGTATCGACGATCGTATTGTGCAGCATGAGGACGACGAGCAAAACGACGATCACGGATAGGATATCGCGATGCCATATTACGAGCAGCAAAGCGGCGATGAAGGCGATCGCGAAGGTCATCCAGACAATCTTCATCGTTTCGCTGCGAACGGTCGTCTCATCGTAACTATAGATGCCGGCCATTCTCCTGCGTATTTCCGAAACGTAGCGCCGAAGGAGAGGAATCTTCATGGAATCGGCATACGATTGATGCAGCAGGCGGTGCATAAGGCGCGCCGACCTTCTGCGCTGGGGCGGCAGCAGTTCCCGGTCGTCGCGGGACGCTCGCCCCGGCCCGTCCCTTGCGCTTCGGCGGGACATCCATTGATAAACGATAAGGAGGATCAGGAAGATTAGCACCGAGACGGCGACAATTCCATATAGAGCTGTTTTAAGTTCCATGGTTATCCCCCCAATATGACGCGACGAATGCCTTGAACGCATTAGCGTCCTGCTCCGTCATCTGTTCGATCATCTCCGCCGCGTTAGCCGCCGATATAGGATGAACCGCAACGTATTCGCCGCCCCGATATTCGACGATGTTCCGCTCGACATACGTTCTCCGGTCTGCCGCCCGTTCCAAATAATCGGCCGCCGTCTCCATGAACCGTTCCATCTTCTCGTTCAGCGTCGCGGCCTGCGCAATCGATCCGCCATACGTCCCCGCATGTTCGACCGGCACGCATTCCGTAATCCGTTCGATATAACGGCGTCCGTTTTTCTCAAGCTTCAAGTGAATGTCGAAATTAATGACGCTCGTCACTTGGCGCTCCGCGATTTGTTCGTTGCTGAACACGCCGGTTTTCAAGAGCGAGTTGCGCAGCGAATGTACCAAATCGCGAAACGTTTTCGCATGATGGGTAAAGAGCGTAAAAAGGCTGGCGACTTGCGACGTTTGGATGACCCAGGCGGCGACCGGATCGGTAGCGGCTTCGCCCACGATATTGACGCTGCCGTCGGTCTTCTTCTGTACGTCCAATCCCGCCTGGCCGGATATATGATCCGTCTCCCGCAAACTTAAAATATTGCGGTTAGGATAAATTTTGCGCAAATGCAGTTCGAAAGCCATCTCTTGCACGCGCAGTGTGAGCGTCGCGTAAATATGCTTCACCATCGCCATGAGCAGCGTCGTCTTGCCGCTTCCTTGGGCCCCCGTAACGGCCGTGATGCGCGATCCTTTCATTAAATATTTGATCGTCCCGATCGCAAGTTCCGAATTGCGGTCGCGAATGAGCTGTTCCAGCGAAACGTTCGGAATGTCGAATTTGCGTACGAAAAACGCCCACGATTCGGAAAAATGGGGCCGTACGACAACGACGCGGGAACCGTCCTTCATTTCATTCACTTTATAACCGTTCGTCTCCGACAACTGGCCGGGGTTGTTGTACTTGTATATGTTTTGGCAAACCCGCTTTAATTCCCATTCCGAACCGAACGACAAGAAGGATAAATGAATCGATTTTCCTTTGTAAAAGATCCATACGCTGTCGTGGGCCGACGGAAGCTGCTCCGGGTCGTTTCGCCGGGTATGCGCGCGGAATTCGTCCGGCATGCCCGCAAAAGACGGCGGCAAACCCGACACGCCGCCCGACACGCCGTCAATATTCATATCGCGAATTTCATCGATGACGCTAAAGCCTTTATATTGTTGATAAATCCGCTGCACGATCAGTTGCAGCTTGTCGTCAAACGTTAGCGCGGGCGCCTCCCGGTTATAAATGGTCCGCACTTCCTCCCCCGTAATGACGTAACACTCGGCGTCTCCTTCCGCCGGGGAAGACTTCGGTTCGTCCAAACGGTAGCGCGCAATGATCCGATGCAAAGCGTCGTAACGGTATTTCTTCTTATAATCGTGAAGGATGATTTCGAACATGTCTTGTTCGGTCAATCGCCGCGCGTCTTCAAACGGAATGACCCGGTTGACGTTCCCTTCGTTCAGGCCGTACGTTTGCAGAAGCAAATCGTATATTACGTTTTTGACGTAATTTTTATCGCTCAAATCGCCGTATACGCAGCCTTTCAGCGCCCGCTTGAGTTCGAGCCGTTTGTTGTTGCGCCTTTGCAATTCTTCGCCGATGAATCCCGTATGATACCAATTCGCTGCGACCATTTCATTCAAGCATTGTTTCACGTATTCCGTCATCCGTTCGATCGTATATTTCCCTTCGGCAGGAGGGAGGACCGCTTGCTCCGTCTTGCGCCCGGACAACCTTATATAGAGCAGCGCGCCTACGGCAAAGAGAAAAGCCGCCGTCACGATCAAGTTGAACTTGTCGCCGAAGTACATGCGCTACGCTCCTCTCTCCCGGAACGCGAGACTGTCCACGTCGGCTTGTTCCAATATCGTCTTCGCGAGCCTTCTCACTTCATGGACGACATGATAATGGTCATGTCCTTGACGGACGTTGCGATTGCGCATGAAAAACTCGATCACGGCATGATCGTTGCACGCGTCCATGAGCCCGGCGGAATACGGTACGGTAAACAGCGTTTTGCAATGGTACTTGCGGGCGATATTCCCCGCCTTGTAACGGGATTGCCTGTCATAGCGCCCGAGCAAATAAACGCAAGTTTTGCCGCGAAGCGTATCGAAGCTTCCCCCTCGTCCGAGCCATCGGTCGAGCAATGCCGCATTCTGATTCAAATTCACAACGATCACGTCCGACGCCTCCAGTATGGCGTTCGTCAATTCGTCGCTCGTACCGCTGCCGACTTCCACCAGCACCGTATCGTAAAATTGGCCGGCGCAAGCGAATATATGCTGCACAAGCTCGCCTGCCCCCGCTTTATCCTCTTGCTCGTTGAAATCGGTCGGCCCCGGCAAGAAATCGAGCCTATCCTTCAAAATCGGACGAGTATAATCTTTAACGATATTCGCCGTGAGGCGATTGCTGCGCGCAAGCCGCTTCAGGGCGTCCAGCCCGGTATTGTCGAAGGCGGGTGCGGCTAATTCGTCCGGCTTGCGGACGAGCGACGGCTCCAAGGCCGAGCCCGGCTTCGTATACGCGACCAGCGTTTTCATATAATAATCCAACCCGATTACGGCCGCTGCCGCCGCTAGATTCGTCGACGTTCCGGTTTGTCCGCAGGCGGGCGACCAAAATGCGATTTGCTTTCCCTTCCTCATCATAACCCCCCCTTTTGCGCTTGATGAAACGCGCGCTTGATCGCTTTACGATCCAGATCCGTCATGTCCATCGCCAGTCTCCGCAACGTCCGTTTATATTCGCCGGACAACGGCCTGATATCGAGCATGCCGGCGTACTGGTTATCGATTTTCGTTTCATAATCTTTCTCGTCGAACGGTATGTAATAGACATGTTCGGACCAAACGACAGGCAAATCGTCCGTCATCCGCTCGACATATTCTTCATCTACGCTGCATTCGACGAACTGATAAAAAACCCGCGTCAGCGTTGCCGTTTGTCCGCCGCCTGCAAGCCATCGGCGGAGCGTTTCCGCATTGCGCACCGTACATTCCTTTTCCAAGCTTGTTACGAGCACATGCCGATCGAAGGAACCGCCGGCATGGCCGGCAATAAATCGGTCTTGATCCGTCATTACGAATACATAATCGTAATTCGGCTGCTCGTCCTCCCTACGCATGTCCAGCGCTTCGTTCCACGTTGCGAAACCGTACGCAATGTCAAACCGGTCGAATTCGACCAACCGTTCGCGCTTGCTTCCCGCAGGAACGATGCGGAGCGTTTGACGATCGCTCGTTCCGTCGACCAGCAATACGCTGCGGTTTGCCGCGGCGATGATTTTGCACAAGCCGAGAATGAGTTCGCTATGATCGCATGCGCCTATCCATAAAATTTTCCTCACGGCTCTCACTCCTCTTCCGGTTCGCTGCGCTGCGCCAGCGACTGATCGAATACGCTTTGCTCGATGGCGGCATCCGCGGGCAGCGGCTGAACGATCTCGTTTTTGTCCCATTGGCCGGAAGGCTCCGCAGGCGAAGACGTCGCTTGGGATTGCGGCGCGCGGTCGTAGGGATCTTTCGCCGTTACCCCATATCCGCTGCCGCTCGCAGCCGGACGTTCATGCGGCACATAGCTGCTCTGTCTGTCCGCATTTCTTCCCGCATGACGCTCCAAATCGCCTTCGAGCGCTTTGCGCGCCGTTTTGGCGAGCGCCGTCTTCGCCTTTTCCAGCACGTTCGGGTCCTGCTCCATCAACTCGAGCACTTGCGCATTGGCCGGATAATTGACGACCGCTTCCGCCTGCATATACGGATCGACATAACGAAGCGCATAGATTTGGCCGCCATGCAAATAGGCGTCGACCATCGCGCTCGACATTAGCAAAATGTCCTTCTCGTTCAACTGATGCCAGACGGTGCCGTCCAGAACGTCGATCACTTTCTTCTTTGCCAGTACGATATAATCTTGTCCGGTCGGAAAGCCGATCCGCACATCGACGAAATCGTTCTTTTGCAATTTGGACGGCAGCCTGATCGCTTGGAATTCCTGATACCGCAAATCGCGGGGCGTCGGGCCGTCGTCGAACAGCATCGAAGGAAGCAGCGCGCTATTTTTTTTCAAATCGATTTTAAGCGTTTTGTTCAATACGTCGTTCTCGTTCACGATCGCATCTTGCGGAACCTCGCTAACGGGGATTCGGACCGTGGAGATATGCTGAGGCTGCACCTTTTCCCCGGCCTTCATATCCGTATTGGCCGCCACAATCGTTACCCGCGCGGCATTCCGATCGTTCAACAACCGTTCCGCCTCCGTCAGCTTCGTTTCGTATTCCGACCGGATCCTCTTCTCCGTCTTAACATGCTGCACATAGAAATACGCGCCGATCCCGCCTGCGATCAATCCCATCGTCAAGGCGCCGACGAAACCGGCATAGAGTAAATTTTTCGTTCGTTGTCTAATCTTTGACATCTCTTTCGCTCCTTTATCGGCCTATCCTCATTCCAAAGCGGCTAAACGTCCGTCCCCCCTTCCCCTTTGAGGCGATCCAATCGGCGAAGACGGCGTCCAGCCGCTGATTCGTTTCGATGCCCGCCGCGAACGGATCGGGATGAAACGGAAGCGCCGTGACGGAACGCAATTGAAACGATTTTTGAATGTCGCGCACCGTCCGTCGATTCGCAAGCGGAATGAAGTACTTCCAATTCCCCTTCTCTTTGTCGCCATACCGCTGCAAAAAACGGCGCAAATCCTGCTGCCTCCACTCGGCGCCGGACGCGACGACAATGGGAAAGTTCGCTCTGAAAAATTCGGACAAATCGTTCGACTCGCAAACGTTTCCCAAATCGAGAACCAAAAAGTCGTATCCTTCCGCAAGCATCGACTGCATGTCCAAGTCGGCATGTCCTTTGATGTATTCCACCCCGTTGACCGCGAATCGTTCCGTCGGTTGAAATTGCCCGTCCAATCCTTCGTAGGCGCTTTCGATTCGCGCGAACGCCTCTTCGCCGCCGCATTCCCTAATTGCGACCCGCACCTTCCTGCGCGCCAAATAGTGCGCAATCACAATGGCCGTATGCGTCGTGCCGACGCCCTTAGAAACGCCCCCGACGGCTACGACGGCCGTGCCGATCCAGGCGAAGGCGGCTGCGGCGGATTGGCGGGCGATCCCGCTAGCTTCCGGTTGCGCGAACGGCAACAGCGCATTCCTTGCTTGTTCCGCGCTGCTGTACCGATCCTTCGGATCGTATTGCAATAGTTTCGCCAGCACGGGACGGAAGCCCGGAGGCACATCGTCTTGCAACAGCCGTTCGTATTGGGGCGATAGAACCGTCGCTCTGCCCGCGCTCAGCAAATGCATCAGCAGCGCGCCTAATCCGTAAAGATCGCTGCGCGTCTCGCTTTGCTGGCCTTCGTATTGCTCCGGCGCGGCGAAGCCGACCGTACCCAGACGAATCGTATCGTCGGATTGCGACGGCTTGAAACGGCGGGCGATCCCGAAATCGATCAGGCGGATTTGTCCTTGCGGCGTCACCATGACGTTCGACGGCTTCATGTCCCGGTACACGACCGGCGGGTTCCGGGTATGCAAATAATGAAGCACCTCGCATAATTGCAGCCCGTAGCCGACGACCGCCTTAAAGGGCAATTTCCCGTTATGACGGGCAAAATAACAGGCCAACGTCTCCCCTTCGATATAATCCATCACCAAATACATCAATCCGTCCTCGTCGGGCGCGAAGAAATCGACGATGCGCGGCAAGAACGGGTGATTGAGACGGATTAGCATTTCCGCTTCCTCCGCAACGTTCCGGTATGCCGTTTTGTCCGGGACGACCGTTTCCTTAAGCGCCCATCGCTTCCCTTTCAACTTGTCGTCCTCGACCAAATATACGCTGCTCATTCCCCCCGCGCCGATCCGGCCGATTACCCGGTATCTGCCGCCGACGACGCTTTGAGGAACTAATTTGGATTTCATGTTCATCCCGATCGATCCCCCCTGTCATCGTTTGTCCGCTTCGATGGCAATCGCGGCAAACAAAAAAAGGAAAGCCTCCGAAAAATACGGCGCTTTGCGAACGGTTCGTCCGCTTCGTCCATACGTTTCGGGATGCTTTCCCTGAATTGGAAATATGATGTTCAATTTGTGATTTATTATAGAACAACGCTTCCTGTTTTGTCCAGTCTATTTTTTTGCAATGTTGTCTCGATGGATAAAATAATGTATGAAGCGCAATTGATAAGAAATTTTTGTAACGGCCGTATGCTATTCTAGAAAAAACGAAAGAAAGGAACGATCAAGATGGCTGAATGGAATCATCCGCCTGTAGTGAAAGCGGAAATGCTGATTCGCAGGCCGGTGGAAGAAGTGTTCGAAGCTTTTATCGACCCGGCGATTACGGCACGATTTTGGTTTACGAAAGCGAGCGGAAAATTGGAAGCGGGAAAGCGTATCCGTTGGGATTGGGAAATGTATGGCGTTTGGGACGAAGTTTTGGTGAAAGAGATCGAGCCGAACAAGCGGATTTTGATCGAATCGTCGTACGACGGAACCTTGACCGAGTGGACATTCGCCGTCCGTGCCGATCGCGAAACGTTTGTTACGATTACCCACTCGGGGTTTGCGGGCAGCGGAGACGAAATCGTCAATCAAGCCATTGACTCGATGGGCGGATACACGATGGTCCTCTGCGGTTTGAAAGCTCTTCTCGAACATAACGTTACGTTGAATCTTGTCGCGGACAAGGCGCCTGACGCCCATGCCAACCGCTGACACGACTGGGCAAGCAGCGGGTGCGGCAACGAACGGCAGCCTGAACCCAAGCGGTTCGGCTGCCGTTTTTTTACCGTATTTCATTAATTTCTTTAATATTTAATCATATAAAGCGTAATTTCGTCGCGGTTGTGAAACAACTGCTTCGCTTGCTGCAATTGCAGCCGCTGCTCGCCGAATCGCACGATCACTTCGCGAATCGTCTGCATCGGCTTCTTATGCATCAGCTTCACGGTTACGATCGCGATGCCTCCTTGTCGAAGCGAATATAACAATTCCGACACGAGCTTGACCATCTGCATCGGGCTCCAACTCATATCGCAAACGAGCAAATCGAATTGATCCGGCCGAAACCGGACCTTCGAGGCGTTCTTGCGCAAATAGGTAAGGTTGCGATGCCGAATAAGCGACGGATGGAGCTCGGCAGGATCGACGGCAGTGACCCGCAACCCGCGTTCCAGCAAAAGAGATGTCCAGCCGCCCGGCGCCGCGCCGATATCCAGCCCTTCCCGGCAACTTGCCAAGTCGAGCCCAAATACGCGCTCCGCCTCGAGGAGCTTGAATTTCGCCCGCGATATTTGCCCTTCTTCCCGCTTGAAACGGATCGCTCCGCCGGACCAATCGCTTATATTGTCTTCCGGGCGCGAAATGCCGGCATACAGCATGCCGGTCGCGGCGAAGACGGATAGTACCCAATCCGCGTCGCGAAGAACCGGTTCGCTTGAAACGGCGCGTAGTGCCTCTTCCAACTCGGCCTTCGCTTCCGCGACCGCAAGAGACGTCGCCGTTCCTTCCGTCCGGCGTATTTGAACCGCGGCGCGCTTTCCGCTCAGCCTTTGCTCATTCGCTGCAATAAAAGAACGGAGCGCCTTCAACTCTTCCACGCCGTCCTCCAACTTCCAGAAGCGATCCACCGGCTGGATATGGCGGACAAAGATCGGCGGCTCCGCCTTGAGGCGGGCGCCCACTTCTTCGGCGCTTGCCGGAAGCTCGATCAGAAACGTTTCGCCGGGTATGAGCTGCACGCTCTTGATTTGCCCGAACAAACGCCGGAATTCTTCTTGCGCGTACGGCGCAAAGCTGTGATTCGCCGTGGCGATCCAACGCGTGCCGCCGTTTTCTTCGGCATCGTTGATGTTGCTTTCCCATTGTCGTTCATTTGGTTGCCGTTCTGTTTTCAACTGTTACGAACCTCCGTCATGTGCGGATACAACGCGCGTCCACGGTCTGCCGTCCTGCCAATCGATCGAAACGGGAACCTCGTATGCCCGCATGAGCGTTTCGCTTGTTAGAACGCTTCGTTTGTCGCCTGCCGCAATCACTTTTCCTTGGTGCATAAGCGCTACATGAGTAAATATCGGAATCATTTCCTCCATATGATGGGTGACGTAAATTAAGGTGATGTCGCGTTTTTGCAGCAAGTTTAATTGGTCGAGAAATTTTTCACGTTCATACAAATCAAGCCCGGCGCAAGGCTCGTCCATAATCAAGACAGACGGCTCGGACATTAAGGCGCGCGCCAGCATGACTTTTTTCCGTTCGCCTTGGGACAGCGTCCCTAACGGATGGTCCCGCAGCCGGCCGAGATCCACTTCATCCAGCAACGCCTCGGCTTTCGCCCGCACCTCGTCCGGAACGGACTGGTAAAAGCGGAGAAAGCCGTATTCGCCCGTGGCGACAACTTCCCATACCGGATCGCGCAGCGCCAACTTTTCCATCAGCGACTGGCTAAGATAACCGATCCGTTTACGCACTTCGCGAACGTCGCAATCGCCGTACAAGTTGCCCATCACTTTCACCTGTCCGTCCGACGGAAATATGTAGCCGGTAATCAACTCTAGCAGCGTCGTCTTGCCGGATCCGTTGCGTCCCAGTATCACCCAATGCTCGTTTTCTTTCACTTCCAGATTGACGCGATCGAGAATGAGATGGTCCTCGCGGCGCAACGTAATATTTCGTAATTGAATCATGGATGATCACACCTTTTATCGTTCATGAAATGGAATAAATGCGTGACGGACTGAAATGCGTACAATTTCTCCGGCGCTTCGCCCTCATCGGAACGGAAAGCAAGCAGGCACGGGACGCTTTCGATCCGGAATTCCGCTACAAGCCGCGGCGCGAAATTGACATTCGTCTTCATCGCTTCCGTATTCAACGTTTCCATGACGATGTCCAACATGCGTTCGGCCGCTTTGCAAGTTCCGCATAACGGAGTATATAAATAAAGAAAGAGGGGCTCCCGCCGACTGGCGATCGTCTGCAAGACGTCATGCTCGCTAATCTCTCGCATCATCGGAGGCCAACCTCGCTCTTTCCAGCGCCTCGGGCGTCATCGGGCCGTAATGCAGCTTCACATGTTCCGGCTTATGTTGATACAGCAGCTCGTACATTTCCCTTCTGCCGAACGGACTTGACGTATGCAGGAAGATTTCGCGCGGATATACATTCCGCAGCACCATTTGCTTGACGAGTTCCGTTCCGTTCGCCTCGTCGAAACCTAGATCGTGATCAAGCGACAACATGTCGACGTCGCCATCCTCCAACAGCAGCAAGCATTCCTCCGCCGTGCGCGCAAGCACGAATCCCGCCGGAGGGCGGCGGCAATCGTCCAGAAAAACGTGAATCATCGTTTCATCCCCTCTGCCATTGCTGACGCATATTCGATTTCCTCCCGATGCGATCCGCTGGCCGGAACAGGCGTCTCAAGAACGGCTGGCAAATCGCCGAACGGTTTGGCTGCCAGCAGCGACTTCAGCGCAGCCGCCCCAATATGCCCTTTTCCGATATTTTCGTGCCGATCGCGGTGCGACCCCGCCGGATATTTCGAATCGTTCAAATGAACGGCGCGCAAATATTCCCAATAATGCAGTTCCTGTCCTTTCCGCAGCAATTCGTCCGTATTGGTCCCCGTCCATATCCCGCTCGCAAACGCATGGCATGTATCGAAGCAAAAGCCGATTTTTTCGGGAAATGACGTTAAATTGCGGATTTGCACCAATTCCTCCAGCGCCATCCCCATTTTCGCATGATCGCCGGACTGATTTTCGATCAGGAGCAGCGCGGCGCCTTCCCAAGCGTATAACACGGTATTAAGACATTGTATTATATTTTTATAGCCTTGCAGCGGATCCTGTCCTTTGTAGATGCCGAAATGAACGACCGCTCCGACGGAACCGCAGGCGTCGGCAATTTGCAGATCGTTTACCAAGGAAGCGACCGTCCGCTCGAACTGCTCGCGACTTGCGGAAGCGTCCACCGCCAAATTGGTCGGATACGGCGTATGGGCGATGGACGGCATTCCTTGCTCCCTGCAAAAGGCGGCGCATCGTTCGGCGTCTCTTCGGTCGAATGCTTTCACGCTCAAGCCGCGCGGATTTTTAGGAAAATACTGAAACGATTTCGCACCGAGCCGGGCTGCGGCGACGGCCGCTTGATAATAACCTTCGCGTATGCTTACATGACATCCGATCAACGGCGTTTTACTTTGCATGCTGGCATCCGGGACACAAGAAAGCTTTGCGGGAAGCGATTTCCGTTCTTACGATCGCGGTGCCGCAACGCGGACAAGCTTCCCCTTCCCGATCGTATACTTTCAAGCGGGCGTTATACCCGCCCGTCAACGCATCGTCTGCCGTTAACGGCATCTCCACGTAACCGCCCGATTCCACCGCTTCCCGCAATATCGAATGCATCGATCGGTAAAGCCGTTCGATCGCAGGCGGCTCCAGATCCTGCAGCTTGGCCGACGGCAGCAATGAAGCGCCAAATGCGATTTCGTCGGAATAACAATTGCCGATGCCGGCGATAAAGCTTTGATTGACAAGCGCCGACTTAAGCGTCCCGCGTTTATTCCGGCATAATTGACTGAATTTATCCGCCGTCATTCTCCGATCGAACGGTTCCGGCCCCAGGTCGGATAACGCCTCATCCGTATCGTTCACGGACAATAAATGAAGATACCCCAAGCGAAGCCCGATAAAATAGAGCGTCGCATCGCCGAACGAGATTTCCACCTGTGTCGTGCGATCCGGCTTCTCATCGGGAGTGCCGTAAAACATCAATCCTCCGAGCATCAAATGAAGCAGCAATCTGCGCCCGTTATCCAAATGGAAAATTAAATACTTGGCGCGGCGTTCGACAAACAATATTTGTTTGCCGACAAGCTCGCTTTCGAATTGCCGCGCATCTATGTTAACCGATTTCGCCCGATTGACGGTTGCATTCGTAATCGTTTTTCCGACGATGCGGTCGGAGAGCAGTTTTTTGTAAATTTCCATTTCCGGTAATTCCGGCATACTCTTCTCTATCCTTTCCGGTCGATTCCGCGTTTCTTACCATATTATAGTTTGCGGCCTATTTTTTCAAGAAATTGTGTGAAAGAAGTCAAAATGAAACTATTCCGCGGCAAAAGCGTCGAATGAAATCGAACGGCGGCCGCCAAAATCTTCGTGCGCCTTGCTGTAACCTGTCATTTCCTGCGCTTTCCCGGGAAAAGAGCTGCGTATTTCCCACTGGACGCCCATTTCCCGTATCGGCGCTATGTATGCCCGGATGCTCGGCCCGTTCGGGCCGAGACAGGGTATAAAACATGTTCCTCCGCCAGCATTGTGTTGGGAAAGATCGCTTTCGCCTCGCCGAGCAGCGGTTGCAGCGCTTCGATATCTTTATATCTGCTGCTGAAGTGCGTCACGATCAGCCCCCTCGCCCCGGCGGCCAATGCGGTTTGCGCGGCTTGCGCGGACGTGCTGTGATAATATTCATGCGCCAGATCGCTCAAATCATGCGAATAAGTAGCTTCATGCACGAGCATATCCGCTTGGCGGGCGAGCTTCGACGCGCCTTCGCAAGGACGGGTGTCTCCCAATATAACGACCGTAGCCCCTTGCTGCGGCCCGCTCGTCACTTCTGCGGCCGTCACGGTCGTTCCGTCCGGCAGCGTTACGTCTTCTCCCCGTTTCAACGCTCCGTAATGCGGTCCCGGTCTCAGGCCGCGGCGCCGAAGCTCTTCCGCCTTCAACTTGCCGGGCCTTTCCTTCTCCGCGATGCGGTAGCCGTAACTGTCAATTCGATGGTCGAGCTTCGCCGTTTCCACCGTCATCCGGTCGTCCTCAAAAACCGTCCCTTCGGCAATTTCATGGATCGTCAATTGATAATGCAATCGGGATTGGCTAAGATGAAGCGTCGTTTCGAGCCAATCGCGAATTCCGGGAGGACCGTAAACGGCAAGCGGATCTTGGCCGCCCTGGTAAGCGCGGCTGGACAGCAAGCCCGGCAATCCGAAGAGATGATCTCCATGCAAGTGAGTGATAAATATGTTTTCCAATTTGCGAAGCTTGAGCGGCGACTTTAATATTTGGTGCTGCGTGCCTTCGCCGCAGTCGAACAGCCAGAACGTCCCCCGCTCGGCGAAAAGCCGCAGCGCGATCGACGTTACGTTTCGTTGCGGCGACGGCATGCCCGCCCCCGTACCGAGAAAATAAAGTTCCATACGCGTGACCTCCTTTCTCTCGCGCAGCAAAAAACCTTCGAGTTTGCGCGTAACGGGCATGTCGTCAAGTCTTCTGGCCACTTATGCCGCCGCAGACTTCCCGACGAACCGACTTGCGAGTCTCTCG
Organism: Paenibacillus sp. MSJ-34; assembly: GCF_018918005.1. Lineage (GTDB taxonomy): Bacteria > Bacillota > Bacilli > Paenibacillales > Paenibacillaceae > MSJ-34. The sequence continues at coordinate 63,826 of NZ_JAHLPR010000025.1, read as the reverse complement.
AAGGTTTTGGGCCTTAATGGTACCTATTATGCCTTATCCACATTGAAATAATGCGCCTGCGGATGGGCGAACACCATAGCGGATACGGATGCTTCCGGCTCCATCATATATCCGTCGGTCAAATGAACTCCGATATCGTCCGGCTTCATTAAATCGAACAGCAAAGCTTGGTCTTCCAAATTCGGGCAGGCGGGATAACCGAACGATACGCGCATGCCGCGGTATCTCGCGCCAAGCCGCTGCTTCATCGTCATATCTTGCGGATCCGGGAATCCCCAAATGTCTCGCATCATATGATGCAAACGTTCGGCGAAGCCTTCGGCCACTTCCAGAGCGACAGCTTGAATCGCATGCGAGCGCAGGTAATCTCCCTGTTCCTTCAACGCGTTGGCTTGTTCCCGTACTCCATGCCCCGCCGTGACGACCATAAAGCCGACATAGTCCATGACGCCGCTCTCGATCGGTTTCAAATAGTCGGCCAAGCATAGGAACGGTTCCACATGCTGACGCGGGAACGAGAACGTTTTAAGCACTTTGCTCCGATCTTGCGGATCGTAAACAATAATATCGTTGCCGGAAGATTGCGCAGGGAAGAACCGGTACATTCCGTGAGCCTGTATCGTATGTTTCGCCATCGCTTCCTGCAGCATGCCGTCTACCGTTTCCTTCAACTCGAGCGCTTTCGGATCGCCGGCGGCCAGCAACTTCTCCACCGAGCCGCGCAGGCCAAGATGATGCCCGAGCAGCATCTGCATATTGACGTAAGGGATAATGTGCCCGAGCGGATAATCGCGCAAGATATGGCGGTCCAAGTCTGGCGGAACGGAAACCGGGACATCCTGCGACACGTCGGAACGAACGGCTCTCGTCAGTTCCGGGAGCGGCTTCTTGGCGACTTCCTCTTCGCCCGCCGATTGCCGCGCGGCTTCGATTTCTTCCATCATGATTGCGCGCTGCTTCGGATCCATCAATTTATTGGCGATATCCAAGCCGTCCATCGCATCTTTCGCATACAATACCGCGCCCTCGTATTCCGGCAAAATGCGCGTTTTCGTAAATTTGCGCGTCAGCGCGGCGCCGCCGACCAAAATCGGGACCTTGATGCCCGCATTGCGCAAGTCTTGGGCGGTCGTTACCATTTGCTGCGCCGACTTGACCAGCAAGCCGGACAAACCGATCGCGTCCGGGTTTTCCTTGCGGTACGCTTCGATCAATTGCTCCGGCGGCACTTTGATCCCCAGATTCACGATTTGAAACCCGTTGTTGGACAATATAATTTCCACCAGGTTTTTGCCGATATCGTGGACATCGCCTTTCACCGTTGCGAGCAATATTTTCCCTTTCACGCTCGTTTCGTTCTTCTCCATGAATTGCTCGAGGAACGCGACCGACGCTTTCATCACCTCGGCGCTTTGCAGCACCTCGGCCACGATCAGTTCGTTATTGTTAAACAGCCGGCCGACCTCTTCCATGCCGGCCATGAGCGGTCCGTTGATCACTTCAAGCGCCGTATATTTCTTAAGCGCCTCTTCCAAGTCGGGAATGAGCCCTTCCTTCGTTCCCTCGACGACATAGGAAGCAAGCCGCTCTTCCAAGGTCAGATTCGTCGTTTTTTCTTTTTTGACGACTTTCTTCTCGCGAAAAGCCGCCACGAAAGCGGCGAGCGTATCGTCGTTCGTGTCGTATAACAGAGCTTCCGACAGTCTCCGTTCCTCTTCGGGTATGGAGGCGTACCGTTCCAGCTTCTCCGTGTTTACAATCGCGTAATCCAGACCGGCTTTCGTACATTCGTACAAAAAGACCGAGTTCAACACTTCGCGGCCGGCTTCCGGCAAGCCGAACGAAATATTGCTAATTCCCAAAATCGTTTGGCATTTCGGCAACGCCTGTTTAATGAGCCGAATGCCTTCGATCGTTTCTTTCGCGGAACCGATATATTGCTCGTCTCCGGTACCGACCGGAAATACAAGCGGGTCGAAAATGATGTCTTCCGGCTTCATGCCGTATTTATGCACAAGCAAATCATGCGATCGCTTGGCGACTTCAAGCTTATCCTCGCGCGTGATCGCCTGTCCGCGCTCGTCGATCGTCCCGACGACCGCAGCCGCGCCGTACTTGTGGATCAGCGGCACGACTCTTTCGAATTTTTCTTCACCGTCTTCAAGATTAATGGAGTTAATGATCGCTTTCCCTTGCGAATAGGTTAACGCCAGCTCGATGACGGAAGGGTCGGTCGTGTCGATGACGAGCGGCACCTTGACTTTTTTCGCGACAAGCTCCAAAAATTGCTTCATATCGGACGCTTCGTCCCGGTCCGGATCCTGCAAACAGACGTCGATCACATGCGCCCCGCTCTTCACCTGGGCCCGGGCGATTTCCGACGCTTCTTCGTATTTGCCTTCCGCAATCAACCGTTTAAATTTGCGCGAACCGAGAACGTTCGTTCTCTCTCCAACCATATACGGACGGTTTTCGTTCTCGATGTATACCGTTTCGATGCCGGACACGGCCGGCGGATGCGAGCCGAATTCCGATCGAGGCTTGTAAGCCGAGAGCGTCTCCGCAAGAACGCGAATATGTTCGGGCGTCGTTCCGCAGCAGCCTCCCGCGATATTTAACCAGCCTTGCTCGGCGAAGGCGGCCATTTTTTTGGCAAGGGATTCCGGCGATTCGTGGTAATGTCCGTTCTCGTCGGGGAGGCCCGCGTTCGGGTAACAACTGATCGCGGTGCCCGCGATCTCCGATAACGAACGGATATGGTCGCGCATAAATTCCGGTCCTGTCGCGCAGTTCAATCCGACGGAAATCGGGTTTAAATGCTCAAGCGAAATGTAGAACGATTCGATATTTTGCCCCGCAAGCGTCGTGCCCATCGGTTCGATCGTCCCCGAGATCATAATCGGCAACGTGCGGCCAGCCGTTTCAAACGCGCGGCGAATGCCGATGCTGCCCGCTTTCACGTTAAGCGTATCCTGCGAAGTCTCCAGCAGCAGCGCATCCACGCCGGCTTCGATGAGCGCGAGCGCTTGCTCGTAATAGCTGTCCTCCAGTTCCTTGAACGTTACGCCGCCGGTTACCGACAGCGTCTTCGTCGTCGGTCCCAGCGCCCCGGCTGCATAACGCGGCCATTCCGGCGTGGAATACTTCTCTACGGCGGCGATCGCCAGCTTCGCTGCGGCAAGGTTAATCTCTGCCGCGCGATCCTGCAAACCGTATTCGGCCAGAACGACGCTTGTCGCCCCAAACGTATTCGTCTCGATAATATCGCTGCCCGCTTGAAGATACGCTTCGTGAATCCGCTGAATGACATCCGGACGCGTCAAAACGAGCATTTCGTTGCAGCCTTCCAATTCTTCTCCGCCGAAGTCGTCGGGAGTCAAATTTTCTTGCTGAATCATCGTGCCCATCGCACCGTCCAGAATTAATATTTTCCGTTTTATTTGATCTTGCAGATTAGGTTTCGTCAAATCTCCAACAACTCCTTCACTCTCCGCCAAAACGTTAAGACTTAGTTTACCAGAATACGAATGAATAGAAAAGCATTAATAGTCGACACCATCCGTAAAATCCACTATAATTAACTATAATATCGATCAATTAACTTGGAAAGAAGGGATTAGCTTGGCAGAAATTCGAATCCGGAATACAAATGAACGCATTTCAGGCGAAAATAATGTACGAGAATTTTTAACGAGTCAAGAAGTGCTTTACGAACATTGGGACAAAAATAAATTGCCTGCCGAACTGCAGGAACGCTTCGTCTTGAGCGATGAGGAGAAAAATCAAATCCTCTCCACATACAATGAAGAAATTCGCGATTTGGCAGCCCGCCGCGGTTATACGACGTGGGATATTATTTCGCTGTCCGACGCTACGCCGAATTTGGACGAATTGTTAAAAAAATTCGAGCAAGTGCATACCCATACCGAAGACGAAGTGCGCGCCATCACAGCGGGCAAGGGCATTTTCATCATTAAAGGCGCGGACGATGTCGGCTATTTCGATGTGGAACTGGAAGCGGGCGATGTCATTTCCGTACCCGAAGGTACGCCGCACTTTTTCACGCTGATGGATAATCGTCAAATTGTCGCGGTTCGCTTGTTCATCGAAACGGAAGGTTGGATCGCGCATCCGTACGAGGACCCGAGTTTTCAAAAATAATGAGAAAAAGCATGCCGGGCGTTTTATCCAGGCATGCTTTTTTATTTCATTTCACTTCAAAGTTTTTTTGCGGCATCGAATGCATATCGCGTGCGGTCACATGAGCGATCACATGGTATTGTCCCGGTTCGGCGAACTGCTTCTCAATTTGGTATACGCCATCCTTCGTATGCTTGCCCTCGATTTTCTCATGCTGTTCCTGATCGTCTCTCCAAATTTCGAACAATACTTCCCGCGCGTCGTCAACGGGATCGCCGCCTTGCGTCACCTTCGCCTCGATCACCGCTTTTTCCTGGGCGGCAAACGATTCCGGATTCAAACGGATCTCCACCTTGATCGGTACGAGCGATTCGTCCCCCATATCCATTCCGTTTTGGTCCGCTCCTTGATCCTGAGCCCCGCAGCCCGCCAGCAGAACGATGACAAGCATCAATGCAGACATCCATCTGATTTGCAATTTCACTCCAACTCAATCCTTTGTTCCGTTCTCAAATTACGATTTCGCTTTATTCAGTTTTTTAATATCCTTGATCATTTGATCGTAAGGCACATCCTCTACACCGCTATACCGGGAATATACCGTGCCCGATTTGCTGACGAGGAAGAACGAAGTTCCGTGAATGAATTGATCGGAATCCGCTTCTCTTTCTACGATTGTTTTGAACGAAGTGTTGGCGAATTGTTTAATATCGTCAAACGAGTACCCGGTCAGAAAATGCCAATTCGCAAAATCTACGCCGAACTTCCCTCCGAACTGCTCCAACACTTCCGGCTTGTCCCGTTCCGGATCGACGCTGAACGATACGATTTCGAGCTCCAACCCTTCGGCTTTGGCGCGTTTCTGCAATTCCGTCATATTAAACGTCATGGGCGAGCAAACCGTTACGCAATTCGTAAACACAAAATCGGCGATCCATACCTTTCCGGCCAGATCGTCTTTCCCGAACGTTTGCCCGGTTTGATCCGTGAATGAAAACGATCCGATTTCCCAGCCTAGTCCCTTGGAGCTGCCGCCCCCTCCGCAAGCGCTGAGCAAAATCATCATACTTGCCAATATGGCTATAACTTTTCTCACAGTTTATCCCCCTTGCAGCTATTATATAACCCATTGTACCGATTTCGAATGGCTCTGTCGGGCCATTTTCGTTATATAATTGTGACATTTTTGAATCAATATGCCGTTAAGCTCAAAAAAAAACCCGTCATTCGCGAACGGAACAACGGGAAACGCTCGAAGATGTCGTCTTCGGAAGGCGGAAAGTTATCGTTCGGCGATAATTCGATGCAATTCGGATAGATGGCGAATTTCGTAATCCGGGACGATTTCGCCATTGCGTACGGCGCCTCTCCGATTGATCCAAACCGCCGGCATGCCGACTCCCAAAGCCCCTTTTATATCGGTTGTCAGCTTGTCGCCAACCATCAAGCCTTCATGCGGCTCGATGTCGAGCTTTTCCATCGCATATCTAAATATGGAGCCGGCAGGCTTGCCTTCGCCGAACGAGCCGGAAATGACGATATGATCGAAATAAGGAATTAATGCGGGTACGCCGTCCAATTTTTCTTGCTGCAAATCGGGCGAACCGTTCGTCAGCAGCAACAGCTTGAAGCTGCCTTTCAACTGATCCAATACGGCGAACGTTTCTTCGTATACGTACGGACGGGTTCTGCGTTCGGCGGCGAACCGCTCCGCAAGCTTTGCGCCTGTCTCCGCGTCATCGATGCCTAACGCCTTCAAACCGCGCGTCCACGCGTCTTTGCGATAAGCCGGTGCCAATTGCTGCAGCTTCCGGAACTCCGGCTGTTCCCCTGACGTAAAATTTCCCCATAACGCTTCAAACGGGTTAATGCCGATCATCTGCGTGAACGGGAACGTATCGTACGTTGCGTATAACGCTCTCGCCTCCGTGCGTACCGCCTGCTCCAGTTCCGACGGATCGATGCCCGGATGGCTTTGCCGCGCAGCTTCGCAAGTCGCTTCAAACGCTTCCTGTACGCTGCGGTCGTCCCACAAGAGCGTGTCGTCCAAATCAAATAATACCGCCTTAATGGCCATGTTCCTCTCCCTTTCCTGCGCAAGTTTCTTCTATATATAGAGGTTGTTCACTTTTCTTCTACTTCCGCCTGATCTTCCCGCTTTTCTTTGTTTTCGAACGGCACGTTGTTGGCTTTGGCGAATTCCTCCAACCGTTCGGCCATCGCCTGCGTGTCGTATCGGTTCGTCAAACGCGAAAATACCCAAGCAGAACCTTTAATACTCGGCTCAATGACGACATAACCTTTCTGAACCGTAATTTGCTTGATTTGCCCCGCTTCTAAACGGCGATCCCGATTCAGCCGGCGCGTCATCACCGATGATTTGCCGACTGCCAAATAAGGCCGGCGGAATATAAAAGTGACCCCGAGCAAAATGTACAATCCGATCGTAACCCAATAGAGAGTCGACGAAGTTTCCGGCGTTACGCCGGCCGTCATCACGGCGTACATCAGCGCAAACCCGATCAAAACCGTAGGCAATATAATGCTGCGGCCCAAAAATTTATCGAATTCCGACTTGGATGCCGTGGTGATTGTTCCTTTCCCTTGCTTCTTCCGCGCACGGTTAACCGCTTGCGTATTTTTGCGAACCATTCTTTCCCAAGAACGAGACATGTGAATTGATCCTCCTATAGCTGATATCGCGTTTGACTTTTATTTTCCGAACGATGAAGAAGCCGCGCCGAAATGATTCGAATGCGATTAATGCTTAATCGTATTCGAATTTTCGTCTACGAATTCGATCGAATCCAATTGCTGACGAAGCGACCGTTTGAAGCCTTCGATATACTGTTTGCGCAGCTTTTCGCGTTCCAACGTTTCTTCTTCCGTCAAACCGACGGATTTATGTTTGCGCGCCAACTCGTTAATTCGCGCGACCAAAGCATCGATTTCCATGTTGTCCCTCCTCCACGTTTACTGCGTGAAACCGATTGTAAACATAGTACATTCTTTACTTTGACATGTACATAACAGGTTGTCAAGGGAATGCGAATAGCCCAGGCGCTCACTCGCCTGGGCGTTTCATTATATTATGAAGGTAAGCTGGGATGCAAGCGAGGAAACCTGCGGTTAAGGAATAGATAGCAGTTCCCCGGCCTGAATGGCGGAAGTACGTTTATGGTTCAATTTCTTCATATCTTCAATATAATTGCGAATGTCCATACGTTCAGGCTTATAACGCTTGGCGATGCTCCACATCGTTTCGCCTTGCGTAACGATAATTTGTTTGGCGGGGGTCGATTCGAACGCCCATTCGTCATCGTCTGAAGAGGCAAATGCCTTGACAATGCCGAAACTGGTGAGCAGCAGCAAGACCGCAGCAAATAAGAAAACTTGCCCAACCTTGCGGTTTTGCCGAACTTGACGGTCCGTTATGAGCGGCGAATCATGATAAATGCTCTTATAAGTACTGTATTGGTTGATCATATATCAACACCCCAAACACTTGTTCTATTTACGATATCCACATCATAACACGAACACTTGTTTGAGTCAATCCGTTTTTCGAACGTTTGTTCTTTTTTTGTTTCTTTCCTATTGAAAATATTTAGAACTTACGTTTGTGCGAACTGAAGTTCTATGGTATAATTTTGATAAAAAGCATTGGAGTTGATACGGCAATGTCCAAGTTATCAAATCGGCAGCAAGCGATTCTGGAATTCATTCGCAACGAAGTACGGGCTAAAGGCTACCCTCCTTCGGTACGGGAAATTGGCGAAGCCGTAGGTTTGGCTTCAAGTTCAACGGTACACGGGCATCTCGACCGGTTGGAGAAGAAAGGGCTGATACGCCGCGATCCGACCAAGCCGCGTGCGATCGAAATTTTGGGCCAGGAAGACGAGCAAACCCATTTATATACACATTCGATTACCAAAGTTCCTGTCGTCGGGAAAGTAACGGCCGGCATGCCGATTACGGCCACCGAGAATATTGAGGATTATTTCCCGCTGCCCGAACATTTTGTTGGGGATCATAACGTATTTATGCTATCGGTCATCGGAGACAGTATGATCGAAGCCGGCATTCATAACGGAGACTATGTCATCGTTCGGCAGCAACAAACCGCGGATAACGGAGACATTGTCGTGGCGATGACGGAGGATGACGAAGCGACTGTGAAAACGTTCTACAAAGAAAAGGACCATATCCGCCTTCAGCCGGAGAACGCCACGATGGAGCCGATTCGTCTCAATCATGTCACCATCCTCGGCAAAGTGATCGGCGTATTCCGCGATATCCATTGATCGGTTACATAGGTTGGATAAAGAGCTTTTACCTCGAGCCCTTGCGGCTGCACGTTTTTCCAATTGCATTGCGGAAGGCTTGCTTGTAATTACAAAGCCAATTCCGGGCGCTAAGTCGCCGATGAAGGCTCGACGCATCCGACTTATTGATCTATACTGCTTAAGGAGACGAAGAACGTCCCGTTTCATTCTTAACGAATGAAAGCGGGGCGTTTTTGTCATTTATGAAGGAGGAACGATTCGATGTTCGAAGAAGTTTACGATCAATTTATTCAGCGCCATCTAGCCAGCAGAACGGGAGAACGCCGGGGCCGGCTGGAAAGAGGGCATCGGCATGCCGAGTCCTTATTTCTCAGAAACGTATGGTGGCCGCTTCGCGGGAATTTGGAGCATCTCCATCCCGAATACGAAGTGCTGGATTGGCGGGGACGAACCTACTTCGCGGATTTTGCATGGCTGCCCGGGCATGTAAAGCTGATTATTGAAGTGAAAGGATACGCTGCCCACGTACGGGAGATGGACCGGCAAAAATATTGCAACGAGTTAAACCGCGAAACATTCCTGCATGCGATGGGATATCAAGTCATCTCCTTTGCGTACGACGATGTGGAACAGCATCCCCAATTATGCATGACATTGCTGCAAATGGTGTTAAGCAGATATTTGTCCAATCAGACTCCAGCGTCGCGCGCTTCGTTCGCCGAGAAAGAAATCATTCGTTTCGCTATCCAATGTGCCGGTCCGATCAGGCCGAAGGATGTGGAACGTCATCTGGACGTCAATCATAAACCGGCCGTCCTCATGCTGAAACGATTATGCGCCCAAGGTTGGCTCCTCCCCTCTTACCGCGGCAACGGAGAACGAATCGTTCGGTATGAACTGGCGCCCGGAGTATGGAATTACTTGGATTAGCTCCAAAATCAGGCGCTAATTCCCCTGATATCCTAAGAATATCGAAATTAGCGGTAAATCCTACCGTTAATAGAAGCCACATCTTCATCGCAGCCAAATTGCTCAAAATTAGCGCCAGAAATTCCAGCTAGTTTCGATAAACTAGCCAGTTACTCCAAAATAACAGTAGCAAATACCGCTAATTGATATGTTTCCGGGTTGATGGGCCCCCGCTCGGCGCTGCAGATGTATAAAAAAAGAGCCCGCAAGGGCTCTTTCCATTCGAGAATAATCTTAATATAAGGTCATGTATTGGTCGCGTTCCCATTGATGGACCCGGGTGCGGAACATATCCCACTCGATCTCCTTCAATTCGTAGAAATGCGCGAACGCATGATCGCCCAAGGCGGAATGGATCAATTCGCTCTTCGCCATTTCGACGAGCGCTTCCTTCAAATCGGAAGGCAAGCTAGGAATGCCCTCCTGGATCCGCTCTTGCTCCGACATGACGTAAATGTTGCGGTCCGTCGGCGCGATCAGCTCAAGTTTGTTGACGATGCCGTCCAGACCGGCTTTCAGCATGACTGCCAGAGCCAAATACGGGTTCGCCGCAGGATCCGGGTTGCGGACTTCAACGCGCGTGCTCAATCCGCGCGATGAAGGAATGCGGATCATCGGGCTGCGGTTGCAAGCGGACCAAGCCACATAGCAAGGGGCTTCATATCCCGGCACAAGGCGCTTGTAGGAGTTCACCGTCGGATTCGTAATGGCGGCCATGGCGCGCGCATGCTTCAAAATGCCGGCCATATATTGACGCGCTTCATCGCTTAATCCGAGCTTGTCCGACTCGTCGTAGAACGCATTTACTTTGCCTTTAAACAAGGATTGATGGCAGTGCATCCCCGAACCGGCTTCACCAAACAGCGGTTTCGGCATGAAGGTCGCATGCAGGCCGTGTTGTCTTGCGATCGTTTTGACGACGAGTTTAAAGGTTTGAATTTGATCGGCGGCTTTTACCGCGTCGGCATATTTAAAATCGATTTCGTGTTGCCCCGGCGCCACCTCATGATGGGAAGCTTCGATTTCAAATCCCATCTCTTCCAACGTTAATACGATATCGCGGCGGCAGTTTTCCCCGAGATCCGTCGGAGCCAAATCGAAATAACCGCCATGGTCGTTCAATTCCATTGTCGGATTGCCCTTCTCGTCCGTTTTGAACAAGAAAAACTCCGGTTCCGGCCCGACATTCATCGTTGTGTAGCCGAGCGCTTCCGCTTCTTTCAAACAACGCTTCAAAATGCCGCGAGGGTCGCCGCTGAACGGAGTGCCGTCCGGCATGTACACATCGCAGATCAAACGGGCGATACGATCTTCCGCGACCCAAGGATAGATGAGCCATGTTTCCAAATCGGGGTACAAATACATGTCGGACTCTTCGATCCGCACATAACCCTCGACCGAAGAACCGTCGAACATCATCTTGTTGTCGAGCGCTTTCGGCAGTTGGCTTAAAGGGATTTCCACATTTTTGATCGTACCGAGCAAATCCGTAAATTGCAGACGAATAAATCTAACGTTTTGTTCTTTCGCGATGCGTAAAATATCCTCTTTCGTGTAACTCACAGTTTCTCTCCCTCGCCTTATATTGTTTATTTATTGTAAAAACGGGACAGCTCGCCTTGAATCATCGTAACTTGTCCTGGTTTTCTACCGTACATAATTTGCTGCTTCAAAATGCGATGCAAATCGGTATCCGTAAGTTCTTCCCGCTTCGCTCCGTTCTCTTTCTTGATCGCAGTCGCTTCCTCGGACTGTTCGATCGGCGTCATTACTTGTTTAATTCCCGCAATGTTCACGCCTTTTTCGATTAAAGCCTTGATTTCCAGCAGCCGATCGACGTCGTTAAACGAGAACATACGTTGATTCCCGGCAGTGCGCACAGGATTGACCAGCTTCTGCTGCTCATAGTAACGTATCTGTCTTGCTGTCAAATCGGTCAGCTTGATGACGGTTCCGATCGAGAAAAGCGCCATATTTCTCCGCAATTCATCCCCCATCATGCATCCGCCTTTCAATTATTTTAATCTGTACTCATTTTAACTTTTGCAAAAAAAGGTGTCAAGATATGTTAGATAACTTTACAATACCTTTTTTTATCATCGCTTCGACGGCGGTCAGCACGCCGAATTTCACGTGGGCGTACGTTAGTCCGCCTTGCATATAAGCGATATACGGCGCGCGAATCGGAGCATCGGCCGACAATTCTAGGCTGCCGCCCTGGATGAATGTTCCTGCGGCCATAATAACCGGATGCTCGTATCCGGGCATGTCCCACGGCTCGGGCACGACATGCGCGTCTACGGCCGCCGCCTTCTGAATTCCTTGCACGAATTGGATCAAATGTTCAGCGCTTGTAAATTGAATCGCCTGGATCAAATCGGTCCGGCCCTCGTCCCAACGCGGTCGCGTCGTAAAGCCGAGGCGCTCGAACATGGCGGCGGCGAACACGCTGCCTTTGACCGCTTGTCCAACCAATGTCGGCGCAAGAAATAGCCCTTGGTAGATCGAGCGGGTCGTGCCGAGCATCGCTCCAACGTCCGACCCGATGCCCGGCGCCGTCAACCGGCAGGCGGCCAAATCGACCAAGTCCCGTCTGCCGGCAATATATCCGCCGGTTTCCGCCAAGCCGCCGCCCGGATTTTTGATTAAAGAGCCCGCCATCAAATCGACGCCCGCCTCGGTCGGTTCTTGCACTTCCGTAAATTCTCCGTAGCAATTGTCGACAAAGACGATCGCGTCGGGTTTGATCGCTTTGACGCGCCGCGCCATCTCGCCGATTTGCTCTACTGTAAACGACGAGCGCCAATCGTAGCCGCGCGAACGCTGAATGCCGATCACCTTCGTCCGGCCGGAGACGCTGCGTTCGACTTCCGCCCAGTCCACTTCCCCGGTCGGGTGAAGCGGAACTTCGCCGTAGCCGATGCCGAAATCTTGCAGCGAGCCCGTTCCGTCTCCCGGTTTGCCGATCACTTTATGAAGCGTGTCGTAAGGTCTTCCTGTAATATACAACAGGTCGTCGCCCGGTCGCAATACACCGAACAGCGCCGTCGCAATCGTATGCGTCCCGGAAGCAAAATGCGGCCGCACCAGCGCGGCCTCCGCGCCGAACACATCCGCATAGACTTCGTCCAATATTTCCCTTCCCCGGTCGTTATACCCGTAACCGGTCGAGCCGGCAAAATGAAAATCGCTAACTTGCCGGCGTTGGAATGCCCGGATCACCTTCCACTGATTCGCTTCGACGATTCGCTCCACCTCGCGCAGTCTCCCGGCGATCATCTCTTCCACTTGTTCTTTCGCTTGTAACAATGCTTCCGTAAATATCGTCATTTCGATGGTCTCTCCCTTGCTGCAATTGCTTATTATTCGCTGTACGGCTCCAGCTTGTAGCCGTGAATGCCATAGTCCGACTTGTGCAGCCTGACATGGAAAACAAGCGTCCCATCCTCCCGCTCGTCTTCGGTCCGCTCCAATACTTCCCCGCAACGGTAGAGCAACGCGATCGCATCTCCCCGATCTGCCGGAATGCGGAAAATGCGCGTGTCCCCCATCAGCTTCTCTTGAATTGCCGTCCGGATCCGTTCAAGGTCGGCCGGGCGGTATGCGCTGATCTTCAGAAAGTCATCGCCTGCCGGAAGCAATTCCAGTCGCTCCGGGGAACAAATGTCGATTTTGTTGAACAGCGTAATTTGCGGTTTATCGGCCGCCCCGAGTTCCTGCAATATTTGATCGACGACCTCCATCTGCTCCTCGCGCATGTCCGAAGAGCAATCCACGACATGCAGCACTAAATCCGCCTCGCATACTTCTTCCAACGTAGCGCGAAAGGCGGCGATGAGATCATGGGGCAAATTTTGAATAAAGCCGACCGTATCGGTCAAGACCACTTCCTTGCCGCTTGGCAGTTCGAGCGTACGCGACGTCGGATCGAGCGTAGCAAACAACCGGTCTTCCACATAGACGTCCGCATGCGTCAATTGCTTGAGGAGCGTCGATTTGCCCGCATTCGTATAGCCGACGAGCGCCACTTGATAAATGCCCGTCTTCTTGCGGCGTTCCCGATGCAGCTGACGATGCCGAACCACCTCTTCCAATCGCCTCTTCAACTCGCCGATGCGTCCGCGAATATGGCGCCGGTCCGTTTCCAGCTTCGTCTCCCCCGGCCCGCGCGTTCCGATGCCGCCGCCGAGGCGCGACAAATTTCTGCCATGGCCCGATAGCCGCGGCAGCAAGTAAGTCAATTGCGCCAGCTCGACTTGAATGATCCCTTCCTTCGTTTTCGCCCGTTGCGCGAAAATATCCAATATGAGCTGCGTCCGATCGATTATTTTCATATCAAGCGCTTCTTCCAGGTTGCGCACTTGCGCGCCGGCCAATTCTTGATCGAAAATCGCCGTATTCGCACCGAGCTCATCGACAAGCGCCTTCAATTCTTCCACTTTCCCTTTGCCGACGAACCATTTGGCGTCCCGCGTCTCCCGCTGCTGCGTCATCGTCGCAAGCACCTCGACGCCGGCCGTCTCTGCCAGCTTGATCAATTCTAGCAGCGATTGCTCGTAATTGATCTCATTCCGTTTCATTTCACTGGTAACAAGGCTGACCAGAACCGCCCGATCCTGCACCTGGCGTTCCGTATCGTAAGTCGTTTTTGACATCGAAAATGTTAGCTCCTTTTGTCCGTTCGCGCCGAAATCGTCCCGTATTGCAACTACGATTGGTCCAACCGCAAATCTTCGATCTTCAGCGTCATTAATTCCAGCTTGCCGGGCGATGATTGCTGATACTGATGCAGCAGGCGAACCGCTTGATTTCGAATCGATTTCTCGATCACATTTCTTACATAGCGGCCGTTGCTGAACGAATGGAGCGAATCCGTTTTCTCTTGCTGCAAATGCTGCTTCAGCTTGGCGATCGCCTGCGGCATAAACATGTAATCGCGTTCCTTGGCCATCGACTCGGCGATTTGAATCAACTGGTCAATCGAGTAATCGGGAAAATCGACCTGAATCGGGAACCTTGACGGCAAGCCCGGATTCGTCTGCAGAAAAAAATCCATTTCATCGTTATATCCGGCTAAAATAAGAACGAATTGATTTTTGTAATCTTCCATTGCTTTGACGAGCGTGTCGATCGCTTCCTTGCCGAAATCTTTCTCGCCGCCGCGCGCCAAACTGTATGCTTCGTCGATAAATAAAATGCCGCCGAGCGCTTTCTTGACAAGATCGCGGGTTTTGTGAGCCGTATGCCCGATATACTCGCCGACAAGATCGGCGCGCTCCACCTCAATTAGATGGCCCTTCGACAAGACACCCATTTGCTGAAACAGCTTGGCGACAATGCGCGCCACCGTCGTTTTGCCGGTTCCCGGATTCCCCTTGAACACCATATGGTATACTTGCGTTCCCGTTTGCAGGCCCGCCTCGTTTCGCATTTGCGAAACTTGCAGCAAAGCGTATATTTCAAACATTAATTCTTTAATATTATCCAAGCCGATAAGCTGTTCCAATTCCTTCTGAATTTCGGCAAAATGGCCGTGCTGGGGCAACGTCTTCCCGAATGGTTGCGCCGCGGGTTCCGCCGCGGCTTGCGAAATGGTCGGCGGCTCCTGATTTCTTAGAATAACACTGATTTGCCGAGAAGGCCGAGCCGCGTTCGATTGCCCTGACGCCAGCATACGTCCGTCCATTGCAGCATCACCTCATTTTATTCTAGGGGCTGAACTCTTTATCAATGTATTCTATCTTCGTCTCACATATTAGCAGTTTTGAGCCGAAGCGAAATCAACAGCCGATCGAGCTTCCATTTCGTATAAGCGAGCGATTCGCGGGTTTGATACCACAGCATGTTCAGCACCCTCGATTCGATCGTGGAAACGACAGGGTCCGCATAGCCGAGAAATCGGGCGATCTCCAGCGCGCGGGCGCCGTGAAACGAATGAGTCACAACGATGGCCGATGTCCAATTATGGTCGGCCATGATGCGGCTGCTGAACAGCAAATTTTCCAGCGTGCTCGTCGCCTCGTTCTCCAGATACACATCTTCCGGCGGCACGCCGCGCTCGACAAGATACTGCTGCATCCCTTGCGCTTCGGTCAGCGTCATCTCGGGACTGTCCAATCCGCCGGTAACGATGATTTTGCGGAAGACGCCTCTCTTGTAGAGCGACAAAGCATGATCCAACCGTTCCGCCAAGCCCGGGCTCGGACGGTCGTTCCAGAGCGATGCGCCAAGAACGATGCCCACGTCGGAACGGGCCGGCAGCGGCGAATCGGCGGCCGTCCGAATAATCCATTGCGTATATCCGAACCATAGCAGGCCGCAGACGGCAACGAACAGTATGAGAAGCGCGATCCGTTTCCTCGCCGGAGTCCGGCGCTTGCGTGCGATATGAACGTTCATCGATGTTCCGGCCCTCGGTCGGAACCGAATTCATGGCTGCGGTGACGCTGCGACATCACAAAATATGGGAATACATGCGCCGAAATTTGCCTTAGCAAATGTTGCGCGGTTTCCGTCGCCAGCTCGTAATCCTCCTGAGAAATCTCGCCTTGGATCAGCGCTTCGTCCAATTCGTCCTCATCCATCAAAATAACGGTTCCCGACGGGAGGACGACGATGTCCAGAAACAAGTCGTCGAACCAAGGCACTCCTTGTTCGGTAACGCCTTGCGATTTGCAAATATCGATATACCATTGAATGATGCGTTGACGGTCGTCGAACATTGCGGTTACGATAAAATGCTCTCCTTTCGGAAAATATTGCAACCAGGAGTATCCTTCATCCGCCAAGCATAACGTCTGTCCGTCGTATTCTTTCCACAACGGCTCCTTCAACCGTTCGATCGTATATAGGGTGACATATCCGGTAAATTCCGGCTGCTCCATATAATGCGATATAAATTGTTTGCTAATAATTCTGCGCCAGTTGGCGCGATCAGAAAATTTACGTTTCATGAAATAACCCTTTCCGTCGGTTCTACAAAAAATGTTACCACACTTGGAAAAGTTTCACCACACTTACGATGTCGACTTCGAAACAAAAAACGCGCCCTGGGCGCGTATTGTTCAAACGAATGTTCCGAACCAAGTTCGAAACGCGTTTCATCGCGGTTATATTTATTTTTCCGTAATCTCGATCGTTTTAATCGTTACTTTTTCCTTCGGCACGCTTTGCTCTCTTCCGCTCGGGTCCCAGTCCGTCGGCGTGGCCGCAATATCCTTCACAACATCCATCCCTTCGGTTACTTTCCCGAAGATCGGATAGTCCGGCATCGAGTTGAGAACATCGATATCGGCTCCGGTGCCGATGAAAAATTGGCTTCCGGCCGAATTCGGCTTCGGCGTCTTCGCCATCGCGACAATGCCCGGCTCGTACTTGCGCGTCGTGTCAAGCTCGTCCTGAATCGTGTAGCCCGGCCCGCCCCTGCCGTTGCCTAACGGATCGCCGCCTTGAATCATGAATGTTTCCATAATGCGATGGAATACGATGCCGTCATAATATCCTTCCCGTGCCAGAAATACGAAGTTGTTGACGGTAATCGGCGCTTCGTCGGCGAACAGTTCGATCGTAAAATCGCCCTTGGACGTTTGAACCAAAGCGGTATATTGTTTCTTCGGATCGATCTTCATCTCCGGAGGATGATCCCAAGACATCGTTTTGCCCTGATCTTGCTCTTCATTTTGTCCCTGGCTTTGTTCTTGCTCTTGCACCGGATGCCCGTTGCCGTCGGCGTCATTTTGATTTTTCTGCCCGCAGCCGCCCAGTACGAGCAGGGCGCTTAATGCAGCGACGAGTAACAACGTCCATTGCTTTTTCTTGGATTTCATATGTTGCCCCCTATTTTTGTTTTCACTATGCAATCATACGATGGCAAACCACGCATCGCAGATTAGCGCCCGGCGTTAGGATCGTCGAAATTCGGGAGCATGTCTTCCAAGCCCCCGTTGATCGACCCGTCCGGAGGCATTCCCTGATCGGAATCGCCTTCGCCCCCATTGCCGCCATTGCCGTTCCCGTTCCCATTGCCGTTATTCCCGTTATTGCCATGGCCGTTGCCATTGTTCCCGCTATTGCCCTGATTGCCGCCGTTTCCTTGGCCGCCGTTCGCGGGATCCGATCCATCCTGCGATCCGTTGCCGAAATCAGGATCCTCTCCCGGATTCCATTCGTCCGGCGGGTCAGTCGCCTGGCCGGGATCCGTCGTATCCGGCGGCAGCGTATCGATCGGCGGCAGATCGCTGTCGATCGTCAGCTTCACTTTGCCGGAAGCCTCCGTCTCCAAGCGAAGGGAAGCAATATATGCAGTGACGTAATATTCGTATGTGGCGTTCGGGTATACGTTGATATCCTCATAATCGTTCGAGACGACTTCGCCGATAAGAGTCGCTTTGCTTTCCGTATCTTCTTTGCGATAAATTCGATACGTCACATCTTGATCGGACGATATGGAGTTCCAATTCAGCGTAACCAATCCGGTTTGCACGGAATACTCGGCCGTTAGACCGGTCACCTTTTGAACGTCCGGCTCTTTGACCTCGTCGATCCCTTCCGGTTTCTCGAATTTTTTCTTCTCATGGTTTTTGAGCGCCTTGGACATGACTTCTTTGAACATTGTGGCCGCCTGGCCGCTGCCGTTCTTCAGCACATGCTGCCGGTCGGTTTTATCGTATCCCATCCATACCGCGGCCGTCCATTCCGGCGTATATCCGACAAACCAGACGTCGCGGTTGGCGCTGCTGTTAAATCCTTTAATGCCATGCTGCGCGGTTCCGGTTTTCCCGGCGACCGGCCGATCCAATTTCGCCCGTTTCGCGGTTCCTTCGTTTACGACCTTCTGCAGCAATTCCGTCATATAGTAAGCCGTCTTCTCGCTCATGACGCGTTCGCCTTTCGGCTGCTTGTATTGATATACCGTTTTGCCGTTGCGATCCTCGATGCGAACGACCGAATAGGACGGCAAATATTTGCCCCCGTTCGCAAACGCGCTGTACGCATCGGCCATTTGCAGCGGCGTGGCCCCATGCGTTAATCCGCCTAATGCAATCGCCAGGTTGCGATCGTCTTTACCAAGCGGAATGCCTAATTTTTGGGCAAATTCGTAGCCTTGCTTCACGCCGATTTCATTTAAGAGCCAGACGGCCGGCGTATTGATCGATTGCTGCAACGCATATTCCAACGATAATTGACCGGCATACCGCTTGCTCAAATTGGAAGGGCAATAATCGCCGAAGCATTGCTTCTCGTCGCTCAGCATCGACCACGGGAACCACTGGCCCGTTTCCAGAGCGGGACCGAAGCTGGCGATCGGCTTGAAGGCCGAACCCGGCTGGCGCGGCACGAGCGTGCGGTTCAATCCTTTGCGCACGTAATCCCGGCCTCCGACCATGGCCACGATGCCCCCCGTATGATGGTCCGTAATGACCATCGCTCCCTGCACTTGCTGATCTTCCGGACCCTTCTCGAACAATTCGTCGTTCTCGAATGCGGCTTCCATCGCCTTCTGGGCGCCCGCGTCCATCGTCGTATAAATTTTGTAGCCGCCCCGTCTCAGCTCGTCTTCGGTCAATTGCGATACTTCCTCCGCTTCCGCGATCGCATAATCGACAATGGTAGATTCGGAATGTTTCGCTACTTGCGCCTTGTCCGGATCGTATTCCACCGCGGCCGCTTCATTCATCTGTTCGGCCGTAATATAGCCTTGGTCGTACATGAGTTTCAAGATGACCGCGCGGCGGTTTTTCGATTTTTCCGGCTGGTTGATCGGGTTGTAATGGGTCGGCGCTTTCGGAATCCCCGCTAACGTCGCGATTTCCCATAGCTCCAGATCGTCCAAATTTTCTTTTCCGAAATATCGTTTGGACGCCGCTTTGATGCCGTACGCCCCTTTCCCGAAATTGATGCGGTTTAAATACAATTCCAATATTTCTTCCTTCGTCTTATGGTTTTCCAAGGCTAAGGCGATCGAAACTTCGGTCGCTTTCCGGAAAAACGTCTTGTCCATCGACAAGAACAAGTTTTTGGCAAGCTGCTGCGTAATCGTGCTGCCGCCCTCGACCGCGCTGCGGGCGATCACGTCTTTCACCGCCGCGCGTCCGATCGACCACAGATCGACCCCTTGATGTTCGAAAAATCTTCGGTCCTCGGTAGCAACGAACGCATCGACGACCATCTCGGGCAATTCGCTATATTTGACGGGCTCGCGATTTTCAGCGAACAGCCTGGACACCTCGTTGCCGTTAATATCGTATACGATCGACGTTTCATCCATAATAAAAGGATCGTCCCCGCTCGCCGCCAAAATTCTTTCTCCATTCAAAATAATAAATAGAAAACCTGCGATGGCGCAAAACACGGCTAGCGCAACCGTGAAGAACGACCACCAAAAAAGCCGTTTCCCCCATTTTCTTTTTTTCTTCGGTTGTGGCTTCTTGCTGTTGTCGCTTCGTGACTCCGGTTTCTTCGTCAAGTTCACCGACTCCCTTGCTTTAATGTTTCTCTCTCTATAGTTTGAATGAAAAGAACAACCCTTGATGGGTTGCTCAGGGCTCATTCTATTCATTTATAACGCAACAAAAGGGGAAAAAGTTTCGTTTCCTGCTAAGCGTCGTTCTGATTGTCCTGCATCAGCGAGACGTTTCTTTGCGGCTGAAAGGTTGAAATGGCATGCTTGTAAACCATTTGCTGGCGTCCTTCGCTGTCGATGACAATCGTGAAATTGTCAAAAGCTCTGATGACCCCTCTGATTTGATAACCATTCGTCAAATATACCGTTACCGGTATATTTTCTTTGCGCAATTGGTTCAAGAACGTATCCTGGATATTAATGGTTTTATTCATTACACGTACCCCCAAATATTATCAATTAGGCTGTTCTGATGTATATTCAAGATTTAATTGAAACTTTCCTGCTATTATATCACGAATCGTGGACAGGGGAGCAGAAAAATTTTCAACTTGTGTCATATCGACCCAATGAATGTCATTCATGTGGCGAAACCATGACAATTGCCGCTTGGCGAATCTCCGCGTATTCCGCTTCAGCAGCTCTACCGCCTCCGCCAACTCGGCTTTTCCTTGCAAATATAGAACGATTTCCTTGTATCCGAGCCCTTGCATCGACACAAGATCGCTGCCGTATCCGCGAGCAAGCAGTCTCCTTACCTCTTCCACGAGACCTTGTTCCATCATCTCGTCAACTCGCTGCTCAATTCGTTTATATAGCATTTGCCTATCCATTGTCAAACCGATGATGCACAGATCGTACGGCGACTGTTTGCTTTGCGCGGCCAATTGCTCCGACAGCGTACGGCCGGTCAAATGATAAATCTCCAACGCCCGTATAATGCGGCGTTGATCGTTCGGGTGCAATCGCTGCGCCGAGGCCGGATCGGTTTCCCTTAATTTGGCATGAAGGGCGTCCGCACCGAACCGCGCGGCATAATCCGCTTGCCGTTGCCGGAACGCTTCGTCCGACCCGCCTTCGGTAAACTCGAAGCCGTAGCAGACCGATTCGACATACAACCCGGTGCCGCCGACGATGAAAGGCAGCTTGCCCCGCGCCCCGATCTCCTCGATCAGCGCACCGCATCGAGCTTGAAATTCGGCGACCGAGAACGCATCATCCGGATCGTGAATATCGATCATGTGATGCGCAATGCCTTCGCGTTCCCGCTCGGGAATTTTGGCCGTGCCGATATCCATCATGCGGTACACTTGCATCGAATCGCCCGAGATGATTTCGCAATCGAACGTTTTGGCAATCTCCAGGCTCAGTTTCGTTTTGCCGACGGCCGTTGGGCCGACCAGCACGAGCAAGCGGGGTCTATTCGTCGTTAGCGGCAATCCTGATCACTCCGTATGCAATTTTTGAATGGCTTCCTCCGCAAATTTCCGTGAACCGCAGCCGGCCGAATTCGGCGCTGCCGCGCTGTTCCTTGAGCACGACCGCCTTGCGGGCGGCCCGTTTCGCCAGCTGGATCGCCTCATCCGTTACCGAAGCGTGATTGGCCAATGCGCGCAAAGGATTCATCGCGGACGACTGTGTCAACGGGTCGCGAAACATCGGATCGAAATAGACGAAATCCACGCTCCCCGCCGGCATTTGCCGCAAATATTCGTTATGATCGGCATGCACCATGCGGATGCGGCGCATCGCCTCGTTCATTTCCGGCACATCCGTCTCGTACGATTGCAGCCCCGTCTTGACGAGACCGTACATCGGCAGTTCGCTCTCGAGCGCGGTGACCGAACCGCCGCTGCCGACGGCATAGGCGAATACGATCGAATCTGACGCGAATCCTGCCGTACAATCAAGCACCGAGTCGCCTGGCCGCAAACCGCATGCCTCGATCATCGCATCGGCATCGCCGCGAATGAGCCGCTTCACCCGAACGAACGACATGCTCGGATGGAAGGACAGCGACTCTCCGTCCAGCCGGACATAACGTATTTGCTGCTCCGTCACGACAAGTACATCCGCTTCATTGTACTTGCGGATCAATTTGCCGAGCGACAATTTCGCCCTCGGCGCATAACGGCAGCCAAGTTCCTCCGCGAGCTTCTCCGCCCGCCGGATCATATGTACTGAAGCGGAATCCGCCGTCGTTACAAGCATGATCTCCCCCCTATTATAATCTTTTTATCTCTCCGCCCACAAATTCCTTTTCCTGACGGGAAAAAATGAATCAAAGGTCCTCTCGGACACCGATGTTCTTAGTTAATAAATCCCATTTCCAGCCGGATAAATAGCGCGGGTTCAGGCCGCCTACATGACGCGCTTGAACATTTTTTCCAGCTCGTATGTTGAAAAGCTGACGATAATCGGACGGCCGTGCGGGCATGTATACGGCTGCTTGCATGCGGCCAATCGCTCAATCAATACGTCCGCCTCCAATGCCGATATTTTTTGGTTCGCCTTGATCGACGCTTTGCATGAGCACATAATCGCCGATTTTTCCCGCAATTTGGCCAGATCGACCGCTTTTTCCTTCAACACCCACTCGGCCATTTCCTGAATAAGCTCCTGTTCGTCCCCTTTTGGAAACCAGTACGGATGCGCGCGAACGAGAAACGTCTGGCCGCCGAAATGCTCCAATACGACTCCGGCCTGTTCGAACAGCGGCAACCGCGTCTTGAGCAATTCGGCTTCGGACGGCGTAAATTCGAGCGTAATCGGAAGCAGCAGCTCTTGCGCGGCGTCTGCGGGATTGCCGAATTGTTCGAAGTAATATTCGTAATTGATCCGTTCGTGCGCGGCATGCTGATCGATCAGGTATAGTCCGTTCTCGTTCTGCGCGATCAAGTACGTGCCATGCATTTGGCCGATCAGCGACAACTGCGGGAACGCCGGCAGCCGCGCGGACTCCGCCGCGGCGTATGCCTGCTGCGCGCGCTGCGCCGCGGCGGGCGGCACGGCGGCTTCCCGCGGTTCCGCCGCCCGGCCGCGGGTGGCGGGCGCTTGCGGCGCAGCGCCGGTGCGCGGCGGCTCCGGCGCGTACCGTTCGGCGACGTCGCCCGCAGCGGCGCCCGGCCGGGGCGGCAGTTCCCGCTCGCCGCGCTGAGCCGGCGGCGCTTCCTGCGCGCCGCTTGCCGCGCCGCCGGATTGCGGCGCACCGGGAATCGGCGCCGAATGCGTTCGCGCCGATTCGGCCGCCGCCGCATAGAACTGCAGCTGCTCCTGGATGACCGAATCGCCGGATTTGGCGGCCGCCGCCGGCTTCGCTCCTTGCGGAATCATCACTTGACGCTTCAGCGTATCGCCGACCGCCTGCTGTACGAACTGGCTTAATTCCTGCTCTTTGCTGAAGCGAACCTCCAGCTTCGCCGGATGCACATTGACATCGACGAGCGACGGATGCATTCGGAAATGCAGCACGGCAAGCGGGAAGCGATTGATCGGCAGAAACGTATGATAAGCCTGCAGCAGCGACTGGTTCAATACGTAATTGCGAATATGCCGGCCGTTGACGATAGTGGAAATCGCATTGCGGTTGGACCGGGTTTGTTCCGGCTTGCTCACGTAACCGGATACGGTAAAATCCAAATGCTCGGCTTCGACAGGCAGCATCGCTTTCGCGGCGGCCGTTCCGTAAACGGCCGCAATCACTTGGAGCAGATCGCCGTTGCCCACCGTTTGCAGCAGCAAATTGCCGTTATGCTTGAGCGTGAAGGCAATGCCGGGATAAGCGAGCGCCATTCGGTACATCGTATCGGAAATATGGCCGAGCTCGGTTTGAATCGTCTTCATATACTTTAACCGCGCCGGCATATTATAAAACAATTCCTTCACTTGGAAATCGGTTCCTCTGGCGGCTGCTATATCTTCGTTCGTTTTAAGCGAACCGCCCTCGATGACGATGCGGCGTCCCAAGCCGCTCTCTTCCGCGGAAGAAACGCATTCCACCTTGGCCACCGCGGCGATGCTCGGGAGAGCCTCGCCGCGGAACCCGAGGCTGCGAATTTGGAACAGATCGCGCCCTGACGCGATTTTGCTCGTAGCGTGACGGTAGAAAGCCGCCTCGCAATCGTCGGCTTCAATCCCTGCCCCGTTATCGGCAACGCGGATCGATTGCAGACCGCCCTCCTCCGCCGAAACGTCGATTTTCGTGGCGCCCGCATCGATCGCGTTCTCCACGAGTTCCTTCACCACGGACGCGGGCCGTTCCACCACCTCGCCGGCCGCGATTTGGTTGGCGATATGCTCGTCCAAAATTTGAATTTTCGACATTGTTCTCCCTCCCTTGCCGCGCGTTACAGATCTTTCATTTGCATTTTCAACTCATTCAGCAAATGCATGGCCTGCAGCGGCGTCATATTCATGACGTCCGCCGCCTTCAATTGCTCGATGACCCGTTCCATTTTCAATTCACGTTTCTTGGACGGCTTCGGTGCCGGCTCGGTCTCTTCGCCGAACATGGCAAGCTGCACGACCTGCGGCCCTTCCATCTCCGTCTCGATTGCCGCCGTTTCGGCCCTAACGGTATCATCCGCAGCATCCGCAACCGCTGTTTCCGCCTCAACAGATTCGGCGGCCTTCCGTTCCCCGCCCGCTTCGTCCCCCCGCGCCCACGAAGCCGCCGCGGCGACCTCGGCCTGCTCGAAGCCTTGCAGAAGGGCATAGGCACGATCGATAACGCTGTCCGGCAGCCCGGCCAAACGGGCGCAATAAATGCCGTAGCTGGTGCTCGCCGCGCCGGGAATCAGCTTGCGCAAAAACGTGACTTTATCCCCGCTCTCCTGGACGGCCATACAGTAGTTGCGCAATCCGGGCAAACTTTGCTCCAGATGCGCGAGCTCGTGAAAATGGGTGGATACGAGCGCTTTACAGCCGATAAAGTTATGGACGTATTCGATCACGGCTTGCGCGATCGACATCCCTTCGCTGGTCGACGTTCCCCGCCCGAGCTCGTCGATAATGACCAGACTGCGCGGCGTCGCCTTTTCCGTCATCACTTGGATGTCCATCATTTCGACCATAAACGTGCTCTGGCCGCCGATCAAATCGTCCGCGGCCCCGATCCGCGTGAAAATCCGGTCGATCATCGGAATTTCCGCCGACTGCGCCGGAACGAAACAGCCGATTTGCGCCATAATGCAAATGAGCGCCACCTGTCTCATATAAGTGCTCTTCCCCGCCATGTTCGGACCGGTAATGAGCAGAATGTTGGCGTCGTTCTTGTCGAGGCTCGTCCGGTTCGCGATGAACGAGCCGCCGTCCATGACCGCTTCGACGACCGGATGGCGCCCTTCCTCGATATGGAGGCTGTAGCCGTCGGTCAGCTTCGGTTTCGTAAATCGTCCGGCTGCGCTTACGGAAGCGAACGATTGGTATACGTCGATTTCGGCCACCTTCTCCGCCAGCTCCTGCAATCGGCCGATTTGCCCGGCGATCCGCGTTCTCAGCTCCACGAACAGCTCGTATTCAAGCCCCGTCATCTTCTCTTCCGCTTCAAGAATTAAAGCTTCCTTCTCCTTCAATTCCGGCGTGACGTAACGCTCCGCGTTCGTCAGCGTCTGCTTCCGCTCGTACCGTCCTTCCGGCAACGCGCCGACATTCGCCTTCGTCACCTCGATATAATAGCCGAACACTTTGTTGAATCCGATCTTGAGCGATTTAATGCCCGTCGCTTCCCGTTCGCGCCGCTCCAGATCGGCAATCCACCGTTTGCCGTTGACGTTCGCCTCGTGCAGTTGGTCCAAGCGGGGATCGTATCCTGTCTTGATGACGCCGCCGTCGCGCACCGATACCGGAGGCTCGTCCACGAGCGCCGCGTCGATCCAATCGGCTACATCCGTACATTCGTCCAGGCCGGCGGCCAAGCGCCGCAGCGTGGAAGACGCCGATTCGGCGCAAATCGCCTTTAACGCCGGAATTTGGCGCAAGGACGTCTTGAGCGCGAGCAGATCGCGGCCGTTCGCGTTGCCGAACGCGATCCGTCCGACAAGCCGTTCCAAATCGTATATTTCTTTCAGCTGCGTGCGAATGTCTTCCCGCACAATCAACTGATGATACAGCACGTCCACCGCTTCTTGGCGTTCTTCGACGAGCGCGCGCTGCAGCAGCGGCTTGTCGATCCAGCGCCGCAGCAGTCGGGCCCCCATCGACGTTTCCGTCCGGTCCAGCAGCCATAGCAAAGAGCCTTTCTTCGAGCGGTCGCGCACCGTTTCGACCAATTCCAGATTGCGGCGCGTGAAAGGATCCAAAATCAAATAATGTTCCGGTTCGTAATCGCGAATTTGCGTGAATTGTCCTAACGAACGTTTCTGCGTTTCGCTGAAATAGGCGACAAGGAGCGATACGCTGCGGCGGCGGGCCGATTCGAGCCGCGCCCATGCCGGCTCGCCGAATTGACGCCGCGCCAACTCGTCGTCGGATCGGCTCCATTCCGTGATTAAGACCGGATGGCTGACGCTTGCCGCGCTTTTGCGCATTTGTTCCAATGCGGCTCCGTCGCCGATCATTTCCGAAGGCGAGTAAACGTTGATTTCATCCGCCAGCCGTTCGTCGGAACGCGGGAACGAAGTGACGTACAATTCGCCCGTCGACAGATCTCCCGCCGCGATGCTGTAATAGCCGTCATGCTCGGTTGCGCAGACGATATAGTTGTTCGACCGCTCTCCGACCGTTTTGCCCTCCATGACCGTGCCCGGCGTCACGACGCGTACAATTTCGCGGCGCACGACGCCTTTCGCCGCCGCGGGATCTTCCACCTGTTCGCAAATCGCGACTTTATACCCTTTTTCAATAAGTCTATGTATGTAATTTTCTGCCGAGTGATACGGCACGCCGCACATCGGGATGCGCTCTTCCGCTCCGCCTTCGCGGCCGGTCAGCGTAATTTCGAGTTCCTTCGCCGCGAGTACGGCGTCGTCGAAGAACATTTCGTAAAAATCGCCCAGCCTGAAAAATAAAAAGGCGTCCTGCGCTTCGGCTTTGACGGATAAATATTGTTCGATCATTGGCGTATATTTCGGCATGCATGAACCTCCAACTACTATCCTGATCTTTTTATTATAACAGAAACAAACCCGATGTTCATGAGAAGATGCCGATTTTCCAATAACGGCGAATGTCGGCTTGTTCGTCCCACCGCTTGCGCGCCATGATCCGCCGCATGAGCGGCTCGATGTAATCCGCGTAACGGTCGTACTCTTCGAGCCGGGACAAATCTTCGTACAACGGCGGGAAGGCGTCGTACAGCATGTCGGCATCCCCGTCGCAATACGCCTGCAGCAGCCTTTCCTCGAAGGCGGGACGGCGATTCAAACGCCGGTACCGCATCGCGAGCAGCTGCGCCAAAGCGACTACGCCTTTCGTCACGACCGGGGAAACGATCCAACTGGGCAGCGTACGGTATTCGAATCCGCCGTGCGGCTGCTCGCGGAAATCGCCCAAGCTGCCGTAACGAGGCCTGCGTCCGGCGGCGGAACGATCCTCTATGAGCGCAAGCGGCAATGCCATGTAATTGTCCAGCACGCGCAGCAATTCGGCGTTCAGCCATATACGGCTGAAATGGATATGCCCGCCGAGCGCCCAACCGCGCCGGGGCATGCCGCCGGCCAGCCAATGCAGCGAAGGGTCGGTTATTTGCCGGGCGGCGATCCGCATCGTTCGCATCAAATGGACGACGAGTTGGCGCGGTTCGGCGCTTGGCTCCGGCCGCAATTCCGCCAGCGGATGCAACGATCGGTCCCGGCTTGCGATGCGGAAGGCGTCGCATCCTGCGGCGCCCTGAACTTGCAAATAGCGCGACGCCGCAACGACTTTCTCCCGCTCGGAATCGAACAGGATAAATTCCGGGTCCATGCCGAGCACGGCAGGTTCCGTCCGCTCCTGTTCCTCCGCGAACCGATTCAGGCATGCGACGATCTCCTTCGCATACGCCTCCGCAAGCCAATCGGCCATACGGGCGCACGGCAACGAGACCGATTCGACATGCAATCGGCCCTGCTCTCTTGCCGCGACGATCACTTCCGCCGCGTCGATTCCCAAGCTGTACGCGGCTCGCACCGCGGTACGCGTCATCTTCTTGAACAGCGGTACGTCCGCATCGGCATCGATTCTCCGTTCGCCGACCGGATCGCCCGGACGATCGGCCAGCCGAACGATGGCGGCGATCCGCAAGTGGAAGACGTACAGCTTATAGCGGCGGGAGAACAAGATCCTATCGTAACCCGTCCGCCGCGCTTCGCCTTCCGTTTGCGCGCATGCCGAAGCGAGCCCGTTTCGCCGGAGCGCGCGATCGATCCGTTCCGGGGTCATCGCCTGGAAGGCGTCGGCCCGCTCGTTGATCGTTTTGCGCAGCCGGGCCGGGGCCGCCCGATCCGCCAGCGGCGGTATCCGGCCGCCGCTCCAATTGATCCACAAGGCATGCGGCGCTCCCGCGCTATTCGGCTCCGCAGCCGATTCCAATGCCGCCTTCTTGCCGGCGCCGCGTTCGCTAATGGCGCGCAGCAAACGTTCCGGTTTGCGGCGCGGGACATATTGAACGAAAATACCTCTCCCGTCCGTCCATACGGCATCTTCTTCCAAGTCCGTCCCTCCCGGCCTGAAACCATGAGATGAGCCTTTCGGCAATGCAATTCGAAAATTTTTTTCCGATGCGGAAAAAAAGGAGGGCTCCCGCCCTCTACGCTGTCGTACCTGCTGCATATGATAGAGTAACAAAAAACGATCTACAGTTCTTCATCCAACAGATCCGGATCCAAATCTTCAAAATCGCTATCTTCGCCGCCGAAATCATAATCCTTGTCATCCAGATCCCCACAGCCGTTCGGGCATACTTTCACACAAACTTTCGTTTCGGCGACCATTTCTACCGCGAATTCCCGTTCCACACGTATCGATACACTTGTTCCGTTCGAAGAAACGTTAGCTTCTACGCAGTTCGGCTCTTGCGTTGCCTCCGCAGACACTTCCTCCGTAGAAGCTCTATGTTTCGGATCCAGATACGACAATGGAACGAGGTCAACGTATGATAGCGTTTCTTTAGCTACATCCGTCTGCGTATTTTTGTCGTATGAATACCAGATGTTGATATCGTAAGTACCGATCACTTCAATCCCGTCGCCTGCACGAACCGCTTCGTATTGATGGTTTATAATCCATGCCCCCAATATACTGGTCGGATTATGAGGCGGAGTTACGGTATGCGTTACGGTGGAGAACTTACGACCTTTGCCGCAGATCGCTTTCGTGATGATCTCTCTACAATGATGTTTATCTGTCATTGCCATCGAATTAACCTCCTCCATACAATCATTCAATTAAAGTGTATGCAGGACATTCGTCTAGGGTGACAATAATTTCTCGCGGCAATTAATATATTTTACTTTTCCGCCATAGATAAGGGCTTATTTTTTTTGGCTATTGCCAAGAACTGCCCAAGTTCCCGGCATAGTTGCAATATAGCGGACCGCACTTCGAATTCCGTTCGCGAGCGCGGCAGCTCCATATTGCGGAACTCTTCTTCCAATCGGCCTAACAACAATTCCACCCGGCCCGTATAATGAGATTCCTTCACGTCTTCGCTCAAATGTTCGAACAATTCCGCCACCAACGCCCCTTGAGGTAAAATTTGGTATACTTGAGAGATTATAGCCATCATTCTTTCAATCGATTCCAATTGCTGCTGTCGCATATAAAAATAAACAAGCCATGAATCGTCGGGACGAATCAATTGATTCTCGACCGATTTATTCGCGAGTTGGATGCCGCTGTCGATCGCTTCTTGGGCTTCCAGCAATTCCCGGCCGCTCCATATGTAGTTGCCGTCTCGTAAATGGTTGGCGATTTGGACGAATATCGCGGAGAAGAGCTGTTCCGCTTGGTTCCTTACCGTAGATAAACGTTCGTCGACTTTGGGCATATAGATCAAATTCACCGCCGTTGCCGCGCCAAAACCGACGGCGAGGGAAGCGAGTTCATTGCCGATCGCGAGCATGCTCACTTCCTGTTTGCCGAAAATATGAAATACGACGACGGAGCTTGTAATGATACCGTCTTTCAAATTGGCGCGGGCAAGCAGCGGAAACGCAACTAAAATGTAAAGCGCGAGCACCCATATGTCGAAGCCGAGCAGCTTAAAGAGCAAGCTGGCTAGAAACAGGCCGAGCAAGGAGCCGGTAAAGCGGGCGACGATCGTGCGCACGCTTCTTCTCCTCGTCACTTCCACGCCGAGTATGGCGAGCAAGCCCGCCGACAGCGGCGATTGGAGCCCGGCGAGATCGGCGGCGATGACCGCGAGCATCGTTGCGATCGCAGTCTTGATGACACGTATTCCCATAGATTCAACCCTCTGCAGCATAAATTTCTACCGATTCGATCCATGCGGGCAACGTTCGGTTCTTCTCTATGGTACTTCATATGCGATTGCCGCACAACTCAGGCCAATTTGCGCTCGATGTAGGCGACCAGTTTATACATAGCGGTAGCTACGACCGCAATGACAATCAATGTAGAGAGGACAAGCGTAAAATTAAACACTTGGAAACCGTATACGATTAAATAACCGAGTCCGATCTTGGCGACGAGAAATTCGCCGACGATGACTCCGATCCAAGCCAGGCCGACGTTCACCTTGAGTGTCGATACGATAGCAGGAACGGATGCGGGCAAGATGACTTTCCGGAATACCGTCCGTTTATTCCCGCCAAACACGCGGACGACCTTGACGAAGTTCGGATCGACTTCGCGAAAACTTTGGTACACGACTAGCGTCGTAATAATGACGGTAATTGACAACGTCGTCGCGACGATCGCCATAAAACCGGGACCGAAGCTCACAATAAACAGCGGCCCGAGCGCCACCTTCGGCATGCTGTTCAATACAACCATATAGGGGTCGACAACTTTCGCCAGAAAATCCCACCACCATAGCAACATGGCCAGCCCCGTCCCGAACAATGTGCCGAGCAGGAAACCGACGATCGTCTCTCCGACGGTGATTCCGAGATGCGGCCACAACGATCCGTCTAACGAATCCCGGGCAATTTGCGCGAACACTTTGCTGGGATAACTGAACAATAAAACGTCAATCCACTTCAGGCGACCGGCAATTTCCCACATGGCGAAAAACGCGATTAAGATGACGATTTGGACCGAAAGGACGAGCCTTTGCTTCTTCTTAAACCGTTTCCGATGCGATTGATAGATCGATTGGAGGGCGTCTTGCATGTTCGCCACGGCACATCACCCCTTCTCTTCCGACGTTTCGAGTTCTTTCCAGACGTCGCGGAATAATTGATTGAATCCTTCCTGTTCGCGGGCATACAGCGGCTGCGTATCGCGAATATGCTGCGGGATGTCGAACGCTTTCCGGAACCGGCCCGGATTTCGTTCCAACACGATGACGCGGTCGCCGACCGCAATCGCTTCAGACAAGTCATGCGTTACTAAAATCGCCGTTTTGCGATGTTGTTGCATCGCGGCGACGATTAGATCTTCCAATTGCAGTTTCGTTTGATAATCGAGCGCGGAAAACGGTTCGTCCAGCAGCAAAATATCGGGATCCGTCGCAAGCGTCCGGACAAGGGCGACGCGCTGCCGCATTCCCCCCGACAATTGATGCGGATACAGCTTCATCGTGTCCGCAAGCCCCATTCCTTCCAGCAAATGAAGCGTATAATCCCGCTTATGCGGAGTCAGCCCGCCTGTCAGTTCCAACCCGATACAGGCATTCTGCCAAATCGTCCGCCAAGGAAATAAGTAATCTTGCTGCAGCATATACCCGACTTGAGGCGAAGGACCGCGAACGGACACGCCGTTTACCGTTACTTCGCCGCTCGTCGGCCGGATCAGTCCGGCAATGATGGACAATATCGTCGTCTTGCCGCAGCCGCTCGGACCAACCAAGCTGACGAACTCGCCGGAAGCGGCGCGCATGGAAAAAGAGTCGACGGCAAGCGTCGCTTCCCGGTCCGTCACATACACTTGCGTTACTTCTTTCAATTCCACCATTGGCATCATATTGGTATGACCTCCCTGCTTACGGCTTTACTTTCTCTTTCGCTTCCTTCGCAAAGGAGTTATCGACGATACGGTCGATCGGCACTTCCTGCTTCAATTCTCCCGCGCCGCTCATTACAGCCATCAGGTTTGCCCACTCTTCTTCGTCCAACACGGGGTCGGCGGCGTAGGAGCCTTGATCTTTGTACCGTTTCACGACGCGAAGGACGATATCTTTATCGGCGTCCTTGAAATAGGGCAAAATCGCATCCGCGATCTTCTCCGGACTGTTCGCATCCACCCATAATTGCGCTTTATGGACGGCGT
Source organism: Paenibacillus sp. MSJ-34 (assembly GCF_018918005.1). Classification (GTDB taxonomy): domain Bacteria; phylum Bacillota; class Bacilli; order Paenibacillales; family Paenibacillaceae; genus MSJ-34. The sequence continues at coordinate 31,660 of NZ_JAHLPR010000025.1, read as the reverse complement.
TCGTAAATTTTTGCACCACTTCTTTATTTTTCTGCATGTAGCTTTGTTTCGTCATGAACACGGTATACGGCAAGCGGCCGCTTTCCACGCCGAAGGAAGCGAGCACATAACCTCTGCCTTCTTTTTCGAAAATCGACGCTTCCGGTTCGAACAATTGAACGTATTCGCCGGTTCCCGAAGCGAACGCCGAAGAGATGTTGGCAAAATCGACATTTTGAATCAAATTCAAATCCTGCTGCGGATCGATGCCATGTTTTCTCAAGGTGAACTCGCCGGCCATTTGCGGCATGCCCCCTTTGCGCTGCCCAAGAAATGTGCTTCCTCTCAAATCGTCCCATTGAAAATCATCGTCCGGCGTGCGCGAAACGAGAAACGTTCCATCCGTTTGCGTGAGCTGTGCGAAATTGATGACCGGATCTTCCGATCCTTGCTGGTACACATAAACCGACGTTTCCGACCCGACCAATGCGACATCGATGACGCCCGACAACAATGCCGTCATCGTCTTGTCGCCGCCCGCCGTCGTCTGCAATTCCACATCCAGCCCTTCATCGGCGAAAAATCCTTGCGAAAGGGCGACGTATTGCGGCGCATAAAAAATCGAGCGCGTTACTTCCCCGATTTTGACCTTCGCGTTGCCGCCGTTTCCCCCCGAACAGGCCGCTAATCCAAGGCTGCTGCACAACAGAAAGACCAATGCGACGATCATGGTTCGCTTATGCATGCTTATCCCTCCAATCTTCTCGAATTAAAGCTGTATTGTAATGTATGCATGCGCCCAAAAAAGCGTTAATCGCGAACCGCAAAAAGAAAACCGCCCTTCGCGCGGGCGGCAGAAAAAAACATTTTGAAAAAAACGGCTTAAATAAGTAGAATGGACTATGTAAAGATATCAATCTAAAAATTTCCATGAGGAGCTATGTCTATGAACGAGTTTCAACCGCAACACTATCCCCCTCCGTATCCGTCTTATCCGACGAGCCCGAAGACGAACGGCAAAGCGATCGCCGCGCTCGTGCTGGGCATTTGCGCAATCATTATCCCATATATCGGCTTTATTATCGGGATTATCGCGATTATTATGTCGAAACTGTCGTTTAACGAAATCAAACGTTCGGGAGACGGCGGAAAAGGGATGGCAATCGCAGGATTGGTATGCGGAATTATCGGCCTCGTATTTTATGCTATTATTTTTCTAATTATCATACTGACTCTCGTGATATACAGTACCAAAATCTACGGGTACTAACCAAAAAAACTCTCCTAGCGGCAAGCGTTGGGAGAGTTTTTGCGTTTCCGTGCGTTTCCGTTACAGACGATAAATATCTTTAAACTTCGTTTCCAAATAATCGATCAAGTAGGACGGGGTGAGCGGTTCCCCGGTCACGTTTTGTACGATTTCCGCCGGCGTCAGCAGCTTGCCGTGACGATAAATATTGTCGATCAACCAAGCTTTGACCGGCTGGAAATTTCCTTGTTCGATCAAACGGTCGAACTCCGGTATTTCCCGCTTGATCGTATGCATGAATTGGGCGGCGTACATATTGCCGAGCGAGTAAGACGGGAAGTAACCGAAGCCTCCGCCGGACCAATGAACGTCCTGCAGTACGCCTTCCGCGTAAGTCTTAGGTACGATACCCAAATACTGTTTATATTTCTCGTTCCATATTTCCGGCAAATCGGCCACGTTCAGCCCTTCGTTAAACAGCATCTTCTCGATTTCATAACGGATAATGATATGCAAGTTGTACGTCAACTCGTCGGACTCGGTACGGATGAACGACGGCTGGACTCGATTGATCGCCCGGTAGAACGTTTCGGCCGGTACATTCAACTGCCCCGGGAAATGCGCTTGCAAATCGCCGTAATACCGGTTCCAGAACGCGCGGCTGCGGCCGATCATATTTTCCCAGAAACGGGATTGGGATTCGTGAATCCCCATCGACGTCCCCGTGCATAGCGGCGTGCCGATCAAGTCTTTTGAAATATTTTGCTCGTATAGCGCGTGGCCGCCCTCATGAATGGTGCTGAACAGCGCATTCGCCATATCGTCAACGGCGTATCGGGTCGTAATCCGCACATCCCCCGGATTGAGTCCGGTCGCGAACGGATGGACGCTTTCATCCAGTCGGCCCGCCTCGAAGTCGTATCCCATCCGCTCCAGCATAAACAAGCTGAATGCTCGCTGTTTCTCTTTGTCGAACGATTGCTGCAAACAAGCCATATCCGGCTGATGGGCCGATTCCGCGATGGCGGCGACAAGCGGCACCGATTTGGCGCGGAGCTCGCCGAACACTTGATCCAGTTTCCTGACGGTCAAATCCGGTTCGTACATGTCGAGCAGCGTATCGTAACGCGTCTCCTTCGCGCCCCATAAATCGATAAATTGCTGGTTGTACGCGACGATCTTTTCCAAATAAGGCTGAAACATCGCGAAATCGTCTTTATGCTTCGCTTCTTCCCAGATCGTTTCCGCCTGCGACGTCAGCACAACGTACACCTGATACGTTTCGGCCGGAATTTTTTTGCTGCGGTCGTATTCCTTTTTGCATTCCGCAACCGTTCTCCGGTTGATCTCGTCCAGCCGTTCGTTTGCCTCCGGCTCGGTAAGCGCATCGAGATACGCGCCCATCTCATCGGATGTAGAAAGCTTGAACATCTCGGTGGACAATACGCCGATCACTTCGGATCGGGCCTCCATCCCTTTGCGCGGCGCGCCGGTACGCAAATCCCAATACATGACCGCGAGCGCTTCCTCGTAACTTTTTATTTTTTGCACCAGTTTGCGAAAATTTTCCGTCGTTTGCTCAACATTTTGACTCATCAATCCGTCACCTCTCGCAACTTTTTTTCTTTCACCTCTTGATGATACTTTTTGCAATCCGTATAATCAACTTTTATAAGAGTGAAAATATGAAATCGAGGGAGTGTGCTTCATAGCGATGAGAATGCATTTTACGGAACACGCTTTGCAAACGATCAAGCGGCGGATCGGCGAAACTCCCGGCAACGTCAAGTTGATATACGATACGGACGGATGCGGCTGTGCAGTCAACGGTGTGCCGAGTCTATGGCTTGTAAACGAAGCGACCGAATTTGACAGGCGGATAGACAGTGACGATTTGTCCATATGGATCGATCAAAGGCATGAAGTTTTTTTCGAAGATACATTGCATATGGATGCGGACCCGAAAACGGGCGTATTTAAATTGTCCAGTCCGCAGCAAATATACGGTACGAACGTGCAGTTGACCGACAAACGTTAACTTGCGCGGTATTCTATCAAGTAAGGAGTTAGTGATATGTCAATGATTCAATCGATTATGGAATTCAACAAAGAATTTGTAGAGAAGAAAGAATATGAAGCCTATTTAACCGACAAATTTCCCGATAAAAAGATGGTTATCCTCACATGTATGGATACCCGCTTGGTCGAGCTGCTGCCGAAAGCGATGAACTTGCGCAACGGCGACGCCAAAATTATTAAAATCGCCGGCGCCATCCTTACTCAGCCGTTCGGCAGCGCGATGCGCAGCATTCTGATCGCCATATACGAATTGGGCGCAAGCGAAGTGCTCGTGATCGGGCATCACGGCTGCGGCATGATGAAAGTGGATACGAACGCGGTTGTCGAGAAAATGAAAGAAAACGGCATTTCCGAAACCGTGCTCGATACGATTGCCAATTCCGGCATTCGGATGGAACGGTTCCTGCGCGGGTTCGAATGCGTCGAGGAAGGCGTGTCCCACAGCGTCGAGGTGATTCGCAAACATCCGCTTCTCCCGGCGCATATTCCGGTTCACGGATTAGTGATGGATCCGGAAACCGGCAAGCTGGATCTCATTATTGACGGATACGACGGGATTAAAACGAAATAATATCGACTGAAGGCCGCGGGGAACGGAAATTCCCGGCGGCCTTTCATTTCATTCATGATGGAACAATTCTCACGCTGCCCGAAGAAGTCCTCACTTTCACGACTTCATCGGTCTGTCCCTTCGATTCCGGCACGTTCTTCGAACCTGAACCGGTCTGCACGTCATAGACGCCGGCGAAATCGCGGGGAACCGTAATCCGTACGCTGCCTGAATTTGCACGTACGTCCGTCTCGCTCACTCTCTCTTGCGTAAGCGTGACGTTTCCGGATGTCGAATGAATTCGGGCCGCTCCCTCCGACTGTTCAATCCAAATTTTCCCAGAACTTCCCTTCACCGTGATATTGCCGGCAATCTTCTCTCCTCTGATTGAGCCGCTGCTTGACGCCAATTGAATGTCGTCCGCGGTCAAACCGTCGATGCGCAGCCCGCCGGAGCTTGTCACAAGAGAGGCGTTCTTGACACGGGCGCGATCGATCGTTAATCTATTGCTTCCCGTATCGGCCCTAAGCGTATCCAGTATCGCACCGTCCGCCAAAGACACGGTAACGACCTGTTCCCCAATACCCGAAAAGTTTAAAAACCTCAACTCGAGTTTCCATTCATTTTTCAAATCCAACCGCAGCTCTGTGCCGGCAATTGCCGCTTTCTCAACTTTCCCGGCCACTTCCTCGGACGCCTTCCCTCTCACTTCGATAAAATTGGTATGATCGGGACTTTGCACGAACTCCACGCGAACGCGGTAATCGCTTTTTATGTCCAACGCATTCAATTGGCCTGGCTCAAACGTCCATTTTTTCGAATATTCCGTTTCTCCCGTATTGTATATAAAATCGAAGCCGGTAAATATCAGTCCTCCCAGCCCGACAACGATACAGATCAACGCTAATGCAACCCATATTTTTCTCATCGTTACGCTCTTCCTTTCGAAACGTCGGCATTCCACCGGATATACGCTGCCGAAGTCTTTTTAAAGATGCGGAACAGCTTGGCGGCCCCAAGGGCCAGCAAGATGCCCAGGCCGGTCAACAGAATAGAGGCATACATTTTCGAAGCGTCGAATGCTTGCGTCAATGCCGTATCCACCGCAAACAGCAACGGCGCTAGAATCAAGGCGCCGCCCGCCAACGCCAAGCTGAACCAAACGCACCATGCCGCCAGACCGATCGGCACGGCGAGCAAATTCAGAAATACGAGAGCGGTAACCTTTATGGCCGAACGGCCTTTACCGGCATTCGGCCGATTGGACGAATACGGTTGATACGTTTGCCGATTGAGGTTCGGCACTTCATACCGATCGCCTACTATTTCCTTGGCCAACTCCACGGGATCTCCCAATTCGTTTACGATTTCTTCTTCCGTTTTTCCGTTTTGCAAGCCGAATGCGAAATGAGCCTCGTAATCGGCCATCAGCTCCCGCCGTTCCTCTTCTCTTAGCGGCGTTAATTGGCTGTTCAACAACCATATAAATTGCGCTTTATTCATGTCCATCTCCCTCCTCGATCAAACCGGTCACGCCTGCGACGAACTTTCTCCACTCATCCATCAAGTCCCGTAAATATAATTCCCCTTTAAGGGTCAGCTTGTAATATTTGCGCGGCGGCCCTTCGCTAGATTCTTGCAAGTAGGTCGTGCAATAACCGTCGTTCACCATACGGCGCAAGAGCGGGTAGAGAGCCCCTTCCGCGACTTCGATATGCTTGGAAATCCGCTGCGCCAGTTCGTATCCGTATTGGTCCTTTCGTTGGATTAGAAACAATACGCAAAGCTCAAGCACACCCTTTTTAAATTGGATATTAACGTTCATAACCGCCCCTCCTTCCACTTTGCGCATCGCCATTTCGAGATCTCAGCGCATGCACGTTGCCGTGCTATTAATCGCCGTTCAGTATGGAACAATATTCACTACCTAAATCAATATAACATTCAGTAGTGAATGATGCAAGGTACTAAATAGAAAAAAGACGATTTTTTTCAATTTCGTCCGAAAAATTTTGAAACCTATGCCCCTTGCCTGCGTAATACTTCTTGGTTATCATATCATTTCAACAAGAAGGGGTAGAGAACATGCGCAAATTTGTTGCAGTATTGATGGCATTCACGCTGATTTTTGCGATTGCGGCTCCCAGCGTCGTCGATGCCAAACGCGGCGGCGGATTCAGTTCCGGGAAAAGATCGTTCACGACCACGCCGAAAAAATCGCAAACCGACAACACGGTCAATTCCTCTAATAGCGGAACGAAAAATCAAAATACCGGGACGGCGGGAACGACCGGCAATCGGGGATTCGGCGGAGGCTTTTTGGGCGGCTTAATGATGGGCGGCCTGGCGGGCATGCTGTTCGGAAGCATGCTTGGCGAAGGCTTCTTGGGCAACATGCTCGGGCTTTTAGTGAATGTAGCCGCGATCTTTATTTTGTTCCTCGTTATTCGTTCGATCTTCACTTACTTTACGCAGCGCCGCAAAGCGACGGACAATAACAATAACAGGTATTGATCGATGCGTTTAAGTATGGATGAAATCATTAACGCAATTTGCCTGCATATGGCGGAGCGCAAGCAAGTGAAACCGACCGATGTGGAAGTGGAACTGAGCTGGGATGAAGATCACGGGTACACCGCGGAAGTATGGGTGCACGGACGCAGTCAATATTTGGTGGAAGCCAATATCCTTGAGGCGATCGAACGTTATTTGTTTACCGAATACGATCGGCGCGTATTCCGGGATCAAATTCAACTCGGGCTCGATGACGAGATCTGGGCTGACATTCGATAATCGGACGAAAGAGGAATCGCATTCGGAAGAGGACGCGATTCCTTTTTCGCGTTTAAGCGACACGTTTTTCAAATTGTTTTCCCTTGCGCCTTTTATGACGATATACTCTTGCAGCATCGATCCTCTCCTTTATTCATGGAATTACGCGGTCCGTTGCGTTTTATTTTACTTGGTCCCGCTGACAACCCTATGTCAGGTTGGAGCAATCCGGAAGAAATTTTCGCACATAACTTATGGTATATTGAAATTGCACGAACCTATTTTCCGTAACGAACGAAGTGAAGGAGGATCGATTTCATGACTGCAACGAAACCAGATTACGATAACCTGACATTGATATGCCCGGTAGATTGCGGGAACGCGCCAAAAAAAGCACAGCTGAAAGAACTGAACATCGCTTTTGCCAAACACGATATCGCCTTCATAATCGAGAATATGACGGAAGACGTCATTTGGAATATTGTCGGCGGCAAACGAATTCAAGGGAAAGAACGATTGGTCGAAGCGCTGAAGCAAATGAAGAACAGCAAGATAACCGAGCTGGAAATCAGCAACATTATTACGCACGGCTATACCGGCTCCGCCAACGGCATCATGAGATTGGGGAACAATAAAAGTTACGCTTTTTGCAATGTCTATCTGTTCAACAGTTCTGCGAAAAATGCCAAAATTAAAGAAATCACTTCGTATGTGATTGAAGTATCGTAAATGAGCAATTGTGCCTTCGAACATGCTTTCGCTTGAAGATAAATGTCATTGAAGCTGCTTGATCCGTTCTCCAAAATATGATACTTTTGAAAAAACGACCGGCGTGAAGCACATGCCGCTTTGATCGCACATCTCTAATGTTGTGTGTCAAGGCGGCTTTTTTGCATTTATCATAGAGTTAGGATGGCGATAAGAATGAGTATATTCGAACAGGTTTATGAAGATTGGCTGCAGAAACAAACGAACGAAGAGAACAATCCGAGGCGGCGTGAACTTTTGCGAAAGGGGTTGGGACATGGAACGATTGAGTTTTTGCGATCGATCTGGTTTCCCGTGATCGGCAGTCTGGATCATCTATATCCCGAATATGAGGTGCGCGATTTCAATAACGGATACCGTTATCTGGACCTCGCTTATATGCCCGGCGGCGCGAAAGGCTGCATCGAAATTCATGGTTATCGCTCCCATGCCAGGGATGTCGAGGTCAGCCGTTTTAAAGATTTATGTATGAAGCAGGCATTGCTCGTCCTTGACGATTGGTATTTCCTTCCTGTCGCCTACTTATCGATTCGCGACGATCCCGGGGTTTGCAAGCAGCTGACGCTTTCCTTTGTCGGCAAGTTTTTGTCGATTGAATTGTTGCCGCAGCTTGACTGGGCGGAAGCGGAAACGTTGCGTTTTGCCCGCAGGCTCTTACGTCCCTTCGCTCCCAAAGAGCTAGCCGAACATTTGAGGCTCTCGGAGCGCCGAACGAGACTAATTCTTCATCAATTAGTGGACAAAAATTTGCTTTCCATCGCAAGCGGGGTTCAGCGCTATCGTACGTACCGCCTTGCGCAGCAACTCTAAAGCAGGGTTAGCGCTATCGTACGTGTCCCCTCTAAAGCGAGGTTAGCGCTATCGTACGTGCCGCCTTGCGCAGCAACTCTAACGGATGTCACGGCCGCTATTTCCGAAAAATCGGCCCTTTTGAAATTGTAACGGAACTATACGCCGCTATTTGCTAATCATTCGCGTTTTTCCGTAGGAAAAAACTCAAATAAGGTCGCTCAGATCCGTTACATTTCAAAAAGAGGCTCTATCGGCAAAATAAGGTCGCTGACTTCCGTTAGAGCCTCATTCGGACGGCGGTGCCACCGAAACGCTAGGTGCTTGCGCTTCAACGTCGCGAGTCCGCTTGGCGCAGGCACGACTTTTCCCGTCTATCCGCCACTTGCGAACGAAACGGAAACGACCCCCGTCCAAATGACGGAGGTCGTTTGTTCGCATTGCGGACAGCGTTACGGCTTGATCGCTCTCGTCGCGATGAAACTGCTGCAATAGCGATCCAATAACCGGGTTCCGCCGAACGTATCCTCGTAAAATCCGGCAATCATAAACCCGGCGCGGATCTGCCCTTGGATTTGTTGTTCCAAGGTATGCCCGAATTCCAGAGCGTCCCCGCTCTCAGCGATTTCTTGTTCGGAGGCATAATCCAAATCGGAATACGGAAGCTTATGGTTCACTTGAAGAATGCCTTGTTCCTGCAATTTCCAGTCGAATAAATAGAAGACCGGGTTCATAAACCCGCTGATCAACGTTCCGCCCGGCTTTAATACGCGATAGGCTTCTTCCCATACCGGTTGAATATCCGGAATAAACACATTGGATACCGGATGCACAATGAGATCGAACGTCGCGTCATCGAACATGCCTAAATCCGTCATCGAACCTAGAACCGTATGAATGGTTAAGCCGTCGCGTTCGGCCACGAATGCATCCTGCTTCAATTGCTCTTCCGAGAAATCGAGTACGGTTACCTCCGCTCCCGCCGCAGCCAAGATCGGGCCTTGCTGCCCTCCGCCGGAGGCAAGGCATAATACCCGCTTGCCCTTTAGTTCCGGAAACCACTCGTGCGGAACCGGTTTTTCCGTCGTAACGACGATCGTCCATTCCCCTTCCCGCGCTCGCTTGATTTCCTCGCGGCCGACAGGAACGGTCCATTGATTTTGTTTCGCTACCTTATCATTCCAATTCCCTTTATTATGTTCAATAATGTCCATCTTTCGCAAACTCCTTCATCCGCACGATACAGATTCATCAATCTTCCCAAACATTTTGCAGCGGCAATCCCTTTTCCGTTCTTGCCGCATCGACGACCGCTTGGATAAACTCCGTTTTCGAGCGGGTATATTGTTCCATCGTCATTCCATCGTATTGGGCGGAACGCCTTTTCATTTCTCCATATTCCCGCACCAAATCGGGATGCTCTCGCAAATAATCCCGCAAAAGAAACTCATTCCGCGCATAAAATCCATCGTCGAACGGGAGGATGTGAATATTGTGCGTCCATGTTCCATCGGTATATTTGGCAAATAAATATCTTCCGTTCATGCCCGTAGGGACATAACGGTAGCAATCGGAATCAAACTTCGATTCGTAAAATGCCAACGGTTGCAATGAGTTTACGCCGACGAAAATATCGATAATCGGCTTGGCCGCTTGGCCGGGAATGGACGTGCTTCCCACATGCTCGACGGCCGCCGCTTCGCCCTCGAAAAGAGCGAATATGTTGTTTTTCTCCGTTTCAAAAGCTTCGCTCCAATTCTCGTTATAATTGACAATCTTAATCTCTTGCATTTCAATGCCCCTCTTTCTTATCTACCGTTCAGTCCGCTAGCGAAAACGTTCCATACCGTTCCGGAACGCTGCGGGATCGTTATTCTCGATGCCAAATAAGGCCTCCTGCAGAGCAAACGTACCATGATAAAAGACGATTCGGTCCATCATGTCCGTCGCTTCCGGATATTCATCCGCGACGAAACGGAAGAAGCGTTCCCCATAAGAAGCTAGCAGACCGGCGTAATCGACAGCCGGATCGCCGATGCCGGCCGAACCGAAATCAATGATGCCGCTAATATGCCTTCTGTGCGAATCATATAATATGTTCGAAGTGCCGAAATCGCCATGAATAGGCACCTGGGCGATCTCGAAGTTTCCTTTGTCCTTCAGAAAGCCCGTGAAATGGAAATCTGTCCAATGCCGGGCTTCCTGTTTCATATAGGGATAGAGCTTCGTTTGAATGCGTTCGTACATATTCGACCATTCCGCATAAACGCCGTCAGCCGTCCCGTACAAGCCGATATCGTCCGGCTCCATCGTATGCAATTGTTTCAGGAATAAGCCTAATTGACCGGCTAATCGACGCAGTTCGCATTCGTCTCGAATCGTATGAAGCATTTCCGTCTCGAGCGGTTCTCCGGCAATTTTCTTGTACCCGATAAACGCGTCCCCTATGCCGTTCGGGTAAAAGCTGCGGTATATCGGACGGGGAACTTCCATCGGAACGCGGTCGACGATACGATGCAAAAAAACAGCCTCGCGCTCTAACTGCTCGATCCCTTCCTCATACTTTGGAAAACGAAATACGAGCTCCGAGTTAACGAGCACCGTATCGTTATTTTGCCCGGAACCGAAGCGCTCGACAGAATGTATGAACAGCTCGGGGTATATGCGTTGAATCGATTTCGCATATTGGTTGTCTACCGCCATATTCATTTTACACACCTTCGATGTTCAGTTAGTTTGAATCGGAAGCAGCTTTTCCGTTTCGGCAACAAGGTCTTTGAGCATGTCGACGCCTTCCCTGGCGCTGCCGGTGTTCGAAGACAACAGCGTGACGATCCGATCTATTCTTTTCTTGTAACCATGGGGCTTCATTGCGAATCGATCCGCCGTCGCTACCGCTTTTTTCTCATTAATGCAATATTCGTTGTTGATGGCGAACAAAACTTGATTCAAGCAGGAAATCGTTCGATAACAACAGCCGGAAACATAAGAAATATCGTCTTTATCGACATTCTTATCCGCGAACATCAGCGAGAAAGAAGCTTCAAACATAAAATAGCGAATGATCGCATCCTGCACCGCTTTCGGGTACGGCGCCGTCTTCGCCTGCAGCTTGGCAATTCGACCGGTCGGATCCGATAAAATGTTGCAAATCGATATTTCGCCCATATACATGACGTTCAAGTATGCGTGAGGATGCCCCGCATGGTAATTCGCCGTGACGGAACCGGATAAGCATTCGTCGATCACCTTCGCAACTCTTGTTACATCGCGAAAAATAAGATCGACATGAAATCCTTGCACAACGAGCCATCCTCCGCCATTGACCCACGGTCCCCATCCGCCCAACTCCGAAACCAAATTCTCTCGATGCTCGTCGTCCAATTTCGCGGCGATGGGTCCGATATGCCTTACGTCAAAACCTGCCGATTCATCGTAATAAATGCCGATATCTATATCGGATGTTGGATGATGCGTTCCTCTTGCCCTTGAACCGCCCAGGACAATGCCTACAATGCCGGGCGCGTCTTGCAACGCTTTCGTTGTCTCTTCGATAATTTCGGATACAGAAATCATGCTAATCTCCTTCTCACTTCAGTTAGTACAGCGCTCGTTCCAAGACGGCCCGGTTCTTCAACATCCAGGCTGCCGCGCGGGCTCTCCACGCCAAACCCCACAGCGGCCCTTCGCTGTCCGGGGTAATATGTCGCTCGATCGCTTCCTCGGCGGTCTCGCAAATCGCGACTTCGATCATTCGATCCGCCAAAGTCCGCCGCTGATCGGCGGCAACGCCGTAAGCGTCGGCAAAGAGACGGAGCTGCCGCGCCCGGACGTCCAATGGCGGCAAACCAGCCATTTCGGCTACATCGTCGTCATGAAGCTGCGGAAAAAGCCAGCATGCTCGCGCCAGTTCGACCATCGGATCGATCGGGCCGGCATACTCCCAATCGATGAACGCAACCGGCATCCCGCCGCGCGTCACCGTATTCCAAGGCGCCACATCGCCGTGACCGATAATTCGTTGCGTTCCGCCCAATTCGCGCAAAAACCATGGTTGCCACTCGGCATCGACAGGCGCTTCGAAGGAAGCCGCCGCGTCGTGAAGCCGGCGAAGCATCCGGCCGACTGCGGCCAGTCCTTCGTCGCTCCAAGGGCCGGGATGCACAAATTCGCCCTCAATATAACCGAGCGTCTCGCGGCCTTCAAGATCAAAGCCGGAGCCGATCACACGCGGCGCCGCCGCGAAACCGCACGACTCTAAATGTTTGAGCACTGCATGTACGCTCCGGGACCATGCTCCCGCCGGCCGCAGCACCATATTGTACTTATGGCTGACGGATTTGGCGGCGGACAATACCCTTTCCTCCTCGCGCTCATTGCGTTCATTGTCTTTCGCTTCATCTGTTGCCAATTCTTCGTTCAATGGGATACCCCTTTCTCATATTGAGGGGAATCACGCAGTTTATCGGGCGATGATGCGGTTCTCCCTCGCTTGTTGTACCCGTATCGTAATCGTATCGCTAACCATAACAACGCCTCCTATGATCATTTCCATAAAATTGTAACATAGATGAAGCGATCGATCGATATTGCCGCGGAACGATATTTAGGCAATAATGAAAAAAAATGAAATGATGGGAGGCAAGACGATGATTATATGGTTAAACGGCGCGTTCGGGGCCGGGAAAACGCAGACCGCTTTTGAGCTACATCGAAGATTGTCCGATTCATTCGTATTCGATCCGGAAAATGCAGGCTATTATATCCGAAAAAACATCCCCAGAGAAATGTCCAGGGACGATTTTCAAGATTATGCGATGTGGCGCGAATTTAATGTCTCGATGTTGAAACATATATACAGCGAATATGGAGGGACCATCATTGTGCCTATGACAATCGTTAACCCCCAATATTTTGATGAAATCGTCGGGAGGTTAAGGAATGACGGCGTCGTCGTCCATCATTTTGCATTATGCGCTTCAAAGGAAGTGCTGCGGCAAAGACTGCGCAAACGAGGCGAACGAAGCAGTTCATGGCCGATGCGGCAGATTGATCGATGCGTGCAAGGTTTGTCTGACGATGTTTTCAAGCATCATCTGGATACGGATCGGATGTCGATTGAGCAGGTTGCGGAAACGATTGCCTCGATGGCGAACGTCGGCTTGCGGCCCGATCGCAAAGGAAAGTTGGGAAGAAGACTCGAACGTTTGAAAACGCAACTGAAGCATATTCGCTTTCCCGTATAATGCGTTTTCATAGACGCGAATGGCCGCCTTATTGCTCGTCTCCGGATTGATGACGCAACCGCCGCATTCGTAAGATCGACATATTGTCCATCGTCTGGATAATCACTTCACTCCCTTCAACGTTTGTATATATCCGATTGGAAGTCGCCATAGAGAATCAAATAAGGGTCGGTCGGTTCATCTCCGGTTACATATTCTTGAAATACGCTTACGATTTCTTCATACGATCCTTGACGGGCATAGCCCCAATAACGATTCACCTCCTGGTCGCGCATGAGCTATTGCAGATATTCAAGTATTTCGAAGGCGATCCCCCGCGGACCTACGCTTCTTGTTTGGCGCTAACGAAACTAACAATCCTTATTGGGCTCAAAATGAAGACGTTCCAATCCTAACGAAAGCAGGTATCGTTATTCCCCGGAAATCGGCTGTTTTACCGCCTTTTTCCCCTCATTAGCGTGTTTCAGTTTCGTTGCATCGGCAACAAGGTGATTTAGCAGGCATTAGCGTGTTAGCGTTTCGTTAGCTCGCTCGACGGGCTGTCAGCCGTGCAAGCTATTATGAAATTGACTCATTTGATAATCAAATTTACTCCGTATAAAAACAATCCCAACTTCCTCGCGACGCTTTGGGAAGAGAGATTTTCCAAGGAAGTGCTGTACAGAGGAAGGCGCCCGAGTCGCCTTACAGCCGCTGCCCATCCGGCCGCGGCCTCGGCGGCGCAGCCTCTTCCGCGATAAGAAGTCAATGTCTCGAGCCCCGCTTCATGCGCCCTCGGTGTGATGCGGACGCTGCGGCAGATCGAAACCGCCTTGTTATCGCGCACCATTGCGATGCAAGGCTGCACAAAATCAATCTCCGAGACCAGCCATTCGAAATCGTCGTGCAGGAGCTCGGCAATATTATCGCGGGTAATGGCGACCGCATCCGTTGACGGAGAGGTGACGGCAGGCACGAGATAACAAGGTCCCGCCGTATGCTCCCTCCCTTGCAGAAGTGCCATATACGACTCGAAATGTTTCGGTTTCATATGAATATCCGACATTTTCGGTTCATCGGCGCATAACTCTTCCAATTGCCCGGCGATTGCATCCGGAACATCGTGCCGAAACCGGCAGACGGCCGTCCCCTCTATCGTTCGCCCTAATATAAATCGGGGAGCAGGATCCTTATCCCCGGGCCAAGGCTCGTTAACCGTCCGGAGCCGCATATTCCGGTCATGGGTGAACAGCGCTTCAATATGGAGCTCCATCAACTCATGAGCGGTTGGTTTGAGTTCTTCCTGAATGTTCAATCTAATCCCTCCCATTTCAATCGCGAAGAACTTACATCATCCTCGAGACAAAAGCCGTTTCAATTCATCCGCGTCATGCACCGGTTGTTGACAGGCGAAATTTTCGCATACGTATGCGGTCGGCTTGCCGTTGATCGCGGTTTTGTCTTGCAGCGCAGGCAGCAAGCTTCGAAGCCGTTCCCCCTCTTCCCCGTCCGGAACGAACAGGAGGATCGAATTCGGCAAATACGTTTGCCGAACCGCAGCTAGCATCCGTTGCACCTCCGAATCGTCGCCGGCGCCGGCAATGACGATTTCCCGCGATCCGCGGAACGCACCAAGCATCGCTTGCATCAGCATCGAATATCCGGCAGGGTAGCGCATCGCCGCTCCGGCAAAAGCTTTCAATTGTTGTTCCGCAAGCTGCGAAAGCTCAGCCTCTTGCGTTATGGCAGCATATTTGGACAGCAGCATCGCCGCCACCGAATTGCCGGAAGGAAGCGCGCCGTCGTATATTTCCTTCATCCGGGTCAGAAGCCGTTCGCCGTCCCGGCCATAGAAATAGAAGCCGCCGCGTTCCCCGTCCCAGAACAAATCGATCATTTGCCGCAGCAGCGCAAGCGCCTTGTGAAGATACGAGGCATCGCCCGACGCTTCGTACAATTCGGTCAAGCCCCATATGTAGAAGGCGTAATCGTCGATATAGCCGAGAAGCGCCGCTTCTCCGTCGCGATAGCGCGCCAGCAGCCGCCCGTCTTCCGTTCTGCGCAAATGCGTTTCGATGAAACGTACGGCGCGCGCGGCCGCATCCGCATATTCGGATGATTGCAACGCCTTGGCTCCTTTGGCAAGCGCCGCGATCGTCAATCCGTTCCAGGCGGTTAATATTTTATCGTCCTTATGCGGATGGATGCGCCGTTCGCGCCATTCGAACAAGGCCGCTCTCGACGCTTCCATCTCCGCTTCGAGCGTCTCCGGATCCAAACCGCGTTCCCGCGCATATTGCTCTACTGTCCGCTGCAGCAAATTCGGTATGCTGTTCCCTTCGAAATTTCCTTCTTCCGTAATGTCATACAGCTCGCAGTACCGGCTGCCCCGCTCCGCTCCAAGCGCTTCCTTCACCTGTTGCGGCGTCCATACGTAGAACTTGCCCTCCACCCCTTCGGAGTCGGCATCCTCCGCCGAATAGAACGCCCCTTCGAGGGAAGTCATGTCGCGCAGCACATAAGCGAAGATCGACTCGGCTAAATCGGCATACCGCTTGTTTCCTGTCCATTGATAGGCGTCCAAATACGCCATCGCAAGCAGCGCATTATCGTACAGCATTTTCTCGAAATGCGGCACGAGCCACCGTTCGTCGGTCGAATAACGGGCGAAGCCGTGCCCGACATGGTCGCGAATGCCCCCGCGCGCCATCCCTTCCAACGTCCGTTCGGCCATCGCGATCGCTTCCTTCCGATCGTATGTCCGTCCGTAAGCGAGCAGAAACGATAAGTTATGCGGCGTCGGAAATTTCGGCGCCGAGCCGAATCCGCCGAACATTACGTCAAATTCGGCTTGAAATTGTTCGAAGGCGCGATGCAGCACGCGTTCGTCCCATTCGCCATGCAAATGCGCCGTTTCATGCGCCTTGACCTGCTCCGTAATTTGCGCGCTTACCTCCTTGATTTGTTCCGGCTCCTTTTCCCAAATGCCGCGAATTTTCACCAGAAGCTCGACGAGTCCCGTGCGGCCGAATCGATTATGCTTCGGAAAATACGTCCCGGCAAAAAAAGGCTTCTTATCCGGCGTCATGAAAATAGTAAGCGGCCATCCCCCATGTCCCGTCATCGACTGGCAAACGCTCATATACAAATGGTCGATATCCGGCCGCTCCTCCCGGTCGACCTTGATCGAGATATAATGGTTGTTCAATAAGGAAGCGACTTCTTCGTCCTCGAAGCTTTCCCGTTCCATAACGTGGCACCAATGGCAAGTTGAATAACCGATAGATAACAAGATCGGCTTATGATCACGATTCGCTTTCTCAAAAGCCTCATCCGACCAAGGGAACCAATCAACCGGATTGTAAGCATGCTGCAGCAAATACGGCGACTTTTCCTTGGCTAATCGATTGGGGTTATTGTTCGTTGACATAGGGCAACACCTCCTTGTTTTCTGGATATTTCCAAGTTATATTTTGAGGTTATCATACCCATTGCCAAAAGAAAAACCCATGCCTTGGACATGAGTTTTATGATTTTTCAACCAATATTCATATTGTTTGTCGATCGAGCTACGGAACATTCCGGCAAGATTTTCATTATATCCGCAGACCTTTCTCCACTACGTCTAAAGCTTCATCCAACAATTTGGCAAACTCTGATTTTGTAGCCTTAGCATTATAATCCATTAACGATATATTTACCCCAACGACCACGCCGGCAAAGGTTCGTACGGCCGGATCGTCGGAATTTCTGCCTGTTCGTTTGGCGACAATCTGAGTTAACAGCTGCATCATCTGAGTTAAGTTATTCATCGCTGCCGCGCGCAGCTCCGGGACCGTCAAGATCAGTTCATTTCGCTGACGTACTGTTTCCCACTCATCGTCAGTCATTTCGGCAATTCCCGAAATCATTGCATTCCGAACGGCTTGCAAGGGACTCAACTCTGACGGTTGGTTTTCCAATGCAGCGACGAGAACAGGATCGTAATTATCGGTTAATACGACATCCTCTTTTGTTCCAAAATAACGAAAAAACGTACTCGGGGAGATTTCCGCAGCTTCGGCAATTTGTTCAACCGTTGTCGCATGATAACCATTTTCTCGAAAAAGCCTTAATGCATGCATCTGAACATTGGCCATCGTTTTCGCTTTTTTTCGCTCACGCAATCCGACTTTTTGTTTCGCACCTTCAGACATCCCTTTGCACTCCTAACCAAGTTCGAATCAAACTTCGAAAACTGTAACTTCAAGCATATTGTCACTTACATTAGAGTCAATGTCAACTTACACTCAAGTTCATAAACTATCAACTTTCACCGATCGCCGATTGTTTTACAAATCGCTATGAACTAACCTCCTCCAGCCCACACATCCGCCGATCAAAAAGACGGCGAGCGCTCCAATCACAGAACCCCATGCAAGCCCGCCACCCTGGCTTATTGCGTACACATCAAACAGGTTAAAGAGCGACACGGCCCCCAGCCATTCTAATGCTGCCAAATCAGAAAGCATGTAGAGCAAGAACATGAGAAACACAATTCCGATTCCAAGCGATAACGCACCGCGTTCGGACGTAAGCCAAGACGTTAGCGCATAACCGATTCCCATAAATCCGAGAATGATTAACAGACCGGCCGCCATGACGCTGCTTACGGCGACAACGTCATTCATCACGCCTAAACCTTTGCCAATCAGCAGCACAATACCAGTGGATGCACCGGCGATCATCCCGACTTTCGCAACATGCGCCGCACATTTTGCCAGATAGATAGCCGTTCTGCTGCGGGGGGTTGCGAACAGAAATTCGGCCGTTTGACGATCCCGCTCCTTGACAATGGATCCTATCGACCAGTTGATGGCGAAGCACCCTAGAAGAAGCACGAAAAACATAAACGGCTGGCCGGCCATCCATCCTTCAAAAGTGGAAAGTGCGATGGAATCCGCATGATCTGTTCCGCCGGAGATTTGGCTATCTAGATAAGCCTTGGAAGCGGCGGCCGGGATGGCTTGAATTGCCGCAATCACGCAAAGAGCGATCCAAAAACTCCGTTGATTTTGACGCCACTCCAACTCAAACAACTTGCTCATCATTGGGTCCCTCATCTTTCTTCTCTTTGTTCCGGCTATACTTTTCCATAAATCTCTCCTCAAGAGACATTTTTCGAAGGTTCAAATCTTTCATGGGCTTATCGGCAAGAATAGAAATCAATTCATTTAGGCGATGATCCTCTACCCTTCCGCTGCAAACCCCATCGATATATTTCGAATTGGGATCGATATTTAGCAGTCCGTACGTTCGCCTTAGATCACCCGATTCTTTAAAGATCACCTCGTATAGATGAGCCCCTCCTCTGGTTAGATCGGAAACAGAAGCATCTTGAATGATCTTCCCGTCTCGTATAAACGCGACCCTGTGGCAGACCTTATCCACCTCGGTTAATATGTGAGTAGACAAGAATACCGTTGTACCGTTCGACTCATTTAATTCACGAATAATTTCAAAGAAGCTCTGCTGAGCGAGGGGATCAAGCCCGGAGGTGGGTTCATCCAGGATAAGCAATTCGGGCTCATGCAGAAGTGCCAGCAGTATGCCTAGTTTCTTGCGATTTCCTAATGAGTAGGTTCGGATCCGGGGTTTCATCTCCCATTGCAGTTTCTGCGCATACTCGGGAATCCTTGTTTTTTTCAAATCAACCCCATAAATGCCTGCTGCAAGCTCCAGCATCTGTTTTCCGGTTAAATCCTGGTAAAGTCTAATCTCGGAAGGCAGATAGCCGATTCGGCTGCGTATCATTGGATGATCCTTCTGTATTCGTTCTCCAAGAACCGAGATATCCCCGGACGTAGGGCTGATCATCTGCATGAGCAAACGGATCGTAGTCGACTTTCCTGCGCCGTTTGGCCCAATAAATCCAACGATCTCGCCTTTTTTTACGGCTAGATTTATATCAGCCACTCCGCGTTTCAAACCGTAATATTTATTTACATTGTTCATATGAATGGCTAACGTCTTTTGGCGCTCCAACGCGAGCACTTCCTTTCCGCAATTGATAAGACACATCGAAATTATTCCTTAGCTTCAAGACTCGTCGTGGCGTTTTTACTCTTCACTGGGCGCGCTCTTAAGACACAGAAGGCAAAAACAATTCCAACCACCGCAGCTCCCGCACATACCCATAACATATAGGCCATGCCGCCGACAAAAGAGGTTTTCGCCGAATGAACGAGTGAATCCGAACCGATTTGACGCGCAGCCGCCAGACCGGAAGACAGATTTCGCTGCGCCATTTCAGCCGCTTCCGCAGGCCATTCATCCGGGTTGAGATGATTGCGATAACCAGCGCTCAAAACAGCCCCTAGAATTGCAACCCCTAACGTTCCTCCAACCTGTCTCATGGCCATAAGAAGTGCCGATCCCACGCCGCTTCTCTCGGGTGTAAGCGCCGAGACGGCTTCATCCATCGCAGCCGGAAGAGCTAATCCAATGCCAAGTCCCACTGCAGAAATCCAAATGGAAGTAAATCCGTGTCCGGTCGATAGATCTGTGGCGCTGCCCATCGCCAATCCGATTCCAAGCAGTACGGATCCGATAACAATCGCCGTCCTGGTTCCGAAGCGCGACTGCAGAGCATCGGATATCGGCGTTCCAATCAATAGGCCTATTACGAGCGGCAATAGTCTCAAACCGGCGCTTAGCGCGTCCATTTCCAATACGGCCTGAAGATATTGAGGCAAAGCGAACAAGACGCCGAATAGAGCAAAAGAGATGATAGAACCTATCCATGTTCCGCCCGCAAAACTTCGAGATCGGAATAACGAAGGATCAACCAGCGGATGAGGGGTTCGAGCCTGATAGACAATAAACCACAATAGGAGAAGCATGCCTGCAAGAACGGATGCTAATGCAATTACGTCGTCCCAGCCTCTTTCACCCGCTTCAATAACCCCATACGTTAAACCGATCAACCCTGAGCTTGAAATCAACACCCCCGGCAAATCCACAGGGCGGCGTTCTTCGCTTCGAGTTTCAGGCAAAAGGAAAAATACTGCCGTGATCGCTACAATAACCAGCGGAAGATTGATGATAAAGACCGAGCCCCACCAATAGTTGTTCAGGAGCCAACCGCCAAGAATAGGACCAAGCGGTATTCCGACCGCATTGGCCATCATCCAAACGGCAATGGCTTTCGGCCTTTCCTTTTCTGCGAACATCACCGGAATCACAGCCATGGACAAAGGCACGATCAAGGAAGCGCCCAAGCCAAGAAAGACACGTGCTGTTATGAGTTCCCATGGCGATGCGGCATACGCACACGCAAGAGAGGCTGCGCCAAAAACGAGCAATCCGGCAAGAAGCATCCGCTTGCGCCCGATTCTATCCCCCAGCATCCCCATCGGCAGCAGCAACGCGGCAAAAACAAGATTATAAGCATCGACAAACCATTGAAGCTCGGCATTTGTTGCATGCATATCTTGGGCCATTATCGGCAAAGCCAAATTTAAAATCGTCATGTCCAGTCCGACCGCAAGAATTCCGAACGCAAGCGAAGCCAGTACCCACCATCTTTGTTGATATTGCGAATTCAGCTCCAATCACCCTTTCATTTTTTGACATTGACTATCATTTAGCAGTTTATATCTTTTGGGTTTTGATGTCAATATTAAATGTATATGATTTTTCATACAATCTTCAATTTTCAATCGTCTGTACGAGCATAATGGGCGATTTTTCATACAAAAATACGATTTCCATAATGCCGCTTGTGTTAAGTGGCAGCGGGAAATCCGGAACGTCCCATCTCCGATTTATAATAAATTTTTGCTGTAAAAAACTAAAAATTTATTGTAAAACGATAAATCGCATGATATGCTATTGCCAATAACGATTGCGAGGTGCTCCATGTTGCAAGGAAAAACAACGTTCCTGAAACTAGTGATTGTCATGATGGGCGTGTTGGCTCTTATTCTGTGCATCGTTTGGCTGCCGGATTTGGCTCGACATACCGCAGACAACAATCCCGATTTCGCTTATATGAGATATCCCGTGCTTATCGTCGTGTATATTACCGCGATACCGTTTTATTTCGTGCTGTACCAGGCATTCAAACTATTGCATCTTATCGAACGGAAAAACGCTTTTTCCGAACTGGCGATCGAATCGTTGAAATCCATCAAGTATTGCGCCATTTCGATCGTCATCGTCTATGCAGCAGGTGTAGCGTTCATCGGCTTCCTGACCGGGTTCCAATCTGTCCTTGCCGTCATCGGAGCTGTCATTATTTTCGCCGCTTCGGCCGTAGCCGTGTTTGCGGCTGTTCTCCAGGAACTGTTAGCCCATGCGCTTGAAATGAAAACGGAAATTGACTTGACGGTTTGAGGTGTTCATATGGCGATCATAATCAATATCGATGTCATGCTGGCAAAAAGAAAAATGAGCGTAACGGAGCTTTCCGAGAAAGTGGGAATCACGATGGCGAACCTTTCCATTTTGAAAAATGGGAAAGCGAAGGCGGTTCGTTTCTCGACTTTGGAAAAAATATGCGAAGTGCTGGATTGTCAACCGGGGGATCTATTGGAATATTCCAAAGAAACCTGATCAATTCCAATGATAGAGAGATTCAAAGGAGGCGCGCATGCAAACGAAACAATCGAATGGGACGGGAGTAACGATACGGCGCCAGAACCTTTATGGCCGCGCATTTCTGCAATTGCTTCATTTCGGTTATCAACAGGCGATGAGCTGCATCTTTCCGGTGGCGATCTTCGGCACGCTGGCCGTCTCCAAATGGCTTGCCGTCCCGTTCATCCACAGGTACGATTTCATTCTGCTTCTCCTGATTGCCGTACAATACTTCATGTATCGCAGCCGCCTGGAGACGCTTGACGAAATCAAGGTCATTTGCGTGTTCCATATTATCGGCCTCATGCTGGAACTGTATAAAGTACATATGGGCTCATGGTCGTATCCCGAACCGGGGTACACAAAATGGCTCGGCGTCCCGCTCTATAGCGGTTTTATGTACGCAAGCGTAGCGAGCTATATGTGCCAAGTATGGCGGAGGCTGAAGATGGATATGACCGGCTGGCCGGGCATGGTTCCTGCCTGCTTGCTCGGGGCGGCGATCTACGCCAATTTTTTCACCCATCACTTTATTCCTGATTTCCGCTGGTACCTCATGGCACTCGTAGCGATCGTTTTTTGGAAAACCCGGATTTGGTACACGGTTCGCGCCACGACGTACCGGATGCCGTTAACGGTTGCCTTTCTGCTCGTCGGCTTTTTCATCTGGCTGGCGGAGAACATCGCGACATTTTTCGGCGCCTGGAAATATCCCGATCAACATGTTATATGGCAGCCCGTCGGCTTCGGCAAAATCAGTTCGTGGTTTCTGCTCGTCATTATCAGCGTCATTATCGTGGCACAGTTGAAGTACGTCAAAGCGGGCAAAACAAGACATAGTGACACGAAATCCCCGTAAAGGCCGACAGCGGCTTCTGCCAACGACGCGCTTGCCCCGGACAAAACAACATCCCGATCCGTCGAACCGGACCGGGATGTTTCCCGTTCTATTTCACGGATCCCATCATTCCCGCCACAAAATGTTTCTGCATCAGAAAAAATACGAGCGCCGTCGGCAAGGTCGCGATCACGAGCGCCGTCATAATCAAGCCGTAGTCAGGCGCATAGCCCGAACCGAGCGTGAAGATGAGCAGAGGGATCGTTTTCTATGTATATGTTGTCTAATTATAACTCAGTTCCCGGTGACATGCTTTTGAAAAAATTCAAGCACTTTGGGCCAAAATTGCGGGTCCGTTTCGGAACTGCGGTGGCCTTGGCTTTCGACATATAGATACGACTTCATCGTTCCATCCGCTTTATGATGATCGAGCAAATAAGCGAGCTCCGTTGGCGGCACATAGTGATCATATTTGGAATGCACCATCAATACGGGCGCTTGCTGACGGTCCATCGCCTCAAGGACATCGAACTGCCGCAGTTCCTGTTTGGATAGTCCCGCCCTCATGAACATCAGCTTGGACAGAATCGGCCCCAAGGGGAAGTACGGCAGCTTGTAATGGCTTAACGACGCTTCCATAATCGTGCGGAACCTTGTCGGCATCGAATCGGTAACGATCGCCCGGATGCCGAGCGGCTTCGTATTGGCGATAATGCCGCCGAAAGCGCCGAGCGAGTGGGCAAGCACTCCGATCCGCCGCGGGTCGATCTCTTCTCTCTGACGGGCATACTCCACGGCAGCGAGAAGATCGTCACGGAATGTTTTTACGGTTGGCGCTTTTACGCTATCGCTTTCGCCATGACTTCTCGCATCGAACATCAGAATCGCGTAGCCGGCACGATGCAGCGGATTCATGTAGCGCAGCACTCGCGTTTTCCCCGATCCCCAGCCATGCACGATAATGATCAAAGGGCTTGGTCGCTTGCCTGTTGGGGCCGGTATAAACCATCCTTTCAGCTTGGCATCTCCATTCGGAATGACAACATCCCGATAGGGCACATCCGGGGTCTTGTTCGTCGGCACCCGCTTCGGCGTCTGGCTTTTCACAACCATCCACCATATTCCCGCCGCTATCCCTGCAATCGCAATCGCCAACAGAAAAATACTTATCATAACAACCATCGCTATTCCACCTTCCCACGAGTTTTCTTCTTAGTTTAAGACCGATCGGTCTGTTTTTTGCCTAAAAAAAAGAAGGGTCATGCACGAAAGCTCTCAAAATAATGCGTTAAATGTTCCAGCGTATGCCGCATATAGCCGCTATCGCGATATAACTGGCTGATCATCACGCCTCCTTCCATCGCCGCAACGATATAGACGGATACCGATGCTTCGTCGACGGAAGAAAGGATTTCCCCCTTGCGCTTTCCTCTGTTGATCACGATACGAATAAATTTCAAAAATTGTTCCATCGCTTCGCGGGCTTTATCGCGCAGGGCCGGATGCGTATCGTCGCTCTCGATGGCCGTATTCAACAAAGGACAGCCGCCTTTCAACGGAGGGTCTTCGACAATATTGCGATAGATCGAGACAATCGCGATTAACTGGTCGATGGAGGACGTTTTTCCCTTGATCGCCTCCGCGTATTTGCGGCGCATCCGGTTGATGGCATAATCGAACGCTTCAAGCGCAAGCTCATCCTTGCTGCCAAAATGATTATAAATGCCTCCCTTGCGCAGTCCGGTTACACGCATAATGTCGGAAACCGAAGAACCGGCATAGCCTTGCTGATTGAATAACTCAGCGGCTTGTATAATGATGCGTTCCCGGGTGATCGTTCCTTTTCGCATTGTTATGGCTCCTCCTTCAAGAGACCGATCGGTCTTAAAGAGAGAATAGCATGCCGGCGGCGATTGCGCAAGGACTCAAAACCTTAGTTTTTTCGCAATTGCCATTATAACAACTCAAAAATAGTCAATATTGTAAATAAGCATCATTCGTTACGTTGGAACGTTCCTAGCGGCAAACAACTTTGCCCGCCATGTTCAACAAATTGCAATACATTGCCATAAAAAGCGGCTCTTCGTTCATAAGCCAAATGTTATGATGAACATAGTCACATAGTCACATAGTCAGATAACCCAATTTAAACACAAGGCAGAAGGTGATGATCATACGGAAACCCGACCGTTCCAGCGACCAACCTTTGTATCAACAAATTGCCGACGATATCGAACGGCGAATTTCATACGGGGAGTTTCCGCCGGGCAGTATGCTGCCCTCCGAGCGCAAATTAGCCGAACAATTGGGAGTGAATCGCAGCACGGTGATTCTCGCTTACGCCGAGTTGCGCTCGCTTGGGATTATCGAAAGCCGTTCGGGCAGCGGAACTCGCGTAAACAAATATAAGTGGGGGGCTACGCCGAAGCATACGCCGAACTGGCACAGGTATGTGGAAGGCGGCAGTTTTTTGCCTAATCTGCCTTTTCTGCGTCGGATCCGGGAAGCTCTTCAACAAAACAAGACGCTAATCGATTTTGCCAGCGGCGAACTGGGCGCGGATATTTCGCCCGTCCATGAAATCAATACGCTCATCGGCGAACATTACTACACGGAATATCTGGGATATGACAATCCACAAGGATACGTCCCGCTTAGAGAAACGCTTGTCCCCTATCTACGCCAATATCGGGGGATTGAAACGTCGGATTCGTCGATTCTCGTTACGTCCGGCTCCCAGCAATCCTTATATTTAATTACGCAATGTTTGCTGGCCCCGGGAGACGCGGTCGCGATTGAGGATCCTTCTTATTGCTACTCGTTGCCCATGTTTCAATCGGCTGGCCTTCGACTGTTCCGGCTTCCGGTCGATGCCAAAGGGATCAACCCTGAAGATGTCCGCTCTCTGTACAAAAAACATCGGATCAAAATGGTATTCATCAATCCGAATTATCAGAATCCGACAGGCACTGTCCTCGATACGGAACGCCGTAAGGAATTGCTTAACGTCGCGAGCGAACTGGGGCTGCCGATTGTTGAAGACGATCCCTTCAGTTTGACGGCTTATGACGGAACGCCGCCGAAGCCGCTTAAATCGATGGATTCGATCGGCTCGGTCCTCTATATCGGCTCTTTCTCCAAAATCGCGGCGTCCGGGCTGCGCGTAGGCTGGATGGTCGCCCCGCATTCCGTTGTCAAACGGCTGGCCGATGCCAGGCAGCAAATGGATTTCGGACTTAGCGTCGTCCCTCAGCAGATTGCCGCGCAGTTCCTGAAATCCTCCTATATCCGGCCTCATCTCGAACGTTTGCGAACGCAGCTGATCTTTAAGCGGGATCTATTGGTCGAAGCGCTTCGGAAAGAACTGCCGGATTCGGTCCGTTTCTCCGTTCCGGAGGGAGGCTTGCATCTATGGTGCAACATATTGCCCGAGGTGAACGATGCAAAACTGCTGGAGGAAGCGATCCGACACGGAGTCGTTTTCGTTCCCGGAAGCGTATACGGTTCGGACTCGGGTTATGTGCGATTTACGTACGCTCGGCCCGATACGGATACGATCGTCCCGGGCGTTGCCAAATTTGCCGCAGCGATTCGCGCGGTTCTAGGTTCCTAACATAGCAAAAAGGTGAATGAAGGCGTATATCCGAACATACGAGCCGCTTCATTCACCTTTCTATTTCGTATGATCCAAGGAGAGCCGGTTAACCCGCCGTTACATTGCCAACGACCAATTCTTTTTTCGGCATCGCCTGCATATCCCCGGACGTAACGTGAGCAACGACATAATAGACGCCATCCTCGGGGAACATCGTTTTGATGCGATAAGTGCCGTCCAACCAATGCTTCGCAGTGACGGTCCGATGTTTCTCCTGATCTTTCCTCCAAATTTCGAATTCGACCTCCTGGGCGTCTGTCACCTTCTCCGCCCCCTGTGTAACGGTTGCGTCAATCAGAATGGCCCGTCCCGGTTGCAAAATGTCCTGTACCGTGCTGATTTCAACTTGAAGCGGTTCGGACGGCTCGGCGGTGCCGGAATCGGAGCAAGCGGAGACGAGTAAAAGAAGAACTAGACCAGCCAGCAGGAAACTATATTTTTTCATCGTGTTGACCCTCCATGTTGTATTTTTTAAAATGATCACGTCTTACTTTAAGGGGAATTGCGATAAATGTCACCAACCGCTATCGACATGAATGAACCAGCCATTTTCAAAGAATTGCAATAAAATTGACAAACTTTATTCACAACAAATCCATGCAAAAAGCTCTTCATATTGAAATGAAGAGCTCCGTCTAATGAACGCACTATTCGCTGTCTTCCCATTTTCTTGAATAGGCCTTATTCGTGACCCAGAACGTAATATAGGAAATGAGTACAATGATAATAACCGACGCAATCCATACGATAACCGGCACATCCACTGACAATCCCTCCAAAGTTCGCAGTATACCTATCGTTTACTCTAGTACAGAACGATGACGCAGTCACCACCCATTTCAAGGGGCATTTTACCATCCATTTTGGATTTTGTCATAAATCTTTGGGTCAAGCCATATTGGTATGTTATATAGGATAAGGGGGTATGGTATATGAGTTTGATTCTGGTTAGTGCTTTATTCGGTGCGCTTACCGTTTGGACGATAGGATTCATCGTCTTTTTTCGCAAAAATATAAACGGCATGGTTGGCATGACGGCGGCGATGGCGGCAGGAATGACGATCGGTTTGGCGATGGGCGCTCTGCTCGCCCTCTGGCTTCCGGGACAATTCTTCCATTCTACCATGGTCGGAATGATAATCGGCGGGGCCGCAGGGGCGGCTGCCGGCATCCCTGTCGGTTTCTTGGCATTGATCGAGGGATTGTTATCGGGCATCATGGGCGGCATGATGGGAACGATGCTCATGGTGATGGTGCCTGCGCCCTACGCCGAAACCACGGTCAACATCATGTCGGTCCTATGCAGCGGCATCTTGTTTCTACTGTTTGTTACGCTGCACGGAGAAGTGAACTCCGACAAGAGAGGACAAAAATCTTTTGTGCTGGCAAAACCGGTCTCCATGTTTTCCGTCATTCTTATTGCGTTGCTATCCATTCAGGCGAGCTCGCTATACGACGATCCGGAAGACGCCCGTCCGTCTCCGCCGGGCCAATCTGCCGAACATTCGGGGCATGCGCACGACTCGAATCGAACCGAATCGCCGGATCAAGCGGACCAAGAACTTCTTGTGAGTGCGACGGAATATTCCTTTTCCCCTTCCTCCATCCGACTCTATGCAGGCCAAAACATTACAATTACTTTGGAGAACGCGGGCCGAACGGAGCATGATTTTGAAATCGTCGGAACGAACGTGCACATTCACGCCGCACCCGGCGATCGAAACAGCGCGCTCGTTCGTTTCGAGAAAGCGGGATACTATCAAGTCGTCTGTACTTTGCCGGGCCACCAGGAAGCCGGCATGACGGCTTCCATTCAAGTCGCAAAGCCGTAAATTGGGAGCCGGCGATCCGGCTTATAATGCAGCCCTTTCAATGGAGTCCGCAATATTCATGCTTGCAATTTGCCGCAACGGAATACATGTCGCGAGCAGGCAGGCAAGGATCGAAATGACAGTTGCTTGCAACATCGGTATCACAGGCACAGCCGTGAACGAAACCGACTCCGCGGCCGCTGCGCCGATCAAAACGGTACAAATAGATCCGGCCGCTGCGCCGATGGCCGAGGCGATCATACCGTAATAGGCGCCTTCCCACATGAAAGTTCGATAGAGGCCGGAAGCGCTCATTCCGATCGCCCGTTGGACGCCGATTTCGGCAATGCGGGTATGAATATTGGTATAAACCGTATTGACGATATTCAAAACGCCGATGAAACCGATAAACAAAATCACACCCCACGCAAGCGTTTGGATTTGTCGATAGCTTTCTTCCAGCTGGCGGTCCGCGTCCCGGTAAGAAAGCCAGCGACTGCCGGGCGTTGTACCGGCAATTTCTTCGATCTTCGCTTCGAAGGCGCGGGCATCCGCCTTATCCGCCAACACCGGGTACACCTCGGAGTACGCGTCTTGACCGGTGAGCGCATCGTAAACCGTATCGAACACAATGACTTGAACCCCATTGACAAATCCGGCATTGTCCAGCCCTACGGAACGGTCGGAAATTGCAATCACATCAAGTTCCATGCCCCCGACAGAGATCGTGTCGCCGGCTGAAATCGAAGTTGCAGCCAGCGGAGCGCCTTCATAAGAGAGTGCAATCGGATTTTTGATCAAGCATGCTTTCCCGTCCTTTAACTTCTGCATCTCTTCTGCCGTAAGGGATGGGGCGAGCGATGGAAGCCGCTTCGCGTCAACGCCGACGATCTGGAACGTTTCGCCGGGGGATAACGCAACGCTTGTACGAATAGGGAGCATACCGTTTTTATCTTGTTTATACAGACTAAATTTTAACGTATGTAAAAAGACGACTTCCGGCTGTTTTTTTAGCTCGTCCGCGATAGAGGGTGCAAACCCTACCAGATCATTTGTAATAGAGTAATCGCCCAAGTGCATTTTCCGTACTTCGTTTGAAGTATCAAGCAGATTGGAAAAGCTTTGCAGCGCTACGAACACGGTAAAGCTCATCGCCATAGACAATATCGTGATCGCCGTACGGCCCGGGTTGCGCTTCAAGTTCAGTTTCGCGTAATACGCTTCAAAGCGGCGGATGCGCCTGCTTTTTCGATTCTTGCGCTTGAATGCGGCGGTCCGGCCGGATATCGAAATCATCGGGGAAACTTTTGCCGCGTAACGGGCGGCAGGCATGGCGGCGATGAACGAAGACAACAGGGTGACAACGGCGCTTATGATCAATGGCAGAAGCCTTCCCGTACGATTCCCGGCAACCAGGGCGGCCAGTTCCTCCGGGCTGCCCGCCAACAATGCTTCGGGCGAGAATAAACCGGTCGCTGCCGCCGTTATGCCTTCGGCCGAAAGAACGCCGACAATCGCGCCCGGCGGGATGCCGATGGCGCACAGCAAGAGAAGCTGCATAGCCACCAGTCGATATAGCTGGCCCCTTTCCGCTCCGATGGCCCGCAAAATCCCATATTCTTTCATACGCTTGGCAACCGCGATCTTCAAGATATTATAGATGACAAGCCCGGCAGCCATCAGCGTCAAGGAACCGGCGAAGATGCCCGCTGCCTTCATATAGGAGAAGCCCGAACCTTTTGCCGCGCCCGCCTCCTTTTTGTCGTACGGAATCCCTAAAGCGTTCAGATATACCCAATTGTATTGGATATGTTCTTCGGGCACGTTCAGTTGATCGGCTAAATGATAAACGGTTTGCTGAAAATTCGCTTTCCCTTTCGTCCGGAAATCGGCGGAATATAGCATATAACGTTCGGGCAATAATTCCGACGCCGTCCCCGCCCCTACGATACCGCTTACCGTGCCGGAAGCGTATCCGAGGTAATTGCTCTTCAATATTCCGGTCAACGTAAAATCCGCGGTATATTCATAAGGTAATTGCGTATCCCGCAGCAACGAAATCTTGGCGTCGAGAGATATCGTATCGCCAATTTCCCCTTTGAAGCCTAAAAATTGGAGCGCATCCTCAGGCAGAGCCGCTTCGCCCGCTTTTTGCGGCAAACGTCCCTCCTTAAGTTGGGAAATTGTCGGATAAACGGATAAACCTTCGCCGAAATATTCCCGAAGCTGTACGGACATGCCGCTCGTACCCAAGTCCGCAACGCCAACCGTAACGAAGCTGCCCGCAAATGCAATCCGATCGTTCTTCATGAGCGTTTCCATCTGTTCTCCGGCGAGCTGGTGGAATGTTGCATAGCGGTTGCCGTTGAGCGACGCCGCCTGTTGCTGACGCATAGCGTCCAATATTCCGATGGACTGGCCGATCGCCGTTGTCATCATGGTAGAGAGGATGACGGCAATCAGAATAAGGATCGAAGTAACTTTATGCGATTTCATTTCTTTCCATGCATAGGATTGATAGGATTTCATACTCATGATGCCGTAACCTCCGTAAGCGCGCCGTCTGCGATCGTAAACCGGCGATCCGCCATGTTTGCAATCCGGCTGTCATGCGTAATGACAACGATTGTTTTTCCAAGCCGCTCCCTGATATCGCAGAGCATCCTCATGACCTCGCTGCCGCTTCTGCTGTCAAGATTGCCGGTCGGCTCGTCGGCAAAAATAATATCCGGTTTGGCAATCAAAGCTCTGGCAATAGCGACCCGTTGCTGCTGTCCGCCGGACAGTTCGCCGGGCAAATGAGTTAATCGGTCTCCGATCCCTAGCAAATCTGCGACCTCCGATACATAGACCTCATCCGGATCTTTTTTATCAAGCAGCAACGGCATGATTATATTTTCCTTTGCGCTCAGGACCGGCAGGAGATGAAATTGTTGGAAAATAAATCCGATTCTTTGTCGGCGGAAAGCGGACAACTCCTTATCGTTTCCGCGGTGAATATCGAGACCGTCGTAAAGGACAGTACCGGCAGTGGGCTTATCCAATCCGCTGATGAGGTGAAGCAACGTGCTTTTGCCGCTGCCGGACGGCCCCATGACGGAAATAAAATCGCGCGAAGCGATGTCGAAACTGGCATCGTTTAGGGCGGTCACTTTGTTTTCGCCGCTGCCATATATTTTCGATAAATGACGGACTGTAATCTTCACACAAATCCCCCATGGCCTGACGACCATCGCCATAAATGAAAATAGAGTTGCAAACTGTATCCGTTTTTGGGGTAATTAATATGGGCAGATCATAGGTCGAAAGCTTTTTGGTGTATCAAT